>JAFUEP010000026.1 GCA_017470345.1 Prevotella sp.
ACCTTGAGCTTTGCTCGAGCTCGTTCACGCTCGGAAGTGAGAGAATGTTCTCTCACTTCACTCGCTTAATCACGACCTTTTTTCCGTGGTGGATATACACTCCGGGCTGGGTAGGCTTGCGGCCAATCTTGAAGCCCTGCAACGTCCACCAGTCTGAGTCGTTGTCGGCATCGTCAGCAGCGATGGTGCTGATACCTGTCCGCATTTCGCTCAAGTCGATGACGTAGGGATTCCACGGTGTGCCGATGTTCACGTCGCTGATATAGGTCTGTGTGTTGTCGATGACCACCATCTCACCATTGATACAGGTGCGCAGCTCTATCGACTGTCCGCTGCCCTCACCGGCGATGATGAGATAGTAAAGTCCGCCGTTGGCACGAGTAGCACCACGGCACTCGCCGCCGACGTAGGCAGCCACCTCACAGGTGTCCACGCTCTGCTCACCGTCCTTCAGTGCAATCACCATCGACATGTTGTCGGGATAGTTGGTGAGAAGTGAACAGTGAAGAGTGAAGAGTGAAGAATTTTCTGCCGCCGCACGTCTGGTGCCTGTAGCGTCAGGATAGACAAACGACTTCTCCTCGCGGGCCGTGCTGTTATACATGTAGCCGTGTCCGCTCTCTAAGGCTTTTAGGCTACCCTCCCAGCCGTTCTGGCTGTAGAAGGCTATGCCGTGCTGCGACTTGACACAGTCACCCACCTGCGGGTTGGCGGCGGCCAGTGCCTCGCCGACGGTCATCGTCGTCAGCGGCGTGTAGCCTATCCAGTTCCATCCCGGTGCCAGCGTGACGCGCGTTTCCGACAGCTTCAGCTGCTCACCCGTTACAGGCACCTGTTCCGGCAACTGCTGACCCTCCACGACGGGGGTAATCTTCACCTTGTACATCGTGGCGGCCTGAATCCGGGCATCCTTCGGCATCCAGTTGTTGCCGTCGCTGAAAATCATCGCCGACGTCTTGTCCTTGATGAATACATTCCACGGTGTCAGCAACGGGAATACGGCAGCCGGATGCTGGTCAACAGGTTTCACGCCCAGCGATACCCAGTTCCAGTTCGTGGTCAGCTTCAGGTTCTGCTCCACGTTGTCGCCCTTCGTCCAGATGACGGGCTGGTCGAACGAACCTCTGACGGCATTGAGCTGGAAGGTGCTGTCAACGGGAGAACCGTTGAACGCGTTGATACGTACATCCGTATAGGCAATGCCTGCCGAGGCATCCCAGATGCGGAAGCTGATGGGTTTGCCGGCATCGGTGTCACCGTTGCCATAAACGGTCATCGTCACGTAGGCTGCTCCGCGCACCTGCTCGGGCGACGCCACACCTCGGCACTCGCCGTCGATGAAGGCAGCCACCATGCTCTCCGAGTTTTCTATCAGGATGCCGCCGATGCGTACCTGTCCGATGTAGTTCATCTGGTGCTCATACAACGTGGGGTCAACGGTCCACTGAGGTTTCTCGCCGCGTACCTTCATCACCACGCGCAGCGGCTCCAGTATCTGGTTGTTGCCTTGCACGCCGATGGTCACGTCGTAGTTGCCCACGGGCACCAGCGGGTTCACCTGGAAGCGCAGCACCTTCGTCGAGAGCGGGCTGATTTCGTCGGAAGCGGTACTGCCCACCAGCGAGAGCCACTGCGGCATATTATATAAGGTGTAGTACTCCGTATTGCCGCTCTTGTTCTCGATGGTGACGTCGAAGGTGTGGCTGTCGCCATACTTCTTGATGATGTTCACCGAGTCCTTCGTCCACTTCAGCGTGTTCTGCTGCACATAGGCCGTCCAGCGTATGGGCTGCGACTCGTTGCCGTGCAGGTCGTGGATGCGGTCGACGGTGATGTTCAGCGTCGTGCCCTCGATGTCGCGCGGCGAGATGCCGGCACCGGTCAGGTTGACCACCACCTTGCGCTCCGAGGCCACTGGCGAAGCGATAAGCTTCGTCTCACGCGGGGCGTGCTTAATGGGGGGCGCACCAAACGTGCCGAAAAGAACCTGTTGTTTGTCGAAGGTCAAGCTGTCGGTGGCACCGGGTGCCATATTGTCTGCCGTATAGATGACCATGGGGACACCTGCCACCACGCTGTCCTTCTCGAAGGGATAATAGGCGGCAAGACCCTTGCTGTATACCGATGCGGTGTCGAGCGTGTTGTACATATTGTTCAGCAGACGGCTCTCCGAGAGCGATGCCTTCCAGACGCGCACCTCGTCGATGTCGGCAGCGTCTGCCTTGCCTAAAATCAGCGTCGAGCCCTCTATGTTGGGAACGGCCGTCTCGGCGATGACGGCCGTCCGCTTGCCGTCTATGTAGAACGAGGCCGCCTGTCCGCGTACCACGTTCAGCGCGTAGTGGTGCCATGCGTCGGCTGTCGGCAACTCCTTCTGTACGGCCACCGTCACCGAGTCCGTGCCGTAGCGCAGCACGAGGTTTCGCTTGTCGTCGTAGCGCAGGCGCAGCTTCGACGTCTCAGCCAGCTTGTCGCCGTCGACGGTCGGTGTTGCCGTCTCCCAGACCACCTCGTCTTTGTGGGCGCTTGACCTGTACCACAGTTCGATGGCATAGCTGTCGCCCACGCCGGTGACGATGCGGCTGATGTCTACCTTGGCGCCTTCGTTGCCAGTGACGGTCATCTTTTGGTTCGTCCGGTCTATGTTCCATGCCTCGGGCACGATGAAGTCATGGGTGTGGCGGGCATCGGCGGCTATGGTGCCGTGGCCCTCGTTCATCGCCCAGTAGTTGGCCAGTCCGTAGACGTAGCCGTCCTTGGCCTGGTTCTTGGTGCTCGCCATATCGTGCACGTCGCGCCAGATGTTATAGAGTGCCAGTCCGTGGATGTCGCCCATGAAGCCGCCAAGATACAGGTGGTTGTCACTGGCGTAGTTGATGGCCTGCACGTCGCCGAGAGTCACCTGCTCGTCCTCGAAGAGGGCTATATTCATCGTGTCAGTCAGTGCCAGCATGTTGAACTTCATGTCGCTGGCCCTGTAGTTCATGCAGAGGAACATCCACTGGTTGGTGGGCACCGTCTTCTCGCTCGTAAACTTCTTGCCGGCGATGGTCACCGTGGCGTGGTCTGTCTCGTCGAAGCCCAAGGCGAAGTTGTCCGTGCCGGCACCCTGGTGCAGGACGGTACCGTTGGAGAGCAGGCCGGAGAGCACGCTGACGTTCACCCACATCTCCATCGAGAAGTCGCCGTTGAGGAATACAGGGTTCACCGTCTTCGCCTCGAAGAGCGGCGTTATCGTCAGCGACACGTTGTGGTCTACGGGCTGCTGGTTCAGTTTGGCGGTGACGATGATATTGTCCGCGTTGACGTAGCCCGGCACGATGTCCTCGTTGAACTCGATGGCCAGCTGGTCGCCGTAGGTCAGAATGCCGTTGGCGGGCGCCGGCGTATAGAGGTTGCGAGGCCGCGTCATGTCCTTCGTGACGGCAACAGGGTCGCTGTACACGCTGACCAGCTCCGTGCCGTAGGGCGTGGTGGTGAAGGCACGGAACTGGTAGTCGCCCTCAGGGAACGAGAGGTTGCTCTTCATCTTCGCCGCATAGCGCAGGTCGCCCGACTCGGGCAGCAGGGCGTTGCTCACGGTGTCGCGGCCGATGGTGTCGGTGGGATTGACCCACCACGTAAACAGGTCGGTCCACTGCGTGTTGCCCTGGAAGCGGTACTGCACGCCGACGTTCTTCAGGTTCTTGAACTGGCGGTTGAAGCCGGAGAGCTTCATGTCCAGGATGCCGTCCTCGCGGTCGTTGTTGAGCACGGGCTCCTGGATGGCCAGGTCGATGGGCGACGACGACGGCTTGAAGTGGACGTTCAGCGTACACTCGTCGTAGATGGTGAAAGGCTGATACTGCGATTCAAACCACAGCGTGACGTCCTCGTAGTCAAGTACGCTCTGGTCGGTCTGGCGCACGGTGATGACCTTCTTCACTGTCTCGCCGGCGGGGATGTAGATGCCGCGACCGTCGGCAGGCACGCCGTCCATTAGGATCTGTAGCCCTTTCTGATTGTAAACCTCAGCCACTTCGAGTATGTAGGTGAACGGCACCGTCTGATTGGTTGTCGTGCCGTTGGTCAGGTGCAGCGTAAACTGCCCCGTGCCGCCGGCGGGGATGTCGGTCAGCGTGGCACTCGTGGCCCCTACCTCGCCGTCGGTGCTGATGCGGATGACGGGCTGCTCCATGCGCTCCGTGCCGTAGGAGATGACGTGCTTCTTCTCAGGCTCGTAGTATTCGGCCAGCTGTTCACCCTCGTAGGGGTTGTAGCTCTGGCCGCCGCGCAGCACGAAGATGTCGCTCCACCCTCGCGGCGACTTGTAGATGTCGACACTGAAGTCGGTGCCTGAGTTGCCGTCGTTCAGCTCGTATTCAAACTCGGCGTAGCTTGTCCTGTTGTCCAGCGAGTCGCCTTCTACACGGCTTCCTACATATCCTACTTCCGTCTTGAGAGTGAGGTTGGTGCCAAAGGTTCCCATAGCATTCACATGGAAGCCCACCTTAGTAGCGGCTGTGAACCCCACCTTGGTCGATGTGTCGTAGGTCTTGGCCCATGCGGAGTCACGGCGTTCAGAGTAGGTATAGCTGGTGCCGCCGTCGAACGAGCGGTTCTCCTTCAGGTATTTGTCGCGCGCCGCCATGGCCTCTATCTTGTCCTGCTCATTGTCGGCCAGCCGCTTTTTCCAGTTGCTCACCGAACCGTTGTAGTATTTCACCATGTCTTGCGAACCGATATTCTTGCCAGGCTTCCACACGTAGGTGCCTTCCTCGCCGTAGTCGTCTTCGCCAGGTTTCTTCCACGTCAGATAGACATCCTGCTCGCTGTTGTTCTCATAACTCTTGGCGGCAGCCTCGTCCATATATTCCAGCAGGCTGTTGCGCGTGTCAATCAGTTTGGGTATCATCGTCTCCTCTATCTCGCGGGTGGAGAAGATGAAGTCGGTGGCAATCTGGTCGTTGATGGCCACGGCCTCCTTCAGCCCTAAGACGATGCCGCCGGCCTCGCGGTGGAAGCCCAGTTTGCGGCAGGTGCCCACGATGTAGTTGTGCGACTTGCCGATGAACACGTCGCCCTTGGCACCCACATATTTCATGCCCGTGCTGCTGCTGATGTCCTTGGCTTCGGTATAAACAAAGGTGCTGTCGTTAGTCCACTCCCAACTGTAGGAGCCTTTCTGACCCGCCGCGCTCTCATTCTTGATCTGTTCACTTGTGATGACGGCAATGCCAATACCATTGGCATGTTCCAGTTTTGTACCAAATATCAGGTCAAACTTAATACTTTCGTCCCAATAGGCTCCATCTGAGCTTTGGCTTATTTTCGTAAAGCTGCGGCCCGTCTTCCACGTCACCTTGCCGTTGGAGCCTGGCGGGTCGCGCAGCACCATATCCACATGGTCGGGACCGGCGGTGATGAAGTTGTTGCCGTTGGACAGTTCGCCCAGCACGATGCCGTCCAGTTGCTGGCCGCTGTAGGTGCGGTTCTTGCGCTCGAAGGTCATGCTGAAGCGGCGCGTGTAGGGAGCCGTCACGTTGGGGTAGCCGGTGGTGAAGGTGATGGTGTTACGTCCGTCCTCGTCCAGGCGCAACTGGGTGCGCTTCAGCCCGGAGATGTCACCTTCCTTCAGGTTAGTCAGGCTGGGGTCGATCACCTTCGCCACCACGTCCTGCGTGTTGCTCATCTCGTTAGCAATGGTCACCACCTGGCCGTTCAGCGGCACGATGTCGTCGACGGCTTTGCCGCTGTCGTAGTTGGTATAGACCTCGTAGCCGTGAACGTCGAACCTGTATTCCTTGTTGCGGGCAAACACGGGGTAGCCGTAGGTGTAGGTGATGCTGCCGTCGTCCATCTTCTTCCAGATGTCGCTGATGGTCGTCGTCTCCGTGGTGCTCACGGCATAGTCGGCCATCTCCTGCTCGCCGAAGGCCTCGCTGCCTTTCTGCGTCACCACTAATTGCGGTTCGGCAAAGTGGGTCTTCACCATCTTCGTGTTGTACTTGTAGTAGTTCCACACGGAGTCGCCTGTCTCTGTGACCTGTTTGAGCGAGTCGGTCATCTCCTTCCTCACGCTGGTCAGGTCTATCTGCTGCAAGGTGAGAAACTCGATGTTGTCATCGTTTTTGATGATCTCTATGCTCTTGGTGATGTATTTCAGCGGAGGCAGCAGGGCCGAGAACTCGCCCGTCGTGGAGTCGGTCTCGATGTAGATGTACTTGGCGTCGCCAGAGCCCGCTCCTGCCCATGCGCGGCTGCGGATGGCGGTGGTGTCGCTCTGGAAGGGGCGCTCCACGGTACCGGCTTTTTCACCGTCGTAGTTGAACAGCAGGTTCTCGCTGTTCATCATCAGCGTGATGCGGGCCTTACCGATGTTGTTGTTCGACGCGCCGAAGCCCACGGCCAGCGTGTCGTTCTTCTCACCGCCGCTGACACGGCCCACGAAGTTGACCAGCGTGGAGTCCTGGAAGTCATAGGTTACGGGGGCACTGAAAGGGTACTTGCCCACCGTCGGGAAGCGACCGCCGGCCACGAAGGTGTGCCCGTCTAATTTGGCCTCGACGTAGTGATTGCCGATGGGTACCGAGATGTTGTAGTATCCGTTGGCGTCGGTCTGCACAATCTTGCCGTCTTGCGTCTGAAGATCGCCGTCGACATACAGGGGTATGCCCTCAACAGGGATGTTGGTGCCGGCATAGTAGATGTAGCCGTCCATGGGGAACGACGACACGTCCTCGAAGTTGGCAGTATGTACGAGTGAGTTATAGCCCACATAGAGCAGCGTCTTGTTGGGGTTGAACTCGTGAACACCGTAGAGTGGAATGACTGAATAGGTGGTGCCTGCGCCGGTGAAGGGGACGCCCTGAATGATGTAGTTGCCTTCGGCG
>JAFUEP010000062.1 GCA_017470345.1 Prevotella sp.
AAGAGTCCTTGGTTTTATGTCATCCTGCTTTTGGCAGGTGGAGCAATAGGTGGAATCGTCGGCTACCGCTATCATGCCAAAGCCGTGAATGCCGCTCAGGACATTATTGACGAGATAGAACAGAATTAAGGTCACAAATCATTTCCGCTATGACAAAGAAAACCATCATCACCGCGCTGCTTGCCCTCGTCACGCTGACGGGGCTGGCGCAAGTACAACCAACGACCAAACTGATTGGTTCTTGGTCGGGTAAACTCAACGTCATGGGCACATCCCTGACGCTGGTATTCCATCTGGAGCAGGCCGATGGCTATGTAGTGATTAAGCTCGACAGCCCCAACCAAGGTGCGAAGGGCATTGGCTGCTATAAGGAGTTCCTGTCTGACGATTCACTTGCCGTTAGGGTAGAAATGATAAGCGCCACCTACCGCGCAGCACTGAAGGACGGAAAACTCAACGGCACGTTCTCGCAAAGCGGGATGTCATGGCCATTGATATTGGAGCCTGGTGAGCCGATGCTCAATCGTCCGCAGACGCCCAAACCGCCCTTCCCCTACACAGAGGAAGAGGTAACGTTCCAGAATGGAGAGTTCAACTTCCACGGCACGCTGACCCTGCCCAACGGCTGCAGCACGGACACTCCCCTCTTGGTGATGGTGACAGGCAGCGGACAGCAGAATCGCGACGAGGAAATGTTGGACCATCGGCCGTTTGCCGTCATTGCCGACGCGCTGGCCCGCCAGGGAATAGCCACGATGCGCTTCGACGACCGCGGATGGGAGGACAAGTCGTTCCCTTTCCTTAATTTCAACATCGAAGACCACAAGACAGATGCCGAGGCCGGTGTGCGGCGGATGCGCGAGCGGTTCCGTCACGTAGGAGTCATCGGCCACAGCGAGGGCGGCACCATCGGTCTGATGCTTGCCAGCGAGGGAAAGATAGATTTCTGCGTGTCACTGGCCGGCATGGCCGTGTCGGGCAAAGAGACGCTGCTGGAGCAGAACCGCACCATGTTAGCCACTTACGGCATCCCCGCAGACACCGTGAATGCCTATTGCGAAGCATTGGACAATGTCATGGACGACCTGGCTGCCCACAAGTCTGCAAAGGACATTGACGACAGCACAGTGCCACGGATGCTGCAGGAAAACTTCAAGGCCGCCGTCGGGCAGATGCAGTCCCGCTACATGCGCGACTTACTGAAGACAGACGTTCGCCAGTCGCTGCCGCGCGTGACGTGCCCTGTGCTGGCTCTGGGCGGCAAACGCGACACGCAGGTCAACGCCGCCGTCAACCTTGAAGCCATAGACCGGGGGCTGACCAACAGCAAGCACGAGGTGGTGGTCTACGACGAACTGAATCACCTCTTTCAGCATTGCCAGACAGGCCTCCTCAATGAATATCAGACCATCGAAGAGACCTTCGCCCCGGAAGCGCTTGCCAGAATTGCCGAATGGGTGAATTCGCTATATCCAAAGAAATAGATTCGCCATAACCTATTTTGCATAATCGGTCAGAATTCCTCCCCAATCGATGCCCGCCTGGCCGAACTGGAGACCGACCGCTCGGCGACGTAGGAGACGCTTGCTACCAACGGGACGCAAGAACGTGAGGATAGACCAGTTGCGGCTGCAATTCCACCAGAGCGTGCTGCGCTACGACGTGGCCTACAAGCAGAGCACGAAGTCGTTCCTCACCGAGACCATCGGCGCGAAGGACACGGCACGCGACAAGGTGACGAAGGTCATCGAGTGGGTGGCCCGCTACTGGATGGAACTGCCCGACGAGGAGGATGCCGTGCGCGGTCGCCGCATCTACCAGCCCTTCAAGGACTTCGACTACCGCCGCGACGAGGCCATGATGGCGCAGAACGGAAAGTGGACGAACATTGATAGTCTTTACGCCTGCCATTACGGCGCATTTACATAGCCGAAAAAGAAGCGTAAATACGCAAAACATTCGGAAGTATGGGTAGAATTGACAGGAATTATTATCTCAAACTAAAAGCAGATGGGGTGGCCGATGAGCAGCTAATTATGCTGAAACTGGATGTGGCGAGAAATGCCAGATACCGAAATCCGTTGGAACTAGACAAATATCTGCGAGACAAGATTTCTGATACTAAATTACACACAGGAACCGCCCCAGTGTGTAATTTGGGGTACAGATTTCTCTGGCCTCTATGATGTTGTACTCGCCGTGGTCTGTCTCGGCGTCGCACTTTATTAGTAATGCTTCTTCAATGTCTGGATGGCCGTGAGTTGCGAGGCGCTGAGGGCGGGGATGTTGTGCTGGCGCTCGTAGGCTTGCAGTTCTTCGAGCGTCATGTTGCTGTATGGGTGGCCCTGATTCAGTTCCTTGCTGCGGGCCTTGAACTCGGCCTCGTCGGCATAATAGTGAGTGACGACGTAGGCGTAGTAGATGTCACGATGGCGGCCCTTGTCGGAGTTGAATTCCCAGTGGTCCATCTCCATTACGAGCCGG
>JAFUEP010000063.1 GCA_017470345.1 Prevotella sp.
ACCGTATTCCCACTTGGAGAGTATCAGCACCCGTCCACGCATCTCGCCCACGGTGAGGCGGCTCTTGAAGTCGGCAAACAGACCGTTGTACTTGGCATCATTGACCAGTGTGCTGAATTCCGTGCCCCACGCCGTCTTGTCCCGGGTGGCCGATAGGTCGACAGTCACGATGCAGAACTCCGAGGGGTTGGCCTTCAGCCACTGCTGCAGCGTCGTGAAGAATTCGCTGGCGAGCATCTTCGTGGCAACGGGGCCGTGACTGCAGCGCAGCGAGAAGTCCTTGCTGTCTAAGACGCGTTCTGGGCGCAGGTCGAACACGCGCACGCCGATTTTCAGTTGCTCACGGATGGTCAGGTCCTGACACTTGGCAATGATTTCGGCACCAATGCCTATGATATCGTTGATCCACCCCTCAGCCGTACAGGCGTCGTGGCTGCCGGGCAGCGAGAGGTCGCAGACGAGGCGGCTGTCCCTGAGCTGCTTCATCCACCGGCTGTTGTCCACGCTCTCTGGCTTGTAGTCGGCCACGTTGTATTTTGTCTCAGCGCTGCCGCCATGCCAGTCGTCCGACTCGGCCTTGTATAGCAGGGTCTGCACGTCGGTGGCACGTACCAAGGTAATGGGCGCGTCGGCGTTGGTGTACTTGGTGGTGAGCCGCGTGCCGTCAAACGTCAGCTCATCGGTCTGGTCGTTGCCTGTATCGGCATCCTTAATGGCTATGACCACACGGCCGCTGGCATCTATCGTGTAGGTGCTCTCCCAGGTGGCGTGGCGGCTGACGGGCTGGTCTACCAGTCTGCCGTCCTTCATCAGGTTGATCTCCTTCCAGCACCTGCCGTCGTCATAGAATTGGTAGAGGATGGCTATGGTGGCTCCGTCGGCCAGGGTCTCTGTCTCGCCGCCGAAGTCATAGTCCTCGATGCCGTCGGTCTCCAGTTCGAATATCCACTCGCCCACGAGTTGCTGTGCCAGTGGGTTCTGGGGTGTCGACGGGTTGTCACTGACGCTGCACGATGTCAGCGTCATGCCGGCGGTGATGACCATCGCCAGTGCCAGGAATGCATTAAAAATCTTTTTCATTGTTTTAATCCTTTGTTTATTTATTAATTGTAATGTGATTAATCGTCCGTATTGTTTCCGCCGCCGTCGGGGTCTATCTTGTACTTCTGCATCACGGGCTGCATGGTGCGGAAGCGCTTGCTCAGGTCGGTCTGCCGCAGCCGGGGCTTCCGGGGTCGCGTACTGAGGTCGGTCTTGCCCTCGCTGCAGTCTTTCAGGGTCAGGGTGCCGTCCAATTCCACGCGGATGACGCTGCCCTTGTGGTGCGGTCCTTGCCCTCAAGGCAGTGGACGACATACGGGGCGGGGTGCGACGGCAGTTCCTTCAACGCCTCTATCAGCCGCTCGTTGAACTCGGCTGCTGTGGGGTCTGCCTTCAGCGGACACAATATAACATTGCCGCTCTCCCACAGCGTGTGGCTGTAGGCAGGCAGGTCGTAGCCCTCAATCATCTCCTCCGTGTCGGCCAGGTTGAGCACTGTCCTCACCTTGTTCTTTTCCAGATAGGCCGACACATAACTGGCACGCTTTATCTCGTCGTTGAACGGCGACGACGTGCGGTGCAACCGTCCGTATGGAATCTTGCCGGCTTTCACGGCGCGGGCGTTGGCATACGCCTCGTCCGAGGAATAGTCCTTGCGCTCGAAGGTGTACTGCATGCTCAGTGCCTGCTGCACGTCGCTCTTACCTCCCTTCTCCTTCATCCTGACCACGACGGTCTGCCCTTCCAGCCCCGTGAGTTCTGCGGGCAGCCCGATGTTGTTGGCGGTGAAGCAGATGGAGGGATAACTGGGATAGGCCACGAACAGGTAGTCGCCCGTAGGCGAGTAGTAGCCGTCGTAGTAGGGCGAGACAATCTCCTTGTTGGCAAGGGTGATGCTGACCACGTCGCCCAGCGTGAACCCTGCCTTGGTCATATCCTCGGCGGTCATGCTCACCATTGCGCCTCCGAACTCATTGTACGATACAATCTTGCCTTCGAGTATCGGCTCGTATCCTGCATCGCTCTCGTTGTCGGAGCAGGATGCAGTCAGTGCCATGAGGCACATCAGCATCAAGGGAATTGTACTTTCCTCATTATCTTATGTTTACTTATCTGTCTTTTTTACAAGTCGAAGCCGAGGTCTGCGAGCCAATGGAAGAGCGTGTTGCGCTCCGAGAAGTTCCAGGTGTCGATGGCATCGTTGTGAGTGCCGTTCTCAATGTACAGTATCTGGCAGTTCTTGCCCAGTTTGTCGTCAGGAATACGGCAGCCGGTCCAGGGGTCCTGCATGCCATAGACGAACATC
>JAFUEP010000027.1 GCA_017470345.1 Prevotella sp.
AGATCATTCGACAACTTCATCGTCAATATGCTTGGAGCCTTAGCTGCGTATTGTTTCTTTCCAAAGAAACCAAGCATCGCTTGCGAAAGAGCCATAGACACTCAACTCACACTATTCTGAATTCGTCGAACTCACGTTAATTTATGATTCATAATCTGTCGACAAAGTTACGAATTATTGAATCGACGGATTTGTTTTTTTTAAAAATATTTGTTAATTTGTCGATTGTGACAACAAAAATGTCGATTATGACAACTAAACGCGAGCCATGAGACAATTTCAAAAGTCGCTAAAATAAGCAAAAAAATAGGATTTTTCTTGACAAACAGTAATCGCCGACCGAAGAAGCGGTGCTTTTCGAGGCAAAAAGCGCCGCTTCTCGACTCAAAAAGCACCGGTTCTTGAACGAAGAAGTACCGTTTCTCTGAGACACAAACTACAATACGCTGGTTTTCAAGTGATTAACAGAGAAAGCAAAATGATTCAGAATTTTATTTACAAAATAGCCTTTTTTCGTGATTTTGAAGAAATCTCTGCAAAATCAGCCCGTTTTCGAGAAAGAAATCAGTTACGAATGTGAATAATAAAAATACTTGGCCAACGAATCTGAATAATATATTGATGGAAGAAAATGTCTGCGACGCTACATGTAATACACATTAATAAACATGTAATCATTCATATAATATTTTTGAAGCATTACATGGACATTCATGGATATTACATGGTGCGCCGCAGGCATATACAGAAGTGCTATTGGAAAGAAAAGTGCGAATTTCTTTCGTCGTCGCCGTCAGTCATTCATCGCTGAGGCAGCCGTAGGCATTGACGGGGCGGACCTGGTAAGGCGGACGGCCGTACTTGGCCTTGAGGCGGCTGACGATGCCGACGAGGCGGCCGTCGCGATAGACAATATAGCCGCGGGGCTGCGGGGCGGGCTGGAAGAGGCGCTGGGGCTGCCAGTTGTCGTCGCCGCCCATGACGTCGGCGAGGGTGTAGCGGGCGGCCTCGTCGGCGGTGAGGCGGCTCTTGGCCGTGCCCCAGATGGTGTCGCCCTCGACGATCTTATAGTAGCGGGTGATGCGGCGCGAGAGGTCGAGCTCGCGGCCCTGCCCGTCCACGGAGCCATACTCGGCGAAGACGCTGGGCAGGCCGGCCATCATGGGATACCAGCCCTCGGGGGGGATGGTGACCAGGAAGCGGGTGTGGAGGAAGACGGTCTGGGGCTGGTTGTGCCAGGGGCGTCCGAGCCAGACGCGCGTCCGGGCGGGGTCGTCGGGGCCGTCGGCCGTGACGGTGCAGCGGTTGAAGACGTAGCCCCAGCGGGTGTCGGGATAGTGCTTGGGGGCGACGATGAAGCCGCCATTGGGGCGGTTGATCTTGATGGTGCACTGCTCGAGCCAGGCGTTGCCGTTGCCGTAGATGAAGTCGACGGCTCCGAGGATCTCGCTGTGCTCCACGTAGTTGCGGCCGTTGTTGGCCTCCGACGTGCGATAGGTGTCCTGATAGCTGTAGATGCCGCAGCGGCTCAGGGCGATGCGGTCGCCCTTGGCATAGAGGGCCAGCGCCTGTGGGCCGTCGACCGCCTCGACGCCGTAGCCGTTGACGAAGCTGATGCCCTGGAAGGTGACGTCGCTGGCGTGGACGACGACGGTGGCGCCGCGATCGACGGGCACGGCCTGCGGGCCGCCGCTGACCTGCCGGTCAGTGATGACGACGCGGTCGCGGCCCTCGCCGACGATGCTCAGCCGGCTCTTGGAGGGCGCGATGTAGACGTGCTCCTCGTAAGTGCCGGCCTTGACGAAGATGAGCTTCTGCATGGGACTGTCGTCCGGCAAGGCGTCGATGGCGGCCTGCAGGGAGGTGTAGTCGCCTGAGCCGTCGGCCGCGACGACGGCGTCGTAGACGGCCTGGCGTGCTTGGGCGGCCGTGGTGCAGAAGAAGAGTAATAACAGAAGATACGGTCTCATATTCTCGGTATTAGGGTTTGCATGTTTAGAAACATAGGGGAGCACTCACGCGCTCCCCTACGCCCTACCAATCATCAAATTAAGAAAGTAACAAAACCTAACTCTAACTCATTGCTCCTGACGGAAGCCGTAACCGTTCGTAATGTTCGACGTGGTCAGTGTATTGTAGGTGAATGGCAGCAGGTAGATGGGCGGGTTCTTGGCAGCATAGTCGGCATCGCTGTAGCCGGCCAGCAGCTTCGTGGCATAGCTGTCGCGATAGGCATCCATGTCGACAGCCCACGGCCGCTGCTCGTAGCCCTCAGCCTCGAGAGCCTGTGCCTCGGCACTGCCCGGGGTGATGTGGCGGAAGAGGCCACGGATGGCGACGTTGGTCTCGCTGACGCCGGCCACCTTCGGATAGAGGCCGCCCCAGTCGTCGTGCTGTCCGCGCCAGCCGGGATAGAGCACGGGGTCGTCCTCCTTGCCTGCAGGCGTGGCGGCAGTCAGACGATAGCCATAGAGCGAGCGGGCGTCGACCATCTTCGTCCAGATGTAGGCGGGCAGCTCGTTGCCGTTGGCAAACGTGGCATAGCCGTTAGCCACGACCTCGTCGATGATGCGGGTCATCTCCTTGCGGTTGGCGACGGCGGCTGCGGGCAGCTTGCCAGTGCGGATGAGGTCGAAGCGACGTACACCCTCGCCGAGGAACTCGAAGGCACGCTCCTGGATGACGGCGTCCCAGACGCTGCCACAGTCGGCGATGTACTTGTTGAAGTCGGGATCCGAGCCACCGGCGAAGTTGCGGTTGTGGACGGTGGCAAGCAGCGAGCGGGCGCCGCTGTCGTCGCCCAGTGCGGCCTTGACCTCGGCGAGCATCAGGTAGATGTCGCTGATGCGCATGTAGCTGTAGTTGATGCCGCTGGTGCCGTAGCTGTTGGTGTTAGGAGCAGGCAGACGGTTCCAGTCCCACTTGTTGGTGGCCGGACCGGCGCCACAGCCCCAGTTGGAGCGGTTGAACGACTGGATGTCCTCGTGGCCCTGGCCGTCGCTGCCCGTGACGGTGACGGAGGCATCGCGACGCTTGTCGGCAGGATTGAAGGCACCATAGTAGAACCAGGCCTGCACGCGGTCCTGACCGCAGCCGACGCAGGGTGCATCGCCATTGCCGCCGCGCGAGGGCCGGCCGATGTAGGCGGGACGGTCAGCACCGTTGTTATACTCCATCGGGAGCTCATAGACCGACTCGTCGGCCAGTCCGTCGGAGGCACCGCAGTGCATCTGCTGGAAGCAGTACTGGAAGGGGTTGTCGTAGACGCGGTTGCCGTCGGCCGAGCGGGGATCGGTCAGGTGGAGTGTGATGCTGCCGTGGTTGTCGACGGCGGCCTGCAGGTACTGCTGGGCAATCTGATAGATCTCGCGCCAGTCGGAGCGGCGGCCGTACTTGGCCTTGTTCTTCTCGACGCTCCAGTCGTCGAAGGTGATTGTCTTGCCGTTGCCGTCGACGTAGAAGTCGGCGCCCAGGTCGGTGCGGCGGGTGGTGTAGCCGCCGTTGTAGAGGCAGAAGCGTCCGATGAGTCCCTGCACGTAGGTGCGGTTCATGACGTCGGCCCGCGTAGAGCCTTCACCCACGCGGTACATGTGGGGCTCCACCTCGCGCAGCTTCTGGATGTGATAGTCGGCAATGGCGAAGCGCGAGGTCAGTCCCTCGGCCTTCTCGCCGGTCTTCAGGGCGTGTGGCACGTCGCCGTACCACTTGAAGAGCTCCCAGTAGCACGTGGCGCGCAGGGCCACGGCCTGGCCATAGATGTCGGAGAGGTCGTTGGGCTCGCCGCTCATGATCTCATTGAAGTCTTCCTTCTCCTCGAAGGCATTGATGAGCGAGTTGCAGACGGCAATGGTCTGATAGAGCATGCCGAAGACCTCGGTGCCCTCGCCGGAGTTGATGTTATAGTTCTCCGTTCCGCCGGGATAGAACGTCTTCTCCTGACAGCCGGCGCTGCCGTCGCTGTAGGCATCCTGAGCGTCCTCGATGTCGGAGCCCCAGATGGGTGTCCAGAAGAAGCCTACGGAGTGGACCGAGCGGTTGTTCTGCAGGGTCTGGTAGCCATAGTATAGGGCTGCGCGTGCCGACTGCACGTCAGAGAAGACGAAGTCCTTGTCGACCACGCTGGGCGACGATGTATCCAGGAAATCGGAGCATCCCGTTGCAAGGAGCAGCGCGGCGGCTGCCATTGCGGTTGTTATGATCTTTTTCATATCGTTGGTTTCTGTTTTCTTGGTTTCTATAATAATTTCAGTCTCTCACTTTCTGCCATGGCCCTTAGAAGGTGATGTTGGCACCGAGGGTGAAGGCACGTGCACGCGGATAGGCACCCCAGTCCATGTTGAGCGTGGGCAGCACCTTGACGCTCTCGAGGAAGCCGGTGCGGCCGGTGGTGCTGGCGTTCACCTCGGGGTCGACGCCCGAATAGCCGGTGATGGTGAAGAGGTTGGTGGCGGTCAGGTAGAGGCGGCAGTTGCTGATGCCGGCCTTCTTGACGAGATGCTTCGGCAGGGTGTAGCCGACGGTCAGGGCCTGCATGCGGAGGTAGGCGCCGCTCTCGAGGAAGCGGTCGGTGACGATACCGTTCTGATGGTAGGCCACGGGATACTCGGCCCCAGCGTTGAGCGAGCGCAGCTCGGCCGGGTCGGTGACGGCATAGAGCTCGCCGTTGCTGTTGACGTTATAGATTTTATAGGCATCGGCGACGAAGTCGAGCTTCTGGGCCGTCAGGTCGTTATACTCGCCGCCCGAGAGGTTCATCATGGCGTTGGCGTTGTAGATCTTGCCGTCGAGCACGTAGTTGAAGTTGGCGCTGGCGTCCCACTGCTTGTACTGCAGGTTGAGCGAGAAACTGCCGGTGTGGCGCGGCATGACCTCGCCCAGCTCGGTGGCGTCGTCGAGGTTGACCTGTCCGTTCTCGTCGACATCGACGAACTTAGCGGCACCGGGGAAGGCGTTCTGGCCTGCGGGCAGGTTGAAGGGGTTCATGTAGTTGGCCGTGATGGCGCGGGCCACGTCGGGCACGCCTTCCTTCAGGATGTAGGTCTTCGTCGTGGCGTCGTAATTGAAGTCGTCGACGGTGTAGAATCCGGCCGACTTGAATCCACGGACGATGCCGACCGACTTGCCCTCGACGAGCATGTAGTCGTTGACGGGCATCAGGGCCGACGAAGCCCAGTAGCTGGAGTAGAGGTAGTTGTCGGCATTCTCGAGCTCGTCCACCTTATTCTTATTATAGTTGTAGATGAGTCCGACGTTGAAGCGGAGGTCCTTGGTGCGGACGACGTCGACGTTGGCCGAGAACTCAAAGCCGCGGTTGGAGGTCTGTCCGAAGTTCTGATACTGATAGGTGTAGCCCGTGGTGTTGTCGATGGGCACGAGCATGAGCAGGTCCTTCGTCGTGTTCCAGTAGAACTCGAGGCTACCGTTGATGCGGCCGTCGAGGAAGCCGTAGTCGATACCGATGTTGCGCGAGATGGTCGTCTCCCACTTCAGGTCGTTGTTGGCCAGCAGGCCGTCGGGCTGGTAGAAGGGAGTCTTCTCGCCGTTGATGGTCACCTTGTTGGCCGAGGCGCTGGTGGTCTTCCACGTCTCACGCCACAGGTTCGGGTTGATGTTGTCGGCACCCGACGTACCATAGCTCAGACGGAGCTTCAGGTTCGACAGC
Source organism: Prevotella sp. (assembly GCA_017470345.1). Classification (GTDB taxonomy): domain Bacteria; phylum Bacteroidota; class Bacteroidia; order Bacteroidales; family Bacteroidaceae; genus Prevotella. Next base: position 5,663 of record JAFUEP010000027.1, read on the forward strand.
CAGTCCTTCGTGCCGGCCATGAAGGGCTCCTCGCTGATGCGCCATGCGAAGGCGGCAGCGGGGAAGTAGCCCCAGCGGTTGTTGGGAGCGAACTTCGAGGAGCCGTCGGCACGCATCGTCAGGGTGAAGAGGTAGCGGTCGAGCAGGCCGTAGTTGGCGCGTCCGAAGTAGGACACCGTGCGGGTGGGCACGCCGATATAATTGGTGGCCGAGAAGGTCTGCGTGGCCGTGTTGATCATGCCGATGGCGGTGTCAAAGTCGAAGCTGTCGGGATAGCCGTCGCCATTGAGGCTGGAGTATTCCGAGTTGGTCTTGATGATCTCATGGCCGAGCAGGAATCCGAGCGAGTGGATCTCATTGAACTCCAGCTGATAGTTCAGCGTGTTGAGCCAGCGCAGGCCGGTGCCGGTGCTGCGGGTCAGCGAGGCGTTCTTGCGGCCCGAGTCGTTGTAGCCGTCGTCGTAGGTCTTGCCCGTGCCGCTGGTGCGGGTCAACGAGAGCTCGGTGCGGGCCGTCAGGCCGTCGATGATCTCCCAAGCCAGGGCAGCACCGCCACGCAGGTTGCGCGAGTTGTTCAGGCGGTAGAAGCTCTCCGTCTTCAGCAGGGGGTTGGCATGATAGGAGTCGTCGATGTTCTTCGTGCCGAAGCTCAGTCCGCTGATCTCCGAGATGCTCACGCCACCAAGGGGATTGTCGATCGGGCGGTACTTATAGGCACCCGAGAGCACCGATCCGCGACCGTTCTGCTGGCCCTCGTCGCCGTTGACGGACGACTCCGTGTAGCGCAGGTCGAAGTCGAGGGTCAGGTTGTCGAGCAGTTGCTGCTGCAGCTTGAGCGAGGCGGCAAACTTCTCCAGGTCTGACTTGATCTTGATACCGTCGTCGTTGATATAGTTCACGTTGGCCACGAAGTGGGTCTTCTCCGTGCCGCCGCTGACGGCTACGTTGTGGCTGTGGGTCCAGGCCGTGCGCAGCAGGTCGTCAGTATAGTCGTGGGTGTCCATCGAGGCATACTTCGAATAGTTGTTGCCGTACTTGCTGCCCAGTCCGAAGTATTTGGCCACGGCGTCGCCGACGCCCTCGCCGCGAGACATGCCGTAGCCCCAGTGGAAGTTGACGTATTCCTGGGCCGAGAGGGTCTCGAGCGTCTTGGCCACATTCTTCATCTGCACATAGCCGTCGTAGCTCACCTTCACCTTGCCGCCCTCGGCCTTCTTCGTCGTGACGAGGATGACGCCGTTGGCACCGCGTGCACCGTAGATGGCCGTCGACGAGGCATCCTTCAGCACGTCGATGCTCTCAATCTCGGAGGCAGGGATGTCGCTGATGCTCGACACGGGGAATCCGTCGACGATGAACAGCGGGTCGTTGCTCTGCGTGATGGAGCCACCGCCACGCACGCGAATGCTGATGTCGGCATCGGGACGACCGTCGCCCAAGACGACGTTGACGCCGGGCAGCTTGCCCTGCAGGGCCTGTGCCACGTTGTTGACAGGCACGGCAGCCAGCTCAGTGCCACGCACGGAGGCCACCGAACCAGTCAGGTCCTTGCGCTTCACCGATCCATAACCGATGACGACCACCTCGTCGAGGCCGACGTTGTCCTCCTGCAATGAGACATTGATGGTCTGCTTCGAGCCGACGGCCTGCTCCTGGTCGCGGAAGCCGAGGTAGCCGAAGCGCAGCACCGACTTGTCGTTAGGCACGGCAATGGTGTAGCCGCCGTTGACATCGGTCACGACGCCATAGTTCTGAGCGCCCTTCACGGTCACGCTGACGCCGACCAGGGGCTCGCCCGAGCCATCGGTCACGACACCTTTCACGGTCTTGGTCTGGGCCATGGCGCCCTGAGCAACCAAAGCCATTACGACCAGCGACACTGTCCTGAGTGCAATTAGTCTGAATTTCTTCATAAGATTGTAGTTGTTAGGTTAATATTAAATATGGTTAGTTTGCTATTGTCAGCTTCGGTTTTGTCGATGCAAAAGTATGGCTTTTACGCCTAAAAGAGGGGTAAAAACGAATCAAGAGGGTGCAATTTTACGCCAAAAAGGGGAAAATGAGACGAAAATCGACCTCAGACGCCCTGATTTTGCGCCTTAAACTCCGTGGGCGTCATGCCCTTGTCGGCCTTGAAACACTTGGCAAAATACTTCGGGTCGGAGAAGCCGCAGCTGTAAGCCACGTCGTTGACGGCCAGCCCCTGGGCCAGCATCGTGCAGGCTTTCTGGATGCGGGCCTCGCGGATGAAGTCGATCGGCGTGACGCCCATGAGCGACTTCATCTTGCGGTTGAGTCCCGAACGGCTCGTGGCGGCCGCCTCGGCCAGGTCGCCGATGCTGATGTCGGGGTCGCCGATGTGCTGCTCGATGAACTTCATGACGCGCTTCATGAACGCATCGTCCTGGGGCGTGGCCTTGGCCAGGGTCTCCTGCTCCTGCCGCTCGATGGTCTGAGGTTCCACCACGGAGCTGCGTGCATCGAGCAGTTTCAGGTAGGCCTCGTGCGTCTCGCGCTGCTGTTGCTTGATGCGGCGGATGTAGCTGCGGGTGTAGAGGATGGTCCCCACGACAGCCACGAAAATAAGGAAATAGAGCAGGCGGGCCCAGCCTGTCTCCCAGAACGTGGGGCGCACGATGATGGTCAGGGTGCGCACGTTGTCGACCCACTCGCCGTCGCCGTTGGTCGACCGTATCTGCAGCTCATGGCTGCCGGGCTCCAGGTCGAGCAGGGTGACGGAGCGGTTCTTGCCGATCTCGTTCCACGTGTGGTCGTCGCTCATCCTGAAGGCATAGCTCACCTGGTCGGCATCAGCATATATCAAGGCCGCAAAGTGGATGATCACGCTGCGGTCGGGCGGCGACAGGACGAGCGTGTCGAGGCCGTTGACGGCATGGTCCAACGGCCGGTTCTGCACCGAGATGCCTGTCAGCCCGATGGTCGGGACATAGGGATTCTTACGGATGTCGTCGGGCTTCACGAAGAAGGCGCCCTTCTGCAGACCGATGAGCCAGCGGCCGTCGGGCAGACGGAGCGGCGTAGCGTCGGAGAAGCGCAGCTGGTCGCGCCAGAAGATGGGTTCGCTGCGGCCGTCGTCGTCAGGGAAGAGGCGGACGAGCTGGTTGTTGCTCACCACGAGCAGATGGTCGTCGACGGGCACGGCCGAGAGGGCCACGTCGGAGGGGAAGCCCGTCGCCATGTCATAATGGCGGAACTCGAGCTCATCGGCCAGCAGGTCGTCGGACACGATCTGGTTGACACCGCCGCTCTCCGTGCAGACATAGAGGCGGTGGCGGCTGTCCTCGGCCACATACATCGTGGCGTTGTTGCTCAGGCTGGTGCTGCGGTGAGCGTCCTTGGTGTGCAGATGGAAGGTGATGTCGCGTGCATCCTTGGGCTTCAGGTCGGCCACCATCAGGCCCGACGTCGTGGCAGCCAGCAGCACGTCGTCGTCGGTGATGTGGATATGGCGCACCAGCAGGAAGCTGTCGGCCGGACACTGCAGGCCGTTGTCCTTGTTGAGCGTGACGACACGCTCGGCCTCGGGATGCTCGATGCAGTGCAGTCCGCCCCGGAACGAGGCCACCCAGAGGCGCCCCTGCCGGTCCTGAGCCAGATGGAAGATGTGGTCGTGACGTATCGAAGCGGCGTCGCTCGGCACGTAGCGGAACTGCTCGACGCTGAACGTGCCGTCGGGTCTCTCCCTCAACCGGAACAGTCCATGGGGCTTGGAGCCCAGCCAGAAGGCCCCGTCGCGGGTCTGCAGCATGCAGTAGACGGGCGAGCCGAACGACGTGTAGGCAGGATGCAACCGGCCGTCGCGGCCGAGATAGCCCAAGGGGCGGTTGTCGGCGTCGAAGAGGCGTATGGAGGCGTCGTCGCGCGTGGTCACCCAGTAGCGGCTGTGGCTGTCGAGATAGAAGCAGCGCACCAGCTCGGGCTTCTCCTGAGGAAGTCGTGTGTAGGGATGTTTGGTGAAGGACAGCTTATAAGCCCCGTACTTGCTGCGCAGCCAGGCGTTGCCTTCACGGTCGGACGTGCAATAGTAGACGTTGGTGGCCTGACCCAGGATTCGGTCGTAGGGGCGGAAGTCGGCAGCGTCGCCATCCTTGTAGTCGAGCGAGCCGTCGCTCCGGATGCGCCACTGCGTGCCGTAGGGGTCGGTGATCACGGAATAAGGGGGTTCGTAGCGTGCGGTGTAGTCGTCGCCCAGACCGAAAGCCTCCAGGGCACGGGCCTCGTCGGAGGCGCTGAGGCCACTGAACCGACACGTGCCGACGTCGAAGACGAAGATGCGGTCGTCGACCAGGCACCACAGATTGCCCTCGTCGTTGAGCATCATGTTCGAGATGCGGTCGGAGGGCATGTCGCAGCCGTCGCCAGGATGCGACTTGAAACATTCGAACTGATAGCCGTCGTAGCGGTTCAGCCCGTTCCATGTCGCCATCCAGATCATGCCGCTGCGATCCTGCACAATCTGGGTGACATACCACTGTGCCATCCCACTGAACTCGTCGAAGTGGGTCACTGACACCTGCGGCTGGGCAACACCCGTTGCCCAGCGCAGCGTCAGTATCAGCAACAGTGCAAAGCGGTTCATGCCTCGCCCTTACTGAGTTTGAAGGGGGCGATGGTTCCGCCCTGCTGGGGCTGTGGCATCCGGATGGGGCCGAAGTTCTGCTCGTAGCGCATGATGTTCTCCTGCAGAGCGGCCAGCAGACGCTTGGCATGCTCGGGGGCCAGGATGACGCGGCTGCGCACCTGTGCTTTCTGCAGGCCGGGCAACATGCGGGCGAAGTCGAGGACGAATTCGCTCGGTGAGTGAGTGATGATGGCCAGGTTAGCATACTCGCCCTGAGCCTTGTCAGGAGTTAACTCTATCTGCAGCCCTTGCTGCTTGGGTTCTTTCTCGTTGTTCATTTTTGTTATGTTTTTAAAATTTGGGTATGCAAAGGTACAATATTCCCACGGCATACCCAAATTTTTCTGCACTAAATAAACTTAAAACCTGCTATTCATGGCAGAAGCCGCGGCCGACGGGCGGCAAGTCGCATCAGGACGGAGCCAGTCAGGGCTTGCAATGCGGGCAGATACCCTTGATGATATAGTTGGCCGAGGTCACGGCGAAGCCCGGCGGCACCGCCACCTCGGGAATCTTGATGGCGTCCAGGCAGTAGGTGCGCTGACAGCGCTCGCAGAAGAAGTGGACGTGCAGGTCGTCGTCGCCGTCGTGGCTATGGCTGTGGCACAGCTCATAGCGCAGCGCCCCGCCCCCGTCCTCGATGGCATGCACCACGTGGTGCTCGCGGAAGAGCGTCAGCGCGCGGAACACGCCCGACTTGTCGATCGTGGCGATGCGGCCCTCCAGCTCGCTGAGCGTCATCGGCCGTCCGGCCTCGCCCAGCGCCCGAGCCACCACGATGCGGTTGGCCGTCGGCTTTACCCCGTGCTGCTCCAGCAGCTCCAAACAATCGTCCTGTTTCATCGCCGCAAAGGTAGTCATTTTTTTCCATACGACGATACTTTAATGCAAAAAAAGACGGAAATTCTTCTTAACCACGAATTGCACAAATTACACGAATTGGCTGCGCATCGAAAGTGCCGATTCCAAATTCGTGTAATTCGTGCAATTCGTGGTAAAAAAACAAATGAGTGGTTTATCCCATCCCAAGCAAATAATAAAATGGTACAATTTGGCTGCCCCTTTAGGAGGCGACGTGTCCCCACGTCGCACTTGCCGCAAGTGTCACGTGAGGACACGTGACCTCCTAAATCGTACCAACTTATTTTTTATAAGGTCACTAAGCGGTCACGATCTTATGTCAGTCCTCGTCCCAGGCCGAGCCACGGCGCGAGAGCACCTCGTTGTTGTCGCTGATGCCCTCCGTGTCATCGCTAAAGACGCTCATCTCGTTACTGCCGGCCAGCATCGGGCTGGTCTCCACGCGCATCATGTCGACTTCGGGCTGAATATATGTCTTTTTCATCGTTATGTTCCTCCTATTTCTTTATTTGTTAAACATCATTTTCTTACCACCCACGATGTACAGGCCCTTGCGCGCCTCTGCCACCCGGACGCCCTGCAGGCTGTAGATGCCGTCACGCTCTGCGCCGGCGCTCTCGACGGTCTCGATGCCCGTCTCCTCCTGGCCGGGCTTCACAAGCTGAAGCATCTGGCGGGCGTTCGACGAGTTGGTCTGCATATAGACCTTGCCCTTATCGAGGGCCGTGCCCGTCCAGAGATAGAAGCCGGTGTTGCCGTTCTTCTGGCCCAGCACGTAGACATGATCGTCAGCCGAGATAGTACCGTCGCTCACCTTCAGGCAGTTGTCGCCGACAGCCGTTGCGCTCTCGATGACGTCGAGCGTATAGTTGCCCTCGGTCTCCAGCAGCACAGGCGTGCCGGCAGGAATCTCAGTCACCTTCTGCAGCTTAGCGACCGCCTCGTCAGCCGACGTCACCACGTAAGCATTCACATTGTCAGCCTTCACGTTGTACTTCGGGACAAATGTGGCCCAGCCGGCGGCGGTGACAGTGGCGTTCGTACTTTTTGCAACAACCCTGACGTCGTCAAGGAAGAAACGAGATTTGCTAGATCCATTCCCTTGAAATGTAATTTTCGATGCACTGCCATTGCCTGTCAGGGTAATCTCATAATTTGACCACTCCGAATCTTTTAGAGTCACTGTATTAGCAGAAAGAGTGGCATTGGTTGCTGAAAGCTTAAGTGTCGTGGCATCTCCACTCCAAGCACCCGAAAGGAAAGTTAAAGTATAAACGTAGCCATTTTCCAAAGTAATCTCAGGTGTTGTTGCCTTACCAAGTTTTTTACTTGCTCCACATTTTATTGCCCCATGTGCGCCACTGGCATTCTCGGTATTCCAACCTGAATTATCAAATTTTGCAGTCCCGTTAGCAGCATTATCAGACCATCCCATGGTTCCTGTGCTTTCAGCGAATGTCTCATAGAAAATCACATCAGAAGCGACCGGTTCTTCTGGCTCTTCAGGTTCTGCTCCTGCAGGAGTATAAGTTACCACAATCTCTGTCATACGGACTTGAGAAGAAGCTGTGAATTTTACACTCTCTGCTGTGCCAACCCAAGTACCTGTATTACCAGAATAGGAATAATTTCCTGTATATCCCTCTGTGATACTAAAAAGGTCTGGGGAATAACTAGAACTCCCGGTACAAGTAACAGCAATACTTGTAATGTTACCAGAGGCGGTTTTCACCGTCATATCAGAATTAGCGTAACAACGATAGTTGTCAGTTCTATCCATTGTGGACATGGAAACTGTAATGTCCCCTTTTGTAACTGACGAACTTCCGGTATCCGTACCAGCTGTAAATGTTACTGTGTCCGCCCAAGCGGCGGTAGCTCCTGTGCACAGTAGGGCCACGAGGAGCAATGTCTTTGATAGTAATTGTTTTACCATAATAATATTAATTTGTACAAATAAAATAATGTATTTTTGCTTTTTGCGGGGTCTTTAGGCCCCCAGTGGCGGAGCCCGTCTGCATCACGGTCATGGCTAAAGCCTGTCGGCTTTCTAGCCCGCCGTTCAGGGTCAGGACAGCTGCCTTTCCGAATATCGGCTGCAAAATTACACAAAAACTCCCGAACGGCCAAAACTATTCGTAAGTTTTTTTGATTATGACTATTTTAGCCTACATTATTCATTATCAATGTGGTGATGAGTTCCCGACAGCGGTCAACGCCCTCCTGCCCCCCTCTAATCTTAGAGGGGGAGTTAGTTAGCTTGCATGCCGCCAGCATCCGCTGGTGTCACTGCGCTCAGCTACTCCTACGGTGGTATCCAACTCCCCCTCTAAGATTAGAGGGGGGCAGGGGGGCGTTGACCGCTGTCGGGCATTTATCACCATATTGATAAAAAAACAATTTCATGAAGTCGGTTTTGAAGTTAGCTCGCCTGATTGTCATTTTTCCTGACAAAGCACATCAGGCATGGAGAGAAGCGGTGCTTTTCGGGGCAAAAAGGGCCGCTTCTCGCATCGAAAAGCGGCACTTCTCTTGGCAAGAAGGGGCGCTTTTTGGTTTTTAATTTTGTAAACAACTGATTGTCAATCGGTTGTAATTCAAAGAAGACCGGATTAGAATTTATTTTACAAAAGAAGGGCGAATCCAGGGGCTAAGCGCAGGGCTGGGGGCTGCCGACAGAGGGCTGGGCGGCGGGCTGCAGGGCGGAGAGCTGCTGGCTGTCGAGGAATCGCTGGATGTCGGCCTGTAGCTGGAGGAAGCGGTCGGACTGCTGGTAGCCGGTGTTCTTCTTGAGCATGGTCTTGATGTCCTGACGCGAGTTCTCGTAGCAGGAGAGCTCGTTGCGCTTCTGGGTGCGGTGGGCCTCGGAGTGGTAGATCTCCTGCTGGCGCTCCTGCTGGAGCTGGCGACAGACCTTGTTGAGGATGGGTGCGACGACGGTATCGAAGAGGTGGTGGCCCTGCATGTAGAGGTAGGTGGTCTGCGGGGTGACGCCGAGCTGCCGGATCTGGTCCTTGAGCTGGAGGTAGGCGTCGCGGTTGTCGGGGAAGAGCCGCTGCAGGTCGCGGATCTTGTTCTGCACCTTGCGCCGGATATTGACGAGGGAGCGCTCGGGCTCCTGGACGGTGAAGCCGCCGGGGTCGGTGACGCGGTTGAAGTCGGTGAGCGAGAAGCGGCCGTGGTTGCCGGTGCGGTAGGCCCAGACGGACCAGACGAAGAGCGGGAAGCAGGCCTCACTGTAGAGGCGGAAATATTCGCGGAAGTCGAAGATGCGGTGGTCGTTGAGGGTGACGGCTACGCAGACGTCGTGGAGCGAGGGGGCGTAGCACTGGAAGTTCTCGATGGCATAGACGTAGGTATGGAAGACGTAGGGGCTCTGGAGCACGCGCCGCGACTGGGCGGTGGCGCCCTGCAGGAGGTAGTCGTAGTCGGCGTCGACGCAGGCGATCATGTCGGGTCCGATGCGGTCCTGTACGAAGTTCATGAGCACCGACTTCTTGCCGCGCGTCAGGTCGGTCTTCGAGGGGAGCATGACCTCGAAGTAGCGGCGGTCGTCCTCGAATCGCGAAAGGACGGTGCGCCAGAAGTAGACGTCGTCGTAGCTCTCGACGTAGGCCACGATGCGCCGGCGCGCGGTCTTGCCTCTCAGCGCGTTGGCCGCCTCGATGTAGCGGCTGTTGATGTTGTCACGCAATCTGTTTGCCATAGCCTATGTTATAGATGAAAGATGAAAGGTGAAAGATGAAAAATATGATTAGACTTGTTGCGGAAAAAGGTAATCATATTTTTCATCTTTCACCTTTCATCTTTCACTTTTCACTTCTATCTCGCTGACCTCGGTGACGCGGTCGACCCATCCGTTCATGACGACGGCGGGCGAGTGGGTGGTGAGGATGATCTGGACGTGGGGGTTGAGCTCGAGAATGAGGTCGATGAGGCGCTTCTGCCACTCGATGTGGAGCGACACCTCGGGCTCGTCCATGAAGAGGACGTAGGGCAGGTCGTCCTCGACGAGGACCGTCAGGAGGATGGCGAGCATCTGCTTCTCGCCGCTGGAGAGCTGGTAGGGCATGAGCATCTCGCCGATCTGGGTGAAGCGGATCTCGTTCTCGGTGCGGACGATGTGCTTGCCGGTCTCGGAGAAGAGGTCGTCGACGATGTCCTGGAAACGGGTCTTCTTGGCCGAGAGGGCCTGGGCGGCGTCGGTGCGGCCGGCCTGCAGCTCGGCGATGATGCGGTTGCCGATGTTGACCTGATAGTCGAGATACTTGCGCTGCAGCTGGTAGAGCTGGAAGTCGAGCAGCGAGCCTCCCCCACCCCGTATGACGGGCAGCACCTGGCGCAGGGCGCCCTCCTCGTCGGCGAAGACCTGCGAGAGGCTCGAGTCGAGCGAGCGTATCATGTCGTAGCGTATCCATCGGGCGTCGTCGGGACTGACGTCGAGGCGCACGCCCTTGAGCATGTGGCTTGGGAACTCGCCTCCAGCAGAGAGGCCCTTGACGACCTTGTTGATGATGGTCGACTTGCCCTGCCCGTTGATGCCGCTGAGGATGTTCACCTGCGGGTCGAGGTCCCAGACGATGTGCTTCTTGCCGCTCCAGAGGGAGTCGATCTCGATGCGACGGATGTAGTCAGCAAACTTTTGCATAGCCATTGGAGTTGATTTCTTTGCAAATATAGGAATTATTTCGCAAATAATGTGTACTTTTGCAGCCGAATTTAAGAAAAGTAAAGAAAAAATGAAGAATAATAATAAACCGCTGCAGGCCCACCTGTCGATGTTCGGGGCCTGCGCCATCTGGGGACTGATGGCGCCTGTGGGCAAGGACGCGATGACGCACGGGCTCGACGGCCCGTCGATGGTGATGCTGCGCATCATGGGCGGGGCGCTGCTTTTCTGGGTGGCCTCGCTGTTTGTCCGCCGGGAGCACGTGCCTCTGCGCGACGTGTTCGTCTTTGCGGGCGCCGCCGTCTTCGGGCTGGTGTGCAACCAGTGCGGATATACCATCGGGCTGTCGCTGACGTCGCCCATCAACGCGAGCATCGTCACCACGTCGATGCCTATCTTCGCCATGCTGCTGGCGGCGCTGATCCTGAAGGAGCCCATCACGAGCCGCAAGGTGCTGGGCGTCATGCTGGGCTGCAGCGGCGCGCTGATGCTCATCCTGACGTCGGCGGGCAAGCTCCCCTCCCTCGGAGGGGTCGGGGGAGGCTCGGCGGGTGACATCCGTGGCGACCTGTGCTGCCTGGGGGCGCAGTTCTCGTATGCGCTCTATCTGTCGCTCTTCAATAAGTTCATCAAGAAGTACAGCATCTTCACCGTCAACAAGTGGATGTTTCTCTGGGCGACGGTCATCCTCATGCCCCTGGCCGGGCCGCACACGCTCTCCGTCCTCAGCAATCCGCTACCGGTCAAGACCATCCTCGAGGCGGCCTACGTCGTCGTCTTCGGCACGTTCATCGGCTACATCCTGATCATCGGGGCACAAAAAGTGTTACGGCCAACAGTCGTTGCCGTATATAACTACGTGCAACCACTGGTGGCCGTAACGGTCAGTGTCTTGGCAGGCCTGGGCGTGATGAAATGGACGCACGCCGTGGCCGTCATATTAGTATTCTCGGGCGTGATGCTCGTCACGAAGTCGCGCTCGCGGCGCGACATGGAGCAACGGGCAGCTACTGTCTCATCCGACGACTGCTCCACGCCGGCATCACCTCGCCGGCAGGGCTGAAGTCGATGAGCGTCAGGTCGAAGATGACGACGCTGTAGGCTGGCACCGAGCCCGAGTCGGTGCCGGTGCTGCCATAGGCCAGTGCGCTGGGGATGAAGACGCGCCAGTGGTCGCCCCGGTGCATGTGGAGCAGGGCCGTCGTGTAGCCGTCGATCTGGGCCGAAGCCAGCTGTCGGGCTGTGGCATTGGTCACATGGCTATACTTGCCATAGACGGTGCCGTCGAAGACACGGCCTTCGGGATAAGTGGCAGTGGGAATGAGGCGTCCCTGATAGCTGACGCGCACCGAGTCGGTGTACATGGGATTCTCGCCCTCCTCGCCAGTCTCGACAACCTTCACGTAGATATAGTCAGTCGGTTTGCCCTCGCTCGCCTCGTCGAGCGTGAAGCTCTTCAGCTTCAGCCACGTCGTCGGGTGGGCCCGAAGCGAGTCCTCGAGCGAAGCGAAGTATTGTTCGTTGCGCTCTTGCCAGTTGCTGAACTCGCCCTCGTCGTCGTCGCTCTCAGAGCATGAGGCGAGGAGCCCCGCCCCTACTCCGACGCAAAGGAGAGGAGTAAGGACAGCCAGGAGACACACAGCCTGGTGACTAAACCACTGTCGTAAAGTCTTTCTTGTCATATTATTCAAAATCTAAGAAGTCAAACAAAAGCCCCCTCCCGTGGGGAGGGGCTGGGGATGGGCCTTAGAGTTTCTTCAGCAGCGAGGTGATGCTGACCTTGTCTTCAATCATCTTGCAGAGATCCTCGATCTTCACGCGCTCCTGTTCCATCGTGTCGCGGAAGCGGAGGGTGACGCAGCCGTCCTGGAGCGTGTCGTGGTCGACGGTGACGCAGTAGGGCGTGCCGATGGCGTCCTGACGGCGATAGCGCTTGCCGATGGAGTCCTTCTCGTCGTACTGCGTGTTGAAGTGGAAGCGCAGGTCGTTGACAATCTCGCGGGCCTTCTCGGGCAGTCCGTCCTTCTTGACCAGCGGCATGACGGCCAGCTTCACAGGGGCCAGGGCTGCGGGCAACTTGAGGACAACGCGGGACTCGCCATTCTCGAGTTTCTCCTCCTCATAGCTGTGGCACATGATGGAGAGGAACATGCGGTCGACGCCGATGGAGGTCTCGATGACGTACGGGGTGTACGACTCGTTGGTCATCGGGTCGAAGTATTTGATCTGCTTGCCCGAGAACTTCTCGTGCTGCGACAGGTCGAAGTTGGTGCGCGAGTGGATGCCCTCGACCTCCTTGAATCCGAACGGCATGTGGAACTCGATGTCGGTGGCGGCGTTGGCGTAGTGGGCCAGCTTGTCGTGGTCGTGGAAACGGTAGTTCTCAGCGCCGAAGCCCAGGTTCTGGTGCCACTTCATGCGGGTCTCCTTCCACTTCTGGAACCACTCCAGCTCGGTGCCGGGCTTGACGAAGAACTGCATCTCCATCTGCTCGAACTCACGCATGCGGAAGATGAACTGGCGGGCGACGATCTCGTTGCGGAATGCCTTACCGATCTGGGCAATGCCGAAGGGGATCTTCATGCGGCCGGTCTTCTGCACGTTGAGGTAGTTGACGAAGATGCCCTGGGCCGTCTCCGGGCGCAGATAGATCTTCATCGAACCGTCGGCCGTGGAGCCCATCTCGGTGGAGAACATCAGGTTGAACTGGCGCACGTCGGTCCAGTTGCGGGTGCCGCTGATGGGGTCGACGATCTCCTCGTCGAGGATGATCTGGCGCAGCTCCTCCAGGTCAGGGCCTTGCATGGCCTTGGCATAGCGCTCATGGAGGGCGTCACGCTTAGCCTTCGTCTCGGCCACGCGGGGCGACGTCTCCAGATATTTCTCCTCGTCGAAGCTGTCGCCGAAGCGCTTGCGGGCCTTCTCGACTTCCTTCTGGATCTTCTCGTCGTATTTGGCTATCTGGTCCTCGATGAGCACATCGGCACGATAGCGCTTCTTCGAGTCGCGGTTGTCAATCAGGGGGTCGTTGAAGGCATCGACGTGGCCGGAAGCCTTCCAGATGGTGGGGTGCATGAAGATGGCAGAATCAATGCCCACGATGTTCTCGTGGAGCAACACCATCGCCTGCCACCAGTACTGCTTGATGTTGTTTTTCAACTCTACGCCCATCTGGCCGTAATCATAGACTGCGCCCAGTCCGTCGTAGATGTCACTCGATGGGAACACGAACCCATACTCCTTGCAATGCGATACAATCTTCTTGAAAACGTCTTCTTGTTGTGCCATAATAATAATGAATTTGCAAATTTGCGTGCAAAGTTACGAAAAGTCGGGCGAAATGCAAAAAGAATTATTCTTTTTTTGCCAAGGCGAGACCACTTCGACGATTTTTAAGGTTAATTATTCGTTTTCTCCTTCATATATTGCGTCGGACTGACGCCATAGGCACGGCGGAAGGCATGGGAGAAGTGGGCCACGTCGGCAAAGCCGCACTGGATGGCCACGTCGGTGATCGATTCCGGGCCCTGCTTAAGCAAGCGGCACGACTCCTCCAGTCGGCGACGGGTGATGTAGACGGCAGGCGACAGGCCCGAGACGGCCCGCAACTTGCGCGTGAACTGCGACAGGCTCATGCCCATCTCCTTGGCCACCGCCGTAGCATCGACGTAGCCCTTCGCCATCAGGCGCAGAATCACCTCGTCGAGACTGTCGAGGAAGAGCGGGGCGTTCTTGGCCCGTCTCTCGGAGAAGGGCAGGGCTGACGCGTCGTGACTGGTGTGCCGACTGCCGGTCGGGTCTATCTGCGGCTGGGCCTTCTCGATGAGGCGTCGCCGCTGTTCGAGCAGCTTGGTGATGCGCAGCCGCAGCTCGTCGGGGCGGAAGGGCTTCGTCAGGTAGACGTCGGCCCCTGCCTCGATGCCTTGCAGGCGGTCGTCGTCGGTGACGCGAGCGGTGATGACGATGACGGGGATATGGTCGGTCACCATGTTGCCACGGATGCGGCGGCAGAGCTCCAGGCCGTCCATGCCCGGCATCATCACGTCGGTCAGGATGACGTCAGGCACCAGCTGCTCAGCCTTCTGCAGGCCCTCTTCGCCGTCGGCGGCATAAGCCACCTCATAGTCAGCCTCCAGCACGCTGCCGATATAGTCGGCCACGTCGCGGTTGTCCTCGACGACAAGCACGCGCAGCGAGGTGTCGTCAGCCGTATCAGCCTCTCCCACAGGGGTGTCATTGTGAGCGGCGGGTGCCATCGGGACGGCCACCTTCACCGGCCGGAGCGGCTCGCTCTGCGTTGACGGCGTGATGTCCTTCTGGCGCAGGGGCATGCTGACGGTGAACGTGGAGCCTTGTCCCAAGGTGCTCGCGGCGGTGATAGTGGCGCGCGAGGCGGTGGCTATCTCACGACAGAAGGCCAGTCCGATGCCCGAGCCGGGCGAGGTCGGTGTGTGGCGGCTCTGATAGAACGGTTCGAAGATGTGAGGCAGGTCGTCGGGGTGGATGCCCTGCCCGGTGTCGCTGACGACGATCTGCAACTGTCCTCCCTCCTGATGGGTGCTGAGAACGACGGAGCCCCCTTCGGCAGTGTATTTCAGGGCGTTGACCAAAAGGTTGTCGACCACCTTCTGCACGTAGTCGGCCACGTGGTCGACGACGGCCGACGCTGCCTCGGGCTGGAATGTCAGACTGACACCACGGCTGTGGGCCGCCTCCTGATAGTTCTCGACGAGCATCGCCAGCTGGGGCACGATGTCGGTGCGCTCCCAGCGGGCATCGCCCACACTGGCCTTCACCTTCGCGATGTCGAGCAGCTGGTTGACGAGCGTCAGCAGGTGGTCGGCATTGCGGGTGATGGCGGGAATCTCCTTTTGTTCCGACAGGCCCTTGATGACGGTCAGCGGCGTGCGGAACTCATGGGTGATGTTGGTGAAGAACTCTTCGCGGACGGCCTGCAGCTGACGGATAGCCTTCACCGTACGGCTACGGGTGCGGACGGCATACACGAGGGCTGCGATGACGGCCAGGGCCAGCAGGGCCACAATCAGGGACGTGATGATGAAGATGTGCTTCTCGCGCCGCTGCTGCTCGTTCTCGCTCTGCAGCACGTCGTTGTGCACCTCGGCGTTGGCGCGGCTCAGCATCTGATGCATCTGGTCGTTGTGCAGCGAGTCCATCATCTGCGAGTAACGGCGCATCGCCTTCAGTGCGCCTCGCGGGTCGTTGGGCTCGAGGGCCTCGGCCAGCGACTTGTGGTCGTAGCAGACGCTGCGCTTGTTGCCCATCTCCTGCTGCAGGGCTATGGCGCGTCGGATGACGGGCACTGCCTCAGCATTACGCTTCATGTCGAGCAGGTTAAAGGCCACATACTCCAGACTGATAGCCAACAGGTTACGGTCGACGATTTCCATTTGCTCGACCGTGCTGACGGCCTGGCGCGACATCTCGAGGGCCTTCTCCAGGTTGCCCTGACGATTGTAGGCATAGGAGAGCTGCGAGAGGTGGTTGACCACGCCGGCGTCGTAGCCGATGCGGCGGGCCGCCTCCACAGCCTGCAGGCCGTACTCCACGGCCTTGTCGGGCTCCTTCGCCACGTTGTACACCTCGCAGGCGATGCCCAGATAGTTGTGGGTGTTGCGGTCGGAGCCCGTCAGCCGGTCAGTCTCCAGGGCCTTCCCGACGAAATGTTTCGCCTCGTCAAAGTAGTCCAGGCTGAGGTCGATGATGGCCAGATAATTATATGAACGCGCGAGCGACATCAGCTGTCCGTGCTCCCGAGCGAAGCGCTCCGCCTCGAGCTCGGCCTCAGCCGCAGCGGTGTTACGGCTGGTCTTGAACAAACAGTAGCCACGGTCGCAGAGCAGCGTGGCATGCAGCTCCACGTTGTTGCCCTTGGCCAGCGTCAGGGCATGGTCGATATAGTCGAGACTCTCCTCGAAGTAAGAGTTAGCATAGTAGAAGCGCTCGGCAGCAAACCAGACGATGAAATCGAGCGAGTCGCGCGGCATCGTGTCGCCGATGCTGAGCGGTGTGCTGACGAGTTCCTCCTGCTGGGTGCTGAGGGCAATGATGTCGCGTCCCAGAGTCAGACGCTTCTGCCCGCCGGCATTGTCATAGGCAGCCAGCAGGGAGTCGAGACGGTCGATGTCGTCAGCCGCCGACGTCGTCAGACAGGCGGCAAAGAGCAGGCCCAAAGCCCAGAGAATACGCTGTGTCATCTGTTCAGTGTCTTTAAAAAACCTTGTTGCAAAGATACAAATAAACAGCAAAAAAACAAACAAAAGAGTTGTCTTTTCTCAAAAAAAGACAAGGAAGTGACAAGAATAGACAAGGACAATGATAAAAACAGACAACATCGTGACTGTTTCAGCCGCTATTTCATCAGCCACGCCCCGCGATGTGCCACCATCGGCACGACAATCTCCTCGCGCGTGCTGTCGCCATAGCTGAGCATCAGGAACACCTGCATCAGGTTGGCTGCCGAGTCCATCTCGGCCCGCGTGGCCGTGACGTCGGCAATGCCCTTGTGGGCGCGCTCCTGCTGGGCCACGAACTGCTTATAGCAGGCCACGAGCTGCTCCCGATAACCCTGGGGCAGACTGTCGGACCCCGCCTTGGCAGCAAGAAACTGGTCGCAGCGCCCATCGGCCAGCTGCCGATAGTAGACCTGCGCTGCCACCATGGCGCCCTCCTGCGCCCGCTCCAGGTCGGAGCGTGAGTCGGAGCAAGAGGAGATGAAAAATGAAAGATGAAAGATGAAAAATATGATCAGACTCACACCCACGAAAGAACGGGAGGCCAAGTGTTGCACTTTGCCCACTGTCCTACTTTCTTCATCTAGAAATCTAATCATATCTTTCATTTTTCATCTTTCATCTTTCATTTGGATTTCACTTCTGCCTCACAAAGATATTGATGGGCGAGCCCGTCAGCTTCCAGTTCTCGCGGATATTGTTCTCAAGGAAGCGCTTGTAGGGCTCCTTGACATACTGCGGCAGGTTGGCATAGAAGATGAACGTCGGGATCTGCGTGTCGGGCACCTGCGAGACATACTTGATCTTGATATACTTCCCCTTGATCGAGGGAGGCGGCGTGGCCTCGATGAGCGGCAGCATCACCTCGTTGAGCTTCGACGTGCCGATCTTGATCTTGCGGCTCAGGTAGACATCCTTGGCCGTCTCCAGGACCTTGAAGATGCGCTGCTTCGTCAGGGCCGAGGCGAAGATGATGGGGAAGTCGCGGAAGGGTGCCATGCGCGAGCGGATGGCCTCCTCGAAGGTGGAGATGACGGCCTGCGACTTATCTTCGACGAGGTCCCACTTGTTGACGACGACGACCAGCGACTTCGAGTTCTTCTGGATCAGCTGGAAGATGTTCATGTCCTGCGCCTCGATGCCGCGCGTGGCGTCGATCATGAGGATGCAGACGTCAGAGTTCTCTATGGCGCGGATGGAGCGCATGACGGAGTAGAACTCCAGGTCCTCCGTCACCTTGTTCTTGCGGCGGATACCGGCCGTGTCGACCAGGTAGAAGTCGAAGCCGAACTTGTCATAGCGCGTGTAGATGGAGTCGCGCGTCGTGCCGGCAATGTCGGTGACGATGTGGCGGTCCTCGCCGATGAAGGCGTTGATGAGGCTCGACTTGCCGGCGTTCGGACGGCCGACGACGGCGAAGCGGGGGATGCCCTCCTCCAGTTCGTCGGTCTGCTTCTCGGGCAGCACCTCGAGGATGTGGTCGAGCAGGTCGCCCGTGCCCGAGCCCGTGGCGGCGCTGATGCAGAAGGGGTCGCCCAGACCCAGCTTATAGAAGTCGTACTGCCCATAGAGGTCGCGGTTGTCGTCGGCCTTGTTGGCCACGAGCACGATCGGCAGCTTCGAGCGGCGCAGAATCTGGGCCACGTCCATGTCCCAGTCGGTCACGCCGTTCTTGATGTCGCACAGGAAGAGCACCAGGTCGGCCTCCTCCGTGGCGATGACGACCTGCTTGCGGATCTCCTCCTCGAAGATGTCGTCCGAGTTGACCACCCAGCCGCCCGTGTCGACGACGGAGAACTCACGGCCGTTCCACTCGCACTTGCCGTACTGGCGGTCGCGCGTCGTACCGGCCTCGTCGCTCACGATGGCCTGCCGGCTCTTAGTCAGTCTGTTGAATAATGTGGACTTCCCCACGTTGGGACGCCCCACGATGGCTACTAAATTTCCCATACAAATTGCAATTTGGGTGCAAAGTTACAAAAAAACAACAGAAAAGCCAAATAAATTTTGCATTTCGCTCGACTTTTCGTAACTTTGCCGTCAAAGACGGCGAACTTACTCCGTCTCGGCAAAAAAAGAATGAATTCTTTTGTTTTGCGCTCGACTTTTCGTAACTTTGGAAGAATTTGCAGGATTTCTTTGTATAAAGGCAGTTCGGGAGATTGAGAATTTTGAGGGTTACGGATAAGAGACCGTTCTAATCTCCTTATTCTGCTATAATTTGCATCAAAGAACACCCGATGACGAACCACCAGCCGTTTTTGTGACTCATCATCGGGTGCAAAGGTAAGCATTTCTTCAGAATTCTCCAAATGCATTGTCATTTATTCGGTTGCTTTTTTCATTAGTCGTTTAGTAGCTCTAAGTTCCTTCTGTAGCAGTTCCATACGTTCTTTTAGTTGCTCTTGGGTAGGTAATACATCTTTAATGCGGATATTATTATATGTTGCTACTCCCATTGGAGTCGTAATCCCTCGGAAAGACCATTGCACATCGGTCTTATCCATATCGGAACAGATCAGAAGCCCAATGGTAGGGTTGTCATCAGGTGCTTTAACCAATTCGTCAACGGCACTGACATAATAGTTTAGCTTACCCGTAAACTCTGGCTCGAATGGCTTAACTTTGATCTCGCACGCTATATAGCAACGAAGGCGGACATGATAGAATAGCAAGTCTATCTTCCGTGAGCGACCTCCTACGATGATTTCTCTCTGTCTGCCCATGAAAGCAAAGCCAGTTCCCATTTCCAATAAAAGGTTCGTAACATCGCTGGTAAGGGCATCTTCCAATTCTCGTTCCTCAAACGGCTCATGGTCAATAGTAGCGAAACCGAAATCATAATTTTCTTTTAGCACCTCCTGCACCAAATGGCTTTGTGGCTTTGGCAGATACGTTGAGAAGTTGTTTACAATCTTACCCTGATGATCAAAGAGGTGAGCCTTATAGCAATTGACCAATGCCGTCCTGCTTAATCCTTTCTCTATCACATGTTGCATATAAAACAACGCTTCTTCAAGGCTTTCACTCCGTGTGATAATCTCAATGTGCTGACCCCATGGAACAAGGGCAAAGGGGATTGGGAAGTCATTGTTGGTGTCATTCCAATTTTCTGAAACAGGCTGTTTCATTAATTCTCCAACGGGTCGTTGGAGTTTTAAGCGTTCTTGATTTATGGATGATTGTAATTCTCCAATGAGCCGTTGGAGTTTTTCTGATGAAGCATGATTGGTGTAGAAGAGATACCATTTCTTCATATACCATAGGTTAGATGTAGAGAATCCATCCTCATTAGGAAATTCTCGCTTCAAATCCAAACTTACCTGCTCCACAACACCAGCACCCCAACGCTCCTCAGCTTTTTTCTGCACAAGGTCACGTCCCATCTGCCAGTTGAACAGCAGTTTTTCCCCATTCACCTTTACGGTAGCCTTTACTTGAGCAGAGCGATAGCGATGCTTCACCTCCGCTATCCATTCTGCATACTCTGTATCTAGCTTCACGTCGTGCGATTTCACCATACGTGGCTCATTGATTTCTATTTCCTTATTATTTTTGCTCATATATCTCATTCCGTTTGCAAAGTTACACATTAATTCTCAAATTTCTTCAATGTCCAAATCATAAATTTTACTACTATGCTTTATTCTGACATTATATTCTATCAACAAGAATGTTCTCATTCACCTTGTCGCTATTGAGAGTATTCCAGAAGTCTGTGACGATCTTACGTGGTTCATCTACGCCAATTATTTGGTAACGCTTTTGAATGTCCTTCTCCTGCATATTTTCGTCCACACCAAGCAGAATCATTCCGCCTATAGTATTGGCAAAAGCCGAAAACGTCTGCCAAATCGACTTCGGCATCTCTGATTTTGCCTTCTTGCATTCCAACGTCACCCGCTCACCTTTCAGCAATATCTCTTTTATTGTTTTCTCGTCCATCTTCATATTTCGTTCGCTAAGTTACAAATTATTTTGGAATTCTACACTTCATATATTTGAAACCAAGTACTTGTCTCTAGGAATTGCTGTAGATCACCAGAACCGTCCCAGTGATTTACCCGTGATTTACAGACACGGTTTGGATTTTTATGCATGACAGGGTACCTATCCCTAGTGTCATTAGGTTTCCAAGTTGTTTATTATCTCTTGTTCAGAGAGGGCCATGTTAGAATAATAATTCTCAAACGATTCAGCTTTGAAAGCAACATACATACCATAGATGGACATAATGCCACCCTGTCCTTTTAGAGTTTTGGATGGAAGTTTGGATGAGGCCCAATCTATAGGAACAATATACCCTCCCTTCTTCCTATTCAAAACATGCATATATGAAATCACTTGATACAGGTCTTTCGTTTGCACTTTGTTCCAATCGTCGTACCATTTGTATTTCGCATCAAGCACCATTTCTGGACTCAGGAAATCGGGATAGCACCAGCCTGAGCCGTCCGTAAACAAACTCTTACGTCCTTTCCCCTCTTTGTTCCTGGGATGTTCAAAGCCTATGTCTGCAAGGAATGTGTTCAGATATTCCTCCCACAACCAAGCACCATCAAACAGAACTCCGTAGATTTCATCATCGTCTCGCCCATATTTCATTTCCTCTTGGCGAAGTATCTGCAAACATAGTTGCTGCAATGGGCGATATTCACTATAATAAGGGTGACTGATGGGGCGAAGATTCTGATTTATCACCTTTTGCCGTTCATTGCGAATGTATGATGCTGTTGCCTGACAAATAGCTTTTACGCAATCTGACGCATCATCGTCATTGTGGAGGATATTTCCCGAATACCGATGACGCGAGATATATTCGATAGTGTGGCGAATCAACTGCGTGAGATGATTGTCCTGAGCGTACTCATGGGTGGTATAGGCTATCTTGCCTGCAAAAGGAATGTTCTGCCTGATATGGCGAGAGATGTCTATTCGTCCCTTTACATTAGCGTCATTATGCTTGCGTGTCTGATACTCCCTATATAAACCTTGTTGCATAGCCCGCTTTAGGAAAGTAGGGAACAGGTAGATGAGAAAATCAAAGATGCTCTCTTCGTCGGAATTGAATTGCAAATCAAACAGATTGATGGCAAACACCTTTCGAAGCATATAGTGCAGGAAGTAGTCATCTCTGTCCTGTGCAAATCGGGAAGTGATGCTAACCTTTGTATCACCACAACTGATAAAGCCCATGATATTGCCCGTGACAATCTTTTCATCCTTCACCTCAAAGATATGAGCATCGCCAATCTTATCCCCATAGACTTCCAAGTCTTGTGGGAATATCAGCAAATTGGGGTGCTCCTTACGGCATAGGTCAGTAATGGTAGGCTCTGCCAACTTCTTGAGTGTGTCAAGATGGCAAAGTTCCGTCTCTGTCAAACGCCTTTCATCGTTGTCCTTTGTCTGTATGGGCAGGCTACTCATTTAGACTCTTCTTGTTGTATGCCTCGTGTAACTTCTCTAACAATTCCTTTGCCCTACGATTGCCACGAAGGTACTCATAGAGCAAACCTTTCAGATGGTTCTCCCACAGGCAATCGAAAGCATTTGCTTTATCTTGATAGTCAAGATACTTTCTGAAGTAGGCAGCACCTATCTGATAAGCCTCATCCAATCCTTCTGTCTCTACGATGGCCTTGTTCAGATTAAACATCCTTGCCTTGATTTCGTCTTTGACGAGCCCAAAATCAGGATCATGCTCAATCATGTTCGTATAACTCTCCTCTGCTGTCACTTCCTGCCAAGCAAAACGGCGACGCATGGCAAAGTCCATACTTTCCACAGAGCGGTCAATGTCGTTCATCGTGCCGATGATATAGACGTTCTCTGGAACATAGAAACCTTTTTTAAACACATCACTTTCTGGAATCATGTTCTGATATTGGGTGTTTACCTTGCCCTCCTCACCTCTGTAACCTGGGTCAATAGAGAAGAACAATTCGCCGAATATCTTTGAGATTTCACCACGATTGATTTCGTCGATGATGAAAACGCGCCTTTGGAGAAAAACTGGATTCATCCTGCTTTGATAAAGGACTTCGTCCAAATAATAGTGTTTTCTCAAGTAGTCAAGAATAAGTTCACAATGTTTACTATACCAATTACTACTGTTTGTATGCTCGTAAAAACTCCTTACAAGATCTTTCTTTATAGGTGTGCCATCTATTCTCAACATAGAATCATCCCCGACAGAAACTTTGAAAGAGGAACTTCGAACCCTGTCAAATTCCAATTCTTTTTTTGTTTGTCTCAAATCTCTGATAAATGCATCAAAAGCTTCATCAAATGTTGTTGCCTCTTCCAATTCTTCATCTTCAACAGGTCTATATTTATGTAATGATTGTTTACAGAATTCCTTAAAAACTCCGTCCCTACGCTCAAATCCAACATTCCCGTTTCCATCGTTCTTCGTTCTCAGTCCCTCTACAAAGTCCGTATAGTCATACGAAGGATGGAACTGCACGAAGCCCACTTCTGCATTCATTGCCTCTGCAATAGCTTTAGCCATAAAGGTCTTCCCTGTTCCTGGTGCACCTGTCAGAATCAGGTTTTTATTTGCTTCCAGCAGGTCTATATACTTCTGATATTTCGATTCCATATTCTTTTCTGAGTTAATGTTCAACAATTCAATAATTCTGTTTGCTTGCTTTTCTGTTGTGCCTTGGAAGAACAAACTGTCTCCCATAGTTCTGTCTTCTATCGGCACATCAAGGAAGGGCAAATGCCACTCAACTTCTCTACGCATCGGGTTTTCATCCTTTTCGTCATAATAGACATCAGACGTGAGTGTTCCCCAACCGTAGAGAACGTGATATTGTTTGCCGTTTTCTTTCCTTGTTTCAAATGCTACGACAATATCATCCGCTGATACTTCCTTCGTAAACTTCCAATAGGCATTAGGGAGCCTGTTGCCAATATCAGGTTTGTCTGCCAACAAAGCTTTCTTTAATGAGTCTGCAGAAGTGTAGGGTCTGAAATCTTTGATGCTATTAGTTGAAGAGCCACATCCAAGAGATAGCATGCTTGTAATCGTTGCATTGCCTCCCCACAGCCACACACGCTTTTTCTTCCTCCAAATAAGAGGTTGAAGATACCCTAACTTTTGAGGGAATTCACTGAATAATACCCAAAGAACATCCTGTGCCAACAACAAATCGCTTTGTCTTTTTTCCTTTAATGCAGAAGCCACCAATTGCTGTAGCTGTTCGTCATTCTTTGTCAATTCATATAGAGGTTTCAACAACTCCAAGAAGTGTTCGAAACATTGACCTGATGGCTTATGAGAAACACCAAGACATTTACACAAGAACCTATACACATCATACTTGTAAATGGTGTATTTCTCTGGGTTCAGACAGGTCAGAATCGTTGATGCCGTACGCTCGTCATTGGCTTTACTGTTGTATCCCGTTTGAGGAAGTAATGCCGCTGTTTCGTTTTTGAACTCCAACAGCCTTTTATTCAAATCAACAGAATCGTCTGCAAGGTGACGAAGAACCTCCTCAAACTCTGAGGCTTTGGTCTCCACCAAATATTTGAGTGCTTTATTGTCTCTGACTGCATCTATCAGATTGGTAAAGCCTCCCAATTCAGGCTTACTTGGATGGGCAACATGAGCCGCAACTACCTCGAAAGGAGTCTTACCTTGACTTGCTGTTATTAAGCTCCACTTGTAGATTTCATCATATTTCTCTTCATCTAAAGGGATGTCTTTTCTAACCTCTTTGTATTTCTCAACAAGATACCAATACAGATACTCACGAATGGCCTCTACCAATTCTGGCCTTAACTGCCATTCAAAGACTCCATCATCTCCCTTTGGCAAATCTCTGCCTTCACCCATAGGAATAATCCAGTAGCAGGGCTTTCCATCAGGACGAACAACTTGAAACCTATTCAGCTCCTTTTGAACAAATTGCCCAATCTTTGTGATATAGGCGTTGAGTGACTGAGCATCACCGCCTATTTCATTGCTCACAGTGGTGCATGTACCTCTGTGTTCTGGCATATAGTAGAATCGAAGCAGAGCATCCTTATATTTGTCTGGCATGCTTTGCTCCTGCAACATATTCAGCCACTCTTCCTTGCTAATACCTATATCACAAGAGTAAACACCATCAATCTCTTTTACTTGGATTGTTTCAATCATATTATATTATACATTACAATTCCATCATTTGAGCAACATGGTCACTTATTTCTTTGTTCCACTCGCAGAGTGCATACGACTTGAAGGCCACATTTGAGAAAGAATAGTCAAGAAAGAAAGGCGAATTCTCATTAAACCTGTGGTAATAGGTAGCTCTGCTTTCCTCACCTAACAGCTCTCCTGTTTTTTGGTGATAAGCACTAACATAGCCCATACCTTCCAGAAAGCTGAATATAGTCTCAATGCTATATTGCTTTGTCTCGCCAGCCTGTCCTTTATAACAGTTCATGTCGCCAGAGATAACAGTAGGGAACTCTTTCAAGTATGGAGCATATTCCTGCAATGTTTCCAATGCAATCTGTGGATAATCTTTCGGAGCATTATCATCAGTTCTTGTAGGCCATGCAGCCATGATTAACTTATTCTCAATGATGATAGGAAGGAAATACTGATGACAGGGGTTATACCATTGTGGGATTTCAGCTTTCATTCCCGATTTCCAAATAACGCCAAGCCCTTTGAAGTCATAATTACCCATCCATTCCATTCTATACCCTTCTGGAACCTTTACTTGAGAAGGACAAGCCACTTCTGGAAGAATAAAGACATCTGCATTGAACTGCATGATTTTGTCTATCTTTTCCTGCGTAGAACGATTTATATTATATGACAATATTTTCATAATTAACTATTTTTTTTCTGCATCAACTACATACTCGAATCAAGGGACGTTCCCCTATCTTGCCTCACATTAGTACGAAACTCTTCTTTTTTCATATATATTGATGCGTTTATTCCTTATTAGTAGAAATCTATTTTTATAGGCGTTTCGTGTGCAAATATAATAAATTAATTGCAAGGGAACAAATGTTTTCTTACAAATCAGTTTAAATACAAATAAAAAGGACGAAATTTACTTGTTTTTCTAATTCCGGCTGCAAAACTACTGTCTTTTCCTGGTTCTGTCGCTATGCAAAATATAGCAGTTTGCGGAATCAGAAACGGGTGGTGAAAGGTGCGTCATTATGCCCCATCTTGCCTATCCGATTAACGAAGTTTAACTGGCTCTCAAGACCGTTTGGGTTACGGATAAGAAACCTAACTACTTCTTTATTCCTCTCAAATTTGCATTCAGCCTAAAACTGAACTTCCCCATTATTCCCTGTCTTGCCTTTTATTTACGCGCTTTCTGCGTTAATCTTCCGAAAATGCTTAAGAGTTACATAGTTTTTTCGTAATTTTGCGGCCAATACACAAAAATAACGAAGAAGATGAAACTAAGAGACATCATGCTCATGCTGGCCTTCATGGCCACCGTCAGTCTGACGGCACAGCCCGTCGGATGGGCTTCCGTCGGAGGGACCACCGACGGCGGACAGGGACAGAACGCCGTCGTCGTCGGCACTGCCGACGAGCTGCGACAGGCCCTCGCACAGAACGACTCCACGCCATGCACCATCTACCTGCGAGGGCGCATCAGCCTGCCGGGCCTGCTGCGCGTGAAGAGCGTCGCCAACAAGAGCCTCATCGGGCTGACCGGCTCGGCCCTTGTCAACGACCGCTACACGCTCGACAAGGACTCCACGGGCATCCTCCTCTTCGACCGCTGCCGCAACATCGTGCTGCGCAACATCACGTTCATCGGGCCGGGGGCCTTCGACCGCGATGCCAACGACAACCTCTGCGTCTCGCGGTCGGAGCGCATCTGGGTGGACCACTGCGACTTCCAGGACGGCATGGACGGCAACTTCGACTGCAACGCCGGCTCCGACCTCATCACCGTCTCGTGGTGCCGTTTCCGCTATCTGCGAGAGCCGTGGCCCAAGCTGGCCGACGACACCAACGACGACCACAATAGCGACCACCGCTTCAGCTGCCTATGGGGCTCCAACGACCGCGACCAGCGCTGCGTCGGCCGTCTGCGCACCACCTTCGACCACTGCTGGTGGGACGAGGGTTGCCGGGCCCGCATGCCCTTCGTGCGCTTCGGCAGCATCCATCTGCTCAACTGCCTCTATGCGAGCAGCATCGCCTCCGTCTGCATCCAGGCACGCTTCCGCTCCAACGTGCTGGCCGAGGGCTGCGTCTTCCGTCTGGGCGAGGACACGCGCCTGTTTCAGACGCCCTCCTCGTCGAAGCCCGAGCTACGCGACTATAACATCCGTTTCCGCCGCTGTCTCGGAGCCGACGACCACGAGGAGCGCTATGGCGACGCCGACTACTTCGCCCCACCCTACCGCTACTCCGCACAGCCAGCCTCTGACGTAGAGGCCACGGTGCGGGCCTCCGCCGGCGCCACGCTCGACATCACGCTCTGACCTCCTCCCCCCGGCCGCGCACTGCCCCTGCTCAGGCTCCGCCCCCTCAGCGGTGCTCTCGCCGTTCCCTGATATCAGGTCGCAGGATGTGCCATATCCTTAAAGTTTTTAGTCCTTTATCTTGTTATTTCGATTATTTTGCTTATCTTTGCAGCGTAAAATAATAATTGTCCAGTTATGACGCAGATAGTTCTTAACATTGAAGATGCAAGCCTCATCCCAAGCTTGAAGAAGATATTGGGTGCCATCAAGGGTGTGACTATCAGTAAGCCCCAGAAAGCTTCGTTTCGCGTTGACCCCTACGAGATCAGCCCTTCGGGCGATTCCTTCTTTGCTGACTCCCGCAACGTGAAGGCTGTCGAGGAGGACATTGCCAAAGCCCATCAGCCTGAGGCGAAATTCACGCGCCTTGAGAGCAAGGAAGATATTACGGCATTGATCAACTCGCTGTAGGGAATGGCTTACGCAGTACTTCTTTCCGAACAGGCTAAGAAAGAGATAGCCGCTATCAAGAAGAGTGGCGACAAGCCTACCGTCAAGAAAATCACGCAGATGCTGTTGGAACTTCAGGAACACCCACGTACAGGTACAGGCCAGGTGGAGCACTTGAAGCACTTTGTCTTTGAGGAGACATGGTCTCGCCGCATCAACAAGCAGTATCGCATGATCTACGAGATTCACGATGCCGAGGTCTATGTCGCTGTGATTTCCCTGCGTTCTCATTACGGTCAGAAATAATCATACAAACGTCAGCAGCCGGGGCCTGTAATGAGCCTTCTGATGGTCCTCCAGGCTGCGTTCGCTCATGTAGGGCGTCTCAGCCGCGCACTGTCCTTGCTCAGCGGTGCTCTCGTCGTTCTCTGATATCAGTCCACAGTATACGCGTCAGGCGGAATATCCAATCCGGAAATAGTCGAGCGCGGCCTTATAGTGATCCTGCGCCGTCAGGCAGGTGTCAGTCAGATAGCCGTCGACGTGCCCCCACTCTCGCAGTCCGCGGTAGTAGAACATCTTCAGCTCGTCTGTAATGACGAAGGGGACAATGCCGTTCCTGAGACACTCCTTGAACATGATCAGCCGACCCACACGCCCGTTACCATCCTGGAAGGGATGTATCCTCTCAAACCGCACATGCAGGTCGAGGACGTCTTTCAGGTTGCGATGGGCCTTGCTCTCGTACTCGTTGAGCAGCCGCTCGATATGCTCATGGACGTGCTCCGGCTCGCAGGTGGCCTCGCCTCCCACCTCGTCAGGCAGCCGCTTGTAGTCGCCTACGGCAAACCAGTCTTTCCTGCTGTCGGACGTGCCCGTCTTGAGCATGCCGTGGAGCTGCTTCATCATTTGTTCCGTCAACGGCTCTTCGGCCTTGTCGATGATCAGGTCAATACAGCGGAAGTGGTTGACCGTCTCAACAATGTCGTTCACGCTGACAGCCTCGCCGTCGCCGATGCCGATCGTGTTGGTTTCAAAGATGTAGCGCGTCTGTTCGTGCGTCAGCCGGCTGCCCTCGATGTGGTTCGAGTTGTAGGTCATGTCTATCTGCGTCTTGTGATAGATGCCGCCTTTCATGCCCGTTTGCTTCTGCTCGCGGAGAGCCGTTAGGAGATCGTTGGTCATATTCTGTCTTTTACGTCGATTAGCCGTTACCAGATTGCAAAGATAGTCATTTTTTTCGATTCAGGAAAGATTATGCCGCCAAAAAAGCATCTGAGGACTATTTTTGCGGGCCGTCAGAAGCTTTTCGCAGTGGCTCCTGAAACTCTCGTCACGACGTGACGCCATGACGTCACGACGTGACGGCATGAAACCACGACGTGACGGCATGGCGTCACGTCGTGACGGAAGTTTCCTGCAGCGTCCGGACGGAAAAAGAACGGCGGCCCGCACCACACGATGCAGGCCGCCAGGGAGATATGTAACCGATATGTCGGCTGGTGTGGCCGACGGCTTAACGGATCATCTTGACCGTCTTCTGCGTGCCGTCGGCCCGCTTGAGGGTCATCAGCTTGAGGCCCTTCGCGTTGGGGCTGACGAGTCGTCCGGCCATGTCGTGGCAGACGACGGCGGTCACCTGGCTCTGGCTCTCAGCCTTCTCGATGCCGGTGGGCAGGTAGGGCTCTGTGGTGATCTCGAGCGTGTTGACGTCGATGGTCACGATGTTCGAGTAGTTGGTCTCGCCGCAACCGCGGTAGATGACCTGCAGGCCTACGCTCTCCTCTGGATAGAAGGGAAGTGTGAAGAAGGAGGTGTAGATGTCGTACGACGAGTTCATGAATCCGTAGGGGATTTCCTCCATGTCGCCCTCCAGTCCGGCATAGTCCTCGGGCGAGAAGATGAAGAGCTCGCCGTCGATGAAGGCGCGCCATGCCATCTTCTCAGGCAGGATGTAGTTGTCGTCGACGTCGGCCGTGGTGATGTTGAACTGCAGCGAGTTGTAGCCGTACTGCTCCATGGTGTTGTTGTAGGCCGTGATGACGGGGTCGCAGGGCACGGCAGCCACCTCTTTGAAGGGCTTGATGTAGGGAGCCCACGTGACGCTCAGTCCATAGAACGCGCCGTTAATCTGGCCGGCGTTGACGACCCAGATGCTGTCGCTCTTGAGGCTGCGCTCCTCGCGGTCGTAGTCGAGGACGATCTTGTCGCATGGCAGGGCCTGCAGACCGACCACCTCGCCGTTCTCGTCGAGCTTCTCCTCGATGTAGCCGGGTTCGAAGTACATCGCGTAGCCATAGTAGAAGTTGGCGCCCAGATACTGTCCGCGCATG
Organism: Prevotella sp.; assembly: GCA_017470345.1. Classification (GTDB taxonomy): domain Bacteria; phylum Bacteroidota; class Bacteroidia; order Bacteroidales; family Bacteroidaceae; genus Prevotella. The sequence goes on from JAFUEP010000027.1 coordinate 35,327, forward strand.
AAGGTGACCTTGTCGCCGTCGATAGTGCCCTTGACGTAGGCATCCTCGTAGACGTTGAGGTAGACGGCGTCGTCAGTGATGGCCACGTTGATGGGTGCGAAGATGGTGCTCATGTCGCTGCTGCTGATGCTGCGCATGACCATCTCCTCGGTCTCGAGGCCCTCGGGCAGGGTGGCCTTCACATCGGTGATGGGCGCATAGTTGAGGTTCCACTCGGCACGACCCGTGAAGCTGTAGCCGTTGGCCTCGCTGCCCATGACGGAGCCGATGACGACGCCGGTGCGGAAGGGATCCTCGGCGACGGAGCGGAGCACGCCGTCCTTATAGTAGAGCTGGATGGCGCCGTCCTCAATCTCGACGAACTCGCCGGCACCAGTGGCCTCGTCGGTGTACTGCCAGCGCATGGGCACGAGGACGTACTCGGTGCCATAGGCCTCATAGACCACCTGGCGACGGATCTCGATGATGTCGCCGCCGACGGGCTCTGCCTTCACCCATGTCTGGGCACCGAGCAGCGTGGGCAGGTTGTAGATGTAGATGCAGCCGTCGTCGCCCTCGACGACCTTGCTGACGCGGCTGTAGGAGCCGACGCTGACCTGACCGCCGGAGTAGAGGCCGCCCGTGAAGTTGCCGCTGAGCTCATAGGACTTGCCCTGGGGCTGCTGGGCGATGGGGGCCTTGAAGGGTGCGACGAAGCGTCCCTGGGGCAGCGGGGTCTGCTGCACTGCGATATTCATCTCGGCTGGTCCGGCCGTCAGCGAGGCTATCGAGAGGGCCGTGGTCTGAGCCTTCACGCTGAAGGCTGCCATGCACAGGAGTGCAGTGAGGAAAGTAATCTTCTTCATAAGCTTTTTGATTTTAAGGGTTGATAATATGTTAGGTTTAATAAATCACCTTGCGAGTGCGCACCTGGCCATTGCGAAGCGTCTCAGAGCGGATGAGCATGCTGCCAGGGACGGGACAGAGCACGCGGCGGCCCTGGAGGTCGAAGAACCGGGTCTCGCTGACCGCCTCGTCGGGGCTCGTGGCGGGACGGTCGATGGCAGTGACAGTGGTGGTGCCGACAAGGGCCTGATGGGCGTTGACGATCTCACCCGTGGTCTTGTCGATGACGAGGGCGATGCCCGTCAGCTTCGAGCGGTCCTGGACGAGGTTCTTTCCGCTGGTGTTGACGACGTCGTTGAGGTCGAAGGTGTAAGTGTATTCGTAGGCGACGTCGCCGTCGTAGTGCTCAGGCAGCGAGCCCTCGATGCCGCCGCGGCCCGACCAGGCAACGATGACGTCGTTGTAGACGAGGCCCGAGACGTAGGAGCCCTGGTCGCAGAACCAGTCCATGACGCCGTCGCGGAGGTCGTCGCGACCGCCGTAGTAGTTGGCCTGCTGCCACGTGCTGTTCTGCATGCCGTCCTGCTTGAGGACGAATGAGAGCTGATAGCGGTCGTCGTCCATGTCGAGGGGCGAGACGACGTAGGCCGTCACGCTGAGGTTGTCGCCGTCGAGCTCCGTGGCGACGTCGACGGCCAGGGGTGCGAACTGCTCCCTGTACCACGACCATCCGAGCTCGATGTCGTGTAGGCTGGGATCGATGACGACGGCGCGGTCAAGATCGGCAGCGGGGAATCCGGGGATGGAGGCGGGGAAGTTAGCCGATGACATGATCTCCATCGCATCGGCGTTGTGGTAGCAGATGCCGACGAAGTCGTCGCCATACTTCTCGGCCATGCGCTCCATGCCGACGAAGCCGCGGGGGCACCAGCCGCACCACAGACCCGTGAACTCCTCGCAGACGGGGCGCTTCACGGGCAGCAGGTTGTAGAACTTGGCAAAGCCAGAGCCCACGGGTGTCGTGCTGGCGTTGGGCTGGCCGTTGACGCGCGTCACCTCGACATTGATGGGATAGCCGCCCTTCGTGGTCACCATCGGCAGATTGGCCGTCAGGGCATAGGTGCGGCCGTAGTAGCCGGCCACGGCGGGATTGAGGTCGGCATGATAGTCGGCCGTCGCACCGCCCACCTCGATGGTGTAGTCGATGCTCTGGAGACCCTTCGTGCCCTGGTTCTTCACGAGGAAGTCGATCTGATTCTGCGAGTTGGTCTTGGCGTTCACCTCAGGCACGTCGATGGCCGTAGCGGCATTGTCGCTGAAGTCGCCGCTGAGCAGCACCTCGATGGACAGCGAGCCCTCGTCGAGGCCGATGCTGCGCCATCCCGAGCGATAGAGGCCCGAGGTGTGGATGAAGAAACCGTCAGCCGAATAGGAGCGGCAGAGACGGATGGGCTGTGTGGCCACGTCCTTGGCAGCCGTCAGCGTATAGCCCACGTAGAGGCCCTCGTCGGTGATGGTGTAAGGGGTGAAGGCCACCTCGTTGTTGCCCTTGACGGCCTCGAAGTCGACGGTCTCCACATCGGCGCCCGTGAACTTCATCGACTTCACGGCGATGTCCTTCGAGAGCCACGCCTTGGTGGCGCTGATGCCGTCGAGCGAGCTGAGATAGATGCGCACACCCGTCACCTGGCAGCCCACGAGTGCGGGGTCGCTGATGCGGAGGGCGACGTCGTAGGTCTCGTTGCGGCTTTGGCCCGTCCCGTAGTAGGTGGTGCCTGCGCCCAGGTTGTAGACGATGTCGGAGGCTTGCACACTCATGGTCAAAAGGAGTGCGACTGCAATGTTGAGTAGAAATCTTACCATAAACTTAATATTTAATGTGAAACGTTTTTCGTTTTTTAGATCAGGAGTAGGCAGCAAAAGGGGTCTTCTCTGTTCTGTCTGCTTCTCTATGTGCTGCAAAAATAGGAAATAAAACCTATTGATTGACAAAATCGAATATAAAAAACGTTAAATCGACTACAAAATGTAACCACTTATATATTATCACAAAAAAAATGCAAAATGGGAGGATGTCTCATTATTTATTAGTAACTTTGCACGCCGTCAGACACTACTCATCAAGCATGCAACACAAGATCATAGCACTCATTGTTTTTCTTTTCGGGATAACAATCACAGCCGTCGAAGCACAGACTCGACAGACGCTGACCATCAGCGGACACCTGACCGACCGCGACTCGAAGGAGCCGATGGCGCAGGCCACCGTGCAGCTCTTCTGGGCCAAGGACAGCTCGTTCGTCGGCGGAACGATCTCGGGCGAGCGGGGCAACTTCTCGCTCGAGGCGCCCTCGAACGGCATCTACCGGCTGCGCATCTCGTCGCTCGGCTATCAGACGATGGAGCGCGAGGTGGCGCTGCGTCGCGGCGAGAACCAGGAGCTGGGCGAGCTGCGCATGGCGCCCGAGACGGTCTTGCTGAAGGAGGCCGTCGTGACGGGTCGCGCCGCCCAGGTGGTGGTGCGCAAGGACACGCTCTTCTATAACCCCGAGGCCTACCGCACGCCCGAGGGGTCGCCCGTCGAGGAGCTCATCAAGCGCATGCCCGGCGCCGAGGTCGACGACGACGGCAACATCACCATCAACGGCAAGCAGGTGAAGAAGATCATGCTCGACGGCAAGGAGTTCATGCTGGGCGACGTGGAGACGGCGCTGAAGAACCTGCCCGTGAGCATCATCCAGAACGTGAAGTTCTACGACAAGCAGAGCGACCAGGCCCGCATCACCGGCATCGAGGACGGCAACAAGGAGACCGTGCTCGACTTCACCATCAAGCGGGGCATGAACCGCGGCTACATGACCAACATGGACCTGGCCGGCGGCACCCACCACCGATATGCCTCGCGCGGCATGGTCAGCTCGTTCACGGACAAGACGCGGCTGGTCCTGATGGGCAACCTGAACAACAAGGAGGAGAACGCGGGCTGGTGGAACCGCCGGGGACTGAACGCCAACAAGACGGTGTGCGCATTGAAATTCGTGAAATTCGTTGTTAGGAAAAAATGTATTTGATATATAATAGTTACTTATAAATTATGAAAAGCTATCATTACTCTTTGACATTGGCGCTGCTATGCAGCCTGATGTTCGCCGCTGCCAGCTACGGCCAGCAGGCACTGGGCATGCGGCCCCGCGTCACGTCGCCCGTCGTCAATCAGGACGGCACCGTGACATTCAACCTCTATGCCCCCGAGGCCAAGCAAGTGAGCGTGACGGGCGACTTCGCGGAAATCAAGCAGGAGACGCTGCCCATGACCCGACAGGAGAACGGCGTCTGGACGGCGACGACCGCCGCACTGGCACCCGAGCTCTATTCTTACAACATGAACGTCGACGGCCAGCGCTTCATCGACCCGGCTAACAGCTACGTCAACCGCGACATCTCGACCCTGAGCAACATCTTCATCGTTAGCCGATCGGCCGACGACAAGGGCCATCTCTATCAAGTGAACGACGTGCCACACGGCACGCTCTCACGCGTCTGGTACGACAGTCCGACGCTCGGCCAGCAGCGCCGCATGACCGTCTATCTGCCGGCGGCCTACGACGGCAAGAAGCGTTTCCCCGTGATGTATCTGCTCCACGGCCACGGCGGCGACGAGACAGCCTGGGGCGACCTGGGCCGGACGTCGCAGATCATGGACAACCTGATAGCCGAAGGACGCGCCGTGCCGATGATCGTCGTCATGCCCAACGGCAACCCGACGTGCAACGCCGCCCCAGGCTGGTGGCACGAGGGCATGTACACGCCCGACGGCAACGCCTTCCGCGACCGCGGCGCCAAGGCCTCGATGGAGGAGAGCTTCATGGACATCGTCAACTACGTCGACAGCCACTACAAGACCATACGCAAGCGTTCGGCACGCGCCGTGACGGGGCTCTCCATGGGCGGCGGCCACACGTTTGGCATCTCGCGTCTCTATCCCGAGACCTTCGACTACTACGGTCTGCAGTCGGCGGCCGCCCGCATGCCGAAGGACATGGAGTCGTTCGACCGCCAGATGGAGCGACTCTTCGCCTCGAAGCCCCGCCTCTACTGGATCGCCATCGGCAAGGACGACTTCCTCTTGCAGATGAACAACGACCTGCGCACCTACCTCGACGCCCACCACTACCCTTACGAATACTACGAGAACGACGGCGGCCACATCTGGCGCAACTGGCGCATCTATCTGACGATGTTCGCCCAACGGCTGTTCCGCGAATAATGGACGAAGAGGCCAGTTCAAAACGGAAAATGCGCCCGGCAAAACTATTTTCAAGCCTTGAAAATAATAAACCAAGGCATGGAAATATATTTTCAAGCCTTGAAAATAATAAACTGCGTCTTGGTTTTAGCTCTTCGGGCCGTCTGATTTAGATTGGGAAAGTCCAATAAAAAAATCACGCCGTGGATTGATTCCGATCCACGGCGTGATTTTTTTGTCAATTAAATGCCCGAGATTTCAACGCCCCCCTTGCCCCCTCTAATCATAGAGGGGGAGTTGGATACCACCGCAGGAGTAGATGAGCGCAGTGACACTAGCAGATGCGGGTGGCATGCACGCCATCTAACTCCCCCTCTAAGATTAGAGGGGGCAAGGGGCGTTGACTACTGTCGGGAACTTATCACCACATTAGCGCTCGCCGACTATTGCCTGACGACGAGGCGGTCGCCGGAGAGGTCGACCTCGAAGAAGTGGGGCACGCGCACGTAGCGGCCCTTGGCGTCGGTGGTGTGGCTGTGGACCGACATCATCCACTGGCCGTCGAAGCGGCGGAAGAGCATGGAGTGGCCATAGTTGGGCGGCGTGATGGGCTCGGGCTCCTGAATCCAGGGGCCGTCGAGGGTGCCGTTCTCAGAGTAAGCCACGCCCTGCGTATAGACATCGTAGACCCACGACGTCCAGAGCATGCCGAGCCGTCCCGTGGCGGTGCGGAACAGCCAAGGGCCGTCGGTCACCTTGTTCCACGTCACCTGCCCGTCGTCGCTGCGCTCGCGGCTCCAGGGCGAGTCGCTGGCGCGGAAGAGCACGGTGGGCTCGCCGACCGTCCCGCTGAGGTCGGGCTTCAGCTGAATCTTCTCTATCGTCCCGTTCCAGTTCTGCAGCCATTCGCCGCAGTAGACCATATAGGGCCGCCCGTCAGCGTCGCGCCATAGGGTGCCGTCGAGCGTGGGGCGGTCGGCGGGCAGGTAGGTGGCATCACCAAAAGCCCGGTAGGGTCCCATGGGCTGTTCCGCACGCAGCACCTGACAGGCACGACGCTCGATGACATTGCCCCTGACGGTGTCGATCTTGACGTCGCGGTTGGTGAACGTGGCAAAGTAGTAATAGTAGCCGTCGCCCGTCTGATGTAGCTCGGCCGCCCAGATCATCGGCCGGGGACCCATCCACGACTCGCGGTCGAACTCCGTCACGCGGAAGGGGCCTTCCCACAGCTTCAGGTCAGCGCTGCGCCACATCATGCCGCCAGTGCCCGTCATGTAGTACATGCCGGTCTTCTGGTCGGCCAGGATGGCGGGGTCGCTCAGCCGGATGGAGTCGAGGGGGACGTTCTGCCTCACATGAAGCCCGCGCGACGACTGCGGCCGCCACTCGTCGGCCCAACGCACGACAGGCCGGCCGTCGGCAAAGGTGATGGGCAGCCAGACGTAGCGGGCGTCGATGGGATGCTTCGGCCGCCAGATGTCGGCCATGAAGATGAACTGTCCGTCGGGCTGACGGAGCACGAAGGTGCCCTGACCGCCGAAGGTGATGTGGGCATCGGGGCCGACGCAGGGATTGGGATGCTGCGTCCACGGCCCCCAGACAGAGGGTGCGGAGAACATGCGGGCCTCGTTGGGCGCCCAGCCTGTGCAGCCCGACGTGATCATCCAGTAGGTGCCGTCGTGGCGGAAGATGGTGGGTGCCTCGTTGTGGCCTGCTGGCGCCACGCGGGTGTAGCGGCCCGTATGGTGCAGGTAGTCGGGCGTCAGCTCGGCGATGTGCAGGGTCAGATTCTCCTCGGATGAAAAGATATGATAGGCCTTCCCGTCGTCGTCGACAAAGAGGGTCATGTCGCGCGACATCTGTCCGCCCTCAAGGTCGCGATGGATGAAGAGGCCCTCGGCGACGGCCTTTGTCCACTGCGGCGTCCACCACTCCGTGTAGTCGGCCATCTTGAGCTGCCGCGCATGGCTGACGTCCTTCGCGGTGAACTCCTGCGGCCACTGGCCGGCATTGGCACGACTGCTGTAGAGGAAGGTGTAAGGCCCCTCAGGCCTGTCGCTCACGGCCACGCCGAAGCGGGCAGCCTCGTAGCCGCAATGGAGCAGCTCCAGATGGAACCACATGACAAACTTGCCCGTCGCAGCATTATAGATGACCTTCGGCCGCTCCATGATGCAGCCCTTCTCGATGTCGCTGCCCTTCTCTTGGCTCACGCTGAGGGCCACGCCGCGGTTCTGCCAGTTCATGAGGTCGGTCGAGCTATAGCACGTCACGCCCACCAGCGCGGCACTGGTATTCTCGGCCTTGTGCTCGCCAAACCAGTAGTAGACGCCGTCGTGCAGCAGCACGCCGCCCCCGTGGGCGTTGATGTGCCGTCCGTCGGTGTCGGGCCACAGCTGTCCCGGCTTAATAGTCTGATGCATGGGCGCAGCGGCGGCCCCGAGGGTCAGCGCCGTAGCGACTAAAGACAATAATAGCAGAAAAGTCTTTCTCATTAGGGTAATAGTTTAGTTACGGCTACAAATGTAGCACATTTATTTGAGACTCCCAAACTTTTACGACTCTTTCAAGCAAAACGCAACAGAAGCAGCCCTTTTCAGTCGGAAAAGAGCTGCTTTCCACTTGAGTAGTCAGCAAGTATGAACAAGATGACAGCCTTTCAGGGGGAAGGCCTAAGCACTATTTGTTCACGACTTTCCTGACGTCTCCGTTCTGAAGGACCACGATGCTGATACCTTTTTGTAAAGCATCCACAACACGGCCGTCCATGCCATAGCGCTTGACTTCTTTCTTTTCATCACTACAGACAGACTCGACACCCGTAGCAGCCATATTGTCGATGCGGAAGGCCGGACTGACGGTCTGCACATGGGTGTTTCCTGCCTCGTCGTTCATCGTGAAGCGCACGTCGAACCAGCCCTTCTCGGCCTCGCCCTGCACGTCCTTCAGTGAAGCACGATAGACATAGCCCCAGCCGAAGATGCCTTCCCCGCCTGTACATTCTTCTATTAGCAGCGGGGTCCACTCATCCTTGTTGTACGGAGCATATTCCACCGTAATCTCTGCAGGTTTGGAATCTGGTATATAATCAAACACCTCAGGGACATAAATCTTTTCAAAATCAGCCGCCGAGAACTCCATCGTGCCGTCGACACCAGTCTCAAAGCGGTCGGTGATGCAGCCGTCAGAACGTCTGAACTGGAGCATTGTCAGTGTGGGAGGCGTCTTGTCGTCGGCCTTGTCGTCATAATGTATCGTGGCAGTATTCTTCCCTGACAGTCCATCTACTTCGACATCAGAATTCACCAGTGTAATGTCATGCACGCCGTCTACCTCTTTGTTTTCTTGCAAAAGTAAACTGTCGACATAAACGAAGTCATATATGACAGTTTCCCCATATCGCCCTATATAGCTTACATCGTTTGCTACTGGCATAGGAACTATCGGACAACTCTCGCCGGAACGCCCCAACTTCTCAGATTCAGCATAAGAGAAGTATGGATTGTATGGAATCTCTATCCTTTGCAGTTTCTTTCCGAAATAATTATCCTGAACTATTTTAAAATAGTCGCTAAAGGGTCGACCCTCTTGGTCCAACTCGCCCAGATTCCTATACATTTTCTCTCCGTTTATGAAAGAAAAAGGCTGTCCTATGACAGGATAAACTTTTGGTCTCTGCCCCCAAGAACTGTATGTGGTCAATTCATTATTATGGAAAATGGCTGCCGTCAGCAATTGCAGCTTGTCGTCATTCTTATCTTGACAAGGCACGCTTGAATAGATTGTCAAATCCTGTGTCCCAGCTGGTTTTTCTGCATTCTCAAGTCGGTAGAACAGATAAGGTCCAGGAATATTAATACCGTCAGAAAGCATTGTTAATGATACGCCAGCGCCATACCCCGGCTGAGAGTAACTGGCAGGAGAATACGTCCACGTCTCGTGGGTCACCTGATAGTCCGCGGGATTGTTGGACAAAACGACATCTTTAAACTTATCCGTGGAGAAGTAGGATACATACCACTTGTCAATATCTTCATTTCGCGCTATTCTTGTCTGTGCTATCAGGAATCTTTCCGACACGTCATTGATGTAAAAACCAGTTTGTGACATTGTCCGTTCATCTTCTGTCTTGGCTCTGTCAATACGATAGGAAAAAGTTATCAACGACATTTTCTGCGCTTTGAAGATCAGCATTGTCTCAACGTAGGATTCAGCTACATTGCCTGGCTCAGTCGTTATCCATCCTTTTTCGCCAAAATATCCTAAGTCGAGTTTCAGCAGTTCGCCGTCCGGACCATAATTATTTATCGTCACTTTGTTAACGGCCATGTCGGGACTCATCACGATGGTCGTGTCGTTCTTGATTTCAACTTGTTCCTTGATAACGATGTAGTGGAGTCCCTCAAAAGTTTGAAAGTATGACATCATATCATACTTGCCTGCCGGCAGACTTGTCTGGATATCCATCCCCATATAGAACTGAGCAGTCGGCACCATCGACTCACTCCAAATCTTAACCCCCTCAAAAGGATACATGAACTGAGTCTGGTCGTAATCCAACTTAATGGTGACATTCACATCTGGTTCGTCCTGAGCACAGATGCTAACATGACTACCGGCGATGACCATCAACGAGGATGCCATCAAGCGACAAATGTTAAGGTGTCTCATACGCATTTAATGATTAAGTGAATAAATAGTTTTGACACCGCAAAGATAATGCAAAACAAGAATTGATGCAGAAAGGAAGATGTCTCAAGATGTATCAGATTATCATTTGGAACCAATTAGTCCTGTTTCCGGCTGTTTTCGCGGGCCATGCGTTGATATTCCGATGGAGTAAGGCCTGTATATTTCTTGAAGTTTGTTGAGAAGTTTGTACGTGACTTGATGCCAACGCTTGCAGCAATGCCCTCAATGCTCAGGTGCCCATAGTGCTCTGCATCGCTCATTCTGCGGCATGCCTCCTTGATGCGGTATTCGTTAAGCAGGACATTGAAATTGCACTGTCGCTTCTCGTTAATGACATACGACACATATGTTGGGTTGGCATCCACCAACTCGGCCAGTCGGTCGAGGGTGAAATTTGGTTTAAAGACGTCTTCAGACTTCTCCATGACGAGGAACACCCTGTGCATCAAGTCCTGTTTGCCGTTTTCATCCATCGGGTTCTTCTCGTATTTTGCCTTCGGCTTCCCGACGTTATCAGCCACGGCCAGTTCCCATCGTCTCACTTCTTCTTCATGAGCCTTCAGCAAGTCGGTATTTTTCAGATAGAGTTGCCTGTTCTTTTCCTGTGTCTGCCGGTATTTCCTGACAACCAAAATCAGCATGCAAACCAGCAAAACAACAACGACAGCCGTCCCATACATCATGTAAGTTTTGATTCTTTCTCGGTGAGCCTGCTCGCGTGCCTTCTGATTCAGATTGTCAATTTCAAAAAGGAACTTAGTCTTTTCAATATCCCTCAGATTGCTTTGGTTAACAATAATGTCCTTTTCGCGATGGAACAGCAACTCATATTTGTCTGCATCCTGCTGTTTCCCCTCAGATTTATAATAGTCACTCAAATCTTGATAAATACCTGCCAAGCCTATATGATGGCCGTTTCTTGAAGCAATACAAATCAGACTGTCGGCGGTTGCCAAAGCTTTCGGATACAATTCTTTCTCTAACAGAATGGCATAGCGCATCTGGTAATTGATCACTGAGTCGTTGCACCTTTCCTGATGATTCTTCGCATAGCCACAACTCAGAGCGGAATCAAGAAAGGCAATGGACTCCTCAGCAGAACTCTCCTCACCGGATGCCAAAACGGCCTTGCATAAATAACGGGCATGAACAAGGGTTGGATTGTCTTCTTCGCTTAGCTTCATACTGCAAAACTTACGCAATACGCTACCTACTTTGTCTACTGCATGACAGTTAAGCCCCAAGGCTGCCAGATTAGATGCAATGACGCCCATCAGTTCTTGTTGTCCCAGAAGGGCTGCCTCCTCAAATGTCCGCATCGACCTCAAGAGAACACTGTCTGTCACATGACCCATTCTTTGATGGTCAGGCAATGTACTGAGCAGCGTCAGCCCCGCCATGTTATTATGGATTTTAGGCAATAAGTGATTCAGATGATGCTTGACAGCATATTCCTCAGAAAGATGATAGAATCCCCATGCTTTTTGATAGTCAGAAAAATATGCCTTATACAGTACGCCAAGATAATTCAAGGCCTCAGCACAGGCCACCTGTTCCGTTGAATCCTTGGGATTCACGAACCGTCGATTGGCCTGGATTGTAAAACAGAGTAATGCGCTGTCTGGCATATTGCGTGCCCGAAGATAATCCAGCCCCAGATTAACAAGTTCAGTACCTGACATAGTCATCAGGCGGTCATCTATTTTTATTTGGACCTCCTGTGCTCCCACGCCCTGATTCTGAAAAAAAAGAAAGCAGAGGAATAAAGCGCGGATGAGAGTCTGGAATAACTTCATAAGACCGTCCTACTCGGGGTTATACCCGAAGTTGTCGAGTTCCTTCTTCGAGGAGCGCCAGTCCTTGTCGACCTTGACGAAGATCTCGAGGTAGATGTGCTTGTCGAAGAACTTCTCAAGGGTCTTGCGGGCCTCGGTCGAGACCTTCTTCAGGGCGACGCCCTGATGGCCGATGATGATGCCCTTCTGCGACTCGCGCTCGACGTAGATGACGGCGTTGATGTGGATCTGGCGGTCGTCCTCCTTGAAGCGCTCGACGACGACTTCCACCGAGTAGGGAATCTCCTTGTCGTAGTAGAGCAGGATCTTTTCACGGATAATCTCGGAGACGAAGAAGCGGGCGGGCTTGTCCGTCAGCTGGTCCTTGTCGAAGAAGGCGGGGCTCTCGGGCAGCAGCTCCCGGATGCGCTTCAGCAGCAGGTCGGTGCCGAACTTGTTCTTTGCCGAGATGGGCAGTATCTCGGCGTTGGGCAAGAGCGAGTGCCACTTCTCGACGAGGTCGCCCAGCGTTTTCTGGTCGCTCTCGTCAATCTTGTTGATGAGCAGCAGCACGGGAATCTGCATCTTCTGCACCTTCTCGAGGAAGTCCATGTTCTTCTCGGGATTCTCGACGACATCGGTGACGTAGAGCAGCACGTCGGCGTCCTGGAGGGCCGACTCCGAGAAGGCGAGCATCGACTCCTGCAGCTTGTAGTTCGGCTTCAGCACGCCCGGCGTGTCAGAGAAGACAATCTGCATGTCGTCGGTGTTGACGATGCCCATGATACGATGGCGCGTGGTCTGCGCCTTAAAGGTAGCAATGGAAATACGCTCACCAACCAACTGGTTCATGAGCGTACTTTTTCCGACGTTGGGATTCCCAACGATATTGACGAATCCTGCCTTATGCATATTGACTTATGAATTTAGAATTAAGAATTAAGAGGTATTCTCGCTCCGCTACGATTAAGATGTAAGAATTTAGAATTAAATGCGCTGCTATTACTTCTCAACTCTTACTCGGCATAGCCGACACTTCTTAATTCTCACTTCTCAACTCTTCCTTGCTTAAGCACCATCATAGGCCCAGCGCAGGAAGTTGGCTCCGTGGACGAAGCCGGCGCCGAAGGCGGTCATGATGATGTTGTCGCCCTTGCGCAGCTTGGGTTCATACTCCCAGAGGGCCAGGGGGATAGTGGCAGCCGACGTGTTGCCGTAGCGTTCGATGTTGCACATCACCTTCTCCATAGGCATCTCCAGCCGCTTGGCCACGGCCTCGATGATGCGCATGTTGGCCTGGTGAGGAATGACCCACTGGATGCTGTCCTTGTCGAGTCCGTTGCGCTTGGCGATGAGCTCGCAGTCGTCGCTCATGTTGGTCACGGCGTAGCGGAAGACGGTGCGGCCCTCCTGATAGGTGTAGTGCATGCGGTGGTCGACACTGAAGTGGCTGGCCGGATAGACCGAGCCGCCGGCCTTCATGTGGAGGAAGGGCAGGCCCATGCCGTCGGTGCGCAGATAGCTGTCCTGCAGTCCGAGGCTGGTGTCCTCAGTGGCTTCGAGCATCACGGCACCGGCGCCGTCGCCGAAGAGCGGACAGGTCTGGCGGTCCTTATAGTCGGTGGCCGACGACATCTTGTCGGCTCCGATGAGCAGAATCTTCTTGTAGCGACCACTTTGAATCATCGACGTCGCTACGTCGAGTGAGTAGATGAATCCGCAGCAGGCAGCCCAGAAGTCGAAGGCCATGGCATTCTTCAGCCCCAGCTTGCCGAGCACGATGCTGGCCGTCGAGGGGTAGTGATAGTCGGCCGTCGAGGTGGCGACGATGAGTGCGTCGATCTCGTCGGGGTTCGTGCCTGTCTTCTTCAGCAGAGCCTTGGCTGCTTTGCGCGCCATATAAGAAGTGCCGAGCCCCTCTTCAGTAAGGATTCGGCGCTCCTTGATTCCGACACGCGTCATAATCCACTCGTCGTTGGTGTCGACCATGCGCGACAGCTCCTCATTGGTGAGAACATAGTCAGGCACATAGCCGGCAACGCCAGTTATGATCGCGTTAATCTTTCCCATTATCAGAGCAAAGGATTATTCAGCGACTTCGTCTTCCATCTTGATAGCCACCTTGCCGCGATAGTAGCCGCAAGTGGGGCATACGGTGTGGTAAACATAGTAAGCTCCGCAGTTGGGGCATACTGCCAATGTGGGTGCTACTGCCTTGTCGTGTGTGCGACGCTTGGCCTGACGCTGACTTGATTGTCTTCTTTTAGGATGTGCCATAATTGATTTATTATTTTAATGTTTTACGTTTTACGATGATTCAGAGCGGCAGCAAATGATTCACTTTTCACTCTTCACTTTTAGCTTAAGAAGTGCCTCCCACCGCGGGTCAGTCACCTTGTCGTCCGCATCACTGCTTCGGGCAGCCGAGTGCTCCTCGAGCACCCGCATCATGGCATCGTTGCAACCGCCAAGTTGGTGAACGTGCTGGATGGGTACCGCCAGTGCGACTGACTCGTAGATGAACCATGCCGTGGCGAGCACAGGATCAGTCTCGTCCACGACGATCAGGTCATCGTCCTCGGTGTATTCAGGGCCCAGCTTCACTATCAGTCGGAGGTCGGCCTCGATGGGCTGATCCATCATGTCGAGACAGCGGTCGCAGACCACCTGAACCGTGCCGCTCATGTGCAGCGTGAGCTCATAAAAGCCGACGGCCTTGCGTATAGACCCCGACACATGCAGCGAGCCACTCTGCAACTGAGCACCCTCGAGCGACTGGAAGAACCGATCGTCGAGCTCCCACTCCAAGGGCGTGACGTCCTGCGTAAGTGCCTTTAAATCAATCTTAAGTCGCTCTAAGTAACACATATACACTTTTTTAGCGGCTGCAAAGTTACAAACTTTTTTTGATATACGGACAACTTTTTCGTGATTTTTTTCGTTTTTGCACACTCCCGCCCCACGTGTGCAACGTCAGCTCTCAAAAGAAACAGGCTGTCTCCGCGACGTTCGCACGCCAAAGAGACAGCCCGGCTCGCTTATACAAAAACGAGAGAGAGGGATTTACTGCAGCCTGAAGGCCACGGGGATGGTGTATTTCACCCGCACGGCCTCGCCGTTCTGGCGGCCGGGCTCCCAGCGGGGCATCAGGCCGATGACGCGCAGCGCCTCAGCATCGAGCAGCGGGGCGACGCTCTTGACGACCTTGGCATTCGTCACCCGGCCGTCGGCCTCGACGACGAACGACACGATGACGCGCCCCTCCTGTCCGGCCTTTGTGGCCTCATCAGGATACTTCATGTTCTTCGACAGGAACTGCATCAGGGCCTCCATGCCGCCAGGGAACTCGGGCATTTGCTCGACGACGTCGAACACCTTGGGCGTCTCCGCCCCTCCATCATAGCCTGTGACGGCCACCTCGGGCGCATCAGCCGGCACCTCGACCCCTACGGTCAGCGGCTCTTCTCCGGCACCATCAGGCTTCTCACTCTTCTGCCCGCAGGCCACGGCCAGGAGGGCCGCCACGGGCACGACGGCCAGCGCCTTGAGCAACTGCCATCGCGGGGTTCTTGTTCTTTTCATCATACGGATTCTTTGTTTTAATGAGTTGTGGTTAAGATTGTTTGCCATCGAGAATAGCTGGTTCCCGACGGACTTGCGTATCAGCAGCAACTGGTACTGCCGGGCGTCGACTCCCTCTTTGAGAACGGCCTCATCGGCCTCGTATTCGTGGATCTGCTGCAGCTCGCGGCGCAGCAGCCAGGCGGCGGGGTTCCACCACTGTATCGTGACGAGCAGGTTCATCAGCAGCATGTCGGCCGAGTGGCCCAGGCGGATGTGGGCCCGCTCGTGGGTGAGGATCTCGCGGGCATTGTCGCGATAGTCGTCGCGACTGATGGCGACATAGCGGAAGAAGCTGAAGGGCGCCGTGTCGGCGGGCAGGAGATGGATCCTGACGCCGTCGGGCTCGCTGATGCTTTCGGTGGCCGTGGCCAGCAGGCGTCGCAGCTGCCAGGCTGACCACAGCTGCCAGGCGAGGACGGCCGCGAGGCCCACATGATAAATAAGGTGGAGCGGCAGCGGGGCCGCATCTTCAGTTGGTTGCGTTGGCAACGCAACAGACTCGACGGCCGTCAGCGGGCCGATGATGATTTGCTGGGCGGCGGTGCCTGCGGGCAGCGAGGGCATGTGCAGCCAGGGCAGCACGAAGGCCGACGCCGACAGCACGAGCAGCAACGCGCGGTTGAAGCGGTGCAGCGTGTCGCGGCTCAGCAGCAGCTTGAACAACAGGTAGAACACCACAAGGCACAGCCCCACCTTAATCTGATATATAACCATCATAATCCAAAATATCTATTATCTTTTATCTATTATCTATTATCTATTATCTTCCACCTCGCGGATGAGGGCCTTGAGCTCGTCGACCGAGATCTTCTCGCTCTTCACCAGCGTGGAGACGGCGCTCAGGTAGGAATGTCCGAAGAGCTTGTCGACGACGGCCGCGAGCGACCCGCCCCGATACTCCTCGCGCGAGATGCGGGCGAAGTACTGGAAGCAGCGGGCCGTCAGGGCGCGATGGCCCAGGAAGCCCTTTTCCTCGAGGATCTTCACCAGCGTCGCCAGTGTGTTCACGTGCGGCTGCGGCTCGTCGTAGTGCGTCTGCAGCTCGCGGATCTGCATGGGACCGTACTGCCAATAGCGGTCCATGATTTCTTCTTCTTTCTGTGTCAGTTGTTTCATGTTTATAGGAGTTTAGGAGTTTGGGAGATTGGGAGTTTAGACGATAGACTATGGGCGGTCATTTCAGTTTCTTCTCGGCCTCGCGCAGCCATGCATCGACCATCGGGTCGCGCTTGTCAGGGGGCAGCATGGCCGCCGTGCTGACAAACTGGCGGTAGGCATGGCGGGCGTTGTCCTCGTCGCCGATGCGCTCGTAGCATCCAGCCACGCGCCACAGCACCTGCATGTCGGCATAGCCGCCATGGACCATCACGAGCTTCAGCTCCTCCAGCTCGAGCGAGTCGCGCCCCAGCTGGGCATATCCCTCGGCCAGCTCCTCGTGGAGTGATCGGATGAGGTCGGGGCTGGGCGTCAGCTGTTCCAACACCTTATTAATATATTCCACGCCCTCGTCGGCCCGTCCCGTCTTGATGGCCGAGATGCCGAGGCGATAGAGGCAGTTGTTGTTCTGGAAGCGGTTCATCTCCGCCGCCTGGTGCAGGAAGACGTAGGCCGAGTCGAACTTCTCGTCCTGGAAATAGCATAGTCCGAGCGAATAGGCCACGTCGAACGTGCGCAGCCCCTCGTCGAGCAGCTGGCGGTAGAGGTAGGCCGCCAGCGGGAAGACCATCTTCTGGAAATAGGCGTGGGCCAGCTGGCGCGTCACGTTGAGCTGCTCCGGGTGGCGCATGTTGTAGGGCGCCGTCAGCCGGAAGGCCAGGTCGGGCTTCTCCTCCTCGTTATAGTGGCGCGCCATGTCGGCGATGATCTCCGCGTCATCGGCATCACGTTCCAGGCATTTCTGTCCCCAGTAGTACATGTCAGGCCGGCGGCCCAGCCGCTGACAGCTGTAGTAGAGCGCATGGTAGGCGTCGGACGGCAGCGGCGCCTCCTGAGCGGCGAGCACCGTCTGTGCCAGCGGGTCGAGCACGTCGATGCAGCGCTGGTAGGCCCCGCGGGCATAGTGGCCGAGCCCGACGGCCACGAGGCTGTCGCGCCGGATGCTGTCGGCGGTTTCCTCTGTCTGGGCGCGTCCTATCACTGCCAGACTGAGGAGCAGGAATAAAATCGTTGTTCGTTTCATAAGACTCATCATTGAAGATAACGTTTCGAGGGCAAAGATACGAATAAAAGCGGAGTTAAACTAATTTCTTTAGTTAATTAAACTAAAACAATTAGTTATTTAGAAAATAGTTAACAAACCGACCCTCTGCCAACAACAAAGCGGCACTTCCCGAGGCAAAAAGCACCGCTTCTCGATGAAAAAAGCGGCACTTCTCGAGTCGAAAAGCACCGCTTCTTTTTTAGCGATTTGCGAGTCCGCTGATTATCAACGGATTATAAAAACGAACGGTTTGGTGAGACTTTTTTATTACAATTCACCGCCCCGCAAGCGTCATTTCACGTACACTTTCTGGCCCTGACGGACGTAAAGACCATGCTTCGGGGAGACGACGCGACGGCCCTGAAGGTCGTAGACCGGCTGCGACGTGACCCCGCTGGGGGCGACGCCATCGGCAGCGGGACGGGTGATGCCCGTGGCGACATTGTCGCCCAGGCGCAGCAGGCGCACGCCATGACTGGGCACGTCGGTGGTCAGGACGCCCGCGGACGTGCCGAGATCCTGCCCGGCCCAGATGTCATAGACGGGCACTTGCTCATCGGCCTTATAGCCCAGCTGCGTCAGGTCGAAGGTGTAGGGCTGGCCCTTCGCGACATAGAAGAGGAACTCCATCGTCGTGCCCGACGTCGACGGGTTGTCGGTGTCGCACGAGGAGTCGTAGCCGCAGAGGGCACGGAAGGTCGTGTAGGAGTGGCCCTTGGGCAGGTCGTAGACGAGGGTGCACTGGGCATTGAGGCCCAGGCCCGTGGTGTAGGACTGTCCGTCGACGCGTAGCGTGCCGTTCTCGACGTTCTTATTCACGTGGAGCGATCCCCACTCCGAGGTGTAGCTGGTGTGCTGGAGCGTGGTGAGCGACGTCTCCTGGCCGTCGGCGTCGATGAGCACGGGGTTGATGAGGTCGGCACGGTCGTAGGCAAAGCCGTCGCCATAGTTGCTCACGACGATCTTGAGCTGCTCGGCCCCCGTGACGTCGCACTCCATCGTGGTCGACTTAGTGCCGGTGCGCGAGATGAGTCCCGAGCGGGCGGCATAGTCGTCCTGCTCGTTGGCGAGCGGGTTCTGGTCGAACACCATGAAGCGTATCGAGGTCGTGGCGCCCGTCTGGCCGATGCCCGAGTCGTCGGCGGCAGCCATGGCGGTGAAGCGCACGACGTCCATGTCGTCAGGAATCTGGAAGAAGATGGCCGCATTGGCGTCGGTCGAGAAACCACGGTCGTAGGTCTGGCCCATCACCCGCATCTTGCCGCCGTTGTCGACGTTGCTGTTCTCGCGCACGCGATTGAAATAGGAGTTGGTGTACTGGCGGGTCTTGTACGTGCCGGTCAGGGCCACCTCCGAGCCGTCGCGCAGGATGAGCGTCGGGTTGATCCAGTCGCCGTGGTCGTAGTTGTAGTTGTCGCCGCCGTCGTCGACGACGAGCACGAGCGTCTTCGAGCCCTCGGGCCATGCGATGTCGACGTCGACCTTATGGCCGTCGGTGGTGTAGGCGACGACCTCGGAGCGATAGAGGGCCTTCTGTCCGACGATCCATCGGTTGTTGTCGCGCTGGAAGAGCGCGAGGTAGCGGTTGTCGGTCTCGGGGTCGCGCGACGTCCAGACGACGCGCCCCATGTCCTCGTCGTTAAGCACTTGACGGGCCTCGACGGCGTACTTGTGCATGTGGTGATACTCTTCGTTGGTGAGCAGCGAGAGCGTGAAGTCGTCGTTGCGCGTCATCTCGCCGCCGAAGAACAGGGGCGAATGGCAGATGCCCCAGAGCGACATCATCGTCAACTGCTCATTCTCCGTCAGGTTGGTCCAGCGGCCGCTCTGGGCGGAGGTGTAGCCCGGGTCGCCGATGGTCATGGCAATCTGTCCGAGGGGCAGCATGTCGCAGTCGGCATAGTTGCCGGGGCGCGCATATTGGCTCCAGGCGTCGGCCTCCTGGAAGACGGCGTCGACGGCGCTCCAGTTGTCCCAGAGGTCGTCCATCATGCGCCACATGTTGGCATTGTCCAGACAGTCCTGAGCATACTGCAGCTGCGTCTTGCCGGGCGAGAGGGAGAGCACCATGGGACGGCCCGTCTGGTCGATGGCCCGGCGGATCATGCGGATCTCGTCGGTATAGAACGGACGGCTGAGGTCGTCGATCTTCAGGAAGTCGACGCCCCACTGGGCATAGAGGTCCATGATGGAGTTATAGTAGAGCTGGCCGTACTCGTTGTTCTGAACGGTCAGGTTGTCCTTCAGCCATGTGCAGGCGGGCGTCGTCGAGCTGTAGACCTGGCTCCAGGCGGTCTGCTCGCTGCCCTTCAGCTTATAGGAGGAGCCGACGACCGACTTTGGCACGCCGCGCATGAGGTGGATGCCCAGCTTGAGGCCCATCGCGTGGAGCTTGTCGGCCAGGGGCTTGAAGCCCACGTTGACGCCGTCCTGCATGCACGAGGGGAAGCGCGTGGGCGAGGGCAGGTAGCGGCCGTAGTCGTCGATGACGTAGTCCTGGTCGCCCCGCTGGTTATAGTTGCCGCCGCCGAGCGAGGGGTGGTTGCAATACCAACGGATGTCGACGACGACATACTCCCAGCCGTGACGAACCAGGTCGTTGTCGACGAGATACTGAGCGTTCTGCATCACCTCCTTCTCGGTGACTGAGGAGTAGTAGCAGTCCCACGAGTTCCAGCCCATCGGGGGCGTCATGGCCCATGTGCGGAACGCAGCCACGTCGGTGTCGTCGGTCTGCGCCTGAACCGAGCCACAGACCATCATTGCGACTGACAGCATGAGAGCCGTCCGCGTCGTCTTGAATAGATTCTTCATTGGTAGTTTTGTTTTATAGTTATGTAATCCGGCTGCAAAATTACGAAAAAATCCCGAAACGACAAACGAACGGCGAAAAAAATCCGTCCGTCCCCGAGGACTCGGCCGGCACCAGATTCGGAAATATTTTTACAACAGCCAAGCCGACCGACGAGAAACGGTGCTTTTCTGGCAAAAAAGCGGCACTTCTCGACCCAAAAAGCGGCACTTCTCTCATCGAAAAGCACCGCTTCTTGTCTTAACGTTTTACAATTGACTGAATGTCAACCCGTTGCACAATCCACACAAAGAATTCGGAATTTATTTTACATTCAGCGCACGATTTTCTTGCCTCCCATCACATAGATGCCCTGTCTGAGACCGACCTGAGCAACCCGACGGCCGCTGAGGTCGAAGACGTCGCTGCGGGGTGCCGACGACTGCAACCTGGCCGAAGGGCTGATGCCAGTGGCATCGTCCTGTGGCAACGACCTGTATACGAGCAGCTTCACAGCGTCGGCCCTGAACTCCTGGGTCGTGCTGCCACTGGCCAGGTCGGCCTGGAAGCCAAGCACCACGTCGGCCGGTTCACTGAGCGAGAAGTTGACACCGTAGTAGATGCCATTGTCTTTCTGACACTCACCGATGTTCTTCGAGGCCAGAGCACTGCCGGCAATGTCGCTGGTGGGGAGCACCGACGTGGCGGCGAAGACGTAGGCTTTGTTCAGCTGATAGATAGCATTGAAGGTAGCCCCGAAGAAATAGTCGCCGGCGTCGAGATGCACCGTCTGGTAGATGCGGGCGTCAGCCAGGTTGCCCTCGGTGTTCTGGGCGCGGTCGTTCCATATGCCAAGCATGAGCGACGGGCGTCCGGTGTACATGTCGAGGCCCTGCTTGATGCCGTCGTTGTTGTTCTGCGGGATGCAGAAGTTCTCCACCGTCCAGTATTTCGGGGCACCGAAGCGCTTGCCCGTCTCCTCGAGCATCGCAAAACCGCTGGCCTCGGTGAGCTTCTCGACGGTGATGTCCTCGCTCACCACGTCGCCATAGGCATAGAGCCCCACGGTCTGTGCCCGGAACTCCTGCTGGTTGGCACTGTTCTTCAGGTCGGCAGCAAATCCGAGCACCACCGTCTGCTCCTCGCTGAGCGTGAAGTAGATGCCCCGCATCTGCATGTCGCCCTTGGCATCCTTCAGGTAGTCGAAGGCGATGGCCTGGCTGGGCACGTCGCTGACGTCGGGCACCTCGCGAGCGGCAAAGATATAAGCGTCGCTGCTGAGGTTGTAGACCTGATTATAGGCCGCCCCGAAGAAATAGCGTCCGCGTGGCAGCGTCACCTTTTTATATATACGCGCATTAGCCAGGTCACCTTCGGTGTTGCGCTCCTTGTCGTCCCACACACCGAGCATCAGGCTCGAGTGACCGTTGTATTTATCGAGGCCCTGCTTGGTGCCGTCGCCGTTGTTCTGCGGGATGCAGAAGTTCTCCACCGTCCAGTATTTCGGGGCACCGAAGCGGGTGGTCGAGGCGTCGGTGCGACTGAACTCGGAAGCCTCCACTAGCTTGTCGACGGTGATGTCCTCGTAGCCGGCGTCAGGACTGCCACCGGCGTTGAGCCCTTCGGCCAGCAGCTGTTGCCATGCCTGGCGCAGCTGACTGATGAGCGTCTCCGGGTCGGTCGCGTCGTCGCTCTTGGCATCCTGAAGCAGCTGCTGCATCTGGCTGACAGCCCTCAAGCTGTAGCGGCCCGTGTTGTAGCCTGCTTGCGTAGCCAGCGTTGCGAGCTGCTCCTCCAAGGCACTGATCAGTTCCTCCAGGACAGCTGTCGCCTCGCTGGCCTCAGTAAAATTTATGGCCAGGACAGGGGCAATGTTGCCACCGGGACGGGCCGCAGGCAGCGTGACGTGAAGCCCGTCGGTGTCCATGGTGTATTCTACGGGCCCGTAGCCCATCAGCTGCACGCTGCTCACCATTCCACTGTAGCAGGGCGAGGTGATGGCCAGGCTGCGAATGGTGGTCTGGTTGGAGGCAGGCCATGCCATGAGCGTGGCGTAGAGCGTGCCCTCCTTCGCGTTGAAGCGGATGTCGTCGGAGGTATAGTTGAAGCCCTCGTTGAAGCCCTGTGCGTTGAGCGGGTTGGCGGCCTCGGCCAGCGGCCCCTCACCGAAGGTCTTCCAGGGACGTGTGCCAATGATGCTCTCCTTGTTGACGTCCATCCACTCCTTGATGCCGGCGAGGACGGTGCGCTCCCTGTCGTCGATGGTGCCGTTGCCCTTGACGGGTACGCTCAGCAGCAGACAGCCGTTCTTGCTCACCACGTCGACCAGCATGCGGACGACCGTGGCAGCCGACTTGTAGCGGTTCTGCTGATAGACATTCTTGTCGTAGTGCCACTGGCCGAGACAGGTGCACGTTTGCCAGGGCAGGGGCTGCATGCGGTCGGGGATGCCGCGCTCCACATCCCAGAGCATCAGTTGCTTATGCTCGTCGCCGAGGATCTTGCCCATCGCCACCACCTGCGCACTGCCGCCGTTCCTGTTGGCACTGTGGTTATAGTAGTGAGCCAGGATGTTCTGCCCTATCTGGTCGTCGCAGCCGTAGAAGGGCAGCACCGTGTCGTCGAAGTAGATCATCTGCGGGTCGTAGTCGTTGATGAGCTGCAGCACGCGGTTCTGCAGCTTCTTCTTGAACTGCTCCGAAGGCTGCGACGCACCGTTGCCCCAGTCCCACTGGCTGTGGATGGTGCCCGAGTTGTCCCACCCCGTGCTGTGT
Source organism: Prevotella sp. (assembly GCA_017470345.1). Taxonomy (GTDB): domain Bacteria; phylum Bacteroidota; class Bacteroidia; order Bacteroidales; family Bacteroidaceae; genus Prevotella. Next base: position 58,257 of record JAFUEP010000027.1, read on the forward strand.
GCATGGCCCTGGGCGTAGAGCTCCTGCGGGTCCATTCCCTTCCACCACTTCTCCGTGCCGTCAGCGTTCAGCTCGTAGCCGTCCTCGCGGGTGAGGTTGCCGTCGAACCTCTGCGACGGCTCCAGCCATGTCCAGGTGTGGGCACCGTGAATGCTCACGCCCAGCGGCAGACCGTACTTTTTGCAGGCGTCGGCCCAACCCTTGACGATGTCGCGCCGCGGGCCCACGTTCACCGAGTTCCACTCCTGGTAGGGCGAGTCCCAGAGGTCGAAGTTGTCGTGATGCTGACCGAGGGTGAAGAAGAACTGCGCCCCGACGCTCTTGTAGAGCTTCACCAGCTCCTCGGGATCCCACTGCTCCGCCTTCCAGGCGTTGCACAGCTCCTTCAGTCCGAAGTCCTTGGGGTTGCCAAAGTTCTGCACGTGATAATTGTACTGCCCTGACCCCTCATAATACATGAAGCGGCCATACCAGTCGCCGTCCTCAGCCTGGCACTGCGGTCCCCAGTGGGCCCAGATGCCAAACTTCGCGTCACGATACCACTCGGGGCACTCCCACTGCTTCAGGCTCTCCCAGTCGGCGGTGTACTGTCCCTGCTCGACCGGTTCGCCGGTCGGTTCCTGCGCACTGGCAGGCGTCGCTCCTGGCAGCAGCGCTGCGGCCACTATTGCCAAGTCTAGAAATTGTTTTTTCATCGCTTTAAATTTTTGTAACCCAACTATAAACTATTCACTATTAACTATTCACTAAGAGGAACTACCGTTGCATGCGTTTCACACCGTCGACAATAACGATGCCGCGAGCATTGGCCTGCGCCTTTCTGCCTGTGAGGGTGTAGGCTTGGCCAACTGGTCTGGCGACAGGATTCACAGGCGCAATGGCCGTCGCCACGGGACCAAGGTAGGTGAGCCGGAAGTCGTCGACCTTGAAGAAACCGTTCGTGCGGGCACCAAACGTCAGTGTTCCGTCGGTCACCTCGACCTCAACAGTCACGACATGGCCCAGGTCTCTGTCGTCCGACGACCATTCGCCGCTGAACGAGCAGTTCTCGCCTTCGGGCAGCTGGCTGTAGTCGGCCTCGGTGCCGGCCAGCATGCTGTTGTTGCCGGCAAAGACACGCGCCAGGTTGCCTGCCTCGGTGTGGTTGTTCATCAGCCGGGCCGTCAGCCTCCAGCGGCCGTTGGGCATATTGCTCAGGGTCTGCGAAAGCTCCATGTTGCCATAGCTGCCCCAGTGCCACACGCCCCAGATGTAGGAGCCGTCGCCATAGTTGACATCCTTGTTGCTACCGCACCAGGCCCAGTCGACGGGGTCGGTGACCACCGTGCCGTCCTTGGTGAGCGTCCATCCGAAGGGAACCGAGTTAGCTCCCTCCGAGGGCTGGTTCGACAGATTCTCGAAGCTGGGGTTCAGGATGCCGTAGGTAGCCGCTACGCCCTCCTCATAGTCCGACACCGAGGCTTTGATGGCGTCCTGAATGTCGGTCACGGCCCCAAGCACCTGCTCCGAGGTGTTTCCCGGGTCGTTGTAGACAGCCTTGCCCGCGTTCAGGGTCTCCGCAATGCTGGTGATACCACGGTTGTACATCTGCGAGGCTTCGATGAGATACTGATAAAGCAGCAGGTTGGCTTTGTTGTATTCGGCCACGTCGCCAGCGTTAAGGTCCGACGTGCGGAAGAACGACCAGTGGGTGGTGGCGGGCGTCTTGTCGTCGGTCGTCCCGTCGCTATAGCATGTCACCCAGTCGGCACTGCCGTTCATCGTCATCTCATGGCCTTCACCAGGCGTGTCACCGGCCATCAGGAGCACAAACCCGTCGCCCTCGTCGGTGTCGCTCTCGGTCCAGGTGGCTGTCCAGAGCTGTTCGTTGTCGGTCACCTGTACATTAGCCCCGTTGGTGCAGCCCATATACTTTCCTTTTCCTGTCTCCGAGGTGATCTGAAACGACCACAGCTCCCTGCCGCCGTCCTGATGCTTATGGGCAACGAAGGTGACGTCGTCGAGCTTACCGTCGGAACGGGTGCGCAGGTACGTCCCCCACTCCCAGTAGAGGTTGCGCTTTGCCAGGGTGGCGTTGCTGCACTGCATGGCATACTCCTCGCCGTCAGTGAGTACGGTCACTGGGGCACCACTGACGCGCTCCGTCGGATACTCAAGCGTTGCATTGCTGTTGTCTTTGATAGAATCGAAAGGGGTCACGTCGGGGTCGACGACACTTTCCTTGATGTGCTGATAGTTAGCCTCCAGGCCGGCTGCATCCTTATACGTGGCGGGCACGCTGCTGCTGTTGGCTCCCCACGTGTTGTGGCTGCCGTTCTGATTCTTGCTGAACTCACCGCGCTCACACCAGTTGTTGCGCACGGTGAAATAGTCGGACCCCTCGTCGAGGTAGATGTCGAACTGGGCATGCTGCATGCCAGCCCACATGATGGGATTGTTCTGCGGATCGCCTACGTCCTCAATGCGGTTGCCCTCGATGCTGGACGAAGGCTGTGACGACAGGGTGTAGATGGCACCGCCGTCGCGCATCTCGTTGCAGAAGCTGTGGATGAAGTTAGCCGTGATGTGGTTGTCGTGCATGCAGTTGGCATCCTTTGTCCATCCCCACCCCATGCTGATGGCGGAATAGGGTGTATCGAAGATCTCGTTGTGAGAGATTGTGACGTTCGATGCATAGCCAATACAGATGCCCAGGCAGCCCCAGTCCTCGGTGGCCGTATGCGCAATGTAATTATTATCAATGGTGATGTCGTCGCACACCTCGTCCTGACGGTCGGGGTTGTAGGGCTCGTGGGCCTCAAAAGTCTCGTCACCGAAGTAACCGGCCAGGATGGCAGAGCCACCCATGTCGCTGAAGGTGCAACCGCGGACGGTCATCTGCTTGGTACCCTTGACAAAGTCGATGCCGGTAGATGCCGTCTGACGGAAATGACAGCCCTCGAAGCTGATGCTCTGGGCGTCGCTGACACTGACGGCGGCTGCCGGACGGCCGACCCAGGCCACATTGCCGGCACGCGACGATGCATCGCTGTAGGCATCGTAGAGCCATTGGCCGGCCTGCAGGGGCACATGTCCTTGCAGCGAGGGTCGCAGCCACGAGCTGTGGGCAAAGGTGATGTCGCGGAAGGTCAGGTCAGACACTCGTCTCTCGCCGTCGCCTGCGATGCTGACAATCGTCTCCAGCACAGGCACCACGGCCTCGAGGCTGTTCTGCTCTTCACCGCTGCGCGGCCAGTAGTACAGCGTACCGGTAGTCATGTCGCAATACCACTCCTGCGGCTGGTTGAGCAGCTCAATGGCATTGGAAAGATAGAAGTGATGGTTGGTGCTGCTCGAGGCATCGGCCCGCAGAATAGGCCAGGGACGCTTGAACTCGATGCTGCTCTCCGGGTCCTTGAACGTCAGCACGCTTTGCTCACCGGCATTTGTGATAGAGCTGACGCGCATCACGTTGGTCACCCAGTCCTGAATAATCGTCATCTCCACCTCGTCGGGACGGGCGAAGGTCTGGGCTATGCGGGGCACGGTGAGCTCGCCGGAAGGCTTGTCGACCGAGATGAGGCGTGGCAGCGACTGGCTGTCGAATGTGCTGGCGCGGCGCATCTTATTATGACCGACCCACATCTGACGGAACAACAACGGCTGTCCGTCGACGGTGGGAGCCGCTGACTTCCACACATTCCCCTGGGCCACCTCGGGCATGCCTTCGACCACACCGGCGTCTTGCCAACCCTGAATGAGCGCTCCACCGCTCACGACGACCTGCTCGCCCTCGGCTGCACGTACAATGGTGGGTGAAGTCGGAGTGCCACTGTCGGCCGGTGTGAGCTGAAGGGTGCTGGCGAGGCGATAGGTGCCGCCACGCATCACGATGTGAACTTCGCCCAGTTGGCTGGCGTCAACTGTCTGGCGCAAGGTGCGGACGCGTGAAAAGGCGGCCTGCAAGGATGCGAGGGGGGCGTCGACAGTGCCTGCGGCCTGGTCAGAGCCCTCTGGGGCCACCCATACGGTCGTCTGAACTGGGGTTTCTGCCGTTTCAGTGGCAAGAGCCCGAAGCGGCAACGTAGCGGTGAGCATGGTCATCGCTGCGACGAAAACGGTAAAGAGTCTGTTTGTCATGAGTTAGAACTTTTAGTTGATTAAACTGATGGCAAAAGTACACTTTCCTCTGAGAAGTAAGGGGCCAAAATGTGCCCATTCAAGGCTTATTTTGGTTCCATGAAACGATTTTACCCCTATTTGGAACGCTTTTCTACCCTGCAGACAGCTGTTTGGGGATTGCCCGACGGGTGTGTCAGTCGGCAGAAGCGTGTGTCCGAATATATTCGCTGGGGGTCTGACCGAACTCATCCTTAAAGCAGCGGGTGAAGTATTTGGGTGTGGAGTAACCCGTAGCGTAAGCCACCTCGGCAATGGTCTTCTCGCGCTGGAGCAACATCTGGGAGGCTCGCTTCAGGCGTATGCTGCGGATGAGGTCGGCAGGGGTCATGTCGGTCTCGTCTTTCAGTTGGCGGTAGAGGGTGGTCTTGCTCATAGCCATCTCAGCAAGCAATTGATCCAGCCCGAAGTCGGAGTCGGCCATGTGCTGGTCGATGATGGCAACCATACGGTCGGTCAGACGGTGGTCGGTGGTGATGATGGCAACCTTAGCCTGCTCCACCTCGCTCTGCAGTTCACGGGCATGGCGGCGGCGCACCCGCCATACGACGAGGGACAGGAGGACGACCGCCATGACGGCATAACACATGAAGGCCACCCACGACTCGTACCAGGCAGGCAACCGCTCGATGACGGCAACGTCGAGGGGGTCGCTCCACTCGCCGTCGCTCCCCAAGAGGCGCACTTGCAGGGAATGACTGCCACGCGGCAGACTGTTGTAGTGGGCTGTGGGCATGGCGTCGTCGAGGGGCGTCCAGCGCTGGTCGATGTCAGCCAGCCGACACTGCACCCGCGCAGCTGCTGTGGGCGAGAAAGCGAGGACTGACAGGTGGAACTCAATGTTATGGGCATCGGCAGGCAGAACGACATGGCTGAAGGTGCTCCCCTCCAGCGGGTCTTGGTCGAAAAAGATGCTGCGCCCGTCGGTCAGCACATTGGTCAGCACGGCCGTCAGCTCACTCACCGCCGGACTGTTGATATGGTTGGGCAGATGCACCAGACCGCCAAAGCCTCCCGTCAGCACGCCACCCGCGTCAGCACACAGGGCATGGTGGCGGAAGCCCTTCACCAAAATATTACCGCTGTTTGCATTGTAGCAGGACAGGAGGACCTGGCGGGTGTCGTAGCAGACGATGCGCTTGTCGTTCATCATCCATACGCAGCAGCTGTCGGCCTGCATGTCCTGGACCAAACCGTCCTGCAGGAGGTCGTCAGCGGGAGAACGGTCGAAACGCTGCATGGTGCTGTCGCTGCGGAAGGTGCGGCCCAGCGTGGTGGCTATCCACAGGCGTCCGCTACCGGGTTCGGCTGTCATGGCCAGCACCTCCTCGCCGTCGTGCAGGAAGGTGAGCTGCGACACGGTCTGACAGGTGATGCGCATCTCGCCCGACGAACAGCGCAGCAGCGCTCCGTCGGCCATGCACAGCACGTCGCTCGCGGCCCCGAGCGACGAGGGCATCGGGGTGATGGCCGTCGGGGCGGTAAGGTCGGCGGCCAACGTTATCCTGCCCGGCTGAGGCAGACGGCCCATGAGCTGTTGCTCGGTGAGCATCCACAGCGTCCCGTCGGGGGCGTCGATGATGTCCTTGATGGCTTGCGGCTGACGGAGTATAGCCTCCAGATCGGCCGTGTCGGTGATGGTGACGCGGTTGGCCTCGCGCGACAGTCTGTAGGCTTTGGGATAATAGCGCTGGGCCACCCACACTGAGCGGGGCGCGAGCGCCGGACGCATGGTGGACACCTCGGGCAGACGGAGCGACGAGAGGCTCGTCGACTGCTGCGTATGTCTGTCCATCAGTTCCAGGCCGTGGCGCTGGCGGTTTATCCAGATGTAATCATCGTCGGCAAAGATGTTGGGAATCTCCTCGTCAGCATCGTCTTGGCGGACTGACGACGGGAAGGGATAGCTGATGATGCCGCTGTCGTCGAAACTGACCACCGCCCCGCCGTCGTAGGCGGTGAGCCAGATGCTGCCCTCGCGGTCGACAGTCATGTTCGTGTAGTAATGAAGGGGCGACAGGCGTGGCGGGAGGGCGACGGGAATGAGTCGTCCGTCGGCACCGCAGCTGAAGAGGTAGAGCTTGTTATAGGACAGCATCCACAGCCAACCACGGGTCGTGTCCTGCTTGATGCAGAAGAAGATGTCTTCCTCGCCCGCCTCGCTGATGTTCTGCACATGATGCTGCAGCCAACAGTCGTCGTGGGGGCCGTCGCCGTCGGGGAACAGCTGCCACAGACCCTTCCCCCACGTGCCTACCCAGTAGCGGCCGTCGGCATCGTGGAGCATGGCACAGGCTACACCGCCGTTGGGCAGGGGCGGCATGGGGGTGAACCCGCCGCCGGCGTCGCGGCGCAGCAGGGTGCCGTCGCTGCACATCAGCCAGAGCATGCCCCGGCGGTCGAGATAGATGTCGTTGACGGAAACGCCCTCCTTGTCCGATTGGGCAAAGGGCCGGACGGCCTCAACCTTCGAGCCGTCGGAACTGCAGTGAAAGAGCGTCTGACCGTCGGTGGCCCATAGTCCGTCGGCTCCGTCGCTGAGGATGCGGTTGATCCACTTGCCGACCAGGCGACTGTCGCGGGGCGGGAGAAATCGCCCTGAAGCCTTGTCGTAGAGGGTGAGGCCCTTCTTGCCGACGATCCAGAGCAAGTCGGGGGTGTCTTCGATGTCGCGGATGTAATTGTCGGTCAGGAGGTCGGCATGCTGGTCGTTGTTGCGGAAGGTCAGCAACCGGTGGCCGTCCCATCGCTGCAGGCTCGACGTCGTGCCAAGCCAGATGAAACCCTCGCGGTCTTGATGCACCTCATAGACCTGGTTGGTGAACAGCTGCTGCGCGAAGGGCAGGGGTCGCACCACCATGGTCTGTGACGTGGCGGCCACGGCCAGACAGCATAGGACGTAGAGGATGACGGTTCTTCTGTTCATGCCTGTGAAGACTGTTGCTTGACCTCGATGCGGAAGATGGTGCCGCGCCCCACTTCCGACGACTTGACGTAGATGCGGCCCTTGTGGTATTCCTCGACGATGCGCTTGGCCAGCGAGAGGCCCAGGCCCCAGCCGCGCTTCTTCGTCGTGAAGCCCGGGCGGAAGACGTTGCCGATGTCCTTCTTGCGGATGCCCTTGCCCGTGTCGCTCACCTCGACGACGACGAGGCCCGACTCCTCCGTCAGGGTGAGGTCGATGCGGCCCGTGCCCTCCATGGCGTCGACGGCGTTCTTGCAGAGATTCTCGATGACCCATTCGAAGAGCGAGGCGTTCATCCTGACCACGACGTCGTGGTCGGGATAGTGGCCGCTGATGGTCACCTTCTGCGACGTGCGCTTGTCCATGTAGACGATGACGCGGTCGAGCAGGTCGTTCATCGACGCCTCGACGGGCTCGGGCAGCGAGCCTATCTTCGAGAAGCGCTCGGCGATGAGCTGCAGGCGCTTGACGTCGTTGTCCATCTCGGGGATGAGCTCGTCGTCAGGATAGTTCTCCTTCAGGATCTCGACCCACGCCATGAGCGACGAGATGGGCGTGCCGAGCTGATGGGCCGTCTCCTTCGAGAGGCCCACCCACACCTTGTTCTGTTCAGCTTTTTTCGAGGAAAGCAGGGCGAAGATGGCTACGACGACAAAGATCATCACGATGCCCAGCTGCCAGTAGGGATACTGCGTCAGCCGCTTCAGGATGAGCGACTCGTCGAAGCAGACCAGCTGATAGCCCATCGTGGGGCCCAGCTCGATGCGGATCGTGTCGCCCCGGGCACGCATCCGCCGGGCATAAGCCTCGACGTCAGACACATCTTTAATATTACGATAGTCCATCACCGCGCCTTCAGCGTCGAGCACAATGACGGGGATGGTGTTGTTGCCCTCGATGACGGCCGTCACGAGCGTCAGGTCGGTCTCGGCGTCGGCCTCGTTGAGGGCATGCATGGCCTCGGCCCACACCTCCATCTTGCGGCGCTCCTCATGCTGCAGGTCGCGCACCATCAGATGCGACGCCAGCAGGGAGGCGACGGCGATGAGCACCGCCGCCACCACAAGCCATATCTTCACCTGTCGGATCCGGTCAGTCCATTGCATACATTGATATTAACGCACGTCGCGCCTGTTTTATTACATCAACGACCAATTATTCGCCTTCAGATATTGATCTCACAGACCGTACAGACATAGTTCTTATCCGTAGCCTCGATGGTCGTAAAGCGCGCTTCGGGGTGGTCGTCGAGCAGATGCTGCAGCCGGGGCCAGTCGGTGGTGAGCCCATAGCCCGAGAGCTTCGAGAGGCTCTCCTTCATGGTCCACAGGCGGGTGAAGCTGACGTCGGGCCGCTCGCTGGCCATCATCGCGTCGTACTCTGCCGCGCTCAGGACGTGGCGCGAGAGCTGTTCGTGGGGGGCCTGCAGCGTCTCGATGTCGATGCCTACAGGCCGGTCGCTGACCGCGCAGGCGGCGCCTTTGTTGCAATGACTCAGGTTGAAGTGCAGGTTGGGATAGTCGGCAAAATAAGGCTTGCCATGCTCGCCCTGGCTGATCTCAGGCACGTCGTCGAGCCCCCACACCTCGCGACAAGCGCGGCGCAGCAGCAGCCACGCGCCCGCACTCTGCCGGCGCAGGCCCTCACGGCGGTAGGCCAGGGTGCGCTCCCGCCGCCATTGCGGCATCAGCCTCAATGCCGCGTCGAGGTCGATCTCGTCCAGTCGGTCGTCGATAAAATACTTCATGCGGCTGCAAAGATAGCCATTTTGCCGAAGAAAAACGAATTTTCGACGGAAGAAATTCTGCCGGGCGGAAGAAATGAAGCGCGCGGGGCCTCACCTCATCACCAGCATCGAGTAGTCGATGTTGTCCTCGGCCACGCTGCGCCCCGTGGCTGGCGGTTCGGCCTGGCGGCTGGCCACTTGCCTGGGGGCACGACGGGGGCGCTCGACATAGCGGACGACGGTGTCAGGGCGCTGGGCGACGGGCACCTCGCGGGTAATATAGATGGTGTCGGCCTTGGCCGTCAGCGGTGTGGCGTCGCCGTCGGGCTGACGCACGGAGAGCCCGAACAGGAAGCCGGCCACGGCAGCAGCCGGCAGGGCCACGAGCCATGCGGGCACGGCCGGCCGGCGTTGCTGCCGGCGCCAAGGGCGCGGGCTCAGTCCGTTCATGTCGGCCTCGCGCTGGCGGCGGGCGGTGTCGATGATAGTTTTGTTGTCTATTTTCATGATGGTTTATTTTTTGGGGGGCTGCGTTGGCAACGCAGCTTACTGGACGGTGATGATAGTTTTATTTAGGGGAGGAGGGCGGCGGCGAGCTGCTGCTTGATGTGGTTCATGATCTTGTGCTGGCGGCTCTTGACGGTGCCCTCAGGCAGCTGCATGACGGCGGCCGTCTCAGCGACGGAGAGCTCCTCCTCGAAGCGGAGGGCGAAGAGCATGCGGGCCTCAGCGGGCAGGGCGTCGAGCACGTGGCGCAGGGCGGCGTCGAATTCGGCCTGCGAGAGATCGGCCTCGACCGTGGGCAGCTCCGCCTCGGGCTGGCGGTCAATCTGAGCCATCGCCTCGGCCTCCACCTGCAGGTGGCGGTAGCGGTTCTTGCAGAGATTATAAGCCACGCTGAATAGCCACGTGCGGAAGGGGCGCCCGGCATTGTACGTGCGGCGGGCGTCGTAGATGCGCAGGAAGGCATCATGGCAGAAGTCGGCCGCCAACTCGCGGTCGCCGCCGAGCTGGCGCACGAGGAAGCCCTGCAACCGCCGTGCATAGCGGTTGTAGAGCTCAGCGAAGGCCCGCTCGCTGCCGTCGGCCATGAGCCGTTCGTCAGATAAACGAGAGAGATTGAGATGGATGAGCATGGGCCTACCGGTTGTCAGTCAGGAGATTGAAGAACATCTGCTTGTCGTCCCCCGAGAGCGACGTGTTGGTCACGGCCCTCACGAGGATGTTCATCAGCCACTTATAGCGCCGCTCATCGTGCTTGGCATAGTAGGGCAGCAGGTCGGCCAGCAGGACGGCATAGTTGGCCGACAGCCGTTCGCCCGAGGTCCATTCCGGGCGGAACGAGACGAGCAGATACTCCAGCATATAGCACTCCTCGACGTTGCGGCGCTTCACGGCCATGTTGTCGTAAGACTTAGGGGAATAGCGGAGCGTCAGGCCCTCGTTGTAGAGGTGCTCCTTCCATGGCTCGGTCACAGAGGGGGGCGTGGTGGCCGAGAAGTAGAGCTGGCGGCTGAAGCGGTCGATGAGCGTCTGCAGCAGCCGTCGCTCGTAGTCGTCGTACGACCACCCCCGCTCCCATTGTGGCAGCGCGATGTCGAGCTTGCGCGACAGCCACTCGCGATACTCCTTGACGAAGAGGAAGGGTATGCAGACGATGGTCTTGTCGCGATGCTCGCGCATGCCCTCCTGGATGAGCCACTTCGGGATGACGGCCGCGTCGCCGTTGGCCAGGATGATGCCCCCCTGGTCCATGCCCAAGAGCTCGTTGTAGCTATAGCGCAGGACGGCCTCGGAATAGAGTCCGCTCTCGAAGAATCGCTTGGCCATCTGGCTCATGCGCTCCATCTGTCCCTTCATGGCCAGATAGCAGACCCACTCGTTGTAGTCGCTGAGCGTCATGTTGTCGGGCAGCATCGTGAGGGCCGCCTCGGCATAGGCGTCGCCGTCGGTGCCCTCGCCGTGGCCCAGCTTGATAGCCATGTAGGCACACATGTTATAGGTATAGGTATCGGGAATGGCCCGTCCCATCTCCACGACGACCTGATGGGCGATGCTGTCGGAGCTGTCGCCCCACCAGCCCATGTAGCGTGCGGCGTTGTAGTAGTTGAGCCAGGCCCTCTCGTCCTTCGGGTTGCGCCTGACGGCTTCCTGCCAGGCCGACTTCTGCTCTGCATACCAGACGAAGTCTTTCTCCGTCACGATGGGGCTCTCGATGGTTTGTTGTGCGCGTGCCATGCCGAAGGCGGCAAGGCATACGAATACGATTGCGGTTCGTTTCATCATTGCTTTCATTGTTCGTTGGGTTGTTTCTGAAAGGTGATACACGCGAGCAGGAAAAAGGTTCACTTATGTTGTCGTTTTTATTGACAAATCCGTTGGGGCGGTTCAAAGAAGCGGTGCTTTTCGGGTCAAAAAGGACCGCTTCTCGACTCAAAAAGCACCGCTTTTCTTATCGAGAAGCGGTGCTTTATTATTTTTCAACGCATAAAAGATTATTATTCAAGTAGTTATGTATTTGTGCCGAAAAATTGCGAAAAATCACGACACGCCTACACTATCAAAGTGAAGAGGACATACATCCAGTGGGCAATGATAGCCGCGCAGAGGCCGCCGACGGTATGCGACAGGATGGCCTTCGACGTCTGCTCGCGATAGCCCAGCGAGTCGAGCATGGCGGTGTGGGTGCTGAGGAATCCGCTCCAGCACATGCCGATGGCGGTGAAGACGGCGATGGCATTGCCGTCGATCCAGCCCTGCTCGGCAAATCCGGGCACGAGGCTGAGGGCGGCGCCCACGGCTCCCAGGGCGGTGATGGGGAAGGCAATCTGGTGCGGGTCGCCAAAGCCGAAGAGCCAGCGGAACAGGAAGTCGATCTTGGCCCCCAGCCAGGGCAGCAGCTCGACGCCCTCGTAGGCCTGGCCGTTGTAGACGCCGTCAGCGCCCGGGCCGAAGGTGAGGATCATGACGAGCGTCGAGATGATGAGCACGCCCGGGATGATGGCCATGCCCACGTCGACACCCGTGCGTCCGCCGTCGAGCAGCGAGTTGAGGATGCGGATGAAGAGCGTCTTCTCCTCTGCGGGGACGGCCTCCTGCTGCTCGTCGATGTCGCTCTGCTCGACTGCGTTCTCCGTGGCAAACTCGGGATGGGCCTTGACGAGCAGATGCTGCATCATGCGGGTCGAGACGATGCAGCCGCAGAAGGCCCCGAAGAGGCCGATGAGCGGTGCGGCGAAGTAGCCCTGGCCGATCATGTAGATGATGACGATGAGGCCCATGCCGAAGGCGGTGCCGAAGTTGGTCAGCGAGATGTACTGATACTTCTTGAAATAGCCGGCGAAGCGCTTGTCCTGCGACAGCGAGATGATGGCGGGGTTGTCGCTCAGGAATGTCATCACGGCGCCCAGCGAGGCCACGCCCGGCAGGTGGAACAGGGGTCGCATCAGGGGCCGCAGCAGCAGCTCGAGCATGCTGACGACGCCGAACTCGACAAACAGTCGGCCGATGGCGCCCGTGATGACGCAGATGCCCATCAGATAGAACACGGTGTTGAGCAGCAGGTCGTGGGCCGTCTTCATAATGGTGTTCAGCATGTTGGCAGCGCCCATCCGCCAGCCGATGCCCGAGAACAGGATCAGCACGATGGTCAGGCAAATGACGCCCGACCGTATGGTCTTCATTTCAACTTTCATCATAAGTATCTGTATTTAGGACAATCTCCACTCATCATTCATCATTCATCATTCATCACTCATCATTCATCATTCCCCAATCACCCTCACCCGCCACGTCAGTCCGACGTCGACGAGCGACTGGCGGTCGAGCATCGTGCCGGCGGGGTTGGCGTTGGTGCCGAACGAATAGCAATAGTTGGCATGCAGCCGCACGCGGCCATCGCCCAGGGGGAAGAACTCCAGTCCGCCGCCCACGCGCGTCAGCTCGGTGCCGGCCATGACGAGCTGGTCGGCAGCGGTGTGCGTCCGGTTGACGTCGTAGGACGCCTTGGCATAAATATTCCACTTGGCCGTGGGCCGATAGCTCAGCTCGCCGATGACGGAGCAGTCGCGCAGGAAGTACGTCTGGTGGTCGGCCGCGCGGTTCATCAGGTCGAGCTCGAGGCGCAGGCGGTCGCTCAGCCGCAGCTCGTTGCCCAGGGCGATGTAGCTGATGTAGTGGCCGTCGGTCCGCTCCATCATGTTCACGCTCCACATCGTGCTCCATGGGCCGTGCGAGCCATACCACATCAGGTTGTAGCTGTAGAGGTCCTCATGGCTGAAGGACGGCAGCTGCCGATAGGGGCTCTCGCACACCTGAAAGCGCAGCTTGTCAGTCGTCGTCAGCTGATAGGCCACGCTGGCACCCCAGGCATAGCAGGGCACGTTGTTCCAGAACTCGCTGCAGAAGTAGAGGTCGATGGGGGCGCGGTCGTACTCGTAGCCGCCGATGTCAACCACCTGCTTGCCGGCCGAGAGGGTCCACTGGTCCGTCGGCTGATAGTCGAGGTGGAGCCAGTCGGTGGCATCGAAGAAGCCGGCATCGAGCGACGCCTTGTTCAGGCGCTGGCGATAGCTGTAGGTCAGCCGGTCGGCAATCTGTCCGTTCATCTTCACGTTGAGATAGCGGCCGCTGAAGCCCGACGCGTCGTCGCGCCCGGAGCCGTCGACGTAGTCGCGCTGATAATCGCCGCGAGCCTCCACACTGAGATGCTCAACCACACGTTGCTGAGCAATGGCAGACACGCACGCCAGCCACGAGGCGACCAGTAGTAATACTGATTTCATAGTAGTTATAGATTTTACAAGGCGCAAAGGTAATACTTTTCAGCGAATATTCAACGCATATTCTCTTAAAAAAGCAAAAACAGGAACAAATGACAAACAAAGTTTGGCTGAATCATTGAAAAGTTGTAACTTTGCAGGCAGTTTTTATTATTTTATCATAGGAATATGCTTACACTAAAACTCATTACTGAGCAGACCGAGCGAGTCATTGCCGGTCTGGAGAAGAAACACTTTACGGGCGCCCGGGAAGCCATCGACGAGGTGCTCGCTGTCGACAGGAAGCGCCGCGAGGCCCAGCAGGAGCTGGACCGCAACCTGGCTGAGGCCAAGAAGATGGCCGCACAGATAGGCGCCCTGATGAAGGAAGGCAAGCGCGACGAAGCCAACGCCGTCAAGGAGCAAGTGTCGCAGATGAAGGAGACGAACAAGCAGCTGGACGAGCAGATGTCGAAGGCCCAGGAGGAGATGACGCGTCTGCTCTGCCAGATTCCCAATATCCCCTACGACGAGGTGCCCGAGGGCCTGCACGCCGAGGACAACCGCGTGGTGAAAGCCTCCCCCGCCCCCTCCCAAGGAGGGGAGCTGCCGATGACTGTAGCCGAATTTGACAAGGTTTGGGAGCCGCTTCTCCCCTCCCTCGGAGGGGCCGGGGGAGGCTCGCTGCCCCACTGGGAGCTGGCCAAGAAATACAACCTCATCGACTTCGACCTGGGCGTGAAGATCACGGGCGCAGGATTCCCCGTCTACATCGGCAAGGGCGCCCAGCTGCAGCGCGCCCTGATCAACTTCTTCCTGGCTGAGGCCGGCAAGAGCGGCTACACGGAGATCATGCCCCCGACGGTGGTCAACGCCGCCTCGGGCTACGGCACGGGTCAGCTGCCCGACAAGGAGGGCCAGATGTATCACGCCGAGGTCGACGACTTCTATCTGATTCCGACGGCCGAGGTGCCCGTGACGAACATCTATCGCGACGTCATCCTCGACGAGAAGCAGCTGCCCATCAAGAACTGCGCCTACACCGAGTGCTTCCGCCGCGAGGCCGGCTCCTACGGCAAGGACGTGCGCGGACTGAACCGCCTGCATGAGTTCTCGAAGATCGAGATCGTGCGCATCGACACGCCTGAGCACTCGAAGGAGAGCCACAAGGAGATGCTGGAGCACGTCGAGGGCCTGCTGAAGAAGCTCGAGCTGCCCTACCGCATCCTGCTGCTCTGCGGCGGCGACCAGTCGTTCACATCGGCCATCTGCTACGACTTCGAGGTCTACTCGGAGGCTCAGGGCCGCTGGCTCGAGGTGTCGTCGGTCTCCAACTTCGACACCTATCAGGCCAACCGTCTGAAGTGCCGCTATCGCCGCGAGGACACGAAGAAGACGGAGCTCTGCCACACCCTGAACGGCTCGGCACTGGCCCTGCCCCGCATCGTGGCCGCCCTGCTGGAGAACAACCAGACGCCTGAGGGCATCCGCATCCCGAAGGCCCTCCAGCCCTACACGGGATTCGACATCATCGACTAAAGTCAACATCTACACACAACTAAATTTGATTTTTTGAGTATGAATAAGATTGTCAGGAAAGAACAGTTCTCGGAGAAGGTGTTCCTCTTCGAGATCGAAGCACCCCTCATCGCGAAGAGTCGCAAGGCGGGCAACTTCGTCATCGTACGCGTGGGCCAGAAGGGCGAGCGCATGCCTCTCACCATCGCTGCCGCCGACATCGCGCGCGGCACCATCACGCTGGTCGTGCAGAAGGTGGGCCTCTCGTCTTCAAAGCTGTGCCAGCTGGAGGTGGGCGACTACGTGACGGACGTCGTAGGCCCCCTCGGCAACCCGACCAAGATTGAGAAGTTCGGCACGGTGGTCTGCGCCGGAGGCGGTCTGGGCGTCGCGCCCATGCTGCCCATCATCCAGGCGCTGAAGGCTGCTGGCAACCGCGTGCTGTCGGTCATGGCCGGCCGCTCCAAGGATCTTATCATACTGGAAGATAAAGTGCGCGAGTCGTCTGACGAGGTCATCATCATGACCGACGACGGCTCCTACGGCGAGAAGGGCGTCGTCACCGTCGGCATCGAGAAGTTCATTGAGCAGGAACACGTCGACAAGGTCTTTGCCATCGGACCTCCCATCATGATGAAGTTCTCGAACCTGACGGCCCAGAAGCACGGCATCCCCTGCGAGGTGAGCCTCAACACCATCATGGTCGACGGCACCGGCATGTGCGGCGCCTGCCGACTGACGATTGGCGGCAAGACGCGCTTCGTCTGCATCGACGGACCTGAGTTCGACGGCACCCTCGTCGACTGGGACGAGATGTTCAAGCGCATGGGCACGTTCAAGAAGCAGGAGCAGGAGGAGATGGAGCACTACGAGGAGCATATGGCCCCCCTTTCGGCCCCCGAGGGGGCTACTATAGGCCCTTCCCTTGACCCTGCCCTTGAAACTACAGAAGCCCCCTCGGGGGCAGTAGGGGGGGCTTCCCTCACCGACCGCAACGCCCCCTGGCGCGACGAGCTCCGCAAGAGCATGAAGCCCAAGGAGCGCACCCAGATCGAGCGCGTCGTCATGCCTGAGCTCGACCCCGTCTATCGCGCCACCACGCGCACCGAGGAGGTCAACATCGGACTGACCAAGGAGCAGGCCATGCGCGAGGCCAAGCGATGCCTCGACTGTGCCAAGCCGACCTGTGTCGAGGGTTGTCCCGTCGGCATCAACATCCCCGCGTTCGTCAAGAACATCGAGCGCGGACAGATCCTGGCCGCTGCCAAGGTGCTCAAGCAGACCTCGGCCCTGCCCGCCGTCTGCGGACGCGTCTGCCCGCAGGAGAAGCAATGCGAGAGCCGCTGCATCCACCTGAAGATGAACGAGCCGGCCGTCGCCATCGGCTATCTGGAGCGCTTCGCCGCCGACTATGAGCGCGAGTCGGGCAACATCTCGCTGCCCGAGATGGCGCCGGCCAACGGCATCAAGGTAGCCGTCGTCGGCTCCGGACCTGCCGGCCTGTCGTTTGCCGGCGACATGGCCAAGCTGGGCTACGACGTCTATGTCTTCGAGGCCCTGCACGAGATTGGCGGTGTGCTGAAGTATGGCATCCCCGAGTTCCGTCTGCCCAACAAGATCGTCGACGTCGAGATCGACAACCTGCGCAAGATGGGCGTCCACTTCCAGACGGACGTCATCGTCGGCAAGACCATCAAGGTCGAGGATCTTGAGCAGCAGGGATTCCGCGGCATCTTCGTCGGCTCGGGCGCCGGACTGCCCAACTTCATGAACATCCCGGGCGAGAACCTTATCAATATTATGTCGTCCAACGAATACCTGACGCGCGTCAACCTCATGGACGCCGCCAACCCGACGACCGACACGCCGCTCAACCCGGCCAAGAACGTGCTCGTCGTGGGCGGTGGCAACACGGCCATGGACTCATGCCGCACGGCCAAGCGACTGGGGGCCGACGTCACGCTGGTCTATCGCCGCTCGGAGGTGGAGATGCCGGCCCGACTGGAGGAGGTGAAGCACGCCAAGGAGGAGGGCATCACGTTCCTCACCCTGCACAACCCCATCGAATACATCGGCGACGAGCAGGGAGCCGTCCGTCAGGCCGTCCTGCAGGTGATGGAGCTCGGCGAGCCCGACGCCTCGGGACGACGCAGCCCCGTGCCCGTGGAGGGCAAGACGGTGACGCTCGACGTCGATCAGGTCATCGTGGCCGTCGGCGTCAGCCCCAACCCGCTGGTGCCGAAGTCGATCGAAGGACTTGAGCTGGGCCGCAAGAACACCATCGCCGTCAACGACGGCATGCAGTCGTCGCGCACGGAGATCTTTGCCGGCGGCGACATCGTCCGCGGCGGTGCCACGGTCATCCTCGCCATGGGCGACGGCCGCCGTGCCGCCCAGAACATGCACGATTATTTACAATCAAAATAGTGTGTGTTGCGATTCCGTCGCAACAATAAAGAAAAAGAAGTGAACGGACTATACACCATCCTACTGCTCATACTGAGCAACGTCTTCATGACGCTTGCTTGGTATGGGCACTTGAAGCTCCAGGAGACAGGCACATCATCCAACTGGCCCCTGCTGGGCGTCATCGTCTTCTCGTGGGGCATCGCCTTCTTCGAGTATTGCTGCCAGGTGCCGGCCAACAGGCTGGGCTTCGTCGGCAACGGCGGGCCTTTCTCGCTCGTTCAGCTGAAGGTCGTCCAGGAGTGCATCTCGCTCGTCGTCTTCTGCGTCATTGCCAACATCATGTTCCAGGGCAACCACCTGCATTGGAACCACATCCTGGCCTTCCTGCTCATCATCTGTGCCGTCTATCTTGTTTTCATGAAATGAAGAAAAATACTATTAACACAATACGCCTGACCACGCTCCTCCTCGCTGCCCTCATGCTGATGCCTGCGGCGGCCGATGCACAACGCCGAAAGAAGAAGGCCGCAAAGCCGAAGCCGAAGGTGGAGGAGGTGGTCGAAGAGGATCCCCGCATCGCCCAGATGCTCGAGGCCACCCAGCAAGTGGTGTTCATCGACAGCATGGTGGTCAGCCGTGCCAACTTCATGGACTTCATCCCCCTATCGCGCGATTGTGGACGCATAGCCATGAACGACGGGCTCGGACAATTCACCAACGAATTGGGAGACAAACGGCTGGAAGCCACCGTCGACGCCCAGAAGGTGCCGCACATCATGGTGCGCGACATGATGGGATTCTCGTGGGGCGAGCCGGTCAGAGCGAAGGGTCTGGGCGACGATGCGGCCAACTTCCCCTACCTCATGCCCGACGGCACCACCCTCTATTTCGCGCAGAAGGGCGAGAACAGCATTGGCGGCTACGACCTCTTCGTCACGCGCTATGACGCTGAAGACGGCCGGTTCCTGCGGCCTGAGAATCTCGGCATGCCCTTCGCTTCGGATGCCGACGACCTGTTCTATGCCGTCGACGAGCAACATCAGCTGGGCTATTTCGTCACCACCCGCCGTCAGCCCGCCGACAAGGTTTGCATCTACATCTTCATCCCCAATGAGACGCGCCGCACCTACGTCAGCGAAGCCTACGACGAGAATCAGCTGCGCGCCCTGGCCAGCATCAGCCGCATCGCCGACACATGGCCCAAGGGCAACACCCGCCAGCAGGCCCTGGCACGGCTGAAGAACGCCCGCCAGCAACACGAAGTGAAGAAGCCAAAGACGGAAGGCAAGATGTCCGAGTCGGAGTCGTTGCGCCACAAGGCTGAGGTCCTGGAGAAGGCGCTCCAGCTGGCTCGCAACAACTATGCGACGTCGAACGACAGCCAGCGCGAACGCCTACGCCCGGAGATACTGAGCAGCGAGAAGGAACTGGAAGAGCTCCAGAGAATGATTCGCCAAAAGGAGAAAGAAGAACGCAACCGCATCTATCAAAACAACCAATAAAGCCTATGACTACTAAGTATTTCGCTCCGTCAGAGCTCATCATCAATGAGGACGGCTCCTGTTTCCATCTGCATCTGCGGCCCGAACAGCTGGCCGACAACGTCATATTGGTGGGCGACCCGGCTCGCGTCAACACCGTGGCCGCACACTTCGACACCATCGAATGTGAAGTGCAGAGCCGCGAGTTCCACACCATCACTGGCACGTATCGTGGCAAGCGCATCACCTGCCAAAGCCACGGCATCGGGTGCGACAACATCGACATCGTGGTCAACGAACTCGACACACTCGCCAACATAGACTATCAGACACGCACCGAGCGAGAGGAGCACCGCACACTCACCATGGTGCGCATAGGCACCTGCGGAGGACTCCAGCCCTTCACGCCCACAGGATGCTTCATAGCCTCGGTGAAGAGCATCGGCTTCGACGGACTGCTCAACTACTACGCCGGGCGCAACGTGGTGTGCGACGTCGAGATGGAACGCGCCTTCACCCAACACATGGCATGGAACCCCATCAAGGGTGCACCCTACGTGGCCGTGGCCGACGATGACCTCATCAACCAGATAGCCGGCGACGACATGGTGCGCGGCTACACCATCTCTTGCGGCGGGTTCTATGGCCCGCAAGGCCGAGTGCTCCGCGCCGACATTGCCGACCCCCAACAGAACGAGAAGATTGAGGCCTTCGAATATGAAGGCATGAAGATCTGCAACTTCGAAATGGAATCGTCGGCCGTGGCCGGACTCGCCTCACTGCTCGGCCACAGAGCCATGACCTGCTGCATGGTCATCGCCAACCGCTACGCCAAGGAGATGAACACCGAGTACAAAAACTCCATCGACACACTCATCCAGAAAGTGCTCGACCGGATATGATCATTGGCATCAGTTTGGCCATTCTCTTTATCGTCCTTGCCGTCATTTTCATGATGGGTAAGGGCGACTTCGTTTTGTGTTCTTCTTTCTAACAATGATTTTCCTTATCCTCGCTAACACATGGGCAAAAAAGAAATGAACAACAACGACACCATCTGCGCACCGGCCACAGCCCCCGGCGGAGCCATCGCCCTCATACGCATCAGCGGACCCAAAGCCCTGTCCATAACCAGTTCCGTATGTTGCGGTATCACCGCAACCACCCCCGCCAACACCATCCACTTCGCCCGCATCACAGCCCCCGTGCCTGACGCATCTCCGTCAGGAAACACCACCGAGGTCATCGACGAGACCCTCGTCAGCATTTTCCGTGCCCCTCACAGCTACACTGGTGAAGATTCCGTCGAGATAAGCTGTCATGGCTCCCGCTACATCACCCGTCGCATTCTCGACCTGCTGGTGCAAGCCGGTTGCCGTATGGCCCAGCCAGGCGAGTTCACCAAGCGTGCCTATCTCAACGGCAAGATGGACCTCTCGCAGGCCGAGGCTGTGGCCGACCTCATCGCTTCCACTAACCGCGCCTCCCACCAGATGGCCATGAGCCAGCTGCGAGGGCATTTCTCCTCCGAACTCTCCAAGCTACGTGATCAGCTCCTTGAACTGACCACCCTTCTCGAACTCGAGCTCGACTTCTCCGACCACGAGGACCTCGAGTTTGCCGACCGCACCCAGCTACTCACTCTCGCAGAAAAGACCGACCAACGCATCACAACCCTCGCCCACTCCTTCGAAACAGGCCTGGCACTTAAGCAGGGTGTGCCCGTCGCCATTATCGGCCGGACCAATGTAGGGAAATCGACCTTGCTCAATCGCCTGCTGAAGGAAGAACGGGCCATCGTCTCCGATGTGCACGGTACGACAAGAGACACCATAGAGGACGTCATCGACATTCAAGGCATCACCTTCCGTTTCATCGACACCGCTGGCATCCGCCAAACCACTGACCAGGTAGAGCGGATCGGCATTCAGCGCACCTACGATGCCATTACCAAAGCCCGCATCGTTCTCTGGCTGTTCGACCAGGCACCTGCCGAAGCAGAAGTGGCCGACCTGCTGAAGCGCACCGAAGATAAAGCACTTATCCCCATCCACAACAAAAGCGACCTCGGCCCCGTCGACTGCACAGCCATTGCCGGTCGGCCCGTCATCTCTATCAGTGCCAAGCACGCCCCGTCGCTTGACGCCCTTGAACTGGCCATCTACCAAGCCGCCAACATCCCTGAAATACAGGACAGCGACATCATCGTCAGCAGTGCCCGTCACTATCAGGCGCTCCAGCAAGCCCACGAAAACCTGTCCCGCGTCCTCATCGGCTTACGCCAAAATCTCCCTTCCGACCTTCTCTCCGAAGACCTTCGTCTTGTCCTCGACAATCTAGCCCAGATCACCGGTCAAGCCCGCATCATGCCCACCGAAGTCCTCGAAAATATTTTTAAGCACTATTGCGTCGGAAAGTAGATTCTGCGTGGGAAAGTGAAGCCACTACAAAGAAAATAATAAAATCTGCAAAAATAAGCCCGTAACACCCTTATTTTCAAGTGTTAAAGTTTGTGCTTATCTTTGCAGATTTTTGTTTTGGGTATTGTTTATTTGCAGATTTTTCTTTAACTTTGTCCCCCAGTTGTCCCCCGAAATAGTCGCAAAGGGTCAAAAACTGTCCCCCGGGGACAGAAAAAGTGTCCCTCGAAACAAAAGTCGGTGGTAATTTCTAAAACGATTAATGACTATGGCAAAGAAAAAATCAGCAAGCGTCCAAAGAGGACAAGTTAAGCTTCGCGAAAAGAAGCTTAAAGATGGAAGTTCAAGCCTGTACCTTGACATCAATGTAGGTGGCAAGCGTCATAAGGAATACCTGAAGCTTTATCAGGTAGTCCCTACTACAGCGCAGGAAAGAGAACAAAACCGTCAGGCTCTTGCAGCAGCCAATGCCATGAGAGCAAGACGTGAATTAGAAATCATCAATGGTAAATTTGACATCACACAACCCAAACAAGGCGGTGTTCGTTTCCTTGATTACTATCGTCAGATGTGTGAAGACCGTTTGAAGACTCCAGACTCAAATGGTAACTGGGGAAACTGGCATAGCTGTTTGAAGCATCTGGAAGTTTACTGTGATGAAGCAACTACCTTTGATGATATTGATGCCGAGTGGATTCAGGGATTTAAGGATTATCTGAACACAGCAGAGAAAGATGCTCAGAAGAAAACTGACCCAAAGGTTTCTTACGTATTTGTTGGTTTGTCACAGAACTCTAAGGTATCGTACTTCAATAAACTACGTGCATGTCTTAATCAGGCATTTGAAGAACATATTATCGACAAGAATCCAATCAGAGGTGTCGAAGGATTTAAGCAGGAAGAGGTAGCCCGTGAATACCTGACCCTCGATGAAGTCAAGAAGATGGCTGCAACTCCATGTAACTATCCCATTCTAAAAGCGACATTCCTGTTCTCTTGTCTGACTGGACTCCGTAAGAGCGACATCGAGAAATTGACATGGGGTGAAGTCCAGAAATTTGGAAAATACACTCGTATTGTTTTCAAACAGAAGAAAACAGGTGGTCAGGAATACCTCGATATTTCAGACCAGGCAGCAGCCTATTTAGGAACCCGTCGCAATGATGTTGACCGAGTGTTTGAGGGTTTCACCTATGGTGCATGGACTTCACTCGAATTAAAACGATGGGCACTTGCAGCAGGTATCTCTAAGAACCTAACTTTCCACTGTGCTCGTCACACATTCGCTGTAATGATGCTCGACCTCGGAGCCGACATCTACACAGTATCTAAGCTCCTTGGCCACAGAGAACTTTCGACAACTCAGATTTACGCCAAAGTTCTTGACAAAAACAAACAAGCAGCAGTCAACTTGATTCCAGACATAAGTAAGTAGAATTCTCTATACATTATATATATGGTAACAAGACAAGAAGCAGTTTTGAGCTTTGTGAAGTTCAATAAGTTCGCGAAGCAACTCATATATGACATCTGCATAGGTGGAAACACTAAGTTAACATTCTACGCTGAAGAATTGCTTCAATTCGAGCAGTGGAAGGAGGATATAATGCTCTATATTAACTTTAATCCTGACCCAATCATCATTGAGAAGATAGCGTCACTCGGTTCTCCAGAAATGCTAGAGAACTACATAAATGATGGAAAAGACACACTTCCTCAAAATACTCTTGATGCCCTTACTGGAGTTGTCAATGCGATGAATTCTATTCATGATCTCTGCTATAACATCAATCAAGAGTCTAAAGGCAAATTCAGATACTTGGTTGACGAATTTGCCAATGAGGAAGCTGCTGCCCTTTTTGACCGTGCAGTTAGTGCAGGCTATTTGACCGCTGAATATCAACCAAAGGGCGACACAGACAACTACACGCTGAAGATTATCGCCTTTGCCATTGGTGAACTACTTCATTTAACTATGCGACATAAATGGTCACATTTCGAAGAACAATGGGGCATCAACAGGGCTAATAAACTTTCCACATTACCTATCAGCGAAAGACAATTCAAAAGAGCCGGAAAACTTATGCAGCTCTATCCCGAAGTTGACTTTACTATGCTCACTGCACCAAATGAAGACAAATATTTTGATGCTGCCTATGGTGCCCGTCGTGTACGTGCGCTTTATCAAGAACTACTTGACCACGGCTACATAAGTCCTGATACTACGGTTGAAGACTTTCTCAGCATCTTCAACCTTGGAAACCAAACAACCAGGAAACCCATTGAATGGATGAAGAGTCAACAACACCTCTCCTACTTCATTTATTTTACATTCTCAAAGACAAACAAAGACTACTGGGTTAAGACTGTTGCATGTTTCTCTGTCAATGGTCATGCTCCTCATAAAGGAAGTCTGGTTACAGGTTTAGTGGCTATGCAGAGAAAGCCAAACTTTGGGACTTTCGATGTGGAATTAAAAAGAATCGCTTCGAAATACAATAACGGATAACCCATATTAAGGGTATTTCAATCACTTTTATACGTGGGCAAATTAAATTTGCTCACATTTTTTTGTTTTTTGTTCTCCTGTGAAGAATGACTGCACAGAGGAATCTTACCTTTGCAGTTCAAATTGTCTTATTATGATTGTTAGAATTGCAAATATGATCTATCATAAATGGCTGTCTGCCCATGAGGTACGACAGCCTGTAATTCGATTGTGGCTACCGAAGAGAGAGAAGCATTCCCTATTGCTACATGACATCGAGAATAATGATTGGCGCAAGCCATCAAGTTATATATTTTTATTCACTTTAATAAACATTAAAAGCAATGAGAAAAGAAAAATTCTCTCTCTCTCTTTTTCGAGAGACTTACGTG
Source organism: Prevotella sp. (assembly GCA_017470345.1). Taxonomy (GTDB): domain Bacteria; phylum Bacteroidota; class Bacteroidia; order Bacteroidales; family Bacteroidaceae; genus Prevotella. The sequence continues at coordinate 82,574 of JAFUEP010000027.1, forward strand.
GTCAGGACATCTGACTGCTGCAAAGAGCGGTGATTCGGGATTGCTCGAAATGCTCCGCGAAGCCTATGACCTCTATCAGGTCGAAGTTGTTAACCAAGGCAAACTTTATCAGCGTTATGCTGATGATTTTGTCTATAGTCATGAGTTTCACGATGACTTAGATGCATGGAGTAAGAATGAGCATCAAAAGAACTATCGTATTCTCGATTCGCTTCTATCCAATCGAAGAGACCTTATTGAGCTATTTTTCAATAAGGAGAACATAAGTGAATCAGAGTTGATAGAACTGCTTCATTTGTTTAATACTACAATGCCTTCTTCACAGAACTTTATTGCACGTTCAAAAGTGAGAGACGCTGCCGACCTCAATTTATGCTCATGCCTTAACAGTGATGACCTCATTGCTCTTGCCAATTGTTGTAATGAGGCTCAAATATTCAGCGAAGTTATAGATTCCACAGACCTATCTTCTCTCTTGGATGGCAAATTATCCCAACCTCTTCATTCGCGTAACAATCGACTGGTTGCATTTTTCTTCGATCAGTTATCACTCCACAATCTCATTATCCGTAACTGGCAGAACGTAATTGCGCATCAAAAGTGCATTGTCAGCTCTACAGGAAAAGGCGTATTGACACAGAGATCCTTATCATCCGCACTATATTCAATTTCGGATTTGGAGATGTCGGCCCAAGAGAAAATTATTGATGAAGCAGTACATCCTATTGGGCTGAAATATCAAAGAAAAAGAAACTCTGACAAATAACTGCAAAGATAAAGTCAGAGAGTAAACGAGAGAATCAGAGATAGACTCTATTATCTCTCTTTCTCATGTTTGATAATCCATGTACTTTTGCCCTCCGTAACCGGTTCACATTGGTAACGGAGGGCAACCTCTATATGTATAACATCATTAAGTAAAAAAATGGGCAGACGTAAGACGACAATATCAGAAAATGCATTGGAAATGATTGTTTCCATAAATCAGCGACTCACAGACCTTGTTAACTGTGACATTCCCAAGCGTCTTCATTGTATTGAAGAAAAATTGGACTATATCAATCCAAAACTATTGACGATTGAACACATTGATAGGTTCTATAGTGAAGTCAAAACAGTATTAACAGTAGCAGAAGCTTGTGAATATATGGGCATTACTGAATCACATCTGTATAAATTGACGAGCAACGGTAAAATTCCTCACTACAAGCCTACTGGTAAGCTTATTTATTTCGATAGAAGCGAGCTTGATGACTGGCTATTACAGAACAAAACATATAACGAAATAAGCAATAACAATGAAAACAAATGAGATTCCCCAAGCTAACCAACTGGACAATGTACATATCATAAGCTTACTTGACAGACTCGAAGCTGCAAAAAAAGTTCTTGAAAAATCTGAAGACATTGAGTCAACGATTGAAAAGCTAAACAATCTTGAATACTTCCTTAGAAGATTCGGGACGCTCAAAGACCTCGCTACTCACATGCTTTTCATTGAGAGAAAAATGTATATTCTAAAAGAGTATCTGACTGTCACTGAAGCAGCGGACTATCTTAATCTTTCTCCGAGTTTGGTTTATAGATTAACCAGCAAACACGAACTCCCCATTTACAAGCCTAATGGAAAGACCATTTTTATTCGTAGAGATGATCTTAACAGATGGATTGCTAAAACCAGAGTCATGTCTGATGACGAGATTGAAGAATATGCAGCCACTCACATGGAGAATCTATTCAAAGGAAATTTCAATAATAAAAACAAAAAGAAATGATGGACATAACAACATTAGGCAATCAGAGAATTGACCAGAAGACATTTGAACAACTATTAAAGCACATTAAGCTGAAGGTTACTGAGGAATACGCTTTTCCACCTGAAATCATCACTTGCGGAGGGGCAACAATAGCAACCCTGGGCAACTTCAGTGCTTCGGTCGGCAAGCCAAAGAGTAAGAAGACGTTCAACGTCTCTGCTATTGTTGCTGCTGCCATATCAGGTAAAGAGATTCTTGGATATAAGGCACACTTGCCTGAAGACAAGAAAAAGATTCTTTATATTGATACGGAACAGAGCAAGTACCACTGCCATAAGGTTCTAGAGCGAATACTGAAGCTGGCTAATCTTCCATTGAACAAGGAAAGCGGACTCATCGACTTCTTTGTCTTGCGTGAGTACACCCCAGAACAGAGACGCGACATCATCACCCTGGCATTACGTGGCGATTCACGATATGGCTTGGTTGTCATCGATGGAGTCCGTGACCTGCTCAGGGACATTAACAATCCAAGTGAGGCTCTTGACATTATCAATGATCTGATGCGATGGTCAAGTTTCTATGACCTTCACATTCACACAGTGCTTCACTTGAACAAAGGCGATGACAACACCCGTGGCCATATTGGTTCCGAGTTGAACAACAAGGCTGAGACTGTGCTCCAGATTACCAAGAATATTGATGACAGCAACATGAGCGAGGTGAAAGCCATGTTCATTCGAGACAAGGAATTCGCCCCTTTTGCGTTTCGCATCGACAACAACGGTCTTCCAGACTACGTGGAAGGTTACAAGGCTGAACTTGCCAGACGTGACAAGAAGATGCACTTCTCCAGATTAACGGAAGAACAGCATCGAGAGGCTATTGAAAGCGTTGTTGGCGATAATGCTCCACTGGGTTATTCAAAGATGATTAACCTCCTGATGGATGGTTATTCTAACATTGGTTATTCACGAGGTCGAAACACCATCATCAGCTTGCTCCGATACCTGATTGAGATGGGACTGATACTGAAGACTGATAAGGCTTACCAGTATGTCCCACAGAAACAGGAATCGGAAAAACCGTCAGAAGATACTGATGAGGACGGTTTAGTTTAGTTTGGATGTTTATATATATGTACTGGCATACTTACGATGTAAACTATGAATATATCACAAGCCAAACTCATCAATTTAGTGGACTTTCTTGAACAGGAAGGACACAAGGCAGTAAAGCAGAGGGGACACATTTATTGGTACAACTCCCCAATCCGTAGTGAGAGCTCACCTTCTTTCAAGGTTGACTCCAGCCGAAATGAATGGTATGACTATGGTTTAGGGGAAGGTGGTGACATCCTCGACTTAATAAAAGGGCTATACAATGTGAAGACCACCAGTGAAGCCCTTACCATACTCGCGCCTAAAAGCAATTCATTCATTAACGCTATCTATCATCGGAAAGATGCCCCACCAAAAAGGCAGGAGTCCGGGCAGATGCATAATGTAGCGTACCATCCTCTTACACATCAAGCTCTGTTATCGTATATGCTGAAGCGGAAAATTGATGTAAATCTAAGCCGTGTGTATTGTTGTGAAGTCCATTATGACCTTCGCAACAAGCACTATTTCGGTATCGCTTTTCGTAATAGAATTGGAGGGTACGAAATCAGAAACCAATATTATAAAGGATGTATAGGGCATAAAGATGTAACTCTTATTCGGAAGAGTAACGAGGAGATCCAGGAGCATATCATAATATTCGAGGGATTTATGGATTTCCTTTCATACATGATGCTCTCCGACATAAAGAGCAGCCGTATTTGCTTGCCATATCAATGTGATTATATGATATTGAACTCCATCAACTGCCTTGATAAGGCTATGAGTGTGCTTTCTTCATATAAATATGTACACTCCTATCTCGACAATGACGATGGTGGCAAGCGTACATTTCTATCTATGAAAGATACTCTTGGTGATATTGTGATTGACGAGACGCACAGATTCAATCCTTATAATGATTTGAATGACTATCTCGTAAAACAGCCTAATTCCGAACTGTAGCCATCTTGTGCTGCCATGTATATAAGGAGTCTCAACCGAGGCTCCTTTTTTTGTGTTTTCATGTTTTCGAGTATGATATTTTCTGCAATATTATACTCAAAACTAAACTCCTGTTAATATTCGATTGTAATTCAAATTTTCTTCATTTTATGTAGATTTATCTATGTTCCTTTGCACTCGCAAATTTTAAGTCGAACCAAAAATTCAAGTATCAAAATGAGTGCATTTGCCATATTCGTATTAGTTCTGACAGTCATCTATGTCATCTACTATTCCGCAATCATCATGCAGGATTTGTACGCGAAGAAAGATGCCCCCAAGACAGAAGAGGAAGACTTTGATGTCAGTCAGATGCAGAATCAGGAAGAACCTATTAGCATTACTGAAGATGCTGATGGATTCCATCTTAATGGTGATACCACTGAAGAACAGGAAGAACCATCGTCCGTCACTTGGATTGAAAATGATGACGATGCAAACAAGTACCAGGAAAAGATTAAGAAGGAACATACCAGTGTCGAGGAAGAATGCCAACGTTTGCAGGATTCCATGGAAGACGTGGATGTTGACAGCACAGGTGAAACTGAGGCTGATGTCATGGTGAACATGCTGCTTAACCAGAAGCCTGGTGGTCCGAAAATCTTCTATTCAAGGGATAACGTATGAAAACAGGTTTGGGTGTAACACATAAGATTGTCGGTTTTTGTTCGGCTGGCATCCTGCTCTTCCAGCCAATGTTAGCATCTGCTAAATGCGGAGGTGTTGACTATAGCTGGGGAGCGGATGCTTTGGCGAATGCGCATGACTATACAGTTACAATGATGCTGTATGTGGTCTATCTCTCCTATGCCATCGCTGCTATCGTTGCCATCATTGGTGCATTGCAGATTTATTTCAAGATGACAACTGGAGAAGGTGACATCACTAAGAGCATTATGATGCTCGTCGGAGCTTGCCTGTTCATGATTGGAGCATTCATCTTATTCCCTGCCTTCTTCGGATATAATATCATTTAGGATAACAAATACGATAACAAACAGGATAACAAATAAACAGGATAACGAAAAATCTCAAATGGCCAAGAGAGAAGAATCGTGTGAATAGTAATTAACAAAATCTGTAAAACGTAAGAAAGAAATGAAGAAAATTAAAAAGTTTGCTAAGAATCTCTTCAGTGCCAATCGCATGAAGATGCTCGCCATGATGCTTCTTTGCGGTACTGCCGTAACCTTTGCGCAGAACGCAGCTGGTGACTACACCGCAGGAACCAATGCTCTCTCCACCGTCACGGAGGAGATTGCGAAGTATGTTCCTTATGTAGTGAAGCTGTGCTATGCCATCGCCGGTGTAGTTGCCGTTGTCGGTGCGATCTCCGTGTACATCGCCATGAACAACGAGGAGCAGGACGTCAAGAATATCTTAGTCCTACAAAATACGTTTGAAAAGACAAGAAAGCAAATGAAAGTAAATACGCTAAGTATCAATGCTTTAAGTGATAACTTGAATTTTCCGATGTTTGCTAAACTCATTCTTAAAAAGACATAAAAG
>JAFUEP010000028.1 GCA_017470345.1 Prevotella sp.
GTCTCACGTCGCATCAACCTGCTGGATTGCGACGTGAGACACGTCGCCTCCTACTGCAAAGCGGTGTAATAACCATTAGTTATATAGAAGGCAAATAGATTCTGAACGCAGGCGATGATGAAACTGAGGATCGTGGCCGTCATCCTGGGCTGCCTGGCAGCCGTTGCGGGCCGCGCTGCCGACAATCCGGTGGCGACGGTCGACTCGCTGCTGGCCCTCTACGACGCGGCCGACCGCGGGCAGAAGGCCGAGCTGGCCCGCCGACTCGTGTCGCTGTGCATCGAGGGCGACGAGGTGGTCGACAGCCTGCCGCTGCCACCCGCCTCCGCACCGGCCGACTCCGTCGACCTGCGCGTATGGTTCGCCGCCGACCGCTTCTATTATAACACCGCCTACTTCGACCGCGCCCTCAGCTATATCGACCGCGCCATGCCGCTCGCCGGCAGCCACTCCGAGATCCGCGCCACGATGATGAGCGACCGCGCCTACCTGCTCTATAAGACCGGACAGGTCAGCGAGGCCACCGAGGCCGCCCAGGAGGCCGTGAAGTATGCCCAGCAGGAGGGCCGCCTGCTGCAGCAGTCGCGCGCCTACCTCTACCTGGCCTGCATCAACATCAGCCTCCGGCTGCCCGCCGAGGCCACCGACTTCGTTGAGAAGGCCATCGAGACCAACGCCCGCCTGGGACTCAACAACAACACCCACAACGCGCTCGGCATCGCCTGCGAGGTCTACAGCTTCGCCGGCGACACGGCCCGTGCTATCGACTATGGATGGCAGGCCGTCGAGGCGGCCAAGGCCGTTGGGTCGAGCGCCGGGGCCGTCAACCACCTCTCGCAGATCAGCTATGCCTACAACCGCCAGGGCGACTACGAGCGCGGACTGCAGGCTGCCCAGCAGGCCATCGACCTGGTCAACCAGATGGCCGTCCCCGACCGCAACCTGCTGGCCATCAGCCTCGTCTATAAGGCTCACAACCTGCTCGACCTCCACCGCAACCACGAGGCGGCCGACGCCCTGCGGCAGGCCATCAGCATCGAGGAGCAGGAGGGCAACACGCGTGCCGTCTGCTATGACCTCAAGGCGCTCCACGAGGCCCTGCTGCCCTACGACGAGCATGGCGCGCTGGAGGCCATCACACGCTATGCCCAGATGGCCGACTCGCTCCACATGGCCGACCTGCACGAGGCGCTGGGCAAGGCTAACGCCGAGTTCCGCAACGCCGAGCTGCAGGAGCAGAGCGACGCCCGCGCCCGCACCAGCCGCATCATCCTCTTCTCGGGCATCGCCGTCGTCGCGCTGATGCTCGTCGCGCTCGCCTTCCTCCTCTATGCCATTCGCTTGAAGAACCGCTCCAACCAGCAGCTGCTCAGCCTGCAGCGCACCCGCGAGAACTTCTTCACCAACATCACCCACGAGTTCCGCACCCCGCTGACCGTCATCCTCGGCAAGGGGCGCCAGCTGCAGGCCGACCCCAGCGAGGCCGTCAGCGCTGCCGGCACGATGATCGAGCGCGAGGGCTCGCAGCTGCTTGCGCTGATCAACCAGCTGCTCGACCTGTCGAAGGTGCAGGCCAACGTGGCGGAGCCCGACTGGCGCACGGACAACATCGTGCCTTATCTCTCGATGATCGTCGAGACGTTCTATGACTATGCCCACTCTCAGGGCATCGAGCTCATCTTTGCGCCGCGCGAGAACGAGGTGACGATGGACTTTGTGCCTGACTACGTGATGAAGATGGTCAACAACCTCGTCTCCAACGCACTGAAGTTCACACCCAAGGGCGGCCACGTGCGCATCACCACCCGCCGCGAGGACCAGCACTTCCTGCTCCAGGTGGCCGACGACGGCTGCGGCATCGACCGCCAGCACCAGCAGCACATCTTCGAGCCTTTCTATCAGGCGGGCGACGACAGCAGCGCACAGGGCACGGGCGTCGGACTGGCCCTCGTCCGACAGATCATCACGGCCGTCGGAGGCAGCATCGAGGTCGACTCCTCGCCCGGCCACGGCTCCATCTTCACCGTCACGATGCCCGTCACCGTCGGGCAGTGGCGACCGCTCACCGACGACGAGCGGCGCGGCCTGGCCGCCTTTGCCGCCACGGGGCTCACCCCGTCGGGCAACGCCGAGCTCATCGACAGCGACGTCAGCGATGCGACTGACGACGACAACGTCCGACTGCTCGTCATCGAGGACAACCGCGACGTGGCCTACTACATCGGGTCGCTCTTCCGCGACCGCTACGAGATCTTCTATGCCACCAACGGCCGCATCGGATTCGAGAAGGCCCGCGAGATTGTGCCCGACCTCATCATCACCGACCTCATGATGCCTGAGGTCGACGGACTGCAGTTCTGCCGCATGGTCCGAGCCTCAGAGGTCGTCAGCCACGTGCCCGTCATCGTCATCACCGCACGCACCACCAGCGACGACCTCATCCGCGGCATCGAGGCCGGCGCCGACGCCTACCTCTACAAGCCCTTCAACGCCCAGGAGCTGACGGCCCGCGTCGAGCAGCTGCTCGAGACGCGCCGGCTGCTGCGCGAGAAGTTCTCGCGCATGCTGACCCTCGGCTCCGACCAGTCGGCGCAGGACGGCAAGTTCCTCTCGCGCAGCGATGCCCAGTTCATCGGCCGTCTGACCGACCTCGTCTGCTCCCTCATGGGCCGCGGACAGAGCGATGTCGACACCATCGCGCAGCACCTCAACATGTCGACCGGACAGCTGCGCCGCAAGGTCGGCGCCATCACCGGCCGCACTCCCGCCACCTATATCCTGCAGATCCGGCTGGCCAACGCCCAGCGCCTGCTCGACAAGCACCCCGAGCTTTCGATCAGCGACGTGGCCTATCGCACCGGTTTCAGCGACGTGGCCCACTTCAGCCATGCCTTCCAGAAGGCTTTCGACATGAGCCCCTCGCAGTGGGCAAGGCGGGCCAAATAGGTTGTATATTTCTTAATTGTTAATTTGTAAATGCTAATCACTTGACATTCAGTGGTTAGCATTTTCTTTATGTCACATATTTACAAATAGCGGACGTCGATAATCGCAGAAAATGACAAACCTTTAATAATTATTTGCAACTCGCTTTCAGTTTCTTTCCCTATCTTTGCCCCGAATTCATTCATTTTCTGACGTCATGAACACTATGGATTATTCAAGTTTCTCTGCTACGCAGGAGGACATCGACCAGCAGCAGGCCGAAATCCGGGCCATCAACCTCAAGCAGGAGGAGCTCGAGGCCCGGCAGCAGGCAGCAGCGGCGAAGCCTCCGCTGTGGCGGCGCCTGATGGAGCGTCTGCGACGATGAAACCGCCGAAATATGCATTCTTTTCCGTGAAATTATTATTATTCATCTCAAACAATCAATCAACATTATGAAACGATTTCTGACTTTACTCACTCTGCTCGCCAGCTTCGCGGGCATGTGGGCGCAGGACTCCCACTTCGAGCTCAGCTTCGACCCCAGTCAGCAGGGTTCCTACGGCTCGACGGTGGTCTATGCCAAGCTGGATCTTGCCAACCAGCAGTCTGATGACTACTCTACCTACGAGGTGGCAGCCTTCGTCGGCGATGAGTGTCGTGCCGTGGCCCGTTGTGCGGCGAATCCCGCCTTCCCGACTTATGTGGACAAGAACTACTTCGTCCTCAACGTCGCGGGCAACTTCGGCGACAGCGACAGCGACACGGGCAAGCCCATCACCTTTAAGGTCTTCGACGAAGTAAGCAATGCCGTGATTGAACTGACGCCAAGCCAGACCATCACCTTTGCCAACGAAGGCAAGTACGGTGAGCCCAGCAATCTCGTCGTCCTCTCCGGCACGGAGTGGGCCATCGAGCCCAACGGCGACGTGCTCTACTGTAACGTCGGCGACGACATCATCGAGCGCATCAAGGACTATTACACGATCCTGCCTGAGGACGTGGAGCAGACGCCGCCCGCCGTCGTCTATTCGATTGGCCCCAATGCCGATGCGTCCGTGCTGTCCGTCAGCCAGACGTCGATCAAGGCCCTCAAGAGCGGCTCGACCTATGTCAGCGTCACCCTCGATGGCGTCGGTGTTTCCTGCGTTGTCGAGGTGAATGTTCAGAACTGGGCTAAGGCCGGACAGGCCAACCCCTCGACCCTCGAGGTGACCTATTACGACTCGGAGTTCGACATCTTCGACCAGGTCAAGCAGCTCGTCACCTTCACTCCCGAAGGCTATGAGGACCTCAACATCGAGGTCACGTCTGACAACCCCGATGTGGTCGAACCCTCTGTCGAGTCCAGGCGTGGCGAGCTGGTCGGCAGCATCCTGGTGAACGGCACCGGCACGGCCACGCTGACCTTCACCGTCAGCTATCCCGACTACAATGCCGACCCGACCGGCGAGACCTTCAGTGAGAGCACCTTCACCCTCACCGTCGTCGTCAAGCAGGGACTGACAGACCTGATAGTGCCCAAAACAATCGCCGTCACGAAGGATGTGCCCTTTGACCTGACGACCGTCATCCTCCCCTATCCTGAGAACGCTGAGATCGACTATTCGAAGTTGACATACGACTATTCTCGCGAGGCTGACAAGGTGAAGATCGAGAACAACATGCTCACCGGTCTGCAAGTAGCCGAGGGAGTTCCTGTGATGGTCCACTATGCCGACCTGCCTAACTTCTGGCAAACGATGGAAGTGACCATCATCAATCCCGCCACGGCCCTCGTCGTCAACACACCTGAAATCACCGTCAACAAGGGCGACAGCGAGACCCTCACTGCCGCCTTGGCAGCCGCCGTCACGATGGATCCCGCCGATGCCACCGACCAAATTGTGTGGAAATCGGCCGACGAGACCATCGTCGCCCCATTGACCGATGCCGACGGCTGGAATCCCCTGGCCGGCGGCGACGTCACGATGACGGCCCAGGTGTTCGACTATAACAGCTCGTCTAACCTTCCCCGCCTCGAGGCCACGGTGACGGTGCATGTCGTCGTGCCCGTGACGAGCATCACGATCAATACGGCAAACATTACCTGGCTTAACGTCGGTGACGACCCGACCGACTATCTCAAGTCTGTCGTGACGATCCTGCCCGAGGATGCCACCAACAAGAGCTATCATTTTGAAGTGGCAAATAATTTTACGCTCTCAGACGGCAGGGTGCTGGCCCAAAGCGCTGGTATCGGCCGCGTCAAGGCCGTGGCCGATGACGGTTCTGGCGTAGAGTCAGCCTACAAGAACTTCAGCATCTTCATCCAGGCCAACGACGTCAGCTTCGGTGGCGACATCGTCACGACCTATGACGGCACCCAGGTTGACATCTCCGAGCAGGTGAAAGACAACATCACCTTTGTGCCCGCCAATGCCAGCATGGTCACCGCCACGACGACGTCGAGCAATCCCGATGTGGCCACCGTTAATGTCACAATCCGACGGACAGCCACCAACACGCCGGTTGACGTCACCGTCAATGCCACAGCCCTAGCCATCGGCGAGACAACCGTCACGATGGCCATCACCTACACCGACTTCCTGGCCAACCTCATCGATCCTCGTCAGGATCATAGCACAACGGTGGAGCGCACCTTTAAGATTATTGTCAAGGAGGGTCTGAAGGGCTTCACCACCGACTATCCCACCGATATGGCCATCGGCCAGACCTATCAGATCGTCCTGACGCCGCAGCCCGCCGATGCCGACGTCGACCTTGGCGCCTTCCTGTCCTCGGGCACGGCCAACAATCTGCCTGCTTCGTGGACCTACATGACCTTCGACAAGCCCGTGAAGCAGGCTGACGGCACCATCGTCATCAACGTCTATCCGCAGGAGCCCGACGGCGGCTCGTTGCTGCTGACCTATTCTGACGAGAGCAATTATCTGAACGTCATCGACAGCGACGTCAACGTCGGCGTGGCCCTCACGCTCGACGAGGGCTGGCAGTGGCGCACGCTCTGGACCGGCATCTCGAACCGCGAGTTCACCGACTACTTCGGCACCGACGGCATCCTCGAGGTGCGCTCGCAGGACGAGCTCATGGCCCGCGACTCTGAGATCGGCTACTTCGGCGACCTCTACGACAATGGTCTCAAGGGCTTGGTGGCCTATAAGATCAAGGCCACGCGCGACCGCGGCATTGACGACGCCAAGATCCAATTCAGCGGCTTCTATCAACCCGATGCCATGCCGCAGAACCTGCTGCGCGGCTGGACCTGGATTCCCTATCCCTACTATCACTTCATGACGTTCGACCAGCTCGGCATCCAGGGTGCGGCCGGCGACAAGATCGTGTCGAAGGACGGCGGTTTCGTCGAGTACGACGGCACGTCGTGGACGGGCACGCTGAAGGGCATGCAGCCTTGGCAGTCCTACCTCTATTATAACAGCACCGACGTCGTGTCGTCATTCGACTGGCAGTCGGAGGTGAACGTCTATACGCCTGACGATCAGGTCCAGCCCGGTGGCAACGCCCGCCGCAAGGTCAGCCCGCGCTCGGCCTGGCAGTACGACCCGCGCCCCTACCGCGACAACATGTCGATCGTGGCCGTTGTCAATGAACAATGTACAATGAATAATGAACAATGGTCGATTGGTGCCTTTGTCGGCGACGAGTGCCGCGGCGAGGGTGTCTGCATCGACGGCCGCATGTTCATCACCGTCCATGCCAACAACGGCGAGCAGGTGTCGTTCCGTCTGCGCAACGAGCTGACGGGCGAGCTGTTCGACATCGACCAGACCGTCCCCTTCGGCGCCATGCTCGGTTCGCTGAAGGCTCCCGTCCAGCTCACCAGCCAGGCCGTCGTCACGGGGGTCAATAATGTACAATGTACAATGAACAATGTACAGGAGGCCTTCGACCTCGGCGGACGCGCTGTTAAGGCCACGACGAAGGGCCTGACCATCCAGCGCGGAAGCGACGGCAAGGTCGTCAAGGTCGTCAAGTAAGTTTTTTCTGATCACGAATTAGAGAATTTGAGAATTGGCTCACGCCGTGAAGGTCGTCAAGTAAGTTTTTTCTGATCACGAATTAGAGAATTTGAGAATTTGGCTATATAATATTAAGGTATAGACGTATGAAAAGAAACAATATAAGTCCGAGTAATCATCTGCGCACAAATCTGTGCGCAGCCAATTCTCAAATTCTCAAATTCGGGACAGAAAAATGTTCCGGGAACAATTCTCAAATTCTCAAATTCGGGACAGAAAATAAATCCCGGATCGATTCTCAAATTCTCAAATTCGTGATAGAAAGAAAAAACCGGATTCTACGAATAATGGCTCTTGCTCTGCTCCTGATCGTGGGGCAGGGCGAGGGCTTCTCCCAGACCCTCTCCCAGAACAC
>JAFUEP010000064.1 GCA_017470345.1 Prevotella sp.
CGTTGCTGGAGCAGGAGGCGAGCATCATGGCGGCCAGACCTGCAAATAAATAAATCTTTCTCATAATCAAAAAGTTTTAATTTAACATAAAAGATTGAATTACTATATTAGAGTTGTTACTCTTTCAGAACGAGATGTCGACGGGGGGCATGTCCTCCCAGGGGGTGACGTCGGCACCGAAGCCCGTGCCGTTGTAGGCCTCGACGAAGGGCAGTATGATGTCGGGCGACGGGTTGTCGGGGTCGCCGCCCTCACCGTTGGCCCCGTGCGGGTTATTCGGATCGAAGAACTCGGGGCCGAGCTCGATGCGCAGCACGAGCTGGTTGTCCCACGAGACGACATAGTGGCCCACGTTGAAGTGGTAGTGGAGCGTGGTGGCATGGTCGCGCAGCACGAACGAGAGGTTCAGACGGATGTCCTCGGGCAGACAGTTCTTCGTATAGTACTCCCACCACTCGGGCTCAGTCTCGCCGGCACGGGTGTAGCTGTAGACCTGTTGCACCTCCCTGCCCTCGTGCTCCTCGCGGTCGGGTCGGAGCGTCACGGGTCGGATGCCGAACACGTTGAGCGTCGCGGAGATGTACCCGCTGTTCTCGCCCGTGCGCTCGGTCTCCCAACCATCGATCGACAGCAGGCAGGGGTTGTCGGTGATGACGTCGCGCGGCAGGAAATGGCCGTCGGCCAAACCCGTGATGCTCGCGGGCGACTGCCAGAGGTAGTTGAACCCCTCCCTGACCCACACGCGGATGCGCAGCTTCCAGACGATGGTCCCGGGCTCGGAGCGCAGGGTCGTGATTCTGATCTGCGACTGGTAGGTCTCGCGCTCCTGCCAGGGGATGTAGTCGCCGTACTCGCCGCGGTCCACATAACGGTTGTCGAGCGTGTCGAGCGCCATCTCCTCGGGCTGGTTGGCCACCTCGTAGAGGCCCGTCTCCTCACGGACTGGCGGACGCGGATACTGATAGTCGGTCCACGCTGGCTCGCCGTAGAGCTGCCAGTTGACCTCGTCGCTCAACCCCCTGGGCACTCCCTCGCCCGCTACCGTCAGCGAGTCGGGTTGGTAAGAGGACGGTGTGGCCTCCACGCGGGCAGAATCCATGCGCTCCAGGCTCAGGAACTCCTGACGGGAGAATTCCTCAGGCGAATAGTCGACAACGACGCCCTGATAATAGCCGCCGGGCAGGTAGAGGTCGTGATGACGCACGTTGGCCGTCGTCGTGCGGTAGGGCTGCTTCGTGGGATCGTCAAGGGGATAGAACCAGACGGTCATACCGTCGGGGTCGCGGTCGGCGTACCTGCGCCAGTCGACCTCGAGCTCTACCGAGTGGAACTCGTCGCCGTAGACGTAGAGCTCGCGGCGCTCACAGCCCGCCAGCATCAGCAGGACGAAGACGAACGTCGCTACCAGGACGACCAGCAGGATGTCCTCCAACAGGTAATTCCGGTCACTCTCGCGGAACGGTTTCGTATATTTCTTTTTCCTTGCCATATTCTACTTGATGTTTTTATATTTCTCATCTGCTCGCTCCATCTCGCGCTTCAGCTTCTCGAGGTTGCGGCGGTGCTCGAACTCGATGCGCTGACGTACACGCTCGGCCTTCTTGTCGATCCTTGCCTGACGCTTGGCCATCTTCTGCTTTTGCTTCAGGGCCTTGGCGTCGATTCGGGCCTGGCGGTCGGCAGCCTTCTTGTCGATCCTGGCCTGACGGGCGGCGGCCTTGCCCTCGGGTGTACGGGCAAAGGCTTTCTCGGCCTTCAGCTGTTCTTTCCGTGCGGCCTTCTCAGCTCTGGCCTGCTGCTTGCGGAGGCGGCGGTCGGTCTTCTCCTGCCGCTTCCGGGCTTTGGCGTCGACCTTCTCTTGACGCTTTGCCGCC
>JAFUEP010000029.1 GCA_017470345.1 Prevotella sp.
TGCGGCGTAACAGTTTATCGAATTAAGAATCGAACCGACTTCGTCGGGCGCTAGAGCTCTGCTCGCTTGCTACCGAAGGGACGCAATAAATTATTCAAAATTGAAAACAAAATTAAACAAAATGACAAGCGTAATTATACTAAATGAATAATTTTGAAATAATTTTGAAAAATTTCTTGCGTCCCTTCGGTAGCAAGCGAGCAGAGCTCGAGCGCCAGCCGAAGGCTGCCGTTTCTCCGATTCGCTGATCAGTTACCCTGCGGCCGTTCAATGTTAATAATTGAAAAATATTGTGGCGTTTAAGTTATATTTCGTAACTTTGCAGCCGTTTTCAGAAACATTTTAAAAGGTTTTCAGCAATATGTCGAACATTCATTCAATCGTAGGATCAAAGATCAAGGGAATCAGGGTATCAAAGAATATCAGCGTTGAAGAACTTTCGGAGCGCAGCGGACTCTCGGCGGAGCAGATCAGCTCCATCGAGACCGACGACTTCCTGCCGTCGCTCGGCCCGCTGATCAAGATAGCGCGCGCACTGGGCGTCCGCCTGGGCACCTTCCTCGACGACAGCGACGAACTGGGGCCCGTCGTCAGCCGCGCCGCCGACCGCGAGCAGGCCCACGCCATCAGCTTCAGCAACGGCGCCACGGAGACCCGCCGCAACATGGACTATCACTCGCTGGCCCGCCAGAAGGCCGGCCGCCACATGGAGCCCTTCATCATCGACATCCAGCCGAGCGAGGAGAAGACGTTCCAGCTGTCGGCCCACGAGGGCGAGGAGTTCATCTACGTGCTCGAGGGCGAGCTGGAGGTGGACTACGGCAAGGAGACCTATCGCCTCTCGCAGGGCGACAGCATCTACTACGACTCCATCGTCAAGCACCACGTCCACGGCGTCGTCGGCCAGCCGGCCCGCATCCTGGCGCTGGTCTATATCCCGTTCTGACGGCAAGGCATTTTTTAGTTATCGCGAAACGTCGAAATAACGAAATATCGATATAACGAAATATCGAAATAACGTTATAACGAAATCCCGAAATAACGAAATCCCGAAACAACGACATCCCGAAAAAGAACCAAACAATGAGCAACATAAAGACTGACATGGCCGGACGCCCGCTGCCCGACCGGACCTACCCCGCCGAGACGGGCGCCAAGGGCTACGCGCTCTCTGAGCGCACGCTGGGCCAATGGCTCGAGCACTGGGCCGAGACGACGCCCGACAAGGAATACATCGTCTACTCCGACCGCGACCTGCGCTTCACCTGGAGCCAGTTTAACGAGCGCGTCGACAACCTGGCCAAGGGCCTGCTCGCCATCGGCGTGGAGAAGGGCTCCAACGTGGGCATCTGGGCCACCAACGTGCCCGACTGGCTGACGTTCCTCTACGCCACGGCCAAGATCGGCGCCGTGCTCGTCACGGTCAACACGAACTATAAACAAAACGAGCTGGAATATCTCTGCAAGGACTCCGACATGCACACGCTCTGCATCACCGACGGCACGTGGGACTGCAACTACGTCGACATGACCTACGAGATGCTGCCCGAGCTGAAGACGTCGGAGCGCGGACGACTCTCGAGCGAGCGATTCCCCTTCATGAAGAACGTGGTCTACATCGGCATGGAGAAATATCGCGGCATGTACAACACGGCCGAGCTGCTCCTCCTCGGACAGAACATCGAGGACCGCGAGCTGCAGGAGGCAAAGAGCCAGGTGACGTGTCACGACGTCTGCAACATGCAGTACACCTCGGGCACGACGGGATTCCCCAAGGGCGTCATGCTGACCCACTTCAACATCGCCAACGACGGCTACTTCACGGGCGAGAACATGGGATTCACGCAGCAGGACAAGCTCTGCGTCTGCGTGCCCCTGTTCCACTGCTTCGGCGTCGTGCTGGCCACGATGAACTGCCTCACCCACGGCTGCACCGAGGTGATGGTCGAGAAGTTCGACCCGCTCGTCGTCCTGGCCTCCATTCATAAAGAGCGCTGCACGGCCGTCTACGGCGTGCCGACGATGTTCATCGCCGAGCTCGACCACCCCATGTTCTCCATGTTCGACGTCTCGTCGCTACGCACCGGCATCATGGCCGGTAGCCTATGCCCCGTGGAGCTGATGAAGCGCGTCTCGGAGAAGATGTTCATGACGATCACCTCGGTCTACGGACTGACGGAGTCGTCGCCAGGCATGACGCAGACCTGCCTCAACGACACGTTCGAACAGCGCTGCACCACCGTCGGACGCGACTTCCCCTTCGTCGAGGTCAAGGTGCTCGACCCGGAGACGGGCGAGGAGTGCCCCACGGGCGTCCAGGGCGAGATGTGCTGCCGCGGATTCAACGTGATGAAGGGCTACTACAAGAACCCGCAGGCCACGGCCGAGGTCATCGACAAGAACGGATTCCTCCACTCGGGCGACCTCGGCGTGAAGGACGAGCAGGGCTTCTATCGCATCACGGGACGCATCAAGGACATGATCATCCGCGGCGGCGAGAACATCTATCCGCGCGAGATCGAGGAGTTCCTCTACCACATGCCCGGCATCAAGGACGTCCAGGTGGCCGCCGTGCCGTCGAAGAAGTACGGCGAGGCCGTCGGCGCCTTCATCATCCTGCAGCCGGGCGTCAAGATGGAGCCGGAGGACGTGCAGGAGTTCTGTCGCGGCAAGATCGCCCGCTACAAGATCCCGAAGTACGTCTTCTTCATCGACGAGTTCCCCCTGACAGGCTCCGGCAAGATCCAGAAATTCAAGCTCAAGGAAATGAGCCTCGACCTCTGCAAGAAGCTGGGCATCGAGGTTATCTGACAGAAGGGAAAAGTGAAGAGTGATAAGGGAAAAGTGAAGAGTGAAAAGTGAAAAATTTGCTGCCGCTCGGAAAGGAAAAGTGAAGAGTGAAAAGTTCAAAATTTGCTTCCACCCAAGCTATTACGGCGGCAGCAAATTTTTCACTTTTCACTCTTCACTTTTCCCTTCTCACTTTTCCCTTTCTCATCCCACCGTGCCCTCGAGCGAGACGCTCAGCAACTTCTGGGCCTCGACGGCAAACTCCATGGGCAGCTTCTGGAGCACCTCGCGGGCATAGCCGCCCACGATGAGGCTGACGGCCTGCTCCGTGGGGATGCCGCGCTGGTTGCAGTAGAAGAGCTGGTCCTCGGAAATCTTCGACGTCGTGGCCTCGTGCTCGAAGACGGCCGTCGGGTTGTGGACATCCATGTAGGGAAAGGTGTGGGCGCCGCACTCCGAGCCGAGCAGCAGGGAGTCGCACGAGGAGTAGTTGCGGGCGTTCTCAGCCGTGGCGGCAGCGCGTACGAGGCCGCGGTAGCTGTTCTGCGAATGTCCGGCTGAGATGCCTTTCGAGATGATGGTCGAGCGGGTGTTGCGCCCCAGGTGGATCATCTTTGTGCCCGTGTCGGCCTCCTGATAGTTGTTGGTGACGGCGACGGAATAGAACTCCGCCACGCTGTTGTCGCCGCGAAGGATGCATGAGGGATATTTCCAGGTGATGGCTGAGCCCGTCTCCACCTGCGTCCATGAGAGCTTGGAGTCCTGGCCGCGCAGGTCGCCGCGCTTGGTGACGAGGTTGAGCACGCCACCGCGGCCCTGCTCGTCGCCGGGATACCAGTTCTGTACGGTGGAATATTTCACCTCGGCGCGGTCGCCCACGATGATCTCGACGATGGCGGCATGCAGCTGGTTCTCGTCGCGCATCGGGGCCGTGCAGCCCTCGAGGTAGGAGACGTAGGAGTCGTCGTCGGCCACGATGAGGGTGCGCTCAAACTGGCCCGTGCCGCGGGCGTTGATGCGGAAGTAGCTGCTGAGCTCCATGGGGCAGCGCACGCCCTTGGGGATATAGACGAAGGAGCCGTCGCTGAAGACGGCCGAGTTGAGGGCAGCGAAGAAGTTGTCGCGATAGGGCACGACGGTGCCCAGATACTGCCGGACGAGCTCGCCGTGCTCCTTGATGGCCTCGCCGATGGAGCAGAAGATGACGCCCTTCTCGCGCAGCTTCTCCTTGAACGTGGTCTTGACGGAGACGGAGTCCATGATGGCGTCGACGGCCGTGTTGCCGCTCAGCGCCAGCCGCTCCTCGAGGGGGATGCCCAGCTTGTCGAACGTCTTCTCCAGCTCGGGGTCTATCCCGGCGACGGAATCGCCGGGCACACTCTTCTTGGCCGTCGGGTCGGCGTAATAGCTGATGGCCTGATAGTCGATGGGCGGCACGTGGACATGGCCCCACGTGGGCTGCTTCTGCTCACGCCAGTAGCGGAAGGCGCGCAGGCGGAAGTCGAGCATCCACTCGGGCTCGCCCTTCTTCTGGGAGATGAGTCGGACGACGTCCTCGTTGAGTCCGACGGGAATGATGTCGGTGTGCACGTCGGTGGTGAAGCCGAACTCATACTTCTGTTCGGCGATGCGGCGCACCAGCTCGTTGTCGCTCTCCTGCGGCTCTGTTCTGTTCTTATCGTTGTCTTCCATTTCTTCTGTTTGCAAATTCGGGTGCAAAGGTACGAAAAATCCGCAAATTTTTTGCCCTTACTCTTTTTTTTTATACCTTTGCAGCCAACTTTTCTATACAATAACCATTCACTAACAACTAAATCAATCAGCCAGCCGCAGGCGCCGGCCGCTGCCGGCCAGCACTTCACGCTCGACGGCCGCAAGGCAACTCAGGGCCAGCGGGGCCTGCAGATTGTGAAGCAGGCTGACGGCCGCGTCGTCAAGACGTTCGTCAGATAGGTCATCGCCAACGACTATCAATAATGAAATGCAAAAGAAAATCGCGATTTTCTTTTGCATTTCATTTGTTTTTCGTAACTTTGCACCGAGAATATGTGTCAGCAAAGAAGAAAACAAGATCATGTTGTATGAGCCTTAATAAGGCATTCTATTGCTGAGCACTGCAAATAAAAATCCAACAAACGTCGAACCCTTTAAACTGAAAATGCCTATCGCAGAAATAACGACCTCGAAATGACATATAGGAACTGAAGCGTCCGCTTAGATTCTTGTTTCTCGAAAATCGCCAAAATTCAGAAGGAACAGTCAAGAGTAAAAGCTCGGATGCTCACGCCGACAGGCGTGGGCTTTTTACTCGGATATGACTGTTTGGTGTTTGGCGATACCTCGAGAAACGTAGACGAAGCGAAAGTCCGCGCTTCTTTTTTCTGCCCTCGGATGAAGTTCAAACATTATTCCATTTAACAACTATCAAAAACAAAAAACATTATGAGAAAAGCATTACTTTCACTGCTCGTGGCAATGGGATTGCCCACGGCAGCATGGTGCGCCGACGGCGACACATTCAAGATGAAGATTGCCGAAGGCATTGAGATGACCTTCAAGGTGATCAGTGAGGAGGAAAAGACCTGCCAGGTGGGCGAGGGCTGGTATAGCTGCATAGAGGACTACACCGGCCCCGTCACCGTGCCGTCCACTGCCAACGGCTATACCGTCACCCGACTGGGGTCTCGCTGCTTCAATGGTTCCAGCACCCTTCACGTGACCAGCATCACGCTGCCTGAGACAGTAACTACCCTGGAGGACATGGTGTTCTACAAAAGCGACATCACCGAGCTGATCTTTCCCAACAGCGTCACCGAGATTGATCACGATCCTTTTTGCGATTGCGAAAAGTTAGAGTCGGTCACGCTGCCACAAGGCATGACCAAGATTCCTGATTATCTATTCAATCTATGTCCAATCAAGTCGTTCACCATCCCGAGCCAGATTACGGAAATAGGCGAATATGCTTTTCAATCCAGCGGAATCGAGTCCATCGTAGTGCCCGCATCTGTGGAGAAGATTGGACATAACGCTTTTGCGTTGTGCAAGAACCTGACGCATGCCGAGATACAGAATCCTGACGCGGAGTTAGGAGCTTATTTGTTCGGCAGCTCATCGCTTAGCTCATTTAGCTTTGCCGAGGGATCAAAGTCTGTTCCCTATGGAATGTTTAATAACTGCGGACAGTTGACGTCAGTCACGTTGCCCGGCAGCATCGAGTCGATTGAAGATTATGCTTTCAATATTTGTGAGAGCCTCAGCAGTATCGAGTGGCCCGAAGGGCTGAAGCGCATTGGAGCTTGCGCTTTCGAGCGGACCGGACTTACATCCGCCGTCGTGCCCAGCTATGTGGAGTCTGTCGGCGGTAGTGCTTTCTGCTATTGCAAGAACCTGACGCATGCCGAGATTCCGAACCCTGAGACTAAATTAGGTGGCAGCATTTTCTCTGGTTGCCAATCGCTCACGTCATTCAGCTTTGCTGAGGGATCAAAGTCTGTGCCCTCTGGAATGTTTTCTGTCTGCCGACAGTTGACGTCAGTCACGCTGCCTGCCGGCATCGAGGAAATAGAAAAACATGCTTTCTCTGGCTGCGAGAGCCTCAGCAGCATCGACTTCCCGGAGGGCCTGAAAACTATCTGGAATACCGCGTTCATGTGGACGGGTCTCAAGAGCATCACCCTTCCTGCCAGCCTCACATCCATAGGAATGGATGCTTTCAGCTGCTGCGACAATCTCACTGAGATCCAGTCGTTGATTGTAGAGCCTTTCCCGATTGACAAAAGCGTGTTCGGCTATAGCGGCAACATGGAGACCAGCATCTACGAGACTGCTACGCTCATCGTGCCCGAAGGTTCGGAAGAACTCTACAAGAATACGCCCGCTTGGAACATGTTCTACAACCTCGTGACAACCGGCATCAGCCGGCCTGAGGTGCAGACCGCTGCCGGCCAGCACTTCACGCTCGACGGCCGCAAGGCAGCTCAGGGGCAGCGTGGCCTGCAGATTGTGAAGCAGGCTGACGGCCGCGTCGTCAAGACGTTCGTCAGATAGGTCATCGCCGACGACTATCAATAATGAAATGCAAAAGAAAATCGCGTTTTTCTTTTGCATTTCATTTGTTTTTCGTAACTTTGCAACAGGAATATGGACTACCAGCAAGTGATAGACAACCTAAAGGCCGTGGCTGCGAAGGTGCTGCCCAAGGGCAGCACGCTCTACCTCTACGGTTCGCGGGCCCGGGGCGACTGGCACGAGGAGTCAGACTGGGACCTGCTTGTCCTGCTCGACAAGCCCCAGCGCGAGCTGACAGACTGGGACAACTATTGCTGGCCGTTCGTTGAGAAGGGCTGGGACATGAGCGAGGACGTCAGCGCCCGCAGCTTCACCAAGGAGCAATGGTTCAACGGTCCGCACACCATGTTCTATTTCAACGTCGAAGAAGATAAGAAGATATTGTATGAGTCTTAAAGAAGAAGAACGGAGGGTCATGGTGATCCTTGAACTGGAAAAGGCCGACAAGACCATGCACGAAATGGAAGTGATGCGGCAGAATGGGCTCTGGGGGATGGTTGCCAACAGGCTTTATTACGCATTATTCCACACTGTAAGTGCCATGCTCATCAATGACCGCCACGAGGTGGGCACGCATCGCGGTGCCGTGAATAAGTTCAGCTTGTTTTATGTAAAGGAAGGAGTGTTCACTCCTATAGAAGGCCGCCTTTACTCGCTACTGCAAAGCTTGCGCGAAGATGGCGACTACAACTGCTCCATCGACATCCAGCAGGAGGAAGTAGAGGAGAAGCTTGTCCCCACCCTGCAGCTCATCGACAAGATCAAACAATACATCGCCGGACACAGCAGATAAATCGGGAGTCACGGCGGACCGGACATAGAAAAAAGGACCGGGCAAGGCGCTTCCTTCAGCGTCTTGCCCGGTCTCTTTATGTATGGATGCGGGGAGGGTCAGAGCTTCTGCTGCACCTCGACCTCCATGAAGGTCTCGATGATGTCGCCGACCTGAATGTCGTTGAAGTTGACGAGCGAGATGCCGCACTCGAAGTTGGTGGCCACCTCCTTGACGTCGTCCTTATAACGCTTGAGGGCGTTGATGGCGCCGGTGAAGACGACGATGCCGTCGCGCACCAGTCGGGCCTTGTCGGAGCGGTGCACCTTGCCCTCGGTGACCATGGCTCCGGCGACGGTGCCGACCTTCGAGATCTTGTAGACCTCGCGCACCTCGACCTGGGCCGTGACCTCCTCCTTGATGATCTTGTCGAGCATGCCCTCCATGGTGGAGCGGACGTCCTCGATGGCGTCGTAGATGATGGAGTAGGTGTTGATCTCGACGCCCTCGTTGTCGGCCAGCTTGCGGGCAGCCGACGAGGGTCGCACCTGGAAGCCGATGATGATGGCGTCGGAGGCACCGGCCAGCGTGACGTCGTTCTCTGAGATCTGTCCGACGGCCTTGTGGATGACGTTGACCTTGATCTTCTCCGTGGAGAGCTTGATGAACGAATCCGAGAGGGCCTCGATGGAGCCGTCGGTGTCGCCCTTGACGATGAGGTTGAGCTCCTTGAACTCGCCCAGCGCGATGCGGTGGGAGATGTCGGAGAGGGTCAGTCGGGTCTGCGTGCGCAGTCCCTGCTCGCGGGCCAGCTGCTCGCGCTTGTTGGCAATCTCGCGGGCCTCCTGCTCGGAGTCCATGACGTGGAAGGCGTCGCCGGCCGTGGGTGCGCCGTTGAGTCCGAGGATGATGGCGGGCTGTGCGGGACGTGCCTCCTGGATGCGCTCGTTGCGCTCGTTGAACATGGCCTTGATTCGGCCGTGCGAGGTGCCGGCGATGACGACGTCGCCCACCTTGAGCGTGCCGTTGGAGACGAGCACGGTGGAGACGTAGCCGCGGCCCTTGTCGAGCGAGGACTCGATGATGGATCCCGTGGCCTTGCGGTTCGGGTTGGCCTTCAGATCGAGCATCTCAGCCTCGAGCAGCACCTTCTCGAGCAGTTCCTCGACGCCGATGCCCTTCTTGGCCGAGATTTCCTGACACTGGTACTTGCCGCCCCAGTCCTCGACCAGGAGGTTCATGTTGGCCAGGTCCTCGCGGATCTTGTCGGGGTTGGCACCGGGCTTGTCGATCTTGTTGATGGCGAAGACCATCGGCACGTTGGCTGCCTGGGCATGGGCGATGGCCTCCTTGGTGGTGGGCATCACGGAGTCGTCGGCAGCGACGATGATGATGGCAATATCGGTCACCTGTGCCCCGCGGGCACGCATGGCCGTGAAGGCCTCGTGGCCAGGGGTGTCGAGGAAGGTGATCTGTCGGCCGTCGGGCAGCGTCACGTTGTAGGCACCGATGTGCTGTGTGATGCCGCCGGCCTCGCCGGCGATGACGTTGGTCTTGCGGATATAGTCGAGCAGCGACGTCTTACCGTGGTCGACGTGACCCATGACGGTGACGATCGGGGCGCGGGGCTCGAGGTCGTTCTCGTCGTCAGCCTCCTCGTGGATGGCGTTCTGCACCTCAGCGGAGACATACTCGGTGGTGAATCCGAACTCCTCGGCGACGATGTTGATCGTCTCGGCCTCCAGTCGCTGGTTGATCGAGGCCATGATGCCGATGGCCATGCAGGTCGAGATGACCTTGACCACGGGCACGTTCATCATCGTGGCCAGCTCGGAGACGGTGACGAACTCGGTCAGCTTCAGGACCTTCGACTGTGCTGCCTCGGCTGCCATCTCCTCGCTCATGCGCTCGGCCACGGCGTCGCGCTTCTCCTTACGATACTTGGCACCCTTCTTGTTCTGCGTGGTCTTCGAGGTCAGTCGGGCCAGCGTCTCCTTGACCTGGCGTGCGACGTCCTCCTCGTTGGCCTCCAGGGGCTTGACGGCCTGGCGGCCCTTCTTGCCCTTCTTGCCACCCTGCTGATTCTGAGCCTGGTCGCTGAAGTTCTGGTTGCCGCCCTTGTTCTTCTTCTTGCCGCTGCCCTGCTGCTGGCTCTGCTGCTTGGCCGCTGCCTCGATGTCGACCTTGTCGGTGCGGATGCGCTCACGCTTCTTCTTCTCGCCACCCTGGCCGCTGGCCTGGCGCTGCTGGGCAGCCTTCTCTTCGCGCTGCTTGCGCTTCTCCTCCTTGGTCTTCTTCTTCGGGCGGGTGCTCTGGTTGATGGTCGAGAGGTCAATCTTGCCAAGCACGTTGACCTTCGGCGCCAGCTTCTCCTCGCTCTTCAGGGTGAAGATGGTGGGTGCGGCGGGCTGTTCGGCCTTGGGCTCCTCCTCGGCCTTCGTCTCGACGACGGGGGCCGGCTCGGCGACCGGTGCAGCGGGCTCGGGCTCAGCCACCGGGGCGACGGGCTCCACGCGGGGTGCCTCCACCTTGGGCTGTTCCGCCTCCTGCGGTTTCACTTCGCTCTGAGCCGGGCTCTCGGCAGCAGCCTTCGGCTCAGGTTTGGGTTCAGGGCGTGCAGACGGGGCTGCAGCTGGCGCTGGTGCCGGCTTGGGCTTGTTGAGGGCGTCCAAGTCAATCTTCCCCAGGGGCTTAAACTGCTGGCGCTGAGCCATCTGCTCCTCAGTCTTCGTGACGGCCTTGGCCTCGGGCTGCTGGCTGGCGGGCGCCGGCTTCTTCTTGTCCTTCTTGGGGAAGAGCATGCCTGCCTGGGTCTTCACGGCCTTGTCGCCACTGAACTCCTGAACGAGTGCAGCATACTGCTCGTCGCTGATCTTGGTGTTCGTGGTGGCGTCGTCGCGAATCTCGCCCAGACTGCTTTTTTTCTTCAGGAAATCAACTGCCGTTTGAAGTCCTATATTCAGTTCTGTTAATACTTTGTTTAATCTGATTCCCATTCTTCCAAATTGAAAATTGAAAATTGAAAATTATTGTTGAGTGATCTATCCGATGTGAAGACTGAAACGTATCAGCGCGAAGCCAATATTCAATTTTCAATCTTCAATCTTCAATCTCTATTCGAATTCTGCACGCAGCACCTCGAGCAGGTGGTCGACGGTCTCCTCCTCCAGGTCGGCCTTCTCGATGAGCAGCTCGCGAGGAGCGTTGAGCACCTCCTTGGCCGTGTCGTAGCCGAGGGCCTTGATGGCATCGATGACCCACTGGTCGACCTCGTCGCTGAACTCGTCGAGGTAGATGTCCTCGTCGTCGTCGGCATCCTGCACCACGCGGAACACGTCGATGGTGTATTCGGTCAGCATCGAGGCCAGCTTGATGTTCATGCCGCCCTTACCGATGGCCAGACTGACCTCCTCAGGCTGCAGGTAGACCTCGGCCTTGTGGTTCTCCGGGTCGAGCTTGATCTCGGTCACCTTGGCGGGCGACAGGGCGCGCTGGATGAAGAGCTGCGTGTTCGACGAATAGTTGATGACGTCGATGTTCTCGTTCTGCAGCTCACGCACGATGCCATGCACGCGCGATCCTTTCACACCCACGCAGGCGCCCACGGGGTCGATGCGGTCGTCGAAGCTCTCGACGGCCACCTTGGCGCGCTCGCCCGGCATGCGGGCCACCTTGCGGATGGCGATCAGTCCGTCGGCTATCTCGGGCACCTCGGCCTCCAGCAGGCGCTTGAGGAACTCGGGGCTCGTGCGCGAGAGCATGATGCGGGGGTTGTTGTTCTCGTTGTTCACCTCCTTCACCACCGCGCGGATGGTCTCGCCCTTGCGATACGTGTCGGCAGGGATCTGGTCGCCCTTCATCAGATGGAGCTCGTTGCCCTCATCGTCCATGAGCAGCACCTCGCGCTTCCACATCTGATAGACCTCGCCCGAGACGATCGTGCCCACCTTGTCCTTATACTTCTGATAGAGGGCGTCGTGGTCGAGCTCCAGGATCTTCGAGGCCAGCGTCTGCCGAAGGTTGAGGATGGCGCGGCGGCCGAACTTCGTGAAGTCGACCTCCTCGGACACCTCCTCGCCCACCTCGTAGTCGGGCTCAATCTTCAGGGCGTCCGACAGCGAGATCTCGCGGTTCTCGTCCTGCACCTCGTCGTCAGCGACCACGATGCGGTGGCGGTGGATCTCGAAGTCGCCCTTGTCGGGATTCACAATCACGTCGAAGTTCTCGTCCGAGCCGAACATCTTGGCCAGCACGTTGCGGAAGCTCTCCTCGAGCACGCTCACCAGCGTCGTACGGTCGATGTTCTTCGTCTCCTTAAACTCCTGAAAGGTCTCAAACATGCTGGGACCCTTCGCGTCTTTTCTTGTTGCCATATATCGATACTTATTTGAAATTCAGCACATACTTCACCGACTTCACCTCGTCCATCGAGAAGTCGCGGTCGACATCCACCTTCACCGGGCGCTTCCGGCCCTCCGGCACGCGCTTCTCCTGAGTCGTCACCGTGAAGCGGCGGCCGTCGACCGACTTCAGCGTGCCGACGAGCTTCTGGCCCTCGGCCGTCAGCACCTCCACCTGGTCGCCCACGTGGTTCATGTACTGCTGCTCGACCTTGAACGGCTGTCCCAGTCCGGCCGAGCCCACTTCGAGCTCATAGTCGCCCAGGTCGTCGCCCAGCTTCTCCTGCAGATAGCGGCTCAGCTCAGCGCAGTCCTCAATCCACACGCCGTCGGCATTGTCGATTTCGATGACGATCCGTTCGTCGCCACCATCCATCTGGATGTCCACAAGGAAGTAGTCGCCCTTCTCACGGAGCCACTCTTCCACTACTGTTCTTAATGTGTCCTTAATGATCATTCACACACACAATTTGATGATTTATAACAGAAATGAGGAGCTCTTGTCAAGCCCCTCATTCCACTGAACGGGTGCAAAGGTACACATTTTTTTTCATTCCCGCAAATATATTGGTGAAAAAATTTCGCCGACGGCCATCGGCGCAACCACGAAAGAGCCTAAAAATACTGTCATAAATATTTACACCCGCTCCCCCACCCTCAGAAAAGCACCGCTTCTCGCGTCAAAAAGCACCGCTTCTCGCATCAAAAAGCGGCACTTCTCTCACCGAAAAGCACCGCTTCTTTTTTGCCGTATCAGCAAATGCCTGATTTACAGGCGATTAATCGTTTTGTAGATTGTACTGCGAATAAACTTTACAAAACACACGTTTATTCCGTCCCCTTCGGCATCAGCATCCGGCGATACTCATCCGGCCGGCCCAGCAGGCGGAGCGCCTCGCCCACCTGCTTGTCGTAGCCCAGGCCGGCCTCGATCGTGCCCCGCTGGTAATAATAGGCCGAAAGGATGTCGAGCTCCAGGATCTGCTGGATCGTCTCGCGATGCTTGTCGAGCTCCTCGGCCACGTCATGCCGCAGCCGCTCCGAGAGCGCGTCGAACTGCTCGCGGGCATCGTCGTAATAGCCCTCGAACTTGGCCGTCTTCACCAGCTCGTCAAACTGCTTGCGCGACATCGCGTCGTACGTGAAGCCGCTCTCGATGACCCGCTGGCGGAACGACTGCCAGTCCTGCTCCGTCAGGTGGAAGCGCGACGGCTCGTCCACCTGCTCGTGCCGCGCGATATAGTCGACCACCCAGTCGAACATCACCTCCGTCGAGTCCAGGCCCGTGCCCGAGAGGTAGTAGACGATGTTGGCCATCGTGTCGTTCTTAACCTCCACGTCGGGCGTGATGCCACCGCCGTCGCGCACCTCGCGGCCCCCACGCGTCAGGAACACATGCGTCAGCGAGTCGGGCGTCCGCTCACGATAGGCCGCCCCGTCCTTGCGGTTGTAGTCGATGGCCTGGATGCAGCGGCCCGAGGGAATGTAGTATTTCGACGTCGTGATCTTCACGTTCGTATTGTAAGGCAGGTCCAGCGGCACCTGCACCAGGCCCTTGCCGTAAGTCCGCGTGCCGATGATGACCGCGCGGTCCAGGTCCTGCAGCGCACCCGCCGTGATCTCGCTCGCCGACGCCGTCTCCTCGTTCACCAGCACCGCCAGCGGCATCACCGTGTCCACCGGCTCCAGCCGCGTCCGGTACGTACGGCACGCCTGCTTCACCTTGCCGCGGTTCTCCACCACCGTCTGGCCCTGCGGCACCCACAGGTTCACGATGTCGACAGCCTCCATCTCCGAGCCGCCGCCGTTGCCCCGCAGGTCGAACACCAGCGAGCGGGCACCACGCTGCTTCAGGTCGACAAAGGCACGGCGCACCTCACGCGAGCAACCCTCCGTAAACTGATTCAGGTTGATATAGCCCACCGAGTCCGTCAGCATCCCGTAGTACGGCAGCACCGGCAACTGGATGTTGCGCCGCGTGATGCGGAACTTCATCTCCTTGCCTGTCGACGGACGCTTCACCTTCAGCACAAACGTCGTACCGGGGTCGCCACGCAGATGGCTGCTCACGTAGTTCACCGTCTTGTCCGTCATCACCGAGTCGTCAATCGACAGGATGATGTCGCCCTTACGCACACCGACCTCCTGGGCCGGCATGCCCTCGTAGGGCTCGTCGATCACCACGCGCCGCAGGCCCAGGTGATACTTCACCAGCGCCCCGATGCCCGCATACTTGCCCGTCAGCATCATCTCCAGATTCTTCGTCTCCTCCTCAGGATAATACTCCGTGTAGGGGTCCAGCGAGCGCAGCATCCCGCGGATGCCCGCCGTCATCGTCTGCACAGGATTCAGCGTGTCGACATAGAACATGTCCAGCTGGCTGTACAGCGCATTGAAGATGTCAAGCTGCTTGCCCACCTCCAGATTATGGTTACTCTGAGCCAAGCCCACAGACAACTGGCCCAGCACGACAGACAAGCAAAGCAACAAACGTTTCATATCTTTCCTTATTACTTTTTTAAACCATCATGATGTCGTCTATAATCATCATGCCCTCTTAGGCGATGCAAAGATACGTCTTTATCCCCGAAAAACAGCCCTTTCGCCCGCTTTTTTGTAAAAATTTAGGGTTTCAGCAAAAAAAATCCCCAAAAAGTTTGCACAATTCAAATTTTCGTCGTACCTTTGCACCCGCAATCGAGAAATCGAACGCACTGCTTCAGTAGCTCAGTTGGTTAGAGCACCTGACTGTTAATCAGGGGGTCGTTGGTTCAAGCCCATCCTGAAGCGCCACGTAAAAGGCTGAAAAGCAAGGAGTTACGAGAAATCGCAACTCCTTTTTCGTTATTTAGAA
>JAFUEP010000030.1 GCA_017470345.1 Prevotella sp.
GAAAGCCTTGATTTTTAGTCGCCTACGGCGAGAAATCCTTCAAATCTGAACAAATCAAACAAATCTGCTTTGGAAGATTTGAAAAGATTTGCTAGATTTCTGTCACGAAGTGACACTCATTATCAGATAATTAGTACAAGCAAAAGTTGAATTTATTATTATTTGATGATTTGTTTCTTTCCGTTCTTGATGACGATGCCCTTGGCATTTGCATCGATGCGGCGACCGCTGAGGTCGAAGAGGCGCTCGGTGCCGTCGGCATCGACGGTGCGCAGCTGACGGATGGCCGAGGGGTCGCTGCCGGGGTTGACATCGGCGCTGCCGCCGAACATCATCGTCAGGCGGCGGGCACCGGCTTCAGCCGACGTGGCCTGGAAGTAGGCGCGGAAGGGTCCGACGTAGGCTGCCTCGACACCGCTGGGCACCTTGTGCCACACGCCGTCGCGCTGCAGCAAGTAGGTGGGTTTCCCGGCGTTGCAGAGGTCGGCGTTGCTGATGGTCTGGGTGGTGCCGACGAGCTGGTAGGAGGCTCCCTCGATGGCCGTAGTGCCAGAGGTCTGACGGGCGGCGACGCTGTTCTCCGAGGATGTGCTGCCGATGCCCACCGCGCCCTGGCTCACGACGACGTAGTAGGGTTTGAAGGCCTCCATCTGACCACCCACGACCTCGGTGAAGGTGACGATGGTCTCGCCTTCCACGTCGTCTACCCTCGTGGGTGCATAGACCTTCCATGCGGCGGTCTCGTCGCCCTGTATGGCGGCAGCGAAGGGCAGGCACACGGTGTAGCCCGCGTCGGCATAGCCTTCGGTGTAGACGGGCTCGCCCTTCTCGTCGGTCTCGCCCGTGGGGGTGATGGCGACGTTGGCCGTGAACTGACGGTCGTAGGTGGCGGAGGGGAAGGTGAAACCCGTGGGCGGCACGAAGTCGTAGCCGTCGGTGAGTTCGAGGGCGTTGCCCTGTTTGCCCAGCACCACGTTCACCTCGCCGTCCTCGACGCTGTGGGCATAGCCATTGCCCTCGGCCAGCATGTAGACCATCGTCTTTCTGTCCAGACCCCGGAAGGGGCTGCCGTTGGTAATGCTGCTACCAAAGCCATTCGAACGGTCGACATGGATGCCGCTGTCGGAGAACCAGCCATCACTATAGAGCCCGGTGCACTTCGTCAGGTCGATGAACTGCAGGCCATCGCAGCCGAAGAAAGCGGGGTGCTCCATGGTGGTCAGCGAAGCGGGCATGACGATGCCATCGAGCAAGGCGCAGTCGTCGAAGGCGTACCACCCGATCTCCTTGATGCCCTCGGGCATGGTCAGCACACCCCTCCGGGCAGTGGGCACCATGAGCAACCGGCTGCCGTCGTAGCTCTGCAGGAGTCCGTCGGCCACCTTCAGCTTCGTGTTGGCGGCATCGACGACGAAGGTGGTCATGGCGGTGTTGCCACTAAACATATCGATCACGCGGTCGAAGCCCGCATTGGCCCCGAAGCGCAGCGTCGTCAGGGCAGTACAGCCGGAGAAGGCGCCGAGATTGGCGGTGAAATCGCCGCAGTTGAAGCAGACGCTCTCCAGCGCCGTGCAATTGGCAAAGCTGTAATCGTGAATCTCAAGAGGATCGGTGCCGAGGAACTCGATGGACGTCAGCGACGAGCAGCCGGCGAAAGCCTCCCGGCCGATGCTGGTGATGTTGGCGTTGAGGGTGACGCTGGTGATGTCGGTGCGCCCGCTGAAGAGGTTGTCGGCAAGGTGGGTGACGGGAAAGTCGCCTGCCTTGGCGGGAATGGTGATACTGGTGGCCGTGCCGTTGTATTCCGTGGCGGTATAGCTTGTCACAGCATCGTCGGTAGGCATGCAGACGAAGTCGCCGACGACCTTCACGGGGCTGTCCTCGATATGGGCGCTCAGGGACAGAGGGATGGGGTAGGCGTCGGAATAGGTGTAGTAGTACCATTTGCTGCCCAGGGTCGCCTTCATGCCGTCGCGCGGCGAGGGACTGGCGGCGACGCAGTCGGTGACGGTGAGCCCGTCGGCCACAGGGCTGCCCACGAGGGGCTGTGGGGCGGGTGTGGCGTCGGCCGTCACGGCATAGCAGTGGGTAAGGGAAAGGGTGCTGCCGCTGCGCGCCGTGGTCATGACGCCCACCAGTCCGGCGTTGTGAGCGCCCTGTGCGTCGATGCGTGTGAAGGTGACGCGTGCACCACATTCGCTGATCGTGCCCTGATACATGTCGGCGACGATGGCTCCGGACGAGACGTCGCCATCCTTGGCGTTGCGGTTGTTGACGGTGCCGTCGAAGTAGCAGCTCGCCGCGACGATGTGGTCGCCGCTGTAGCCCACGATGCCGCCGGGGCAGTAGTTGGCATCGACCTGTCCGTCCTTCACCCACACATCGCTGACGTGGCAGCTGCCCCAAGCGCTGCCCACGAGGGCGGCGGCATACCAGCGGCCCTTCACCATGGGCTGGTCGAGAACGACGTTGTGGATGTAGGCGTTCTGCACGTAGCCGAAGAGGCCGTCGGATTTGTAGACCCCGTCAGCAGTGCTGGCGGTGACCGTCAGTCCGCTGATGGTATGGCCACGCCCGTTGAACTCGCCGAGGAAGGGGAACTGCTCGGTGCCGATGGGCGTGAAGTCGGCGACGGCGCTCAGGTCGATGTCGGCACCGAGACTGACGATGCGGCCCTCGTAGGTCTTGCGGCCGCTGTTCACGTCGGCAGCCAGCTGCATGAGCTGGTCGGCGGTGCTGATGGTGATGTCCTGCGAGAAGAAGTCGGCATGCTGCGGCAGCAGGGAGGGCTTGTGGACGTATGTATTCTTGACGTACCAATTAGGTGAGAACCGCTGGTGGGGCAGTTCGCTGGTGCCCACCAGAGTGGCACTGATGCTGCCAGCGTCCTGCACGCCATACAGGCCGAGGGAGCAATAGTCCTTGTCCACATAGTTGTCGTCGGAGTAGGTATGGCTCTCGAGGTATCCAATAAAGGAACCGGCCACACAGCCATTATCTGGTTCCACCTTCGCCTGAATGTAGTTGGCATACACGCCATGGAGTTCTTCAACCTTACTGTAGCCTATGGCACCGCCTATGTAGTTGCCGCTGCCACGCACGGTGCAATTCTGCACGTAATTATGATTAAAGTATTTGATGGCAGCTGTGCCGGATGAGCCTAAGATTCCCCCAGCGTAGTCGTCCTCGGCATAGATGATGGAGTTCACCACACGGTTACGGGAGAAGCTTCCTTCGGCTGCGACTTTCCAAAGGCTGCCATCACAACATCCGATGATGCCGCCAGCCTTGTCGTCATGGGTAGAGATTTCGCATCCGATGACGGCATTGTCGCGCAGTTCGGGACATTTACCGCTGCCCACGATTCCTCCGGCGTAGGTAATCTCGCCGCTGATATTACAGCCGCTGACGCGACAATTGCAGATGGTAGGGTTCGTGTGTTCCTCCGGGAGGATGTAGTTAGGGGTGGTGAATTCCATGTAGGCACAGATGATGCCGGCGTATGTCACGCTTGCGTCTACGACGTGATAGTTGACGACGCAGAGGTCACAGACGGTGGCACCACGTATGTCGGAGAAGAGGGCCGCACGATTTCCCTTGGCGACGGCAGAGCCGTTGCGTATGACGTGTGCCTGACCGTAGAAGGTGCAGTTCTCGATGTAGTAGTTGTCGCGCAGGATGGAGAACTGATAGCCACCCAGGTCGATGTCGCACTCCAGATAAACATTGAGGGTGTGGCGTTCCTTCCAGTACGAGGAGGAGTACATGTCCCAGGCATAGCGGGCCAGTTGGGCGGCGTTGTAGATGTGGATGCCCTGCTGCTCGCCCTCGGTGCGCAGCTCGTAGTCCATGTAGGAGCGGCCGTCCCAGAGGCTGTAGCCGTCGGCTGTTGTCGTGTCGTAGGAGCTGACCTGTTGCCAGGTGCCCATGTCGGTCTCGTCGGCGTAGGTCGCCGCTGTGCCCGCCACGGCCATAAGCAGCGCGAGCAGCATTGTCTTGATGATGTTTAACTTCATTACTTTGTTTCTTTGTTTAAAATTAGTTCACTCTTATCTCTTATCTCTTATCTTTTATCTCTTATCTATAATCTCCCTCCAATGTTGAGGCTTACGGCCCAGTCGTTCAGCCGTCCGCTGTTTGCCGAGTAGTGGTAGCGCGAGTGGTAGAAGTTGGCGTTGGCGCTGACGTACCAGTTCGTCCAGTTGTAGGTCACCGAGGCGCGGCAGTTGAAGTTGAGCGCTATGCGGCTCCATCGTTTTTCAACGGAGAGCGGCGTGATGCGGTAGTCCTGGCGCGGCAGTTCGTCGTCGCTGTGGACCACATCGTCGAGGGCCATCTGTCGGTAGTTCGAGTCGTAGGCGTAAGTCTTGATGCAGCCCAGGGGCGTCAGCATGGGCATGGCCATGACATTGAGCAGCAGGCCGCCCTTGCAGGGCACCCAGTTGTAGGTGTATCCGGCCCCGATGCTACCTTGCCACGTTTTGATGCGCCCGATGTCGTTCATGTTTAGTATGAGGTCGGCATTGCTGTGGTGGGCGTAGTTGTAGTCGGAGTGGAAATAGCGTAGCCCTACTATCAGCGACCCTGCCGAACGCAGCTGCAAGGTCGATTGGTCATAGGCAGCGCTGTACGAGAAGCGGCGGCTTTGGAAGATATAGACACCCTCCAGCAGCTGCGTCCGGATTTCTACAGGCGAACTGAGGACGAGGGGCTGCCCGAAGCTGAAAGGCTCGGGCGGCAGCGAGGGGTCGGTGGGGTTCTGTAGAGCGCCGCTAACGAGTGTCTTGAAGCGACCGCCCTTGAAGTTGTGGAAGCGGCCCTTCACGTAATAGTTGGAGCCGCTGAACTCCAGGTCCCAGTCGCTGCCGTCGTCGCCCGCCACGCCCGCCGAGTAGCCGATGCCCCAGCCGCGATAGCCCACCCACAGGCCCACGGAGGTGGTAACGGCGGTGCGGATGCGCGGCTCGTTGGTGATGTCGCCCACCACGCCCTCGTACATCTGGCTGCCATCGAAGCGCGATTTCATGTGCAGGTCGCTCTGATTGGCATACCCCGACAAGACTATCTGCCAGGGGCGTTCGGGCATGGAGATATAGCTGCTGTCGGTGCCCTCAAGGGTCGAGGCATCGATCCAACGGGCCACCTTCTCAGCCAGTGTGGAGAGCTTCGGCCGCTGGGCGTGGCACACAGACGGGACGACGAATGCGGACAGCAGGCACAGGAGGATCGTTCTTCGCATCATGAGCAGCATCTTCATTGGGGGTGATACGTGGCGCTCCCTTCACGCGGACAGCGGTTGTAGGTGCTCGTCCACGTATAGCCGCAGACGCTGCACGTATGGCGCATGCCAAAGGCGTTAGAGCCGCTGCTGACCAGCCGGAGCGTGAACGGAGGTATGCCCTTGACGGCAAAAACGACGACATAGAAGACGCCCTCGCCACCGACGGCTACGGACACCGTGCCCTCACCGTCCTGGAGCGTGCGGGTGTATGCCTGGCCGGCGAAGTCTCTGCCAAGGTAGAGGCTGACGAGGTTCTGGGCATCGGTCTTCGACTCCAGCCCCAACTGATATACGCCGGACTCCTCAGTGGCATCGAACCACACCCGTCCGTCCTCGTCGAGCACCAGCGCCTTCAGCTGCGCCGCCTGGCGGGCACCCATGCCCGTTTCATTGTCGTCGTCACTACATGCCGTCAGTATCAGGCATGTGGCGGCCAGCAGTAGCGATGCCACCCTGGACAGGAATCTTGTTGTTTGTTTCATATTACTTGTTCTTTTTGTTTTCCTTTATGCTCATTCAGCTTCGCTTGGGCACGAATATTGCGGAGCGACACGAAGAGGATAGTCAGCGTGACGGTTCCTACCACGACGTCGGTCACAGGCTGCGCCAAGAACACCCCTCTGTCGGCCCTGCCGGACAACAGGCGAGGCAGCATCCAGACGAGTGGCACGAGCAGCAGCAGGCTGCGCGTCAGGCCAAGCCAGAAGGTCAGGGCAGCACGGTTCATGGCCTGCAACGTGCTCTGGCAGGCAAACTGCAATGTGGCCACAAAGAACACGGCGAAGGACAGGCGCACCATCGGCACGGCGTAGTCAGCCATTGGGCCGTTGCCGACAAGCAGACGTACGACAGGGCCGGTGAGCAGCATCATCACTGTCCATACTGCCATAGACCACACGAGCGTGGCCGTCAACAGGAGCCTCACATTGGCCCGCACCCGTTCCCGATTCCCAGCTCCCAGGTTGTAGCTCGTCACCGGCTGCGAACCGTATGCCATGCCATAGACCGGGAAATAGAGGAAATCGTGAAGCATAATAACCAACGCCATCGTGCCGATGCCCACGTCGCCGGAGAGACGGCTGAGTGTGTGGTTGTAGACGCCTATCTGAATCGTCTCGGCCAGCATCATCACCATCGGTGCGGCACCCAATGCCAGGCAAGGGCACACGTAGCGCCAGGCAAGACGGAAATGAGAGCGGCGGATGCGCAGGCTACCCACACGGCAAATCATCACGACGGCGAGCAGGGCCGATGTGGTCTCGGCTACCGTGGTAGCCCATGCGGCTCCTGCGATGCCCCATCCGCAGAGGAAGATGAAGATGGGGTCGAGCACCATGTTGAGCACGATGCCTGAGCCCATGACAAGAGCGGCCTGTCTGGAGTGCCCCTGCACGAGCAGGAACGGGGCCAGCATGCCCGACACCATGCAAAGCACATTGCCAGGCGTGGAATAGCGCAGATAACACTTGGCCATCGCCGCCGTCTGGGAGCTGGCGCCAAAGAGGCGCACCAGGCCGGGGGCACCCCCCTCCACCACCAGCAGCGTGACAAAGGCCAGCGAGAGGGAGAATGCGAGCATGCTGCCCAGTGTGCGCTCGGCTTGGTCGTGTCGGGCCTGTCCCAACATCCTTCCCACCCGAGGCGTGATGCCCGTGCCGGTCAGTTCGGCCAGCGCCAGGATGATATATATAATAGGTACGCACACGCCCGATGCCGTAAAGGCGACCTGCCCTACGTCGGGGATGTGGGCTATCCAGATGCGGTCCACGACGCTGTTGAGCAGCAGCAAGAGCTGTTGCAGCACCATCGGGATTGTCATGGCGACAAAAAGACGGCTAATACGTTCCGTACCTAATTGATGTCCAGTCAAAAGTAGCTGATAATATTTCGTTTAAACTCCGACAGGTCGAAAGGATGGTCCTCACGATAGAAGGTCATGCCTATCTTGGTCAGCAGAGCTTCGATGTGCTGTGGCATCAGCATAGAGAGCTCCGTCATCGTATGCGGATGGTCGGGCTGAACGCAGTCCAGCAGGCGGTAGGCTATCCAGGCGCCGGTAG
Source organism: Prevotella sp. (assembly GCA_017470345.1). Lineage (GTDB taxonomy): Bacteria > Bacteroidota > Bacteroidia > Bacteroidales > Bacteroidaceae > Prevotella. The sequence continues at coordinate 7,342 of JAFUEP010000030.1, forward strand.
CCGTCTGCCAGCATACAGCGTTCACGCCGTAGCGCAGCCATGTGGCCTGATTTCGGGTGGTGTTCTTCATCCAGTAGAGCTCCTCGCCGCCATCCCAGAATAGCATTCCTACATGGTCCTCGCCCTGCAGGTTCTGCGGCACAGGGATGGAGAATATCTGATACTGGGTCAGCGTGCGCCCCTTGCGCAGGCAGTAGTCCTGCAGCCCCTTCGGAGCCTGGAAGAGATAAGCCGTGCCCAGGAGGTCGGGACAGGACATCATCATCGTCGTCAGTTCCTCGTGGTGGATGGGCAAATAGTAGCGACGCTGGCCGTGATAGCTTAGCGTCATGGTGCCACCGGCATCGTCCAGCAGGCGGTCGACAATCTTCGTGCCCTGACGCCCCACCACCACCTTCTCGGCAAAGACGGCCTCCTCGGCATACATGAATGGCGACCACGTGCCGAACACCTTGTGCTCCTGGCTTTTTGCATCGTCGTGCTCCAGTTCGAAGGCATAGTGCGGTCCGGCGGGCTTGTATTTCTGATAGACGTATTCCAGGATGCCGGGGTTGATGCCAAAGCCAAGCATGATGCGCGAACGGGTCTGCCAGCCGGTCATTTCCCTCAGCAGTGCCGAATAGTCGCTGAGCGTGGCGTCTATATGGCCGATGCCGTCCTCGATGCCCACATCGATATAGTCGAGCCCCAGGCGGATGCACATCTTGGACAGCTCGATGCTGTTGGCCAGACTGCTGTTGAACACAACGTCGAACTCGTCGGCATGCTGGGGCAGGTACTCCATCACGTCGTTGCCGTCGGCCAGGTCGCAGGTGATCAGCGTGTAGCTGCCGTGCGGCTCCTGCTCGTGCAGAATCCTCTCAAAGGCATGGGCGATATTACCGTAGCCCGCTAACAGGATGCGCTTCATCTTCGGTCGTCAGTTTGATGGCTAACTCGCCCGTCAGACGGGCCAGGGTGTCTATCTGCTCTTGGGTGTAGAGTGCATCGCTGCCATCGATGGCCACCTCGTACTGGTCGCCTCGGATGAGGATGCAGGTGGACAGGTGCTGCAGCGACAGGTCTGTCTCGATGTGGTATGATGGATATTCCACGCCGTCGACCATCAGGTACTCATAGATATACTCGCCCTGCGGACTCATCTCGGTGCCGATATCGTCGAGGCCGAGGTCGCGCAGCAGGTGGAGCAGCGGATAGGCCTTGTTGCGCATGGCGATGAACAGCTGCGACCGGGTCTGACGGATCAGGTCGCCGACGGTCTGCTGCCCGTCGGTGTCGATGAGGATGGGCAGACAGGCGAGGAAGTTGCCATAGACATGGTCGCCGAGCCGGCGGTCGCGCCCGTGGCTGACCGTGTAGAACGCCACCTGCCGCACGTCGGCCATCCGAGCGAGTGCCAGGGCGTAGGCGGCATTGAACACCACGGCAAACGATACGCCGAGGCGGCGGCAGCCGGCATCGATGGGGGCGGCGGGGAAGTGCGGGCGTGCCACCAGCGTGCGGCCCCAGGGGCTGTCGGTGCTGCAGCAGATGTCGGCAAAGCCGAGGCCGGCGAAGTGCTCCTTATAATAGTCGCGTGCCCGACGGTAAGGCTCGCTGTCGTAGGCGGCTATCTCACGGCGGTTGAAGTCGGCAGCGGCATCGCCCTGCTGATACAATGCTTTCTTTTGCAAGGCTTCCTCCACGGCAAGCCACACGGCCTTGTGGGAGATGCCGTCGAAGAGCAGGTGGTGGGTCTCCACTACCAGGATGGTCTTCGTGTCGGTGCCGACAACATGCAGACGCAGGGACGGTTCGTTGAAGAGGTCGAAGGGCTGTATGAGCTTTTCTCGCTTTTCATGCCATTCTGCATCGCTCATGGTATAGCGGTGCACATGGTTGGCCATCGACCAGTCTTCGCAGATGAGGACGGTGCCTTCCTGCTCCACGAGGTGGGCATGCAGGTAGCGCCGGCTGTCGAGCACCAGCTGGCAGGCCTCGGCGATGCGGTCGGCACCAACCTTTTCGCGGGGCATCTCAACAGCCACCGTCGTGTTGTATTCGGTCATTGCCCTGTCCTGGTCCCACTCCTCGTAGGTCTCCCATTGCATGGCATTCAAGGGGTATGTGATATTTTCTTGTGACATCTGTCTGTCGTGGTATGGTTATTGTTTGACGAAGAACTCGCTGGGCCCGGCGGTGTAGAGGTTGCCGAAGTGGGCGGAGTTGACGATATGGACGTGCGAGCCGAGGGTGTGGCTGGCACAGTAGAGATAGAGGTCGCGGTAGGTCGTCGCAGGATTGTCGGCGACGTGGGTGAGCAGGTTGTGGGTGAAGCGGTTGCGCATCCACACGCCGAGGTCGCTGCTCCAGCTGTCGGCAAACGACTGCTCGTAGGCGCCGGCACCGCAGATGGCGAGCACGCTGGGGAGCCCCTCGAGGGGCTGGATGACATTATACGAATAGCAGGGCTCGGTGATGACGAGCAGCTTGCGGTAGCAGCCCGCGGTCTGCATGGCGGCGACGGTCTGGCGCATGCGCTCATCTGAGAAACCCTGGCCGGTGGGGGCGTCGCACCAAAGAAACTCGTTGGCGCCGCTGACGGTCCGGCTGGTGCCGTGGCCGCTCCAGTAGAAGAGGACGTTCTGGCCGGCATCGCAGGGCAGCACGACGGGTGTCCGTTCGGTCTTACGGCCCAGAAGGATGTCGCTGATGTCGGCTGCGGTGAGCGCGGCGTTGTCGTAGTCGGCGACGGCTCCCTCGAGCAGGTTGGGCCCTCCGTCCTCGCTGCGTACGATGCCGGGCGCGGGGTTCCTCGGGTCGGAGGCGAGGGCCTTGTCGAGGATGAGGATGATGTGGTCGTCGTCAAAGCCGTTCTGCTTCAGATGCCGGTAGACGCTGAGCACGTCGGCCTGATGGCGGTAGTTGCTCCAGCCGGCAGAGCCTTGCACGAGCACGGCATACTGGTCGGTCAGCGGGGCATAGCTGATGGCGACGTTCTGATTCTGGGCCTCACGCTCGAAGGCTGCCTCGGCGCTGGCCATGTTCCAGTTCCAGGCGGCCAGCGTGGCGCCGGTGCGGTGGGAGCCGTCGCTGCTGAGGTAGTTGAGGTGGGTCACCCGTCCGTCGCGGATCTGCCAGTGAACGTAAGTGGAATGTAGCGCCGTGGTGTAGCTCTCCGCATCGAAGCGGATGTCGCCAGAGGCCCCTATGAAGTCCATCAGCTGACCCTGCTCCAGGGCGTTGAGATAGAGCTCCATGCCGGTGGCGCTCCAGGCCGCTCCGCTGAGCTGCTGCACCTGGGGGGTGGTGAGGGTGATGACAGCGTCGTTGAATTGAGAATTGAGAACTGAGAACTGAGAATTATTTTGCACGGTGGGGTTATGCTCCACGTAGCTGGCGGCGAAGGCTGCGAGCATGAGGGCGTCGTAGAACTTGCACTCGGCGAAGGTGGGCTTCGTGCCGAACTTCTCCTCGTAGCTGAGCTCGAAGCCGGTGGTGGGGTCGGCGTAGGGCGAAAAGCCCTGATAGTATTTCAGCAGCACCCTGTCCTGGTCGCTGAGGGCTGCCAGACTCTCGTCGGTGAGGCCCGTGAAGGCGAAATAGGTGCGGGCCAGCGACTCATACAACATCAGCTCGCCTTCATCGGCGGTGTCGAGGTCGCCGCCCAGGAAGTCGACCTTCTGGCGGGCCATCTCGCAGAGCTGCTCGGTGGTCTCCACGACACAGAACTGCGTGATGTGCGCCCCCACAAGAAGCAGGGTCCACAGGCCGACGCGCTCCTTCAGGTCGGCATAGTAGTCATGCGCCGTGGTGCGCAGACCCTCGGTGCTGGCATACCTATATACGCTGCGCAAGGGTATGCCCAGCTCCTCGGCCTGGAAGGGCGCCCAGTCGCAGAAGGTCTGGCCGTAGGCATCGTCGGGAGCAAAGAGGACGGCGAAGTTGCCGTCGTCATCGTCCTGCGCCTTCTTGTAGCTGATGTAGGAGGCAAAGATGTTCATGAGCACCTCGCTGAAGGCTACGTCGGTCTCAGTGAGCGACCAGAGGAAGGGCTCCTTGTTCTCCACGCCGGCCGTGCCAACGGAGAAGCGGCGGACGACCTCCTCGCTGGTGGCCGTCGGGGCGATGACGGGCTTGTGGGTCTTCTGGCAGGCCGGCGCCAGCAGCGCCACACTCTCGTTGCCGAAGGGTCCGATGACGGCCATGACGTCGTCGCGATGGGCCAGTTCCGTGCCGAGCTGGGCCATGTCCTCGGTCAGCTCGTCGTGCCACTCCAGCTTCAGCCCGATGCAGAGCGTGTCGTGCAGCTGTGCCTCGTGCAGGTTCTGGAGGAACCACTCTGCGGTACGCTCGAAGCGGGCCTTCGTGGCGGCGTCGGCACTCGTCGGGGCCACCACCGCCACCGTCTTCTCCACCCAACGGCGCGACTGCAGGTAGACAATCGTGTCGTCCTCCTGACGGCAGGACGTGAGAATTGTAGAAAGGAGGACGGCATATATTGCGCACAGCAACACTCCCCAGCTTTTTATTCTTAATGTCAGCATTTCAATAATTTCTATAGCGGTAGCAAATTCTTCACTTTCACTTTTACATGTTCTTTCTTTTATCACGAATTAGAGGATTATCGAATTATTCTATTGCGCAGCACATTCTCAAATTCTCAAATTCGTGATAAGAATTATCGTTTCTATTGCGCAGCACATTCTCAAATTCGTGATAAGAACATTACTTCCCTTCCCTCCTGACAGCTTCTTCGTGGATGGCATTGAGCCGGGCCTCGTCGGGCACATCTGCGAGTGCCCACTCCCAGTACTTCATCACCTCGGTATAGCCGTCGGACAGACCCAGCACCTGGTGCTTGGGCATGCCCTCGGGACTGAGCCACTGCCCGATGCAGCGCATGATGGCGCGGTCGATGTGTTTCACCGCCGTGAAAGGTGTGAAATAGGCATGGTCGTCGGCGTCGATGCCTATCATGAGGAAAGGCCACCTCATGGTCATGTTCAGACGGCTGAACGTGTTGAATGCACCGCCGCATACCGGCACGAGGTAGCTGAAGTCATCGGCGCCCCACTCATCTATCAGGCGCATGGCCGTGGTGTCGGCGATGCTGAAGCCGCCGTCCACGCGGTCGCTCAGGTAGACGGTGCGCAGCACTCTCTTCACCCGCTGTCCGGAGGACGCTGCATCGCCAGCGGCAAAGCCGTCGGCAAAGCCCTGCATGGCCTCGGCCACCGAGGCGATGTGGGGGTTGGCACCCACCAGCACCACCTTGGCCTCGTCCAGCGCGGTGAGTGCGCCCGCCTCGTACATGGCGCCGTAGTAGGGCATATAGAGCGTCGAGCCCTTGCCTTCAAGGGGCGTGGGTGTCTCGAGATAGAGCAGGTCGGCGCGGGGGTTGACCTCTAAACGATGGCTGTTGGCGCGAAGGTAACTGTCGTAGGCTGGCTGGGGTACGATGAAGAGGCGCCGCACGGTGTCGGTGGCTGCGCTCATCTGGCTGAACATCATCTCCAGATAGCGGATGCCCTCGTCCATACTCTGCGGCGACAGCTGCATGGTGCGCAGCCCGTAGGTCGTGGCCGCCCGCTCCACACTGGCATAGATCTGGTCGCAGTAGCGGCGGTCGCCCAGGTCGCCGGGCCCGTAGATGACGGTCACCAGGGGCACGGTGGTCGCCGTCTCCTCCGTCGGGTCCGCCATGTAGATGGTGTCGCCCTCTTTCGTGCAAGCCGCAGCTGCCAGCAGCAGCGCTGCCATGGGCACCGCCAGCATTGTGCTTATCTTCTTTCTGATCATTGCTTTCATGATTTGACTTGATTTTTGCAAAATTAATAAAATTTTGGTGTATATGAGGGGCGGCCACGACGAACCTTCCAAACTTGTTGCGCAGAAAACGAGGCTCTGCGCAGAAACCGCGTTTTTCTTGCGGAAACGTAGGACTGGAAAGGTTAAAAATGCCGCTAAACGGGATGTTTTGAATTATTTTTCGTACTTTTGCGGCATGGAAACAAAAGAGCAGAACAGCACCGCCACAATGGAGGCGGCTGAGAGTATCGGAAGCAAGTACAGGGTGGACTATGTGGAGAGCGGACTGCCACGATGGCTTATCGAGGCAGCATTCGTCTGCATGATTTTGCAGGCCGCCATCGGCTGGTCGCCGCTGCTGAAGTGGACTGAGGAGCACTGTCCCTGGCTGCAGGCTGTCGTGATGACCTTCGGCGCACTGGTGATGTATGTCGCACTGCTGCGTGGCTGCCGCAGGCTCTATCGTCCCTTCACGGCATGGTGGTGGGCGGTGGTTGCGCTCAACATCCTGGGATTCCTCTCCCTACCCTTCCCCAGCCTCGATGAGTATTTCGGACTGCCTGTGGCCGTAGCGTTGATGCTGGTCTATCTGCCTCTCGGCTGCCTGATAGCCTATTGCTATCGCGGACGGCTGCGGCAGGTGGGCATCTGGATGGCGCTCTACATCCTCGTCTCAAGCATCGTGCCCGTGCTGTGGTTCCTGCTGGGGGCGCCCGACTCTGATCTTGTCTATTGGATCATGGAGTTCTCCACCATAGGCGTCATCCTCGTCTATGCCTGGGTGCTACGCAGGGTATTGATAAAGTGACGTAAATTCGGCGAATCCACACTGGCAAAAAACCGAAATATGTAATAATATTTCGCAATATTTTTATCGTTATTTGCAACCGCCTGATATTCAAGCTATTTACAAAACGAAGACAAAGAAGCGGTACTTCTCGATGGGAAAAGCGGCACTTCTCGACACGAAAAGCGGCACTTCTCGACCCGGAAAGCGGCACTTCTCTTCGAGAAAGGCGGGCGGTGTAAACAAAATTCACACTTGATCGGTTGGCGGTTCACTCTTTACTTTTGACTTACCATTCGCCATGCGATACTGCACCGGCGTGATGCCGAGCCGTCGCTTCACCTCGGTCTGAAAGGTGCGGCGCCCCCCGAAGCCGGCCGCTGCTCCCACGGCCTCGATGGTCCAGTTCGGCTCTTCGCGCAGCAGGCGGCACCCCTCCAGGAAACGCTTCTCGTTGATATAGTCGCCCAAGCTGCTGTATTTCGGATGATTCTTGAAGAGCCCGCTGAGTCGTTTCTGCGTCAGCCCGAGGGCTGGGGCCAGCGTCTTCAGCGTCAGGCTGCGGTCGGTGAAGAGACGTCTCTCCTCCATCTGCCGGTCGAGCCACGCCAACAGCTCCACGTCAGTCATGTCGCTGGTCTGGCTGATGTGCTCACGCAACTGCCGCGTCTGTTGGTGCAACTTCGTCACCTCATCCGGGATGTTGTCGCCTCGCAGGAAAGCATTTTCAAGGGCCTCTTCGCTGTCCTTCAACTTTTCCGTCAGCAACCTGTTCTGCTCGAGCAACGCATTTTGGTTTTCCACCAGTTTCGTGTTGGTAGAGATCATCTCCTTCGCAGTGACATTTTGCAGCACCACCGTGATGATAAAAGCTATCACCAACACGATGACGATGGCAGCGATGAGTATCTGTGGCCCGGTCATAGGAATGTGCAGTTTGATTGGTTAAAGAGTAAATCTGAGTGCAAAGATACACTTTCTTCCAAAGATTACGACTCCTTTTCCGCAAAATAACTGAGGATAATTGCGCAGAAAGCCGGATATTGCGCAGAAACGGCTGACCACGCCCTACCGATTCTTGCTGATTTCTTTCCAATAGAACAGAACGTTGGGATATGCCTGCGGCGCACCATATCATATCCATGAATGTCCATGCAATGATTCATATATATTATTTTTGAGGCATTACATGGTTATTAATGTGTATAATACGTATTCGCAATTATCTGTTAAAAAAAAGTAACAAAAAGAAAAAAAATTGTCAACGAGGCTCTTAACTCCTAACTCTTTATTATCTTTGCAGGACGACTTAAAAAAAACTATACCAAAATGAGGCAGCTGAAAATCACAAAATCGATTACAAATCGCGAGAGCGAATCTCTTGACAAGTACCTGCAGGAGATTGGTCGCGAGGAGATGATCAGCGTCGAGGAGGAAGTGGAGCTCGCACAGCGCATCAAGCGTGGCGACCACAAAGCCCTGGAGCGCCTGACCAAAGCCAACCTGAGGTTTGTCGTCTCGGTTGCCAAACAATATCAGAACCAAGGCCTCTCGCTGGCCGACCTCATCAACGAGGGCAACATGGGGCTCATCAAGGCGGCTGAACGGTTCGACGAGACGCGCGGCTTCAAGTTCATCTCCTACGCCGTGTGGTGGATTCGCCAGTCCATCCTGCAGGCCATTGCCGACCAGAGCCGCATCGTGCGCGTGCCGCTCAACCAGGCTGGCGCCGTCAGCAAGATCAACCGCGTGCTCAGCAAGTTTGAGCAGGAGAACGAGCGTCGCCCGTCGATTGACGAGATTTCAGAGAATGTCGACCTGCCTCACGAGAAGATCGAGGAGGCCCTGAATGCCAACACGCGCCACGTCTCGATGGATGCGCCCTTCGTCGACGGCGACGAGAACTCGCTGCTCGACGTGCTCGAGAACGAGAACTCGCCCCGCGCCGACCGCCAGCTGGTGCTGGAGTCACTCCGGGCCGAGATACAGCTGGCACTGAAGACGCTGAACGAGCGCGAGCGCAACATCATTGAGGCGTTCTACGGCTTGGGCACGCCCGAGCTGACCCTCGACGAGATTGGTCAGAAGTACGGTCTCACGCGCGAGCGCGTGCGTCAGATTAAGGAGAAAGCGATCCGCCGGCTGCGCAACAGCACGTCCAACAAGCTTCTGAAATCATACTTAGGACAATGAAACAGTTTATATATCAAGCACTCACGGCTGCCTTCATCCTCGCAGCCATCCCCTTCGCCAAGGCCGATGCCAAGCGCGTGGCCGTGCCCCAGGTCTACGTCTTCGGCATGGCGGCCTCGTTCAACGACAGCATCGTCTACTTCACTGACATCCAGACACTCGCCAACGCATGGGTCGACTCCAAGAGCCGCTTCCTGCAGAGCCGTGACATCTACTCCTATCAGCTGCGCGAGCATCTGGCACAGAAGCTGCAGATGCCCCATCGCACGTGCATCGTCTTCTATGCCGAGAAGCTGCAGAAGCTGCAGAAGAAGTATGACAAGCTGAAGCGCCTCTACGCCAACCCCAAGCCGGGAAGCCAGCAGTTCGACGTCAGGAGCCTGACCACGGCCGACTTCCGCTTCGAGGTCATCGACCTGAGCGACGAGATAGCCCTTGAGGAGCAGCAGGAAGCCGAGCTGGAACAGCAGAAACAGGAGCTGAAGGCGCAGAAGAAACAGAAGAAGCAGAAGAAGTCAGCGTCTAAAGAAAAGAAGGAGCCGGAGCGTGGAAAGACGGAATAGCCATCACTTCACAATCGCCGACCACACGGTCTGCCTACGCTTCGCCGACTCTGAGGCCAACTCCATGCAGCTGCTGCCCTCCTTCGCAGCCTTCACCACGACGCCGTCCAAGGACGACGCGATGGTTCCCTTCTTCACACTGACCGTCGACGACAGCCTGCGGCCAGCACGCAAGGACGACAAGCAGCTGGTGCGTAAGTTCGACACGGGCAACGGCGACACCCTCGTCTATCTGCTCAACGACGGCGGCTATCAGTACATCATCCGCGACGTCTACGACCGCGACTGCTGCCTGCTCATCACCAACAAGGACTTCACCGTCTGCCGTTGCGCCCTCAACGGCGACTGGACCATGCGCTCCTTCGGACTCAACGACGCCTTGATGCTCATCTATGCCTTCCGCGGAGCGTTCTGCCAGACGCTACTCATCCATGCCTCCACCATCCGCCTGGGCGACTATGGCTACCCCTTCACAGCCAAGAGCGGCACGGGCAAGTCGACCCACTCGGCCCTCTGGATGAAGCACATCGAGGGCGCCGAGCTGATGAACGACGACAACCCCATCATACGCCTCATCGACCGCCAGCCCTTCATCTACGGATCGCCATGGAGCGGCAAGACGCCCTGTTATCGCAACATCCGCGCACGCCTGGGAGCCGTCACGCTCATCGATCGCGCCCCACAAAACAGCATCGAGCGCCTTGCGCCCGTCCAGGCCTTTGCCACGCTGCTGCCCGCCTGCTCGTCGATGAAGTGGGACGCCACGATCTACAATCACCTCTGCGATGCCGTCACGCGCATCGTCGAGACCACGCCCATCTACACCCTCCACTGCCTCCCCGACGAGGAGGCCGCACGCCTATGCCACAAGACTCTGACCGCCGACAAGGGATGAAGACGCTGCGCATGGCCAACGCCACGTTGCTGCCTGAGGTGACCCGCATGATCGATGCCGGCCATAGCGTCACGCTGCCGCTCAGAGGACGCAGCATGCGACCGTTCCTCGAGGACGGACGCGACAAGGCGCTGCTGGTCAGCTTCCCCCGCCCCCCACGCGTGGGCGACGCCGTGCTGGCCGAGATCTCCGCAGGCACCTACGTGCTCCATCGCATCGTCAGGATCGACGGCGACGCCGTGACCCTGCGCGGCGACGGCAACCTCTCCACGGAGCACTGCACCACCGCCGACCTGCGGGCCCTAGCCGTGGGCTTCTATCGCAAGGGGCGCACGTCGCCCGACATGACCAGCGGCCTCAAGTGGCGCCTCTACTCTTGGCTGTGGATGCGCCTGCTGCCCGTCCGTCGCTACCTGCTCTTCGCGCTCCATCCGCACATCCCGAACCGAATAAAGAAAACTTTGAAGGATGAAGGTGGCTAAAGGTGGAAGGAGGAAGGTTGATGGGTCGGCTTCGCCGAGGTGGAAGGAGGAAGGAGGAAGGAGGAAGGACTTCAACCTTCAACCATCAACCTTCAACCATCAACCTTCAACCCTCAACCTGCGCGAAGCGCACACATCAACCTTCAACCCTCAACCCTCAACCCTTACAAAAGAAATGAAGACCAAGAAAGGATTCAACCTCCGCTCCATCTGCGGCGAGAACATCATCGTCGGCGAAGGCATCGAGAACATCGACTTCAGCCGCATCATCAGCATGAACGAGTCGGCGGCCTACCTCTGGAGCCGCATCAAGGACACTGACTTCGACGAGGACACCCTCGTCAGGCTCCTCCTCGACGAATACGACGTCGACGAGGCCACGGCCCGCGCCGACGTCCAGTCACTCATCCCGAAATGGCTCGAGGCCGGCATCATCGAATAGCCGCCACGCCCGTCTGCACAAACAGCAAGTCCGTACGACCGTCTGAACAAACAGTAAGTCCGTACAACCGTCTGCACAAACAGCAAGTCCGTACGCCCGTCTTCAGAGCCGCAGCACCCGGCGGAACATCCCCTCGAACACTCCTTCGAGGGATATTTCGTGCCTGAACAGGCCGAAGACGGCACTGCCGCTGCCACTCATGGCCGCATAGACGGCCCCCAGCTCATAGAGCTGTTCCTTGATGGCTGCAATCTCGGGATGCAGGGCGAAGACGCTCCGCTCGAAGTCGTTGACGAGCTCGTCGCGCCACGTCTCGATGGGCTGACTGACGATCGTCCGGCAGTTCTTCAGCGGGCGCTCAGGCCTGATCAGGGCGAAGGCCTCTTTCGTCGGGACGGGGATGTCAGGACGGACGATGGCGATATATAGTCCCTTGAGCGACAGGTCGATAGGCATCAGCCGCTCGCCGATGCCTTCAGCGTAGGCCGCACGGCCGACGATGAAGAAGGGGCAGTCGGCCCCCAGCCGCGCCACGCGCTCCACCATCTGCTCCTCCGTCAGCCCGAGCCCGTAGGCACGGTTGAGCAGCGTCATCATCGCCGCCCCGTCGCTCGAGCCGCCGCCCATGCCCGCCTGCGTCGGGATCGCCTTGTAGAGATGGGCATGCACCCGCGGCAGGGCCGCAAACTCCGCCTTCAGCAGATCGTATGCCCTGACGACGAGGTTGCGACGCTCGTCGCCCTCGATGGCGATATTCGTCACCTTCAGGTCGCAGTCAGCGTCCGACGGGAACCGCTCGTCCATCGTCGTCACCTCCAGCGCGTCGCACAGCGGGACAGGATAGAACACGGTCTCCAGATTGTGATAGCCGTCGGGCCTGTGCTCCACGACATTGAGGCCGAGATTGATCTTTGCGATAGGAAATGTTATCATGCTGCAAACTTACACATTTTTTCTGACACCACCTCCGTTTTTGCCGAAAATCTTAAAATAATTTTTGGTGGTTCGCAGACTATTTCGTAATTTTGCAACCCCAAAACAAACCATCATCATGCCAGAACAGAACAGCGGCCGCCGACCCGCACGCCGGCAGCCACAACCCATCGACAACACCTACGCCCACCTGCAGCCGCAGGCACTCGACGTCGAGCGTGCCGTCATCGGTGCGCTCCTCATCGACAAGGACGCCTACGCCGTCGTCTGCGAGATCCTCGCGCCTGAGAGCTTCTATGAGCCCCGCAACCAGCTCATCTACACCGCCATACGCGACCTCAGCCTCAAGGAGAACCCCGTCGACGTGCTCACCGTCACCGAGCAGCTCGCACAGAGCGGACAGCTCGAAGAGGCGGGCGGACCCGCCTACATCGCCGAGATCTCCAGCCGCGTGGCCACCAGCGCCCACGTCGAGTATCATGCCCACATCGTGGCACAGAAGTCGCTCGCAAGACAGCTCATCCAGTATGCCGGCGACATCGAGACCAAAGCCTTCGACGAGACCATCGACGTCGACGAGCTCATGCAGCAGGCCGAGGGCGCCCTCTTCGAGCTCTCACAGAAGAACATGAAGAAGGACTACACCCAGATCGACCCCGTCGTCGCACAGGCCATACAGAGCATCCAGAAGGCCGCCGCCAACACCGACGGACTGACGGGCATCCCCACCGGCTATCACTCCCTCGACGACAAGACCAGCGGATGGCAGGCTTCCGACCTCGTCATCATCGCCGGACGACCCGCCATGGGTAAGACGTCGTTCGCCCTGTCGCTCGCCAAGAACATCGCCGTCGACTATAAGGTGCCCATCGCCTTCTTCTCGCTCGAAATGTCTAACGTGCAGCTCGTCAACCGCCTCATCTCGAACACCTGCGAGATCGAGGGCAAGAAGATCCTCAACGGACAGCTCCAGCAGGACGAGTGGGAACGCCTCGACAAGCGCGTCAACGCCCTCCTGGGCGCACCCCTCTACGTCGACGACACCCCCGGACTCTCTGTCTTCGAACTGCGCACGAAGGCCCGCCGGCTGGTGCGCGAGCACGGCGTGAAGATCATCATGATCGACTATCTGCAGCTCATGAACGCCAACGGCATGCGCTTCTCCTCACGTCAGGAGGAGGTCTCCACCATCTCGCGATCGCTCAAGGGACTGGCCAAGGAGCTCGACATCCCCATCCTCGCCCTGAGCCAGCTCAACCGCGGCGTCGAGTCGCGCGACGGACTCGAGGGCAAGCGACCGCAGCTCAGCGACCTGCGCGAGTCGGGAGCCATCGAGCAGGATGCCGACATGGTGCTCTTCGTCCACCGACCCGAGTATTATAACATCTATCAGGACGACAACGGACGCGACCTCCACGGCATGGCCCAGATCATCATCGCCAAGCACCGTAAGGGTGCCACGGGCGACGTCCTGCTCACCTTCCGCGGCGAATACACCCGCTTCGAGAATCCCGAGGACAGCCGACTCGGCAACCGCGCCCCCGCTGGCAGCGGCGAGATCCTCGGCTCCAAGATCGACGGCCAGGCCCCCAGCGCCATGCCCGACGGCTTCTCACCCTTCGCCGACGACGCACCCCTGCCCATGCCCGGCGACGGCAGCGTGCCCTTCTGACAGAAGCCCTCCACACTTATGTGTTAGACAAAGTGCCGTTGTGTCGCAAGCACAGCGGCACTTTGACGCCAACGAAGTGCCGTTGTGTCATAAACACAGCGGCACTTCGTTGTTAGCGAAGTGCCGTTATGCTGCAAATACAATAATCCCGCAATGTCTTGCCGACGGGGCTCTGACGTGATTCCCGGAATCTGTCAGAACGTCATGCGGATCATGAAGCGGACGCCCTGCTTGTGGGCGGTGGGGAGATCGAGATAGCTGAGACGACGGACGTACTCGACGTGGATGATCTTGAAGATGTTGTGGATGCCGGCGGAGACCTCCCAGTAGGGACGCTTGCTGTCGAGGATATAGGAGCCCTCGGGGAAGTGCATGAGGACGTCGCTGCCGGCGTTCTGAGGCAGGTAGGGGTTGTTCTTGTCTGTCAGCTGGCCCCAGAAGCAGCGGACGGAGAGCCACTCACGCCACTTGAGGCGCTTGAGCAGGGGGATGCGGTTGAAGATCTTGCCGTTGAGGTCCCAGGAGATGATGGCTGCGGCGTAGCGGTCGTTGAGGAACTCCATGTTGTTGACAAGCATGAAGGTGTAGTCCTGAAGGATGTAGCTGAGGTTGGTCTCGGGGGCGACGAGCAGGGGGAAGGGCACCTGGTTCCACTGGATGCCGCCCTTGACGAGGCAGTCGACCTTGCCCCACGACTTGAGCCAGAAGCGCTTGTAGATGCTGAGCTGGGTGAGGTTGTAGCTGTAGTCGCCGCCAAGGAGGCCCTTGAAGCCCATGGTGTGGCCGAGGGTGAAGACGGGGGAGTCGAGATTGATGGGCAGTCGGCGCTGCTTGGTGTTGATGAAGGTCTCGCCGGGGGCGAAGCGCACCTCGGCGCGCAGCTCGGTGGTGCGTATCTTCTGTGATGGCACCGAGACCTGACCCGGAGCAGCTGGATGGCTCCAGTTGGTCCATGTGGACGGGTCGCTGTTCATGCTCAGGGGGATATAGTAGAGCCGTCCGGCGCCTTCGTCCTCCTCGGTCTTGAAGGCGACGGTGGTGCGGAAGCCCCAGTCTTCCTCGCGCTCGAAGGTGAGCGACTGGCGGTTGTAGAAGAGCATCTTGTCGACGGTGGTCCACTTGAACGAGGTGAAGACGTTGTCCTTGTCGGTGCGCATGAACTTGTCGGAGGGCGACTCGATGTCGTAGCTCGACGAGAGGGTGAGGGTGCGCTTGGGGAACTCGCGGGGCAGGTATTCCTTCTTGTTGAACGACCAGGTGACGTCGCCGCGGTAGTAGGTCTTCTTGGAGCCGATGCCGCGGGCGATGTAGCCGCTGAGGAAGAGGTTGGAGTCGAGGTTGGCGGTGGTCTGTGCGGAGAAGCGCAGGCGCAGGTCGTCGATGAAGTTCTGGCTGACCATGGTGTTGATGGGGCCGATGTCGACCTTGGAGGGCTTGCCTGTCTCGACGAAGTTCTCGATGAAGGCCTTGAGGCCGAAGATGAGGTACTTGAAGCCTTTCATCTGCTCGAGGCCGTGGACGAAGGCGTCCATGGAGCTCTCGCTCTTGGTCAGCTCCACCTGACGATAGCGGGCCCAGAAGTCGTCGCCCTGCATCATGGCGTTGACGTCCTTGACTTCCTTCTTCTTGCCCTTGAAGAGCTGGCGGGGCAGCTCGTCGAAGGCGTAGTCGGTGAGGCGGGTGTTGCGGATGACGGCGAACTCCTGGAGGAAGTTGGCCACCTTGAGCTCGGTGAACATGTCGTCGACGGAGAGGACCCACTCGCCGTTGGGCAGGCGCTGGAACTCCTGTGTGACCTTCATGTTCTCGACGAAGTTGACGTCGGAGCGCTTGGGGATGGTCATCTCGCAGCGCTTCACCTGATAGCTGGAGTCGGCGAGGATGTAGAGCTGGCCGCGGAAGCCGAAGTCCTGCTGGTTGTTGGGCAGGAAGGTGAGGTGGAAGCAGAGGTCGTGGTCGACGTAGATGGTGTCCTCGATGTAGTAGCGATAGAAGGCGATGGCATCGTCGCCGATAGGCGAGGTGAAGGGATACTGGAGGAGGCGGATCTGGTCGTCGTAGATGTTGACATCGGTGAAGATGTCGTGCATGGCGGTGGTGAGGATGTCGCCCGTCTGGATGAGCTCGTTGATGCCTGTGTTGCTGACGCCCTTGACGATGGTCTTCTCGTCGTGGGGCTGACGGCGGTAGATCTTCTGTGAGACCTGCTCGTCGACGGAGACGGGCAGGATGAGCTTGTTGTTATACTGGCAGGCCTCGATCTGGTTGAGGAGCCACTGCTTCTTGGCGAGTCGGCCCGAGTCGAGCATCGCGGGGGTGATGTCGTTGAGGGCGAGGGTCAGCTTCTGGTATTTGGTGTACTGATAGAAGTCGTGGTTGGAGAGGTCGGTGCGCTTCTTGGCGGCGACGACCTTGCGCATGAGCTCGACGGCAGGGTTGTTCTTGCGGCTGTAGCGCTGACGCTTGGACTTGACGGTCACCTCCTTGAGCATCTTGTTGTCAGGGCGCAGGCGGATGCGCATGTAGGCCGACGTCTTGTTGTCGACGATGATGGTCTGCTGCTGATAGCCGACGGCGCTGAACGTCAGGGGCCACCCCTGATGGCGGGCGATGGTGAAGTGGCCGTTGATGTCGCTGGCCACGGCGACGCCATGGCCGCGGTAGATGCATGAGGCGAAGGGGATGGTGTCGCCTGTCTGGGCATCAAGGATATGGCCAGAGAGGGTCTGGGCCTTAGCGCCGACGGCGAGGCCCATGATCATGAGGAGCAGGAGGACGGCCTTGGTCTTAGACATTGAACTGCTTGCACATTGATTCGTGGCGATGCTTCATGTAGTAGTAGAGAGCGGCGAGGACGGTGATCTCGAAGAGAGGATAGATCCACGGCTGGTTGATGAGACAGCCGATGAAGAGCATCGTGGCGCGCGTGTTATGGGTCAGCACATTGGTCATCCACATCAGGGGCAGGCTCTTCTGGCGGAAGGCCTCGCGGAACGACTGGGGCATGTCGGCAGCACTGGGGTACTTGGCCTTCACCTTGCGGAAGAAGCGCTGGAACTCGGGCGTGGCCTCCTCCTGCTTCTTGCACCAGCCGGAGTAGAAGTAATGGAAGACGTGCTCCCAGAAGTGGCCCTTGTCGGCCACCATCAGCGGACCGACCTTGTGCTTGGGGATGCGGTCGAGCAGACGCACCTCGGCCTCGTAGCTGGCCAGCTCGCTGCCCTCCTCGCCCTTGATGAAGTAGAGGTGGATCTGGCGATAATAGTCGGCCAGCTGACACTGATGGGCGTGCCAGTAGAAGCCGGCATAGGCGCAGAGGAGGAAGCCCCAGATGCCCCAGTTGAAGTCGGTGAAGGGGATGGGCTGATGCCACATGCGCAGGGCGATGGCCAGATAGCAGAAGAAGAACCAGACGTCGCTGGCGAAGCCGTCGAGCATGCGGCCCACGAGGGTCTTATGATTGGTCAGACGGGCCATCTGGCCGTCAGTGGAGTCGCAGAAGTTGGCCAGCATCAGGAGCACCACGCCACAGACGTTCCACCACAGCTCCGTGTGATAGAAGCAATAGCCGGCGCCTGCGCCGAGAAACATCGAGAGGATGGTGACGAAATTGGGGGTGGCTCCGAGCTTGATCCACATCAGGGCAAAGGCGAGTCCGATGGGGCGCGTGAAGTAGACATCGAGCCACTCCTCAGTGTCGTTCGACTTGAACGACTCGTGAAGTAATTGCTTAAATGACTTGTCCATATATAATAATATGTATTATCCTACGTTGGCGATGAAGAGCGGCGAGGGCTTTTCTGCGTTGACAGCAAACTTCAGAGCGCCGCAGAGTTTTATCGGGGTGCAAAGGTACGCATTTTATATGACAATACGCACATTTTGGTTTTATATTTGATTATTTTTAAAGAATAATCGACCCGGCAGGGCCAAAATCGCGCGGTTTATTTGCCGATAAGGAAAAAAAGTCGTAACTTTGCGCCATCCTAAGACAAGACGAAATGAAACAGACAGACCGCAACGTCATCATGATCACGGCCGGAGGCGTGGGAGCGCGCTTCGGCAGCAGCGTGCCTAAACAATATGTCGAGATGAACGGCCGAAAGGTCATCGCATACGTCATCGACGCCTGCCGCAAGGCGCAGATGGCCGACGCGCTGCTCGTCGTGGCCCACCCCAGCTATCACGAAGAGCTCACGAGGGAGTTCGGCGTGGAGGTCGCGGCCAGCGGACCTGAGCTGAACGTCACGAAGCGCAACGGCCTCGACTATATCCGCGAGCACGCGCCGCAGTGCGAGAAGGTCATCGTGGCCGACGCCGTCAGGCCGGCCGTGGAGAGCAGCGTGCTCGACCGCTTCTTCCGCCTGCTCGACGACTACGACGCCGTGGCCTGCGCGCACAAGATCACGGACAGCCTGGGACGCCACGGGCAATGGATCGTCAACCGCGAGGAATACTACACGCTATCGGCGCCCGAGGCCTTCCGATTCCCCCTCATCGACAGCCACTTCAGGGCCGACTCGCCCCTGACGGAGTCGATACAGCAGCTGCCGGAGACGTCGCGCGTATACCTCGACTTCGACGTCCCTTACTACGACAAGCTGACCTATCCTGAGGACCTGGCCAAGATCCAGAGCATCATGAGCCGAAGATAGGTGCGCGCGGGAATAAAGTGACTTTGAAAATATTCATCATAAAAACCTAAAAAAACAGCAGACTATGGAGATAAAGACAATCGGTCTGGCCAGCGACCATGCGGGCTACGAACTGAAACAATTCGTGAAGAAGTATCTCGAGGAGAAGGGATACACATTCAAGGACTACGGCACCTACACGGAGGAGTCGTGCGACTACAGCGACTTCGGACATGCGCTGGCGCGGGGCATCGAGGCGGGCGAGGTCTATCCCGGCATCGCCATCTGCGGCTCGGGCGAGGGCATCGCCATGACGCTCAACAAGCACCAGTCGATCCGCGCGGGCCTGTGTTGGATTCCTGAGATAGCCCACCTCATACGGCAGCACAACAACGCCAACGTGCTGGTGATGCCCGGCCGCTTCATCGACGAGGCGATGGCACGGCGCATCATGGACGAGTTCTTCGCCACGGAGTTTGAGGGTGGACGCCATCAGCGCCGCATCGACAAGATTCCCGTCTGAGGCGCTGGCGCCTATAACGGCCCCCAAAAAACAAAGCACCGCTTTTCAATCTGAAAGGCGGTGCTTTTTGATGAGAGAAGCGGTGCTTCAGTTCGTCTGCATCTTCAGCTTGACAGGCTTCAGGCCAGCGGCGGAGGCGGTGAGCGTGACGGGGCCGGGCTGGCGGGTGGAGCGGAGGATGACGGTGCACGTGCCGTTATAGAGGCGGCGGTGGTTGCCCACGGTGAGCTCCTCGGAGTTGATGTCGCCATTGACGACGCCGACAATCTCGGCGCTGCCGTCGACGCTGAAGGTCACGTCGTCAGCGATGGTCTGGACGCGACGTCCTTTCTTGTCGAGGGCGACGATGCGGACGTGCTGCAGGTCCTGACCGTCAGCCTTCCACGACGTATTGTCGCTCTCGGCCGTCAGCCTTGTGGCTTTGCCCGTCGTCTCGATCAGATGGCGGGCCACGACCTTCCCATCCGTACGGGCGACGGCCTCAAGCTTGCCAGGCTGATAGACGACGTCGTTCCAGCGAATCTGATTGCGCATCTTCGCATTTCCCTTGTCGTTCTGCTGGCGGCCAAGGCTGCGGCCGTTGAGCAACAGCTCCACCTCGTCAGCATTGGTGTAAGTGACGAGCGAGAGCTTCTGACCCTCCACGCGGTTCCAATGGTCGCTCATGCCGTCGTTGCCCGTCTGGACACCGTTCCACATCTGGTCGCCCTTGCGGTCGATGACGGCGATGTGGACGAGGGGCTCGTCGGGCACGAAGAACGACTTCATGTAGTAGGCCTTGGGCTTAGGCTCGAGCGAGAGGTCGAAGACGCCTTGCGCCCAGCCCTTGGCGGGCCATCCCTGACTCTCGCCGAGATAGTCGATGGCGCCCCAGTAGGCCAGTCCGATGACGCGGTCGAGATCCATGGCGAAGTAGTTCTCGCCCATGGCCGAGATGGAGGCCTCGCTCTGATAGAAAGTCATCCAGGGGAAGCGGCGTCCGTCGCCAGGGAAATACATGTAGCGGTAGTTGTAGGCCTGGATGTCAGTCAGCATGGCGAGGTCGCAGGGCAGCGAGTCGGTCTGCCAGTTGCGATAGCGGGGGTGCATGGCGACGGTGACGAGGCGCGTGGAGTCGTAGCGCTGCAGCAGGGTGCGCATCATCTTATAGAGCGTCACGCCAAAGTCGTTGAAGGGCTGGTTGGGGTCTTGCTGCAGCTCGTTGCCGAGGCTCCAGAGGACGACGGAGGGAGAGTTGCGGTCGCGCTTGACCCACTCGGGCACATCCTTCTGCCATAGCTGTTCAAAGGCGACGCGTCCGCCAGTGTGCTGGCGTGTCCACTTGTCGTAGAGCTCGTCGACGACGAGGATGCCGTACTTGTCGCAGAGCTCGATAAAGGAGCGGCTGTAGGGATTGTGCGAGGTGCGTATGTGGTTGATGCCGAACTGCTTCATCAGCTGGATGCGCTTCTCGATGGCACGCGGATAGGCCGCTGCACCAAGGGCGCCGAGCGTGTGGTGGTTGGCATAGCCCTTGAGGAGCACTTTGCGGCCGTTGAGCTTGAGTCCGAAGGTGGGGCCGATCTCGACGGTGCGGATGCCGAAGTGGTCGCTGACCTCGTCGACGACGTCGCCGTCCTTGCTGAGAATCTGGGCCACGACGGTGTAGAGGTGCGGCGTGTCGATGTCCCACAGCTGCGGATTGGGAATCTCGACCTCGCCAGTCAGGGCGGCCTCCTGGGTGCGGGTGCCGCGATGGCGCTCAATCTTGCGAACCTGATCGTAGACCTGAGTGCCGTCAGGATCGACGATGCGGACGCGCACCTGGGCAGCCTCGCGGGTGCGGTTGGTCAGCTCGGCTGAGACGCTGACATATTTATTATCGCGCGTAGTGACGTAGAGCGGATGGCGTCCGAAGTAGAGGTTGCGGGGGGTGCTGACGAGCCTGACGTCGCGGAAGAGTCCGCCACCGGTGTACCAGCGCGAGTTGCCTGGCTCGCGGGTGTCGGCCATGACGGCTATGACGTTGTCCTGGTCGAGGCGAAGCTTGTCAGTGACGTCGATCTCGAAGCCCACGTAGCCATAGTCGGTGCCGCCGATGAGCTGGCCGTTGAGATAGACATCGGCCACATACATGATGCCGCCGAAGTCAAGCAGCAGCCGACGGCCACGCAGCTCGTCGGCAGAGGGCCTCAGGTGGAGGCGATACCAGGCGCGGCCCATCTCCTTGAAGCCACGGCTGGAGAGACGGCTCTTGATGTTGGCCGCCACGTCGCTGTTGTCGGCCTTCTCGTCAGCCGCGGGGGCCACCCAGGGCTGCTCTATCTGGAAGTCGTGGGGCACGTTGACGATACGCCATGCGGAGTCGTCGTAGGCGGGGGCAGCAGCGCCCTCGACGTCGCCGGCATGGAATCGCCAGCCGAAGTTCAGGTCTTGCTCTGTACGGGGTTGGGCGCACAGGGGGCTGAGATTGCCGCAGACCGCCATCAGGGCCAGGGCAGCGATGAGGAATATTCGATTGACTGTCATAGTAGTGTGTGTGTTATTTGAGAATTTGAATGACAACGTTGTCCTTGGTGATGTCCTTACTGAAGTTGAACTCAGCGTCCTTGCGGGCCGAGATGTAGATGTCCTTCAGGTGGATGCCGTCGATGGGCATCTCAGGCAGTCCGTTGAACTCCATGGCGATGCCGGCCCGATGGCACACGACGTTGCGGATGTCGATGTTGCGGAAGATGGGGGTCTCCTCAGTGACGGGCTTGGGCTCGGCCTTAGGCTGCGTGCCGCCTTCAGCGAGCACCTCGCTGACCGACTTGCCACCATAATACATATTAAAGGTGAGGGCGTAGGTCGAGATGTCAGTCATCGTGATGCCGTCGATGAAGATGTTCTCCACGATGCCGCCACGACCACGGGTCGACTTGAAGCGCAGGCCGACATCAGTGCCCACAAACTGGCAGTCGGCCACCTTGATGTTGCGCACGCCGCCGCTCATCTCTGACCCGACGACGAAGCCGCCATGGCCGGCAAAGACGGTGCAGCCGCTGACGACGACGTTCTCGCAGGGGCGGCCACGGCGCCGTCCGTCGGCATCCTTGCCGCTCTTCAGGCAGATGCCGTCGTCGCCGGCATCGAACTTGGAGTTGACGATGAGCGCATTGCGGCACGACTCGAGGTCGAGGGCGTCGCCGTTCTGGGCATAGGCAGGATTACGCACCAGGACATTGTCGATGATGATGTTCTCGCACATCAGGGGATGAAGATTCCAGGCGGGTGAGTTCTGGAAGATGACGCCTTCGAGGAGCACGTTGCGACAGCCGACGAGGCTGACCATCACAGGGCGCAGGAAGCGCTTCACGGCCTCCCACTCGGCATCGGTCTTGGCCTTGGGCACGTTCATGTCGGCCCCCTGCTCACCTCTTGCATAGCCTTCAGACGGCACCCAGTAGCCCTTGCGCAGCTCCCGGCTGCCAGGCTGTTCCAGGAGGCGTTTCCAGTGGGCCTCAGTCACCTTCGACTTCTTCACGGGGCGCCAGTACTGGCCGTTGCCGTCGATGACGCCCTGCCCCGTGATCGAGACGTTCTCGAGGTCAGTGCCGCTGATGGGCGACTGGCAGCGGCGCGTGTCGAGCCCTTCGAACGAGGTCTTCACCAGCGGATAGAGGCTCTCGTCGGCCGCAAACTGCAGCACGGCACCCTGTTCGAGGTGGAGGTCGATGTTGGAGCGCAGCACGATGGGGCCCGTGAGCCAGACGCCGCGGCGCAGGACGACGTGTCCCCCACCCTGACGGGCCAGCTGGTCGATCGCCGTCTGGAGCACGTCAGTGCAGAGCCGCTCGCGGTGGTCGCCGCCATTGTCGAGCACGACCCGGCGGTCAGGAATGGTCGGCGCCTTCACTTCTGCCATGGCGAAGGGCAGGTTCTGAGTGTACTTCCTGTAAGGATTCTTGGCCGTGATGCCCAGCGCAACGGCGAGCATCAGCAATGTCATTGTTACTTTTCGCATGGTTTGTTTTAGTTTTTACACCGCAAAGTTAAACAAAAAAAGTGACTCAGCAAACTTTTTCCCTTGTTTGTTTTGTTCTTACCTCTTTTTTTCGTAACTTTGCCGCCAGAAAAAACCGGGGCCGTATCGGTTCGATCGGGATACTCATCAAATAACGTTGAAACTCGGTGTGTCTTCTCTTGCCAATGGCGGGCCACTAACCAAGCGTATGCACCATTTTATGCCGGTGGATTACAAAGGCGGAGAGCACCCTTAACTTGTGATAAAGGAGTTTTCATCACATCATCGGTGCGGCCCCATTCTCATTGTTCATTGTTCATTATACATTATACATTATTATTATGTTCTCAGGCATTATCGAAGAATTTGCTACAGTCGTAGACATCCGTAAAGACAGGGAAAACATTGACTTCACCTTGACATGCTCTTTCACTGACGAACTGAAGATTGACCAAAGCGTGGCCCACAACGGCGTGTGCCTCACGGTGGTGTCAATTGACGGCAACCGCTACGTGGTCACGGCCATGAAGGAGACGCTGGAGCGCTCGAACCTGGGCCTGCTCCGCGTGGGCGACAAGGTGAACGTGGAGCGCTCGATGATGATGAACGGACGCCTCGACGGCCACATCGTGCAAGGCCACGTCGACCAGACGGCCCGCTGCATCGCCATGGAGGACGCTGACGGCTCAACCTACTTCACCTTCGAATATCCCGAGGACCGCGAGATGGCCCGTCGCGGCTACTTCACCGTCGACAAGGGATCAGTGACGGTCAACGGCGTGTCGCTCACCGTCTGCCGCCCCACACTGAACACGTTCCAGGTGGCCATCATCCCCTACACGATGACGCACACCAACTTCCAGGACATCCGCGTGGGCACGGTCGTCAACATCGAGTTCGACATCCTGGGCAAGTACATCGCCCGCCTGCAGCAGCTCGGCTAATCGAAGAAGGGCCTCAGGCATTGCATATACGGCGTCAGTCGTTTGGGGAACACACGTCCCCAGCGGCTGACGCTGTTGTCTGCATAGCTGACGATGAGACGGCGGCGGGCTCGCGAGATGGCAACATAGAACTTGCGCGCCTCCTCGTGGGAGGCCTCGTCGGAGGTGGCGTAGACGCTGGGATACTTACCCTCGACGGCGTCGTAGACAATGACATTGTCGAACTCCAGCCCCTTGGCCTTATGCACCGTACTGACGAAGACGCGCTCACTCATGCTCTGGGCGCCACAGAGGTCGGCCTCCTTCAGTGTCGAAAGGTCGGGCATGTGGCGATGCAGCTGGTCGGCCAGTGACGACGACGTCGACGTCTCAGCCAGGAGGTCCTGCTCGATGTAGCGTGTCAGATAGGCTAGTTTAGGCATCTCCGGCAGTCGCTTCATGTCGCGGAGATAATCGTAGGCATAGGTCAGCTCGTCTGACAGCACGGGCCCCTCCGTCGCCTCGTGGAGCCGTCCGCGGGCATGGCAGTAAAGGTCGGCATAGAGATTGCGGAACCGCTCGATCGTCTTCTGATGGCGGCTGACGAACTCCAGCTGATGTCCGACGATGCTGCGGGCGCGGTCGTAACAATAGACCATCAGGCTCAGCGTAGCCAAGATGTCGTCGTTGGCCAGGTGGGAGTTCTCGCCCTCCAGCCCAAGCTCCGTCAGGAGGTCGCGCAGCTTGTAGCTCGACAGCCGAGGACGGAGCAGACGCGCCAGCTTGAGCGTGTCGAAAGCCCCCGTGAGACGGTCGGCATCGTGAGTCGCCAGGTTGTTTTTGATAATCTGACAGTCGTAATTGACATTATGTCCGATCAGCGCACAGCCCTCGATGAAATCCATGAAACGGTCGTAGGCCTCAGCTGGCGTCAGGTGAGGCTGACGGGCATATTCCTCAACCAGCGGATTGACGATGTCGCCCAGCATGGGGGGAATCTCCCTGGAAGTCTCAATGAAGAGATTCAGTTCGCCGACCACCTTGCCCTGGCGTGTCTTCACGGCGGCAATCTGCACCACATCGTCCTCAAAGACATTCAGGCCCGTCGTCTCTGTATCGAACACGACGACGTCCTGCTGTTCATAAGCCTTGATGAACTCAGCCACGTAGGTGGAGTCCTCATAGTCGATGAAGTCGACGGGCGTCAGCGCCACCTGCATCATGGCCCTGACAAACTGGCGGGCGCTGCTGTTGGAGCTGTAGATCTGCAGTCCTGTCATCAGCTGCGACCAGGCGATGAAGTTATGCTCCATCGACACAACGGACAAGTGAGCCAGCAAGAGGCGCATCTGAGGCGTCGAGAAGAAGTCGGTGCCCGAAATCTTAAAATGGGGCAGCGTGCCCAAGGCGGCGCTCACCTCGTCGGCATCGCTGTTGAAGGCCACGATGACGGCTATCGACTCCTCAGGATGAAGCTGATAGAGATCGCTGACGAGGCGGGCCACGCGGTTGGCCTCGTCGATATTCGTGTCGCACTCGATGAGCTGCAGGTCGCCCGCCTGGCGCGGGGTTGTATTCTGAGTGGAAGGGAGGAGCGAGGGTTCAATGTCCAACTGCTGATGGCCGTAAGTATTAAATAAATCAAGCAGATAGCGCGGCGAGCGATAGTTTTGGTAGAAGTTGTGGAAGCAGCCATCGGCACAGCGCTGGCGGAGCATGGCGAGGGTGTCAGTCTTGGCTCCCATGAACGAGAAGATCGCCTGTTGGGCATCGCCAAGGTAGACGACCGTCGCATCGTCGGCAGTGAAGAGGTCGACGATGGCCAGCTGGAGAGGATTCAGGTCCTGCACCTCGTCAATCTGAAGCCAGCACAGCTTTCGGGTCGGGACATCCGTCGATGGCGTCGTGAGGGTGTCATAGGTGCGGAGCAACAGGTCCTCAAAGTCGAGCAGGTCGTTCTGACGCTTATATTGCTCATAGCGCCCAGCGGCATAGAGCATGTCCAGCTGGCGACGGGCCTCCACGCTGAGCAAGGCCGTCGGGTCGTCGCGATAGGTCTCAGCATGGCGATAGAGCCTGATGGACGAATCCTGCGTATAGCTCAGATTGAAAGCCACGCACAGCTCACGCAGCACGGAGGGCTTCAGCGCATCGCGATGCACCATGAGCCCGCTGGGGTAATGATGCTCACACTGGTACATGAGATGCTGCAGATTGATGATCTGAGAATACTGCTGCCTGAACTTGGTATCGCCCAGCACGCGCAACTCGTCGTCGCCCAGATAGTCGGAGATGATGCTGATACTGGTGTCAGTGTCTATCACGGCTGTATGTTCGGGCACGATGGCGTTCTCAAACAGGAAGCGCGAACAGAAGCGATGGACATTGCCGATGAAGAGTCCGTCGAGCCCTTCGACCTCGTCGGACAGCCGCTCATAGATGCGCTCACGCATGCCTTTTGATGCACGGTTCGTGAACGTCAGGCAGGCCATATCGCTGAACTCGACGCCATGGCGGCGGGCCCACACGATGCGTTCGGCCAGCACGGCCGTCTTGCCGCACCCCGGGGGAGCCAACACTAGATGGTGTCCGCCCTGCGCCTCGATAACGCTCTGTTGTTCACTGTTGAATTGCTTATCCATGGTCGTTCTCTTTTTCAGCTGACAAAATTAGTCTTTTTTACTGACAATGCCAAACAGAGCGGCACAAAGCGAGTGTTAAATATGCGAAAATTGTTTGGCCATTCGGATATTTCAGCGTAATTTTGTAGACTTAAAAGAGTATCACATCTATTATTTTAGTTTTATTGTAGCATCATGCTATCACTACTCATGACCATCGGCCTGATTATCAATGAAATCATGGCCTCCAATATCGACGGCACGATGAGCCCTGCCACCAACTTCGACAGTTGGATTGAACTCTACAACACCACCGACGCCAACATCAGCCTGACGGGGATGTGGCTCAGTGATGATCCGGAGAACCTGAAGAAATGGCACATTCCCGCCACTACTGGCACCGTGGCAGCGCATGGTTTCAAAGTGGTATGGCTGGGCTCGAACAACATCAAGACGTCGCAGGGCTCATTCAAGCTCAACTGCGACGGCGGCACGGTCTTCCTGAGCGACAAGGACGGCGAGCTCATCACGTCAGCCGACTACCCCGAGGCGCTGAGCCGCACGTCTTATGCCCGAACCACTGACGGCGGCGACGAGTGGGGATGGACTGACAAAGGCACGCCTGGCCGCACGAACGCGACGGCCCAGTTTGCCACTGAGCGCTTGGCACCGCCCCTCGTCGACACAGACAGCAAGCTGTTCACATCAAGTTTTCAGATCAAGGTCACGATTCCTGACAGTTGCACCCTGCGCTACACCACCAACGGAAGCCTGCCGATAGCGACGTCGACAACCAGCACGACTGGCATATTCACCGTCAGCGCCACGTCAAACTATCGCTTCCGCCTCTTTCGCGAAGGCTATCTGCCCAGCGTCCCAGTGACACGTTCCTTCATCAAGACATCCAACAAATACACCATTCCCGTCATTTCCATCGTAGGCGACAACCGCTATTTCAACGACAACACATGGGGCATTGCCGTGCAAGGCACCAATGGGCGGACGGGCAACGGACAGTCGCAGCGCTGCAACTGGAACATGGACTGGGAGCGCCCTGTGAACTTCTCGATGATCACGCCCGACGGACGGATGGCTTTCAACCAGGATGTCGAGATCTCTGTCTCAGGCGGATGGAGCCGGGCATGGAGCCCTCAGTCGTTTAAGCTGAAGGCCGGCAAGGAATTCGACGGCCAGAACGACCTGCGCTACCCCTTCTTCCCCCAGAAGCCTTATATCCGCAACAAGAGCCTGCTGCTCCGCAACGGCGGCAACGACACGTGGGCCCGATTCAAGGACCCAGCCGTGCAGACCATTCTCCAGAGAGCCGAGATCGACCTCGACCTGCAGTCCTACGTGCCCATCATCGAATATGTCAACGGACAGTTCAAGGGAGTGCTCAACATGCGTGAGCCCAACAACCGCAAGTTCGTGGCGGCCAACTTCGGCTACGACGACGACCGCCTCGACATGTTCGAGATGAGTCCCGATTCCAATGCCTACATGATGTGCGGCTCGGCTGAGACGCTGGAGCATATCTACGAGCTGGCCGCTAAGGCAGCCCAGCCCGATGTCTACGAGGAGTTGAAGGAACTGCTCGACATCGACGAATACATCAACTACATGGCCACCGAGCTCTACCTCGGCTCCACGGACTGGCCCCACAACAACATCAAGGGCTACCGTGCATGGGACGGCGGACGCTACCGTTTCATCATCTTCGATCTCGACTTCGCCTTCAGGACGAACAATCCTTTCACTGACTTCAAGAACCACCAGTGGTTCACCTTTAACCTCATCTACGACACGAACAAGCAGCTCTATGGCGAAATCAAGTTCGTCACCCTCTTCATCAACATGCTGGCCAACGACGACTTCCGCCGCCAATTCATCGACACCTACAGCATCATGGGCGGCAGCGTCTTCGAGAAGGAGCGCGCCACGGCCATCATCAATGAGCTGGCTGACGCCGTGCGCCCCATGATGCAACTCGACGGCAAGAACCCTGACGGGTCGGCCAATGAGCTGCGCAACGGCTTCAACTCGCGGATGCCAGAGATGATGACCCGCATACAGCAGGCCCCAGAGATGCGCCTCAGTTCGGCCAAGAAGCTCTCCGTGCAGCTCAAGTCAAACGTCGCAGGGGCCCGCCTGTTTGTCAACGACACGCAGGTGCCCTATGCCGACTTCAACGGCCAGCTCTTCACGCCCGTCACCCTGCGGGCCGAAGCCCCTGGCGGCTATCGCTTTGCGGGATGGAAGAGCGGCCTGACAGCGACCCGCCAGCTCATCGCCACCAATGCCACATGGAAATACTACGACCGCGGGGCCCTCACTGCCGCGGCCTGGCGCCAGTCCTCCTACAACGACAGCGGCTGGCTGCAGGGCGCAGGCCCGCTGGGCTATGGCATGACGGGCACCACGACGACCATCAGCTACGGCTCGAACGCCAGCAACAAGTATCCCACCTATTACTTCCGTCACACACTGACCCTCGACCAGACGCCCACCTCAGCCGACCAGATGGTGCTCAACTATCAGGTGGACGACGGCTTCGTCATCTATGTCAACGGCCAGGAGGCCGCCCGCTACAACATGCCCGCAGGTACGATCAGCTACAACACTTTCTCTACGACGTATGCCGAGCACACGCCGCTCGTGGGCAGCATCGCCCTCCAGTCCTCATTGTTCAAGAAAGGCACCAACGTCATCGCGGTCGAGGTGCACAACATCAGCGCCACGTCGAGCGACATCTTCTGGGCCTGCGAACTGCTGACCTCAATGGGGGCTGGCGGCGATAGCGAATATATCTCGACAGAAGCTGAGATGGCTTTGCCTGAAGTCAACGGCCAGCAGCTCACTGCCTGCTTCGAACCCCTCAGCGAGCAGGAGCGCCACGAGCAGGGCATCACCCCCGTGCGCATCAACGAGGTGAGTGCCGCCAACGACATGTCTGTCAATGAATACTGGAAGCGCAACGACTGGGTAGAGCTTGTCAATACGACAGACGAGGCCATCGACGTGGAGGGAATGTATCTCACGGACAACATCCAGAAGCCCGAGAAATATCAGATCACCAAGGGCGACGGCACAGCCACGACCCTGATTCCCCCGCACGGCCACCTCATCGTATGGTGCGACAAGCTGGAGCCACAGTCACAGCTCCACGCCTCGTTCAAACTGGCCAACGAGGGCGGCGACGTCGTCCTCACGGCTGCCGACGGCTCATGGAGCGACCGCCTCGCCTACCCCGCCCACGAGGGCGACGAGTCAGTAGGCCGCTATCCTGACGGCAGCAATCAGGTCTATCAGTTCTCCCTGCCGACCATCGGCAAGACGAACCTTATGACGAAGTACTCCTTTGCCATCGACGAAGGGGCACTTCAAGGCATTCAAAGCGCTCCTTCGTTGGCAACGAAGCGGCCCTTTGTCCGCTACGTCATGGGCGAGCTGATCGTGCGTTGCGAACAGACGACGGCCCCAGGGCAAGTCAGCATCTATCAGCTCTCGGGCCAGATGGTGGGTCGCGAGGCCATCAACCTCGCTGGCGGCTATGCCGCCGTTCCCCTTCATCACTTGAGTCGCGGCTGCTATATCGCCAAGATTGAGCTGAAGGATGGCACAGCCGTGACCTGCAAATTCCTGATTGACTAACACCTTATCATCAAAATGGCGAAAGAAAAGAAAGACCTGCTGGCATATATCCGCGACGGACGAGAGATGACGCGTGGCGAGAAGCTGCGACTCATTGTCGAGCTTTCCATTCCGAGCATCCTTGCACAGATATCGGCCACGGTCATGTTCTTCATCGACTATGCCATGGTAGGCCATCTGGGCGAGAAGGCAACGGCAGCCGTCGGACTGGTGGAGACGACGACGTGGCTCATGTTCGGACTCGGGTCGGCCGTCAACATGGGCTTCTCCGTCCAGGTGGCCCACTTCATCGGGGCCAAGGATTTCGAGGCGGCCCGCCGCGTCTTGCGCCAGTCGCTGGTGTGCTGTCTTGTGTGGAGTCTCATGATGTCGCTCGTCTGCATCGGCGTCCATGGGCCGCTGCCCTATTGGCTTGGGGGCTCCGAGACGATTGCCCACGATGCCTCCATCTATTTCCTCATCGTCGGCCTCTCGGGCATGCTTTTCCAGATGGAGGGTCTGTCGGGCTCGATGCTGAAGTGCTCTGGAAACATGAAAATCCCGTCGGCCGTCAACATCATGATGTGCGTGCTCGACGTCGTCTTCAACTACATCTTCATCTATCAGCTCGACATGGGCGTCAAGGGCGCCGCCATCGGCACGGCCACGGCTGAGCTCGTCGCCGCCTCGCTGATGCTCTACTTCCTGCTGTGCCGCAGCGACATGCTCCGGCTGGCGGGCCACCCGGGGTCCTTCCGCCCTCGCGGCGATACCATCCGCACGGCCTTCAAGATCGGGGCGCCCATGGGACTGCAACATCTGCTGATGGGGTCGGCCCAGGTGGTCAGCACCATCATCGTCGCCCCGCTGGGCACTGTGGCCATCGCCGCCAACTCGATGGCCATCACCGTCGAGAGTCTCTGCTATATGCCCGGCTACGGCATTGCCGAGGCCGCCACCACGCTGGTCGGACAGGGCATCGGGGCCGGCCAGAAGCTGCTGACCCGCTCGTTCGCCTATATGTCCGTGGGGCTGGGCATCGGCGTGATGACCGTCATGGGCATGCTGATGTATGTCTTTGCCCCTGAGCTGATGGCGCTCATGTCGCCCGTCGATGCCATTATCGACCTGGGTGCCGACGTGCTCCGCATCGAGGCGTGGGCCGAGCCGATGTTTGCCGCCACGATCGTGGCCAACGGCGTGTTCATTGGTGCTGGCGACACCCTCATCCCTGCCTTCATGAGCCTCACGTCGATGTGGGCCGTCCGCCTGTCGCTGGCTTCTATGCTGGCGCCGCGCTTCGGCCTAAAGGGCGTCTGGTTTGCCATGGCCACCGACCTCACCGTCCGCGGCATTGTCTTTCTCATCCGCCTGCTGCGTGGCAACTGGCGTAACCACCAAATCAAATGATGAGTGATGAATGATGAATGATGAGTGAAAAGTGAGGAGTGAAGAGTGAAGAATTAATAATGAATAGAATTATGAAACGAATCATCCTGTCATTGCTGTTCGTCGTGGCATCCCTTACTGTCTGCAACGCCCAGAAGCGTGTACTGTTAGAGACGACGGAAGGCAACATCGTCATCGCGCTCTATGACGACACACCCATTCATCGCGACAATTTCATCAAGCTGGTCAGCGAGCACTTCTACGACTCGCTGCTGTTCCATCGGGTCATCTACAACTTCATGATTCAGACGGGGTCGGCTGACAGCCGGCATGCGGAGCCAGGGGCGTCAATCGGCCACAGCGACCTCGACTACACGCTGGAGCCGGAGTTCCGCGTGCCCACACACTATCATCGCCGCGGCGCCGTGGCCATGGCCCGCGAAGGCGACAAGGCGAACCCGGAGCGCCGCTCGAGTGCCTGTCAGTTCTATATTGTCTGGGGAAAGCCCTACTCCACCCTGGCGCTGCAGAGCATTCAGGAGAAGCTCGACACGATGACCAACGGCCAGACGAAGATCACGCCCGAGATGGAGGACGTCTACCGCAAATATGGCGGTACGCCCCACCTCGACGGCCAGTACACCGTCTTCGGCGAGGTTGTCGAGGGGCTGGACGTCGTCGACCGCATCCAGCAAGCCTGGACTGACGACTATGCCCGTCCTGTCGACGACATCCGCATCATCAAGGCTGAGATAATGAACAATGTACAATGAACAATGAACAATGTACATTGCTCATCATTCATTGTACATTGTTCATTGTACATTATTAATTAGGTTTGTCAGGTCGACAAACTGCTGTATGCTCAGCTGCTCGGGGCGCAGCGTCAGGTCGGTCTGCGTCGACAGCACGTCGATGGCCTCCTGCGGCAGCAGCTGACGCAAGGAGACACGCAGCATCTTGCGCCGCTGGTTGAAGACGGTCTTGACCAGACGCTTGAACAGCGCTTCGTCGCACCCAAGTTGCTTGACCTCGTTGCGCATCATCCGTATGACGGCACTCTGCACCTTGGGGGGCGGATTGAAGACGGAAGGCTCGACCTTGAACAGATACTCCACATCATACCACGCCTGGATGAGCACCGACAGGATACCATAGGTCTTCGACCCAGGCTGGGCGGCCATTCGCATCGCCACCTCATGCTGGATCATGCCCGTGCAGCAGGGGATGAGGTCGCGGTTGTCTATCATCTTGAAGAAGATCTGCGACGAGATGTCGTACGGATAATTGCCCGTCAGGACAAACTGCCCACCGCCGAACAACTCATGCAGATCCATCCGCAGGAAGTCCTCGCCGATGATGTTGTCATGCAGTCGGGGGAAATGCTCATAGAGGTAGGCCACCGATTCAGCATCGATCTCCACCACCCTCAGCGGGCGCGGCTTTTCAGCCAGATACTGCGTCATCACGCCCATGCCCGGCCCCACCTCAAGCACAGGCAGGTCAGGACAGGCGTCCACCGTGTCGGCTATCCGACGTGCTATTGTCAGATCGGTCAGGAAGTGCTGGCCGAGGTTCTTCTTTGGTCTTACTTGTTTCATAGATGTTGCAAAGATACGGATTTTTACGGAGGAAAAGGAGTTAAAGGCGTTAAAGGGAGTTAAAGCATAATAGTTTTTAGCGTCGCGACGCCATTTTGCTGCCCAAAATATCGTATCTTTGCAGGGTATATGCAGACAATGAAGAACATACTGAAGTTCATCATGCCCCTCCTCTTGGGCGGCGCTATCCTCTACTGGATGTATCGTGGATTCGACTTCCAGCAGATCCGTCACGTCGTGCTCCACGAGATGTCGTGGACATGGATGCTGCTGTCGTTCCCCTTCGGCATCCTGGCACAGATGATACGTGGCTGGCGATGGCATCAGACGCTGGAGCCCGTCGGCGAGCACCCCCGCACAAGCGTCTCCGTCAATGCCGTCTTCCTCTCCTACGCCGCCTCGCTGGTCGTCCCCCGCATCGGCGAGTTCACCCGCTGCGGCGTCCTTAAGCGATGGGACGGTGTCTCGTTCCCCAAGGCCCTGGGCACCGTCGTCACCGAGCGCGCCATCGACACGCTCCTCGTGCTGATCATCACCGGGCTGACCATCCTCTTCGAGATGTCCACCTTCGGGACGTTCTTCACCAAGACGGGCACGTCCATCGACTCCCTCCTCCACGGCTTCTCCCTCGCGGGCTATCTCGTCTCCGCCGTCTGCCTGATGGCCATCCTCGTGCTTGTCCATTTCCTGCTGCAGAGGCTCTCTATATATAATAAGGTGCGGACGACGCTGAAGGGACTGTGGGAAGGCGTCGTCTCCTTGCGTCAGGTGCGGCGCGTGTGGCTCTTCGTCCTGCTGACCCTAGCCATCTGGGCCTGCTATTTCCTCCACTATTACCTGACGTTCTTCTGTTTCGACTTCACCCGCCACCTGGGCATCGGCTGCGCCCTCGTCACGTTCATCGTCGGCTCGATAGCCGTCATCGTGCCCACCCCCAACGGCGCCGGCCCGTGGCACTTTGCCGTCAAGACGATGCTCATCCTCTATGGCGTACAGGCGGACGAGGCCCTCTTCTTCGTCCTCATCGTCCACACCGTCCAGACGCTCCTCGTCGCCCTCCTGGGCATCTGGGCATGGATATCCCTGAACTTCACCAAACGTTTAACCCTAAAACAATTATTAGACCTATGAACGAAATTCTGAAGCTGAACCCAGCGTGCATCTGGAAGAACTTCTATGCACTCACTCAAGTACC
Source organism: Prevotella sp. (assembly GCA_017470345.1). Taxonomy (GTDB): domain Bacteria; phylum Bacteroidota; class Bacteroidia; order Bacteroidales; family Bacteroidaceae; genus Prevotella. Next base: position 41,600 of record JAFUEP010000030.1, read on the forward strand.
ACGCCCCAGCGGACACCTGGAGAAGATACAGCAGTTCCTGCTCGACTTCGCCAAGGAGGCCGGTGTCGAGGCCTTCAAGGACCCCGCTGGCAACATCGTCATGCGCAAGCCCGCCACAAAAGGTATGGAGCAGCGCAAGGGCATCATCCTGCAGGCCCACATGGACATGGTGCCGCAGAAGACGCCCGAATCCACCCATAACTTCGAGACCGACCCCATCCAACCTTGGATCGACGGCGAATGGGTGAAGGCCACGGGCACCACACTGGGCGCTGACAACGGCCTTGGTGTAGCCTCCATCATGGCTGTCATGGAAGCCAAGGACCTGAAGCATGGCCCCGTCGACGCCCTCATCACGGCCGACGAAGAGACGGGCATGTACGGCGCCAACGATCTGCCCGAGGGTGAGCTGCAGGGCGACATCCTGCTCAACCTCGACTCCGAGACGTGGGGAAAGTTCGTCATCGGTTCGGCCGGCGGCATCGACGTCACCGCCACACTGGAATACAAGGAGGTGGCCACCGATCCCGACGACACGGCCGTGCGCATCGTGGTCAAGGGTCTGCGTGGCGGCCACAGCGGTCTGGAGATCAACGAGGGCCGAGGCAATGCCAACAAGATGATGGTCCAGATCGTCCGCGAGGCTATCGAGGAGCTCGACGCCCGTCTGGCCAGCTGGCATGGCGGCAACATGCGCAACGCCATCCCCTTCAAGGCCGAGGCCGTCGTCACCCTGCCCCGCGAGAATGTCGAAGCACTCGGAGAGATGATCGACGACTGGCGGGCCACGTTCAATGATGAGTTCAAGCTCATTGAGCCGCAAGGCATCGAGGTGTTCTGCGAACCGGCAGAAACGCCCAAGACGGAGCTGCCCATAGAAATCCAGGACAACATCGTCGACGCCATCTATGCCTGCCACGACGGCGTCGTGCGCTTTATCCCCGCCTATCCCGCTGTCGTCGAGACATCGAGCAACCTCGCCATCATCGACATCGAGGACGGGTGCGCCGCCATCAAGATCCTGGCCCGCTCCAGCCGTGAGGACATGAAGGACTACGTCGTCAACATGCTCCGCAGCTGCTTCTCCATGGCCGGCATGAAGGTCGAGACGGCCGGATCCTACGGCGGATGGGATCCCAACCCCGACTCCGAGGTCCTGCATCTCCTGCTGAAAGAATACAAAGACCTCTTCGGCAAGGACGGCATCATACAGGTCGACCACGCCGGACTCGAGTGCTCCGTCATCCTCGGCAAATACCCCCACCTCGACGTCGTCTCCCTCGGACCCACCATGAAGTCGCCCCACACCACGACCGAGCGTCTGCTCATCGAGACTGTCGAGCCCTTCTGGCAGTTGCTCAAGAAGACGCTCGAGGACGTCCCCGCCAAGTAACAGCGGCGCACACACCCGTGCGTCCATCCCTCCGACACGAGGAGCCCCTGCCCAGACATAGAACGGCTGGGCAGGGCTCTTTTTTGATTTTTTAACCATCTGAGGGGGTAGCATTTGTTTACTTTTCTTGTACTATATAGAAACGATTCGCAATTATGCAGACCCAGATAGAAAAGCTCTACAGCCAGCACTACAAAGAACTATGGCAGACAGCTCGCAACCTGCTTGGCAACGACGAGGAAGCACGCGATGCCGTCAGCGACGTCTTCACCGACTTGCTGGCCACGAACAAGGCGCTCTTGCCGGGCCCGAGAGCAACCAGCTATCTGCAAGTCAGCGTGCGCAATCGCTGTCTGAACATGCTTGAGCACCGAAAGGTGGTTAAGGCCACGAAACAGATGATTCCCCACGACAATGTGACGACAGACTATGAGGAGCCGCCACTCGACAAGGTGTTAGACTACATGGACTCGGCCCTTACCGACAAAACAAGCAACGTCATGAAACAGCGTTTCCTCGGACGGAAGAAGTATGATGAGATTGCTACTGAGATGGGGATTAGCCGTAAGTCTGTCTACAAGCATCTGTCACAGGGTCTTCATCAGTTGCGCACATATTTTGCCTGGTATTACGCCTGTCTCGCCCTGTTGTTGCTGCTCTCTGGCATGGCTTATGCCGTCTATCGTCATACACGACTTCGTCATGCCTCTGATACAGTTGCCGAACCCGTCACGACGACACAAAAGGTTGATTCAGAAATTCCCTCCACTATTCACTATGAAGACGCCACGTTGGAGCAAATCCTCACCGACATTGCCTCTTATCACAACGTGAAGTTGCATTTCCTCAACGACAAAGCCCGCCAACTGCGTCTACACTTCGACTGGGTTCAGGCGGAGCCTTTGAACAGTACCATCCTTACACTCGATGCCTTCCAGAACATCAGCGTCGAACTACGTGACAAGACCCTCATTGTCAGATGAAACACCTCTCATCACTTCTGTTATGTCTCCTCCTGTTTAGGTCTTATTCGACAAAGGCCCAGCTCGTCAGCCGCAACTACCGCGACTGCCCCATGACGCAGGTATTGTCCGATCTCAGCAAGGCAGCTCAGCCAAGACTACACATAGCTTTCATCTATAACGACCTGGAAGACTATACCGTCACCCAGCAGTTCGACTCTCTGACCATCCCCGAAGCCGTCCGCAAATGCATCGGTTTCTATCCCATCAGTGTCACGCAACGCGGTGACTCACTGCTCCTCATCGAGTGTACACAGAAAAAGACCTACAAACTCATCGGGAGATTGATTGACGAGCACAACATGCCCGTCAGCTATGCCAATATCACCTTGACGTCGACCACCGACACCACACATATATTAAATAAAGGTGTCAGCAATCAGAACGGCCGCTTAGTCATTCCCTGCGACTCACCCGTCGTCATCGTTCGCATTAGCCACGTAGGATATCAGCCCATCAGTCGTCGGATAAAGGCAACAGATATAGGAGACATCAAAATGTCGGCCGCCACGGAGCAGCTTAACAGCATCAACGTCAAGGCCTCACTTGACAAACGCGCTGAAAAGGAATACCTACGATTACAGCACAAAGTGGAGGAGGCCATTTGGGACATGCCCCTGCCACAGTTCAGTCTCGACACAGTCCCTCATCAGTTCAAGAATGCTGCAGCCGTCGTCCTGGCTGAATATGACAGCATCGCCTACGTAATGGCAGAAAAGAAATACTCACAACTCTTTGGGAGTAAGACAAAAAGCCGTTGGCTGCGTACGCACCACCTTCACCGTATCCGTTACCTCATCAACAGGGAGGAAGCCATCAGCAAGCTGTCTATCCTAACCTTCTCAAAGCGCACCGACATCACCAACTACATGATGTACAAGATGACTGTCGTCGGCATACATATCGTCAAGCCCGACGGCAGCATAAGAACCGTCGACACCTTTAACTACTTCAAGCCCCAAGCACACAAAAGGCTCTCATCGCCCGACGAAACTGACAGCATCAGTATTGGTCCACTGGAAACGGGCGACATTCTTGATATTTTCTTTTATCACAACTTTAATGAGCCTATAACGCCCTACCGTCTCTTGATCCCCTCATCGTTTCCCGTAGTGAACTACAAAGCCCGGGTCGTTGCCGACGATGATGTGCAGATGCAATATTCTGAACTCGGAATTCCGCCGGCAGCACGCCATCAAGACGTCAGGACACCAACCATTGCGCTCGCTTATGACTTGAACCACTACACCGCTAATCACCCGAGCTATACCGACATTGAGGTAAGAATCGATGCCGGACACCGAAAGAACAAAACAAAACATACAATATCAAAATGAGAATCAAAACAGTTATCATCGCTCTCAGCCTCATAATGGGTATGGGAGCACACGCACAAGAGGAACAGAAAAACGATGCCGACAACAACGGCTACTTCACCATGGAGCCGACCAAAGCCGTCAAGTCGACAGAGCAAGCCTTTTCTATCAACTTCTCCCCAGGATGGATCACCTCGAAAGTGTCAACACCACAAGAAGAATGCTCGTGGCAATTAGGAATGGGCTATGAAGTGAAATACCGTTGTCTGTTTCGTCGCGGCTACGGTTTCGGACTTTCATACGCTCACAACAGCACCTCATACTCTGGTGGCTATGACTTAGGTCAGAACTTCATCCTCGGCTCGTTCGTCTATGGCGGGCAGATTGGCAAACAATGGTATGCCACCGTCGAAACAGGACTTGGCTATGCCAACTATACAGACGGGGGCGAGAAAGTCAACGACGGATTAGGGTCTAAATACGGCCTTGGCATTGAATATCAGCTGGGCTCTATCTTCGGCATCGGGCTTGATGTGGCCTATCACACTGCCATATTCTCGAAGGACGACAACTTCAACTATTACTACAACGACAGCAATCGGGCGAACGGATTCCACCGACTGAGCATCAACATCGGACTGAGACTATACCTATGAAACAGCTCATCACCCTCATCTGCTTCGTCATGATGGCAGCAACAGGCAAGGCTCAACCAAGCCGCTACTGCATGAACGCGGCCGACTACCTCAACGACATCTGGCACCCCACCCCCGGGGTGCTCCAGATGAAGCACCGTTCCAAAGGGCAGGCTATATGGTTTGGCGGTGCCACCTATCGTCCCTACAGCGGACACAAGCCTACCGACAAGCTGCTGAAGAAGCAGGCGTTGTTCATTGTGCACCACGATTCGCTCTACATCAACTGCCGCCACCTGAACTGCCAAGGGATCAAGTTCGGCAATTGGTATGCACCCGCCTTCGTCTTCGATCGAGACTATGTATTGTTCGCGGCACCCAGCATCAAGAGTCGCCAGGATGCCACAATGGCAGGTTTCTTCTTCGGCATCGCCGGGGCAGCAACTGTTGCACTATCATCGTCAAACGACTTTTGCTGTTACATCTACAACCCCTCCACAGGACTCTCTGAATTGATCGACGAACCTATCTTACGCCGGCTCATCGGAGAGCGCGTCGATCTTCAGGACGCTTTAGACCAAACCGAGCTCAAGCACCGTCTTCTGCCAGAGACCGTTCTGCCCATGCTCCGCAAAGCAGGTCTCGTCGAATGATGGGCATGAACGAGCTTCTGGCAGGACAAAGACACCTCCAACCGTGTTTTTTTTCTCATTATATCCTTCCATTTGGATTTTTTTTTGTAACTTTGCAGCCGTAAAAGTGAAAACGACATTAGTCAAACCAAAAAAGGAGACAGAAATTATGGACGATTACCCGGCGGACAGTATTAAACGTTAGGCCAGGGGAGCAGGGGCAAGGCCGCTAATCCTCTTGCCACTTTCGTGTCGACCCTACGTGTCGACAGACTTTATTACTTTCTCGTTACTAAAAGGATTAGCACAATGAAAAGCTATTGGAACACCCAAGGTGGGCTCAGCCAACTCCAGGAGTGGCAGCCCAACTGCTGGATACAACTGACGTGTCCGACGGAAGAGGATCAGAGAGAACTGGAACAGCGCTTCGGCATACCCGACTACTTCATCAGCGACATCAGCGACACGGACGAGCGTGCCCGCTATGAATACGACGACGGATGGATGCTCATCATCCTGCGCATCCCCTACGTCAAGGAGGTGCGCTCGCGCACGCCTTATACGACGGTGCCGCTTGGCATCATCCATAAGCGCGACGTGACAATCACGGTGTGCTACTACGAGACGAACATGATGATCGACTTCGTCTCCTACCAGCAGAAGCGCGGCGTGGGCTTCACGGACTATGTCGACATGATCTTCCGCCTGTTCTACTCCTCCGCCGTATGGTATCTGAAGCGCCTGAAGCAGATCAACTCGCTCATCGACAAGGCAAAGCGCAACCTGGACAAGGAGGTGAACAACGAGAGCCTCATCGGACTCAGCCGTCTGCAGGACTCGCTGACATACTTCCAGACGTCGATCCGGGGCAACGAGACGCTGCTGTCGAAGCTGAAGTTCAAGCTTCAGATTGACGAGCTGGACGCCGACCTCATCGAGGACGTCGGCATCGAGATGACGCAGGCCCGCGAGACAACCAGCATCTACACGGACATCCTGGAGTCGACGATGGACACGTATCAGAGCATCATCAACAACAACATGAACAATGTGATGCGTACGCTCACGTCTGTGACCATCATCATGATGTTCCCCACGCTCATTGCATCGCTCTTCGGCATGAACCTCATCAACGGCATGGAGCAGAAGAGCTACGGCTTCTGCCTGGCCCTCATCATCTCCGTGCTGGTCTCTGGAGCCGCCTGGTGGTTCTTCAGGCACAAGAGACTGGTCTGATTTAAGGGAAAAACGAAGAGTGAAAAGTGAAAAATTTGCTGCCGCCATTCCTTCTCGTGACAGGATGGCGGCAGCAAATTTTTCACTCTTCACTATTCACTATTTCCTTTTAAATATGGCGGCAGCAAATTTTTCACTTTTCACCATTCACTTTTCCTTTTCACTCCCTTAACGGGAGTGGCTTCCAGCGGATTGTCGGGCCAGGAATGCTTGGGATATCGCCGGCGCAGCTCCTTACGCACCTCGAAATAGGTCGTTTGCCAGAAGCTGCGAAGGTCGGTGGTGAGTTGCACCGGCTTGAAGCCTGGCGAGAGCAGCTCCATCAGGACGGGAGCGCCGTCGGCCAAGGGTGTGTCTACGAGGCCGAAACATTCCTGCAGACGGACCCGCAAGACAGGCATCTCGGCCCCCACACGATATTCCAGACGGATGCGGCTGCCGGTGGGGACGACGACATGGGTCGGAGCCAGTCGGTCTACGGCCTGCTGCTGTTCGTAGTCGAGACGGCTCCATATCACCTGGCAGAGATCTATTTTCTTCAGCTCCGCAGTCCGGGATGCCCGGCCGATAAAGACGGGGCCCCACTCAGGGGCACTACGGCAGATGGTCGGCGAGTCCACTGCCGGGAGCCCCAGCTCTTCGTGACGGGCTGCAATGAAGGCTATTCTCCTCTGCAAATTCTGCACCTCATCTGAGAAGGACAGTATCGACAGGCCGTTCCCCACGATGGCCTCGCAGACCACTCTTTGCACAGCTTCACCCAGATCGCCTGCCAATGGCCTCGACGAGAGCAGTATGTTGCCGATGCGGCGCTCCCGACGAGCCACCACGGCCGCGGCCTTCGCGTCCCAGAAAATTGCATCCCGCTCGCAGGCATAATCTGCCAAATCGGCAGGGTCGACCATGCTCGCAAGAAAGACTTTTCCTGTGCCGCCCGGCTTCTGGTGCATCGAGGCGGCAACGATCCACTCTTCGCCGACAAGTGGGTCGGACGGCTCCACTGCCACGAGTTCTCCACTTGACAACTGGAATATTCCTACACCTTCGCGCCAAGCCTTTCCGATACGCTCGGGATAGGCCGAAGCAAGGAGGGCCCCCACGTCGGAGGGGCTGACCGAGGCGTTGTCTTCCTTCGCATGAACCATGTCGGCATATTGGCGCGCGATTCTCATGATCCGGGTCCAACGCCCCGACCTTCCTGAACGGCGCTCACGACGAAGGGCCTCAATCCGTATTGACAAAGAAGCCTCACCCTCGGCAGCCATCGGGTCTTTCTCTTCCAACAGCGCAGCGATATCGGCCGCAAGGGCGCGCATCCCGGGGGTGGCGGCCTTCAGCAACATGCTGGCTATACGCGGATGGCAAGGCATCTTAGAGAGCGACTTGCCACGGCTGGTCACACGGCCCTCATCATCTATAGCTCCGAGCGACTGGAGCAACCGACGGGCATAGACGAGCGACGCCCGCGGCGGAGGAGTCAGCCATGGCAGTCGCTCTGCCTCGCGCTCACCCCAGACGGCGACGTCGAGCATCAGCGGCGTGAGGTCGGCATCGACGATTTCAGGTTTCCTCACCGTCTCCATCCTAGATTCCGTGGGGACGCTCCACAGACGATAGCACACGCCTGAGGCCACACGTCCGGCCCGACCAGCCCGCTGCCGGGCCATGTCCAGCGTAATCCGCACTGTCTCCAAACGGTTTAATCCGCTACGGGCATCAAAGACCATCTTGCGACACAGGCCGCCATCGACCACTACGCGCACGCCCTCGATCGTCAGCGACGTTTCGGCTATCGGAGTGGCCAGCACGACCTTGCGCTCGCCGGGCAGGCTCGGAGCGACGGCACGTGCCTGTTCTTCGATGCTGAGCAGGCCATAGAGAGGCATCACCTTCGTGGAGCCGAGGCTGCAGGACAATCTTTCCGCCACACTTCGGATCTCGCCCTCGCCAGGCAGGAAGGCCAGGATGTCGCCCTCGTGCTCACGATGGGCGCGGACGACGGTCCTTGCCACCAACTGCACGACATTGAGACGATCCGACTCCTCCTCCGTATGAATGATGTCAACGGGAAACATCTTTCCCTCACACTCCAGCACCGGACAATGCAGCGCCGAGGACAGGGCCGACGTGTCTATAGTGGCCGACATGATGACAAGCCGGAGATCGTCGCGAAGCAGCTCCTGGCACTGCCTTGTCAGCGCAAAGGCCTCATCGGTGTTCAGGCTCCGTTCGTGGAACTCGTCGAAGATGACGATGGCGACGCCTTCCAAGGTCGGATCGTCGATCAGCATACGGGTCAGGACGCCTTCTGTGACCACTTCAATACGCGTCTTGCCCGACACGCGGCTCTCAAAGCGCATGCGATAGCCCACCGTCCGGCCCACCTCTTCGCCAAGCAGCCATGCCATGCGCGAGGCAACCTGTCTGGCCGCCACACGGCGAGGTTCGAGCATGATGATCTTAGCGGAATCATCAGCCATGCCGTCAAGAATCGTCAGCGGCAGGAGCGTCGACTTGCCGGCGCCTGGCGCCGCCGTCACGATGGCGGTCGACACGGACTGCAGCGTCTCGTTCAGAGTATCAGCTATCCTGTATGCGGGCAGCGCCGAGGCCACCGACTGGTGTGCTATAGGGAATATACGATTAGGCTCATTTCTCATACCATTGACAATTTCAGGATGCAAAGATGCAAATAATTTTTTAAAACATAGGGATTTTCCCCTACTTATTTAGGGAAAATCCTTTTTTTTGCTCATTTATTGTCCGTACCTTTGCATCAGAAACAAGAAAATAACAACGAATGTCGAACCTTTTTAAAAGACTACAATTATGAAGAAGATGATGTTTACCCTGTTCGCCATGCTGACGATAGCAGCAACGGCAAGTGCCATGTCATACGAGCAGGCACGCAACGAGGCTCTCTTCCTGACCGACAAGATGGCTTATGAGCTGAACCTGACCGACGATCAGTATGAGGCAGCCTATGAGATAAACCTTGACTACCTGATGGGTGTCACCAGCCGCTACGACGTCTTCGGACCCTACTGGGAGCGCCGCAACCTCGACCTGAGCTACATCCTGTTCTCATGGCAGTGGGATATGTTCCGTGCAGCTTCCTACTTCTATCGTCCGCTCTACTGGAATGCAGGCTATTGGCACTTCGGCATCTATGCCCGCTATCCGCATCGCGACTACTTCTACTTCGGACGCCCCCACTTCTATGCCTCCTATCGTGGCGGCCACAGCTGGCGGATGAATGGCGGTCGGAGCTGGTATGAGCACAGGCGCGACTTCTACCGTCCGGCAGGACGCACCCACGACAACCACATAGGCATGCGCAACGGCTTCGACCGTGGTGACTATCGCGGAGGACGCGTGGCCGGCGGCAGCTCGACTCGCCACAACCAGGGTCTGCAGGACCAGAACCGCGGCTCCTTCGGCTCGAACCGTAATAACGGTAACCGCAACAACAACTACCAGGGCGACACTCGCCACGACAACCGCAGCAACGGCCAGGGCACGCTGGGCGGCAGCCGCCAGGACAACGGCACACGCACACGTGGCACACTCGAAGGCGGCCGGCAGGACAATGGCGTGCGCAACAGCAACGGCACCTTCGGAGGCTCGCGTCGCACGACGACGCCCAGCGGCACCATCAGCCGTCAGAATTCGACGACCACCAGGTCGGCACAGGTAGCCCCCCAGGTGCGTCGCGAGGCAGACTTCAACAGCCAGCGCAGCGCCAACTTCTCATCACAGCGCACCGCCCCCGTCAGGACTGAGCGCAGCGTTTCAGGCGGCTCGTTCGGAGGCAGCCGCTCGAGTGCAGGCTCCGGCAGCGTGAGATCGTCGGCCCCTACCCGCTCGTCAAGCGCCAGCCACAGCAGTGCTGCAGGCGGCAGTCGCAGCGGCGGCAGCCATGGCAACTTCGGAGGCTCACGCCGATAACCCCGCCGACAACAATCAATAGTTTTTTTTTCAAATGCCGAGGATTCGCACCTCGGCATTTTTCATTTTCTCAATCTTGTTCATCGGCCGGCCATAGAAGACACTCTGGATAGCCTTGTTGATGATGCCATGCCCGACGGCCAGCACCCGCTGATCAGGATAATTCATCCGGACATCATCAAGAAAGGAGCGGGCCCGCTCAAGCATCGCCTCGAGCGACTCGACGTTGTCGGGCCACGGCTCGCCTTGCAGGTCGGGAATGAAGCGGCCAGTGAAGTCGCCCCAGTCGCGCTCACGCAGCAATGGTGTGGTGACGACGGGCAGTGCATGCGGTTCGGCGATGATGCGGGCCGTCTGGACAGCCCGCAACAAATCGCTGGCGACGATGGCATCGAAGTGCTCCGATGCCAGCCGACTGCTCAGTTCGCGGGCCTGACGGATGCCCTCGTCGTTGAGACATCCCTGCGTCTGTCCCTGCATCACCTGACGGGCGTTGTCGACCGTCTCGCCATGTCTGACCAAATATAATGTTGTCATACTATTAATTTTTTGCAAAAAGAAGTACAAAAATACGGAAAAAGACGTGGAATACAAAATGTTTTTCGTACTTTTGCAGCAAAGACATTAAAAGATTACTATTATGAACATCATCCGCAACTCTATTCTCCGTGCGCTGGCCGCCCTCATCGTGGGCGCCCTGCTCATCAAGTATCCAGACCACACACTGTCAGGACTGACCATCGCCATCGGCATCCTGTTCCTCGTGGCAGGCATCGTGTCGCTCGTTACGTGGCTCTACGAACGTCGTCGCGAGCCTGTCTTCACGGCCTACGATGCCGGCACAGGCCAGACGAAGGTCATCGACTCGACCACCGTGTTTCCCGTCGTCGGCCTCGGCTCGCTCGTCCTGGGTGCCATCCTGGACCTGATGCCTGAGACGTTCATCCGTCTGCAGATGTATCTCGTAGCCGCACTGCTCATCCTTGCTGCGCTCAATCTCTACATGAACCTCGTCGCAGCCCGTACCTTTGGCCGCGTCGGACTGGGCTACTGGGTGCTGCCGACGGTCATCCTGCTGGCAGGCATCGTCGTGCTGGTGAAGCCCATGGAGAGTGCCGCGCTGCCCCTCATCATCCTCGGATGGAGCCTGCTGCTGCTCGGCATCACGGAGTTTATCTGCAGCTTTATCTATCTGAAACTCAAGCGCTCACAGGAAAAGGCTCAGGCAGCGCTCGAGGAGAACGCCGAGGAAGTCGCCGACGAGGAGACCATCAGCGAGCAGACCATCGACGAAGCTGACTTCGAGTCCACGGAGCAGCAGAATACCTCCACCGCCCCATCGCCTCTCAGTGCCGAGTGAGCAACAGTCAGACGCCCGTGACGATGCCCTCGATATAGGTCTTCAGGATATGGATGCCCGTCTTGTTCTCGCCGCCTGAGGGGATGATGACGTCGGCAAACTTCTTGGTGGGCTCGATGAACTGCTCGTGCATGGGCTTGAGCACCTTCTCGTAGCGGTCGAGCACCATGTCGACCGTTCGTCCACGCTCGACGACGTCGCGGCGGATGTTGCGGATCAGCCGCACGTCGGCATCCGTGTCGACGAAGATTTTCAGGTCCATCATGTCGCGCAACTTCTTGTAGTGCAGGGCCATGATGCCCTCGATGATGATGACGGGCTTAGGCTCCACGTGGACCGTCTCAGGCAGTCGGTTGGAGATGATGTATGAGTAGGTGGGCTGCTCGACGGCCTCGCCATTCTTCAGCTTGCGGATGTGCTCCGTGAGCAGCTTCCAGTCGAAGGCGTCAGGATGGTCGAAGTTGATGGCGCGGCGCTCCTCGTCCGTCATGCCCGTCGTGTCGTTATAGTACGAGTCGAGGGGGACCACAGCCGCACAGTGGGGCGGCAACGCCTTGGCAATTTTCTTCACGACGGTGGTCTTGCCCGAACCCGTTCCGCCTGCTATTCCGATGATCGTCATATTGATTGTATATGAATTAATGAGTTTCGATATAATCAAACACGCGTTGATAGTATTCCGTCTTTTTCTCTAACGCCAGCGGATAGGCGCGCGACGACGACGGCATGCGATAGAGCCGGAGGCGTCGGCCGTCGAGCACGACATCGGACCACTCACCCACCCTTGGCTCGCTGACGCCCAGCTGCCGACAGGCAATCGTCGTGGCCAGCTGGCCCGCCGTCACGACGGCCCGGCACAGGGGCAGCCGTCGCAGCATCGCGGCGATGTCAGTCTCCTCGACCACCATCAGGTCTTTGTCGCTGGCCGTGTTCTTGGTGCGCACGATCTTCGTACAGGTGTCATAGAGGGCGATGCCCTTATCTTGAAGAAACGGCACCAGCTCGTCGAGTCGGAACCGTTTCTCGTCGTCAATCACGAAATGACTTTTGTCGCCAAAGAAGTGCAAGCCCACGATGCGCCACATGTCGTTCATGAAGTTAGGGTAATAGAACCTCATGGACCACCGCTTCTCGGATGGCGGGAACGTGCCAAGCATCAGCATCTTAGCGTCGGATGGCAAGAATGGCTCAAAGGGATGAGTCTCGCCCACCCCCTGCCCCTCCCAAAGGGAGGGGAGCAAAGTCAGTTCTTCCGCTTGTATTGTCTCCATATCGTCATGTCTATCCTCCTCAAGCAGCGTATAATTCGATGTTGCCGTCTGATAATTATATCTCATGCCGGGTCTATCTCGTTCCCCTCCCTTTGGGAGGGGTTAGGGGTGGGCCTCTTTAATTAGATACACCACCGTCGGCAGGTGGTCGCTGTAGCCGTCGAGCCAGGCGCCGCCGGCATGAGTGCGCAGCGTGTTGCCCTTATACTTGCCTTCGCGCTGGAAGAGGTAGTCGCGGCGGAAGATCTGATGGTTCCAATAGGTCAGCCCCGAATAGTCCTTCTTGCCTTTCACGTCGAGCAGGGAGCGCGAGAGGATGATCTGGTCGAAGAGATTCCAGCGGCCGTCGTACTGCAGGGTGCCGGTGCCCGAGGCGAGCACGTCCCACCAGGGGTTCCACAGCCCGTCGTCCTCCACGTCCTTCATCTTGCGCTTGGCACCCAGTGCCACGGCCATCGACTTGTCCTGCGGGTCATCGTTCATGTCGCCCATGATGAAGAGCTTCACGTCGGGGTCGTCGCGCAGCAGCGAGTCCTTGACCAGCCGGATCTGGCGTCCGCCCTCCTCGCGATAGAACGACCCGGCGAAGCGCGACGGCAGGTGGTTGACAATGACGGTGACGTGCTCGCCGGCCATCGTGCCGCTGACGGTCAGGAAGCCACGCGTAGCGCGAAGCGAGTCCTCGGGCTTAATATATATATAAGGTACGAGGCGCACGTTGCGCACCTGGAAGAGCTTCGGATTGTAGAGCAGGGCGCAGTCGACGCCACGCTGGTCTGGGCCCTCAACGTGGCAGAACTGGAAGTTGCGGGCCTTCAGGGGCTCTTGGTTGCAGAGGTCCTCCAGGCACTTGGCATTCTCCACCTCGCTGACGCCGATGAAGGCGCAGCCCACGCCCGGCAGGCGGTCGGTGCCCATCTCGGAGAGCACGCGGGCCATGTTGCGCAGCTTGTGCGCATACTTCAGCCCGTTCCACTTCAGCTGTCCGTCGGGCAGGTACTGGTAGTCGTTGTGGCCTACGTCGTGACAGGTGTCGAACAAGTTCTCGAGGTTGTAGAAGCCCACGCCATAGAGCGAGAATTTCTTCTCCTGAGCCTGGGCGGCACCTGCCCCAAGGATGAGGGCGAGCGCCATGAGTGTAAATAGTCTTTTCATGTCAGGTTGAGTAATAAATTGGTGCAAAGTTACGAAAAAGATTGCAAACAAGCAAACGATTTCACAAGTTTTTGGATGAAGAGACTCTCAAGGAAGAACCATAAGAAGAGTCGCACGAGTGTCATTTCCTTTCTGATTAACCCATTTCGTGAATTTATCCGCAAAATCCTGATAGACGCGAAGGTTTCCGTCTTGGTTACAGTTATAGACGTCTTTCTCGTATTCCTCCGTGATGATGTGCTCATGGAATGGCATTGGAGCAGCCTGCCTCTTATATGCTTCAAGAGTCTCTGCTATATAGTCAAACGCCTTTTGCCTTTCGCCAATGAGATAGTAAGCTATTGGTACTGCTTTTTTATCCAGTGATAGCTTTATGAAACTCCCACTTTCTACACCCTCAAGATATTGCTCAATAGTATTGTATTTCTCCATGAAAGGCAAGACATACTGTCGGATTTTGTCAATTATGTCATTGATCATCCGGATGTAATAGTCATCTGTATCATATTCTGACAATCGCCATTCCATTAAACCTACATGATGTGGCATGATATAGTCGATAAGCCCTCCAAGAGCATAGACAAATACACCCATTTCGCCTGCCGACCGAACTATATAATCAAATTCGATGCCATAAGTCAGGGAGTAATATCTAACATGTTGCTCTCCCATAGTGGAATGTCCGAACATGATGGTCTGAGTAACATCATCTACATGTCGGACAAAAAACCTTGACGTTTTCTTGAATCCTAATGACTTCATTGCCTCCTTGAAACGAGGTTCTGTCTCTAAATTAATCTTTGGCATATCAATATTTGGAGATCAGGGGGACTCCCGATCCGTTTTTGCTGATAGTAATAATTTCCATACTCAATTATTTTTTCTGTTTATTCGTTGTCTGATGCCGTAACTGACACCAGTCATACGTGACAACTGGCGGATGCTGCCGCCATAGCTGAGCAAAGCTGATAGCACATCATTGCGCACGGGTTTCTCACATTGTTGTAATGCAATCGTGAATCAGGGTGACGGTTCTTTGCTGCTGCAAAGCGAGCGGAGCCCGAGTTCTCTTGATCTGTCGTGTGATGATGTTTATTGTTCCCCATACTCTGTGGCTTCTATTCTTGATGGCAAAATAACGAAATAATATTCATCCCTCCAAAGTATTTGTAAAGAAAAGCGGGTGAACGGGGGCGGCTCTTTACCGAAGCAGAGGAGCAAACGAAGCCCAGGCTTTCGTAATTTCCGCTAAGCGGATCAATAGAGCCGTCCCCCCCAATCCGTTGATAGTTAGGCAGCGGAGCATCGGGTAAGTTCAAAGAGGTTTCTCCCACTCCTCCCAATCAGTCTCAGAGAGGTAACAGTCTATTTGATTTCTCAGTTCTGGAATACCATTGATGGCCGTATCATAAAGAGTAGACGAATTTATATTGGCATACCCATGAACCAACACGTGCCGCATGCCTTGCACAACCGACCACATGGTATCAGGATGTGTTTTCTTGAAATCTTCCGTCAACATATATGCCGCTTCACCAACGATTTCAACATTTTTCATGACAGCGTAATATGTACGAATGTCAGCCTTAAAGCTGTCAAGCGTAAACCCTTTTATCAGCTCTGAAACGTTGTTGGAATACTCTACAATATCTTCAAGTCGTCCCTTGTCTCTAGCTCTTTCTCTCATAAATCAATTTTTTGTCACGGTTAGCAGTTGCTGAAGCGTATGGTCGAAGTGTTCCCTCCTCAACCAAGTCGACTTCACGCCCTAACAATTCTCTCAAATCCATATACATCTCTCCCATCGTGAAAAGGGTGAATGGTTTGCCAGAACGGTCAGGCACAAAGAGAATGTCAACATCGCTATTCTCCGTCTCCTCGCCGCGTGCAAAAGAGCCGAAGAGCCAAGCCTTCAGGACGGGCTGAGTCTTGAAATACTCAGCAATAACCCGAGTCATCATCTGAGTGCTCATAGGCTAATCATTTTGATTCTTACTGCTGCAAAGATACGAATAAAAATCTAAAGTGCCAAGTGTTTTCATAAAAAAAATGGTACAAAGAAAAAACTTTGCCTTTTCTATTTAAAACTATATTTAAAACCGAAATACCGTGCAAAACTATTTTCAAGGCATGAAAATATATTTTCACGGCTTAGAAATATATTTTCAAGGCATGAAAATACATTTTCAAGGCGTGGTTAAAACAATAAGCGCTCAATCGCAGGAGAATGAGAAGAAAACGAATGAAAAGTTTGCACGCTTCGTTTTTTATTCGTAACTTTGTAGCCAAATAGATAAAAAAACAACAAATAACCATCAACAAGACGTTTTTTATGAAGAAAACACTGAAACTTGCGGTGATGGCACTATGCCTCGCTTCGACCGCAGCCCAGGCCCAGGAGGAAGTCGACTCCACGATCCAGGCGATGAAGGACGAGCAGGCATTCACATTCACCGAGGCGCAGCTGGGCGACGACGACGATGTGGCACAGAACATCACCCTCATCTCGTCCAACCGCAACGTGTATGCGAGTGAAGTGGGCTATCGCTTCAGCCCGGCCAGGTTCAAATACCGCGCCTTCAACTCAAAGTACAACGAGATCTACATCAACGGCAACCCCGTGAACGACGTGGAGCGCGGCGAGTTCCGCTACTCCTTCGTGGGCGGACTGAACAATCAGACGCGCTCGCAGGAGTCGGCCCTGCCCTTCGAGGACAACCTCTTCTCGATGACAGCCATGGGCGGCTCGAACAACTACAACTTCCGCCCGTCGTCGTTCGCCACAGGCCAGCGCGTCTCGCTGGCCGGCGCCAACCGCAACTACACAGCGCGCGCGATGTACACCTACAACAGCGGCGTGACCAACAAGGGATGGGCCTTCACGGGCAGCCTGACCTACCGCTGGGCCAACATGGAGACGGCCTACGTCGAGGGCACGTTCTACAACTCGCTCAGCTACTTCCTCGGCGTGGAGAAGCTCATCGGCGACGCGCACAGCATCTCGCTCGTCACATGGGGCAACCCCACGGAGCGCGGCGCACAGGCTGCCTCGACTGACGAGATGTACTGGCTGGCCAACAACCGCTTCTATAACCCCAACTGGGGCTATCAGGACGGCAAGAAGCGCAACTCGCGCATCATCCACGACTACGCCCCGGCCGCCCTGCTGACCTGGGACTGGAAGATGGACGAGGACACGAAGCTCGTCACGTCGCTGCTCGGCAAGTACTCGATGTACAGCAGCTCGCGACTCAACTACAACAATTCGACCAACCCCGCACCTGACTACTACTCGCTGATGCCCAGCTACTACTACGACGTGTGGGCTCCCTACGAGGGCGACCGCGACGGCGCTGCCTTCACCAACTGGTCGACAGCCTACCAATACCTGACGGCCTCGCGCGCTAACCGCCAGATCAACTGGGACCGTCTCTACTACGCCAACCGCATGGCCTCGGCACAGGGCGTCGACGCCATGTACTACCAGCAGGCCTACCACGACGACCAGCTCAGCTTCTCGCTCTCGTCGACCCTGCAGAAGCAGCTGGCCAAGAACCAGTCGCTCTATGGCGGCATCAACCTGTCGACCAACAAGGGCATGCACTACCAGACGATGGAGGACCTGCTGGGCGCCACGCGCTTCCACAACATCAACACCTACGTCGTCGGCACCTATGCCGAGACGGCCGACGAGGTGCAGTATGACATGAACAACCCCAACCAGAGCATCCAGGAGGGCGACCGCTTCGGCTACGACTACAACATCCTGGTCAACAAGGCCAACGCCTGGGCCACCTACTCCATCGACAACAACCGCTCACACCTCTTCTTCTCAGGACGCATCGGAGGCACCACCATGCAGCGCGACGGCCGCATGCGCAACGGACTGGCCCCCGACAACTCCTTCGGCAAGGGCAAGACGGCCCGATTCCTCGACGGCGGAGCCAAGATGGGCATCCAGCATGAGCTGGCCCGCGGCAACATGATCACCATGGGCGTCGGCTATGAGCTCAAAGTTCCCCTGGCCCGCAACGCCTTCTCCGCCCCCCAGATCAACAACGACTTCACCACCAACCTGAAGAACGAGAAGATCTTCTCGGCCGAGGTGGGCTATCAGCTGCAGACCTCATGGCTGCATGCCAACCTGAACACCTACCTGAGCCGCCTCACTGACGTCTCGGAATACTCGATGGCCTACAGCGACATCCAGAACTCCTTCTCCTACATCTCGCTGACGGGCATCTCGAAGGAATACATCGGCGTGGAGCTCGGCATTAACTTCAAGCTGTCGAACACGTTCAACATCAAGACGCTCGGCACCATCAGCGACGCACAGTACACCAACAACTCCCGCGTGCGCTACATGCTCTCAGAGGACGGCAAGTACCATGACGACGTATGCCTCAACAAGGGCATGCGCGAAGGCGGCACCCCGCTGACGGCCGGATCGATCGACCTGAGCTACCACGCCAACGGATGGTACATCGACCTCATCGGCAACTACTACGACCGCATCTACCTCTACTACTCGCCCATCGTGCGCTACCTCAACGACTTCCCCGTTGACGAGAAGACCGGCGAGCGCATCATCAGCGACATCTCGCAGGCCAAGGGCGACGGCGGCTTCATGCTCGACGCCTCCATCGGCAAGTCGATCTACACGCGCAAAGGCCAGCTCTCAATCAACCTGATGCTGACCAACATCCTGAACAACATCCGCATCGTCACAGGCGGCATGGAGCAGAACCGTCGCGACACGGACGAAGAGGGCGCGACCATCCGCACCTACTCCTTCAAGGACAGCCCCAAGAAGTTCTATGCCAACGGCATCAACGGCATGCTGATGATTTCGTATAAGTTCTAATCCTACAGAGACCCCATACACTACACAGATATGAAAAAGATACATTATTATATATTAGCACTCGTCGCGGGCCTCTTCACAGCCTGCATGGACGGCGACTGGGAGGAGCCCAGCTTCGCCGACGGCGCCCCCTTCGGCAACAACGCCATCACTGAGGAGGGACTCGTCACCATCCAGGAGCTCATCGACAAGTATCCCAACGTCTTCGAGTCGACCGACCGCAACGTCCTCATCACGGAGAACATCAAGGTCAAGGGCCGCGTCACGGGCAACGACCTCGGAGGCAACATCTACAAGCAGTTCTTCATCCAGGACGACACACGCGCACTCTGCATCGCCGTCAACCAGAACGGCCTCAACGGCTATCTGGCCGAGGGGCAGGAGGTGCTCGTCGACCTCAAGGGACTCCACATCGGAGGCTACCGCCAGATGCCCGAGGTCGGACAGCCATACAACGGCACCAGCATCGGACGCATGTCGAAGGACGTCTGGGCCCAGCACTTCAAGCTCCTGGGCGACCCTGACCCCACGCTCGTCAAGCCCGTGGAGTTCAGCACCGTGATGAAGGACAAGAACGCCAACTGCGGACGCCTCGTCACCCTCAGCAATGTCACCTTCACCAATGCCAACGGCCGCACGGCCTTCGCTGGAAAGAACGCCGTCACGAGCGGCGGCAACTACGTCAACCAGAACGTCACCTACAACGGATCGAACATCATCATCCGCACCAGCACCTATGCCGACTTCGCCGCCATGACGCTGCCCTACGACAGCGAGGCCAAGCGCGCCCTGCCCTGCAACATCACGGGCATCGCATCGCGATTCGGCAACGACTGGCAGATCATGATCCGCAAGCCCAGCGACATTGAGATTGAGAATTGAAGATTGAAAATTGAAGATAGAGAATTGAATATTGACCCAACAGACAAACAAATAAAAGAAAAAGATATGAAAAAGACTTTCAGAAACCTGATGGCCATCGCCATTGCTGCCATGGCTTTCACCGCGTGCGAGGACGTGCCCGAGCCCTACAACGTCTTTGACGACGAACAGACCGTCGACGACGGGACTATCACGGCCCAGGGCAGCGGCACCGTCGCCGACCCCTACAACGTAGCCGGCGTGCTGGCCTATGTGCAGACACTGGGCACCGCCGAGTCGACCGAGCAGGTCTACGTCAAGGGCATCGTGGCCAGTATCACTGAGATTGCTCAGGGAAACTACGGCAATGCCACCTACACCATCTCGGACGACGGAACGGGCAACGACGTGTTCACCGTCTACCGCAGTAAGAACCTGGGCAACACCAACTTCACGTCGGCCGACCAGCTCGCCGTCGGCGATGAGGTGGTCGTCGTAGGCAAGGTTGTCAACTACAACGGCCGCACACCTGAGTTCGTCCAGAACGCCAGCTACCTCTATTCGCGCAACGGCAAGACCACTGACGAGGGCGGTTCGGAGACCGCCAGCTCCGACCCGAAGGGCACTGGCACCCAGGCCGACCCGTTCAACGTGGCTGCTGCCATCGCCAAGTGTAAGGAAATCGGCGAGTCGCCCTCGACGGAGAAGTACTATGTCAAAGGCATCGCAGCAGAAACCGCGACGGCCGATGCCTCCTTCGGCAACGCCTCGTTCAATATTGTGGACGTCGAGAACGGGGAGAAGTTCTACTGCTTCCAGGTGGCCGGCACTGACGGCAAGAAGATGCCTTCGGGCTACACCATCAAGAAGGGCGACGTAGTCGTTGTCTATGGTCCTATCTACAATTACAAGGGCAACACCCCGGAGACTGCAGGGAAGAGCGCTGCCTACGTCGTCAGCGTCAACGGCAAGAGCACAGAAGGCGGCAACGACAACCCGCAGCCCACGAACAACTCGACGCTTAACAATCCCTACACCGTGGCACAGGCTCTCGCTACAGCCAATTCGCTAGACGACAACGCCACGACGACAGACTCGTACTACATCAAGGGCAAGGTGACACGCAAGGCTAACACCGCCGATGAGATTGGACCCAACTCGGAGAAGAAGTACTCGGACATGAACTACTATATCTCCGACGACGGCTCACAGACCAGCGAGCTCTACGTCTACCGCGGCAAGTTCCTCGACGGTGCCGACTTCACTGACTATGAGCAGATCAAGGAGGGTGACGAGGTCGTCATCTATGGCCAGCTGCAGAAGTACATCGACGCCAGGAATGGTAATGCAGTCATCCCCGAAGTGAAAAACAGCAAGATTGTCAAGCTCAACGGACAGGTCGGCGGCAACGACAATCCAAACCCCAACCCGCAGCCCGGCGGACAAGGTGGCACGCTCAATGGCAACGTGCTCACGGTCAATGCTGCAGAGTTCGGATTCTCTACTGACGTGGCAGCCTCGACGGCCACGCTGACAGGCGGCACCAAGGTGACCTTCAGCAAGGCCAGCGGTTCGTCAGACCCGAAGTTCTACAGCGGAGACTATGCTTCAGTGCGTGTCTATGCCAACAATACCATCGCCATCGAGGGCAGCAAGAAGATTGCCAGCATTGCCATCACGACGACAGACCCCAGCGGCAGCACGAAGTATAACGGCAGCGACCTGGCCTATGCTGAGGGATCGGCACGAGTCGACGTCGTGAAGGAGAGCGACACCAGCATCAAGTTCGACGGTCTCAACAGCAACAACGTGACCATCGTCAACTACTCTGAGAAGAACAGCGGAAACCAGCTGCGCATCAGCCAGATGGTCATCACTTTCGCTGAATAAACACTTAACAAAAGAAAAAACGAGAGAAAAGTTTGGAGGTTCGGAAAAAAGTTCGTACCTTTGCAGCCCGAAATTATTTATCATCAATAATAACAAAGAAATGAAAAAAGGTATTCATCCCGAAAACTATCGCCCCGTCGTGTTCCGTGACATGTCCAACGGCGATATGTTCCTTACGAAGTCTACGGCAAGAACGACAGAGACCATAGAATTCGAAGGCGAAACTTACCCTGTGGTAAAAGTAGAAATCTCGAGCTCCTCACACCCCTTCTACACTGGTAAGAGCAAGCTCGTCGACACGGCCGGTCGCGTCGATAAGTTCATGAGCCGCTACGGTAAGGCTGCGAAGAAATAAAGATACAACCACACTTTTATCTAACGACACACAAAGGTGCGTACAGGGTAGTTGCATATGCCTTGGCCGCACCTTTTTCGGTTTTCAGCATCTCAACACGAAACGCAATGAAACTAAATAATCCTTTCGTCAGGATCATGATCACGGCGACGGTCATGATGGCCTTCGCAGCATGCGACGACACCGGCAACCTGCCCATCTTCGGACCCGACGATCCCGGCTACAGCAGCGCTGCCAATGAGAACAAGAATGACGCCAGTCAGGACGAGACACTCGCGCAGCTGCAGTTTCCAAAAGTCAGCGGCGGCACCAGCGAGGTGATCCACCACAGCACCTCGGACCTGGGCCTGAACTACTCCATCGAGTGGGACCATGCCCTGCGCGCCCAGCGCTGGACATGCTTCACGTTCAATGCCTCCAACTCGACGCAGAAGTGGTCGCGCAACCAGTGGTACCAAACGTCATGGGGTAAAGATCCCTTCCAATTCGACCCGCTCGTGCCAGTTAAGGAGCAGCCTCTCGTGACAGGTGAGTTCAATAGCAGCTACTATCCCGGCACCAGTCGTATCTACGACCGCGGCCACATCTGCGCCTCGCAGGATCGCGTCTGCTCCAAGGACGCCAACGAGCAGACGTTCTACATGACAAACATGATGCCCCAGGTGAACGCCTTCAATGCCGGCATCTGGGCCCAGATGGAGATCATCCTGCGCGACCGCTGGAACCGCTCCAGCTTCCGCGACGTGCTCTACGTCGTCAAGGGCGGCACCATCGACCGCGAGAGCCAGATCCTCAGCCGCACCAAGAGCGGATTCATCGTGCCCCGCTATTTCTTCATGGCCCTGCTCTGCAAGACCGGATCGCAATATAAGGCCCTGGCGTTCTGGGTGGAGCATCTCAACGAAGACCACTCAGGCGACGATCTGTCGACCTACGTCGTCAACATTGACCGGCTGGAGCAGCTGACGGGCATCGACTTCTTCTGCAACCTTCCTGACGACATTGAAAAGGAGGTGGAGAGCACCGCCCGCTCACAGATTCTGAGGGACTGGAATCTTTAAAAGACTATAATTATTTTGGTCATATCGAAAAGTTTACTTATCTTTGCAGACAGTAAAATCCTTATCAAACTTTTATACACCAGATGAAAACCGTTTATGATTTCTCTGTCAAGGACAGAAAAGGCAAGGAGGTATCCCTGCGCGAGTATGCCAACGAGGTGCTGCTCATTGTGAACACGGCCACGAAGTGTGGCTTCACCCCTCAGTACGACGAGTTGGAGAAGCTCTATGAGAAGTATCACTCCGACGGCTTCGTGATTCTCGACTTCCCCTGCAATCAGTTCGGCCAGCAGGCCCCTGGCACAGACGAGTCGATCCACGAATTCTGCAAGCTCAACTTCGGCACGGAGTTTCCCCGCTTCAAGAAGGTGAAGGTCAACGGCGACGACGCCGACCCGCTCTTCAAGTATCTGAAGGAGCAGAAGGGCTTCGCCGGCTGGGACATGGAGCACCCCATCGCCCACATCCTTGACGATATGCTTTCGAAGGAAGATCCCGACTACAAAGAGAAGAGCGACATCAAGTGGAACTTCACCAAGTTCCTCGTCGACAAGAAAGGCATCGTCGTGGCCCGCTTCGAGCCCACCGCCAAGTTCGACGACATTGCCGCCCAAATCGAGAAACTTCTGCACTAAGCCAGAGAAAGAGACAATATGAAGGAACACGTAAAATGCCTCATCATTGGCAGCGGGCCCGCAGGGTATACCGCTGCCATTTACGCTTCAAGAGCCAACCTGGCTCCCGTGGAATACAGCGGAATGCAGCCGGGCGGACAGCTCACGCAGACCACCGAAGTAGAGAATTTCCCGGGCTATCCTGAGGGCGTCATGGGCCAGCATATGATGGACGACCTGCGCCAGCAGGCCCTGCGCTTCGGCGCCGACATCCGCGACGGCGAGATTGTCGAAGTCGAATTCTCGGCCCGTCCCTACAAGGCCACTGACAGCGACGGCCGCGAGCTGGAGGCCGATACGGTGATCATCGCCACAGGCGCCTCGGCCAAGTATCTGGGTCTCGAAGACGAGAAGAAGTATGCCGGTCTGGGCGTCTCGGCCTGTGCCACCTGCGACGGCTTCTTCTATCGCAAGCGCACCGTCGCCGTCGTGGGCGGCGGCGACACGGCCTGCGAGGATGCCCTCTACCTGGCAGGCCTGGCCAAGAAGGTCTACCTCATCGTGCGTAAGCCCTACCTGCGCGCCTCGAAGGTGATGCAGCAGCGCGTCATGGACACAGAGAACATTGAGATTCTGTTTGAGCACAACACGCTGGGCCTCTTCGGCGACGGCGGCGTCGAGGGAGCTCACCTCGTGAAGCGCAAGGGAGAGCCCGACGAGCAGCTGGTGGATATCGACATCGACGGATTCTTCCTCGCCATCGGCCACAAGCCCAACACCGACATTTTCCGCCAGTGGCTGCCCATGGACGAAGTAGGCTATCTGAAGAAGATTGACGGCACACCGCGCACTGTGCTGCCCGGCATCTTCGTTGCAGGCGACTGCGCCGACCCCACCTATCGCCAGGCCATCACGGCAGCCGGCACGGGCTGTCAGGCCGCCATCGAGGCCGAGCGCTTCCTGCTTGGACAATAATCGCAACATCATGCACGGCGCTTCCCCTGCCAGTGGGCGAGGCACCGTGTTTTTTTTATTCCTGTCACAAACTCATCCCCCTACTAAGACAATGAAGAAAACTACGCTTTGCACACTCGCCGCCATGCTTGCAGCAACAAGCCTGAACGCACAAAACACGCCCACCACGCAGATGGAGCGGCTGGGACGTGGCGTCGTGGCACTGCCAGCCAAGAGCAGCGGCATGTTCGTCAGCTGGCGCATGCTGGGCACTGACGACGAAGACGCCATCACGTTCGACCTCCTGCGCGACGGCACCACCATCGCGAAGGATCTCTATGCCACCTGCTATAGCGACAGTCGCGGTCAGGCTACATCAACCTATCAGGTCGTGACGAAAGTCAGCGGCGAGCCTGTCGACACGTCTGAGGTCGTCACGCCCTGGGCTGACGGCCATCTGACCATCGCCCTCCAGCGGCCTGCCAACGGCACCGGCGGCTGCACCTACACACCCAACGACTGCTCCGTCGGCGACGTCGATGGCGACGGCCAGTACGAAATCTTTCTGAAATGGGATCCGTCGAATTCGCATGACAACTCAGAGAACGGCACCACTGGCAACGTCTATATCGACTGCTACCGGCTGGACGGCACCCGCCTGTGGCGCATCGATCTAGGACCCAACATCCGCGCCGGCGCACACTACACCCAGTTTATGGTCTACGACTTCGACGGCGACGGCCGGGCTGAGATGATGTGCAAGACCGCCCCTGGCAGCAAGGACGGCTTAGGGCTCGACGTCAACCGAGTGGCAACCGACGAGACCATACGCAACCACAGTACGACGAGCAGTCATCGCAATAGCAACGGCCATATCAGCTCCGGACCAGAATATCTGACCGTATTTGAGGGACTGACCGGCCAGGCTCTGCACACCACATGGTATCTGCCAGGTCGTGCCGGCACTGGCGGCAGCAATGAGGACGGCTCCGAGCTGGGCAAGGTGAACACCTACCCCAGCGGATTCTGGGGTGACAACGGCTACAACCGCTCCGAGCGCTACTTGGCAGCCGTAGCCTATATCAACGGACAGGACCGCCCCGCCTGCGCCATCTTCAGTCGCGGCTACTACACCCGCGCCTATGTATGGGCCGTCAGCTTCGATGGCACCCGTCTTCACACGGAGTGGCTCCACGCCTCGCCTTCGGCCACGCAATCGGTGGTCTTCTCCAGCGATGTTGACGCCTCGCTGAGCTATCCAAAGTTCATCATCGACGGCGACGAACTGCAGCGCAAGGGGCTTCGCACTGCTGCCAAGAACACTGGCGGCACCACGTCGGCTGACGCCCTGCCCAACCCGGACAACGGCCGCACTGGCATCACAGGCAGCAACACGATGTACAGCAACGGCAACCACAACCTCTCGATTGCCGATGTCGACGGCGACGGCTGCGACGAGATACTCTGGGGCGCAGCAGCGCTGAACAATGACGGCACGATGCTCTACTCCACCGGCATGGGCCACGGCGACGCCATCCATCTGAGCGACCTGCTGCCCGACCGGCCCGGACTGGAGCTCTTCGACATCCATGAGGAGCGCGTGCGCCAAGGTTCGTGGGACGTCCACGACGCCGCTACGGGCGAAATCATCTACATTGGCGGCACTGGAGCCCCAAATGGTGTCGACAACGGTCGCGGCATGTCGGCCGACATCTCGGCCGACTTCCGTGGTTTCGAGTTCTGGTCGAGCGACGACCGCACCCCGCGGCGCGCCACTGACGGCAAGTCGACCTCGCTGTCGCAGACGTCGCAGAACTTCCGCATCTACTGGAACGGCGACCTTCAGGACGAACTGCTCGACGGCCACTATGCCCGCAACTCGAGCAACGCCTTCGACCACGTGGACCACATCTATATTACTGAAGGCGGCAACAGCTCGCGCATTGTCGACATGACCAACCGCTCGCTTTGCAATACGACAAAGATGACGCCCAACCTGCAGGCCGACCTCATGGGCGACTGGCGCGAGGAACTGGTGCTCTGGGACTATCAGAATCCCACCGAGCTCTATATCCATGCCACGAATATTGAGACGGGCTATCGCATCCCGACCCTGATGCACGACCACGTCTACCGCATGGGCATCGCATGGCAGAACACGGCCTACAACCAGCCGCCTCACCTGGGCTACTATCTCCCTGACGCCATGAAGCCGCGTCTGCTTAAGGATGAGAAGACGTTTAACGTCACTGTCGGCGAACCGTTCGAGATGAACTTCCACAGCCGCTATGCCAAGTCCGGAATCCTGAGCGTACGGAAAGGCCCTGACAACAAGCTGACAACGGAGATCAAGGGAAGCTTCACAACCTCCAATAAGATCGCCTCTCTCAGTGGCACGTGCAGCCTGGAGGGTGATTATACGATTGGCTTCCGGCTGACGGGCTATGGCGGCGAGTCGGTGGTCGACACCATCATGATCCACGCCGTGCAGGCCGATGCCATTGAGGGCGTCGTCAATGACGCCACGTCAGGGCCGACGCAGATCTATGACGCCTTGGGACGTCGCGTCGACAGTTCCACCGACCGTCTGCCCAAGGGCATCTATATCATCCGCAAGAATGACAAGACGTTCAAGATCAACAAGCCATGAAGAGGGCCTATCGTGCTATCATAAGGATAGCACCCGGGCCCGTCACTGACTGTGCAACAACCGACCGTCGCCGCTCACCCCGGCGGCGGTCATTCGTATGCGGGTCTCCTTGCCGTTGTTATAGAACGTGGCCGTGAAACGTCCCTCACTGTCGCTGACGGCATTAGGATTCCAGTAGAGCGTGCGGCGGTAGTCGGCTGGCGTTGCAAGCTCGCGCCTGCTATAGTCAGGCTGATAGAATCTCTCTGGCGCATTGAAGCCATGAAAGAGGATGTGGCGGTCGCGGAAGGTGGTCTGCACGCCGTCGTTGGGGATGGTCATCATCTCGACGGTTGCATCAGCCGTGTATCGCTCCTCGATCATCAGGGAGTCCTCCGTGCGCGGCTCATAGTCGGAGAATACGCGGATGTCCTGCAGTCGCTTCAGCTTCAGGTTTTTGTAGACCGACTGCGACGTACGGTTGGCCCTGAACACGCCAGCCTTCTCAGCCTCTGAAGCTCCCATGCTGACGGGCGAATAGTTGCGATAGTAAGTGGCGCCGTCGAGGCGTCCGTCGACGTGGAACGAGTTGTAGCGGTTCATGTTGCCATAGAGCAGCCGGCATACCTGGACGGGAAACTGACGGGCGTCGTAGATGCCGAAGGACAGGCCGCGGTCCGTGATGTCATTATACATGTCGTAGGCATCGAGGACGAAGGCCGGCCGATGCCAGTCAACGGAGCGCCGCCCACGCCGCCGTCCCTTCACGTTGACATTGGCCAGCTGGTGAACATCGTTCTCCATCGACAGATCCGAGAGGGTGTCGATGAGCATTTCGGCATCATAGTCGGGCTGGTGCTTCTCGTAGAAGGTGTAGTCGTGGGTGAAGACGGGGTAGAAAAGGTCGCGCTTGACGTAGTAGTCAGGGTATTCATCCTCCCTGAAGACCTTGGCGTCCTTGCGTGATGCCATATTCTTTTTGACAGAATCGCGCTCACTGTAGGCCTTCATGTTCAGGTAGGCATCGCCATAGAAGGGTGGTATCTGGATGAGGAACCGCCCTCCGTCAGTCTTCTGAGTGGTACCGTAAATCTCGTCACCGATGATCATTTCAGCCTCGACGAGCACCTCATGGCGCAGGTTTCCGTGGTTCACGCCCAAGACATCGTTGGCGCGTCCGATATCGCCCAGTTCATACGTATCAAGTTCCGAGTTGTCGTTAGTCGTCGGTGGTTCTTCAGTAGAGATAAGTCCTTCATCCTCAGCGACATCGCTAAATGGATCGAATGTATCTTCTTCTATGGCATTATTACGGGCCCCTGTCATACCCACGCCATCCTGCCAGTGTCCCACCTCGTCAGGTTCAACGGGCGGGACGCCAAGCATCTTATAGACAGCCCCCTCGACCGTCATGGCAGTCTCAGGCTGATAGCGCATTTCGCGCTCGCCCTTGACCAGCTCCTGCCATTTGTACTTACGCCATCCCTGCACCATCATCAGCAGGTCGAGGTGGCGCTGGTGCTGGGCGTCGTCGGCCTCGAAGTAGTAGGCCGGATGGGCAATGAATCCGCGCAACTCGCTCGACAGCAGCAGGTCGGTCATCAGGTTGCCGTCGTCGTAGGTCGGCTCGTCAGTATTGGTGTCACGTATGGAGATCGAGAATGTGGTTGGCTCGTAGACGCCAGCCAATCGGACAGGCAGCGTGATGTGCTCATAGGGAGCATAGGTGTGGTTGGGGACGATGTCCGACGTGATGAGCTGGGCGTCGTAGTCATGATGATTGACGAAGAAGAGGCGGTCGGCCATGATCTGACCGTCAGCGTCGAAGAGGGTCAGATCGTTGACGCCTGTGGGCAACTCATCGTACTGCAGCTCTATCGTCTGCGAGCCTTGCAGCAGGAGCGGCTTGAAGAAGACCAGCCGCCCACGGCACATGACGGACAGGCCCGCGCTGCGGCCCTCAAAATGAAGGGGCACTTTGACCTCGACGAAGCGGTCCTTCAAGCGGATCGAAACGCCGCTTTGCTCTGCTTGCGGGAGCGCTTCGTCCCACTGCTTGCCGCGCCACGTGAAGCGGGCCTTGAGGCGCTGCTTCCCCGGGGTGACCACGAACGACCCGCGGCCCATATATTCCGTCTTGATTTCAATGGGGGCCATGCCGTCGCCCTCGACCGTCCCCTTGATGTTGACGGCCTCGCCGTGCTGGTCGGCGACCTCGAAAGCCACATGGTTCTCAACGCCCTCAATAAGGTGCCCGCCCTCGGGATAGAACGTCACGACGAGGTCGTCCTTCTTCACGCGGGGCAGCCGGGTCTTTGGCCGTTGATACATCCGTCGGGCGTCATAGTCGCCCGGCTCGTCGGGTTTGCTGTAGATGGGCAGCACCCGCGAGTAGAGCCCGTCCCAAAGACGGAAGTAGTCGGCTGCCATCTTGCGGTTATAGAAATGCCACGTGTCATGACGGCTGTAGCGATGTTCGCGCACGTTGAAGTTGAGCATCCAGCGGGTGTAGGCCCGCAGCTCATAGTAGCCCGAGTAGAGCGAGTCGCGCAGGGCAAACTGCCCGCAGGTGAAGCCGTTAGGCGCCACGATGATCTGCTGCCGCTCGACGAGCAGGCCGTCAGGCGAGAGCAGCTCGACGTAGAGCATGCGGCTCATGTCCGTCGGCTTCAGATTGTCGGCACGGACGACGTAGGCCTTATACCAAAGCGTATCTCCGACGAAATAGCACTGGTTGTCAGTGTGTACGTAGACCTTCTCCTGCACCTGGCTGTCCGATGCGGCCAGGAGTGCCTGATGGATGTCCTCGATATTGTCGGCCATCGCAGTCATGGCCGTCAACATCAGGAAAAGGGTCAAGAGTCGATTCATGATGCAGTCCGTTTGTTTTTTCGCGACAAAATTACGAATAAAAAACGAGACTGCAAAAAACGACGGCTATTTATTTCTGCCAAAGTTGTAGCGAAGGCCCATCCGGAGGTCGAACTGGAGCTGGCGATCCTTGAAGACGTTCCGCAGGCTGCTGCCATTGTCAGGATAATAGCGGAGCGACGGCTGGACGTAGATGCTCGTGGCGGGCAACAGCTCATAAACGGCGCCCACAGACACCCCGACAGCCATCTGCAGACGGTCGCGGCTGACGTGGCCCTCGCTGACGTGGGCTGCCATATTGACCATGCCCTCCACGCCTGCTGCGGCATAGGTCTGCAACCGCCTGGTATTCCATACGTTATAGCCCACGCTGAGGGGCACGCCCAGATAGTGCAGCTGCTGCTTTTCGCTGGTCACGCGGGTGCCGTAGCGATGGGTGAAGGTCGACGCCACGTAGCTATAGTTCAGGCCCGACTCCAGCCACCAGGCAGCCGACAGGGGCATGCGCAGCGAGAGTCCGAAGGTGAGCGGGGCATGATGGGTGGTCTCTTCGATGCTGTTCGAGAGATAGACGGGGCCCGATCGGGCGAGTGCAGACGTCACGGGGCCCATATACGAGGGGCTCATCCTGAGGGGCTCGATGCTGCCAGCGTCGCCCGCAGCGAGCAGGTGGCCTGCATTGATGGAAATCGACGGGCGGAAGGCTCGCCTGCGAATGACGGCGGGTCTGGCTGTCTCCGTTTCCTTGATTCGCACATGGGATGATGCGGGAGGCGTCTTGACGGCCTCAGCAGGCTTAGTCTGCTCCTCAGCGGGTGTCATCGCAGGGGTCTCTTGAACAGGCTCGACGGTCGTCTTCATATCCTCATTCTCAGTTGTCAGGGGCCTGACAGGCTCATGCAGATGCGAAGCAACAGGCGCAGGGCTATTATCCGCCATCAATGCCGGCTGCGCTGAAGGCTGCGTCGACGGGGCTGCTGTCGAAGCCATCGTCGACGGCTCTGCCTGGGCTACGACGTCGTCCACAGGGGCTGGTTCTCCCCCACCCCATATCATCCATCCGCCGCCCGCGAGCAGCGCCACGGCCGCCGCGCCAGCCAGCCAACGGCGCAAGGCCACACGACGGGCCACGGGATGCAGCCGACGGTCGACGTCCTGCCACAGGTCGGCCGGCACAGGCTCCTCGTAGGAATCCATGCGCTGGCTGAGTTGTTCGGTCCAGTCTTGCTGCTTCATATCTGTCGTCGTTTGTAGTCGTTAATCATTTTGCCAAGCTGGCGTTTGGCTCTCAGGAACTGTGAGGCGGAGCTATTCTCGCGGATGCCCAACTGGCGGGCTATCTCCTTGTGGCTCAGGTGGTCGAAGACGTAGAGGCAGAAGACCGTACGATAGCCGTCGGGCAGGCTCTCGATCATCCGCTGCAGCACCTCCATCGGCACCCGCCCCACGTCGGGCTCCTCCGCTGCCACGTCTATCGACTCGGGCTCGCGGTCGACATAGAGCGCCTGCAGCCGTTTGCGCCGCTTCAGCCAAGTCACGGCCTCATTGCTCACCACCCGCAGTGCCCAGGCACGGAGGGAGCCCTCGCCACGATAATCAAAGTCGTCAACGTGGGACAGAATCTTGACAAACGCTTCCTGCAACACGTCGCGGGCGGCTTCCTCATCAGCCACCATGCGCATGGCCACAGCCATGGCCGCTCCGGCCAGCCGCAAATAGAGCTCTTTCTGAGCCCCGCGCTCGCCGTTGTGTATGCGTAACAGAAGTCGCTGCTCCGAGTCCACGATTCCTACTTGATTCGTTCGGCATTAAGCATCAGATGGCCTGCGTTGCTGTCCTTGATGCGCTGTCCGTCGACGTAGATGTCAGTCAGGTGCAGCATCAGGCTCATCGTGCCGAGATAGCTGTTGAGGCTCACCTCGTTGATGTCCTTGAAGGCGACGCTGAGCTCATGGGTCGTGCTGCCTTGCGCGACGGTCAGGACATAGTCAGGCACGACGACGCCATAGAGCAGCGTCGTCTGTGAGTAGCCCTTCTCCTGGAGCGTCATCTTGAACGGCGGCTGTTCCTTCACCTCGCCGTCAGCCAAGCCGGCCAGCATCAGGAACAGGTCCACAGGCGCCTTCCCAACCTGCATCTCGTAGTTCGCCATGTTGAGCACGACCTCGTCGGCCCCCATGTCGGCTGCCTGACTCAATGCCGCGGCCTGGTCGGCTGAAGCGCTGAAGCTCGTAAAGCTCCATCGGCCGGCATATTTCACGCCATCGCCGCTCACCGCATCCGAGCTATTAACTGCTGGATTGACATAAGCGGCCTCGTCCTCTTCCGTTGAGCAGGCTCCTAACGCCAAGGCGCCAATGAGCCCTGCCAAAATGAAATAATGTCGTTTCATACCATGATTCTTTTTTATTAAAACAACATGAAACCTAAAATCTTGCATGCGGCATCAACTTTTTTATCGTTAATGCCTCTAATTTGTGCTGACGTCAGCATACGACAAAAGAAATCCGGACCGACAGAGCCGTCCGGATCATAGTTTATTGGGGATTTACTGCTTCAACTTGAAGGAGCGCTCAATGCTGCTGAGCTCATCGACAAAAGCCTTGTCGATCTTGAGGCGCTGCTCGACGGCCTGACAGCTGTGCAGCACGGTCGAATGGTCGCGGCCGCCAATGAGCTGGCCAATGCGCGAAGCGGGCATCTTGGTGAACTTCTGCGCCAGATACATCGAGACCTGACGCACCTGGACGAGCTCGCGCTTGCGGCTCTTGCTGAAGACGTGCTGCTGCGAGACGCCATAGTGCTGGCAGACGCGCTCAAGAATGTCGTCGATGGTCAGCGGATGGTTGTCCACCTTGACGGCGCGCTTGATGATGCGCTCAGCCAGCCGCATGTCGACGTTGCTGTTGTAGACGATGCTGAACGCCAGCAGCTGATTGACCACGCCCTCCAGGTCGCGCACGGAGCCGTTGGCCGTCTGGGCAATGTAATGAATGACATCGGCAGGAATCTTGAGTCCGTCGCGGCGGCACTTCGAGTTGAGGATGTCGATGCACAACTGGAGGTTAGGCTTCTCCAGCTCAGCGATGAGTCCGCAGGTGAAGCGCGTCAGCAGCCGGTCCTTGACGCCGTCGAGGTCGACGGGCGGACGGTCGCTGGCCAGGATGATCTGCTTGCCGAGGCGGAACAGATGGTCGAAGATGTGGAAGAACGTGTCGAGCGTCCTTGGCGAGGAAGCCCACTCCTGAATGTCGTCGACGATGAGGACGTCGAGCGACTGATAGAAATTGATGAAGTCGTTGGTCGTGTTCTGGCGCACGGCATCCGTGTACTGAATCTGGAACAGGCGGGCCGAGACGTAGAGCACGCGCTTCTTCGGATAGGTCTTCTTGCAATGCACGCCGATGGCATTGATCAGATGGGTCTTGCCACAGCCGCTGGGGCCGAAGATGAAGAAGGGATTGAAGGTCGACTTGCCAGGATGCTCGGCAATGGAAAGGCCGACGGTACGAGGCAGCTTGTTGGAATCGCCCTCAATGAAGTTGTCGAACGTCTTCTTGACATCAAGCTGCGAGTCGAGCTCCTGCGGCACAACGGCATCAAGGACCGTGGGCGCCTTATTCCCGCGAGTGGTGGGCTGCATGGACTCGATGTCGGCCGACGGCTCGCTCTCCACGTCCTGCGTGAGCCGATGCTCCTTGTCGGTGACGAGACGATAGGTCAGCTTCACGTTGGTATTGAAGCTCTTGGCCAAGGCCCACCCCATCAACCGCACGTAGTACTGCTCCAGATATTCATATATATAAGGACTGGGGACCTGCACAAGCAGCGTCTTCTCCGAGTCATTGTACGACTCGAAGACGATCGGCTCGAACCACGTTCGATATGTCTGCTCTGTGACGTTCTGCTTGATCAGATGAAGGCAGTTGTCCCATAGCGCCTTATGATTCTGTTGCATCACTGGCGGTTAATTAGTTAATGAAATTCTGCGCGGAGTATGTTTCTATCTCTCTGCTGATGTTTGCGTCTGCAAAGGTCGGAAATTTTTTTGAATCCTCCAAATCTGCTTAAAACAAATGTTGTGTTTACAATTGTCGTAACTCTTTATTTTTTGGCCGTTTAGGTTGTTTCACGATTTTTGTATAACAGCGCCTCTTGCCAAATTCAAAAACTCTATTTTTCAGCTATTTACGAATCGTAAAATTGCGGTTTCAGAAGATTTGTTATTTAGACAAAATAAAATTAACGAAGACCGCTCGTTTTTGAATATTCCTGACACGTCCGAAGGGGTATAATATGTAATAAAAATTCGCAATCAATGTAATGATTTTACAACTTCTTCCTGTTTTCGCGCTTCTCTGCCTCAAAAATTAAACTATTCTAAAAATCAGGCAGATGCGTTCCAAAAACTTGCAAATTTGGGTGTCCCGTGCTAACTTTGCATCATGTTTATACGCAAGAAGCCCAACAAGTCCGGCACGGTCAGCGTGCAGGTTGTACAGAAGATAAAGAGCCGGAAACAGCGTGTGCTGAAGTCTCTTGGCTCTGCCCATCCCAACGACACAGCATCGTTGGAGAAGCTGATGCTGCAAGCATCGTCCTTCATTCAGGAGATGGAGGGGCCTTCTCTGCCTCTTATATATGAAGAGGAGGACGTGATAGACGGTTTCGTCAGCAGTCTGAACAACGCTCAGGTGCAGGTGGCTGGCCCTGAGCTGGTATTCGGGACGCTCTACGACCGAATTGGCTATGGAGCCATCCGAAACAGGATGTTCCGTAACATTGTCATCTGCCGTCTATTCAACCCTGGCAGCAAACTGAAGACTGTGGACTATATGGAGCGCTACCTGCATGTGACGTACAGCGTTGACCAGATATACCGTTTCCTTGACATCCTGTGCTACCGCAAGGAAGAAGAGGAGAAAGGCAACGATGGCCGCAAGTCCGAGACCGCAGGGGAAGGAAGCGAGCCCACATCCACGTCCACGGCAAAGTCAAAGCAGGATGATTTCAAGACCCGCGTTGAGGACATCGCATACTCGTATACCAAGAAGATGGTCGGCGACGGCATATCCGTCTGCTTCTATGACATGACCACTCTGTATTTTGAGGCCGCAGAGGAGGATGACCTGCGTAAATGCGGCTTCTCGAAGGACGGCAAACACTCCTGCCCGCAGATATTCCTCGGCCTGCTCGTTGCCAGCGGTGGCAATCCCATCGGCTATGAGATTTATGAGGGCAACATCTCCGAGGGGCATACCATGATACCGCTGATCAGGAAGCTCGCCTCACGCTTCGGCTTCAACAAGCCCATAGTGGTGGCCGATGCGGGGCTGCTGAGCAAGGCCAACATCGAGGAACTCACCAAGGACGGCTACCAGTACATCATCGGTGCAAGACCGAAGTCGGAGAGCGACAAGGTAAAGGAACAGATTCTCTCCTTGGACATGAAGTATGGCGATGTCGTGGAAATAGAGAAGGACGGCGGAGTGCGGATTGTCCTGTCATGTACCGAAAGACGTGCCAAAAAGGATGCACACAACCGACAGCGCGGACTGGCAAGGCTCCAGAAGAAGATGGCCAGCGGCAGACTGACGAAGCAGAACATCAACAACCGAGGGTACAACAAGTACCTCAAGATGGAGGGTGAGGTGACAATCAGCATCAACATGGAGAAGTATGAGGCCATCAGAGATAACCATCTACCGGGCACAGGAACTGATCAAGAACATGTACGCCATTACCTACACTCTGCCGAAGTCAAAGCAAACCAAGCGGGTATATCTTGGGATGGACGATGAGCAGTCTGAGCTATGCCAAATGGTGGTGCCTGATTGGCGATAGTAGCACCAAATAAGACGTGGGTGTCCCAACGCGGAAAACAGGACGGTCGGGATGGTCGCGCAGCTCTCTGACGCGCTTGAGCATAGCTTCGCACACGGGTATCATCTTGGTCAGCCGATCATTCTCTACCAGGATGTGAAGTAGGTGCTTCGCAGTGTTCGTGTAGACAACGACTCCTTGGAATGAGTCTTCCTCTTGCAGCTCTTCAAGGATGGCATCCAGACGGTCGATGCCTTCGTCTGTCCTGCCGGTATGAGCCATAGCCTTAGCTATAGAACTTTCGGAAGAAGCGATGTCGCTGAAATCTCCACTGCTATGTGCAAGTCGCGATGCCTCTGTGGCATAGCGTATGGCAGCGGGATAGTTGCCTGAGGAGTGTTCAATGGTTGTCAGAAGCTGGTAGACACGTAACAAGGTGACGGAGTCGACTTCTTTTTTTTCGACTCGGCGTTTTGCTGTTGGCTTTCTGGTCGATGTCGTCCAGCAGTTGGAGGCATGTCTGTCGTGCCAAGGGATAATTGTCTAATCCGCCATATTGAGTGATAGCCTTCAGGTATTCGCCACGCATCGGAGTGATGTTGCCCACGATGACAGCCGAATCAATTATCACCAATGCCCGTTCCGGATTATTGCGATGAATGCTCATGGCCTTTGGCTCGGTGTAGACGGTGTCGGCGCCATCAGGACGGCTGCTGTCGTCTGCGGACTGCTGGCAGCAGGTCAGCAGCATCGCCATGATGCTCCATATTATAGATAATGTGAGCTTCCGCTGTTTCATTGGTCGAAAGGTTTTTGGACGCATGTATATTTGGACTTTTCGGTAGTAGCCCTTTCAGACTTTTTCTCTAGTCGGGTGCAAAGATAAAAAATTCAATCTTTCTGCCAAACAATTCTGAACTTTTCTATCGGGGAGACCTTCTCTTTGAACCGTTGTGCTACCCCGTATGGCTAAGGCAAGGTGGATGTTCCACCCCATGGAACAGTTGTTGTGAACGGTTCAAGCGCCCGTTGATTACGGTTCACTTCGGTGCCATCTTCCGTTCTGCCGGACTTTGTCACCTTTATCACAAGAATGCCACGCTTAACATTCTGATTATCAGTCAGTGTTGCAAAGGTGGCATTCTTTTTGCATAAAAATAAATTTGTTGTGTGAGGCGAATACAGATTGGCACCGGCGGCCGTCTGCTTCCTATAGAAGCCCCTTGATGATGGTCACGACGTCGGCGATGGTGATGTTGCCATCTTTGTTTACGTCGGCAGCGGTCTTGACGAAGGTTGCTGGTGGCCTGCCTACGATGTAGTTTGCAATGGCTACCGCATCGGCGGCGTCCACCTTGCCATCACCATTGACATCACCGAGAATAACTGGATCCTTCAGTTTGATGACATAGGGGGTGTCCAAACCTACGATGGCGTTTGCCTCGAAGTTGAGTCCCTGGTCAACGACATATATTTTTCCGCCTGTATAGACCTTGAAGAAGATGGGCGTTGAACCCTCGCCAAAGACGGTGATGAACGCCATGTTCTGCTGGGTGGGGTCTACGACGTCCTTTCCCCTGATGCCATCGCTGGCATACACGGCCACAAGGGCATTGGTGACGGTCTGTCCATTCTTGTTCTCCACCACTGCCGTGAGACTCATGTTGTTGCTGTACTTGTGGCTGTCCACGAAATCGAAGATGCCATCAGGGTCTACTCGCTGGTTTATCTGCTCGTCGGTCTCTTCCTGAGCACTTGCTGCGGCAGGCCATATTATCAGGCCTGCCATCAGCACGAGCGTCCATTTGATTGCTTTTTTCATATTGTGCATGTTTTTACTTCTTGACTCTCTTCTGTCCGTTCTCAATGTACACTCCCTTCTTCAGGGTGGAGCGCTGCACGCCTTCGGTCTGACGATAGACACGTCGTCCCTGCAGGTCGTAGAGTCGGCCGTCAGTCCTGCCGGCACTGGCGTCGGTAATACCGGTGGTGGCGGCATTGAGCACGAAGGGTGCGTCGATGGTGCCGACGGTGGCATTGCTGACATACTCGAGCGTCGCGTCGCAGTCGTTAAGTGTGTATCCGTCATGCATGCGGAACGCCAGCTGTGTGTGTCCATCTCCCGGTATGGTAAGGAAGAGCAGTCCCTCATCGTCGCAGATGGCGGTCGTGCGGCACTCCTCACCTGCGAACACGCCCACTTCCACTCCTGCGGCGGGCATTCCGCCACTGATGACCTGCGCGATGACAGTCATGTTGTCGGCAAAGCGGTGATAGTCAACGGGCGTGAAGAAGCCGGACGACTGCTCCTCGTCATACTGCTGGAGCATGCGTGCCCCTGCAGCGGCAGCCGTTGCCTTCGGATAGCGGAACGTGCGCGCAGCAGCCACCTGGATCATGTAGCCCTGTCCGGGTGTGAGCGATGTCAGCAGTCCCTTCCACTTGCCGTTCTTGTAGGTGGCAAAGGCACTCTGGCTCTTCACGTAGTCGCCTTCCTGGGGCTCCATGTCGGCCAGCGCGTCGGTGACGCTCATGGTCTGCGAGGCGTTGTATGCCACCCAGTTCCATCCCTTGTTCAGTGTGATGGGCTTCTCCTGCGGGTTGACCTTTCGTCCGGTGAGGGCAATGGCGCGTGCCTCGTTCATCTTGACCTGATACATCGACTGGTTGCCCAGCTCGAATGTCTTGCCCATCCACTCTCCGCCGGAGTAGATCAGGTAGCGTTGCTGGCTCTTCACGATGCTGACGGCATCTTTCACTGTGTTGAAGACGACGGGTATCGTCATGTCATCTGGCTCGACGAAGAGCGAGAACCATGTCCACCCCTTGCCCAGCGCGAGCATCTGCTCCTGCACGTCGACAGTGGAGAGCATCAGCGGATTGTCGAAGTCGCCTATGATGGCATAGGACTGGAACGCTACGGTGCTGCTCGTCTGCACCACGGAATAGGTCTCGCCGGTCGATGCGTCGTAAGCCTTGAAGGTCACCTCCTTGCCTGCGTCGTTGGCATTCTCGGCATCTCCATAGATGATCATCATCACGAAGTAGGCGTCGTAGTCCTCGTCATAGACGGGGTGTGCCACTCCTCGGCACTTTCCGTCGATGAAGGCAGCTACGATGTCGTCGCAGTCCTCGCTGGGTACGCCCAAAATGTCGAGGCTTCCGATGAGGTTCATCGAGCTCTCATAGTAGCTCTTGTCCACTGCCCACAGGGGCTCCTCGCCACGCACGGTGACATGGATGGTGAGCGGCACTTCGATGCCGTCGGTGCCGGTGAGGTAGATGGTCTCCTCGTACTTGCCGACGGGCGTGGACTCGGTGATGGTGAAGGTGACGTTGGTCTTAGCCAGCGGGTTGGTGTCGCCGCTGGTGAGGCTGGCCTTCATCCATGCGGGTATGCCGTTGAGCGTCCACGAATGCATCGTGCCGCCGTTGTTCTGGATGGTGGCGGTGACGGTGGTGGAGCTGTTGGCCGGCTGGTCGACAGTCAGCTCGTTGGTCTCCCATACGAGTCGTTTCTGGTTGACGAAGGCGCTCCAGACGGCGGGCAAAGAGTAGTTGCCGTTCACGTCGCGGACGTCGCGGACGGTGAAGTTGAGCGTGCAGCCTTCGATAGTGGCGGGATCCTCGTCGATGCTGATCACCACCTTGGTGTCGCTGGCGGTGTAGGTGAAGCTGACGTTGGTCTCCGTTGGCTTGGTGCGCAGGGCGGGTGCCTCGTCGGTGTAGCTGAGCGTTGAGAGCCCGGAGTTGAGCGTTGAGAGCTCTGCCGAGAATCCGCTGCCAGTGAGGTCGTCGTTGGTGCCGACGGTGACCACCTGGTTGCCGCTGTCGAGCGTCTTGGTCTCGAAGGGATAGTAGGCTGCCAGGCCTGGCTCGCTGCCCGTGAGACGCACCTTGCGCTGCTTGGCCAGCAGGTCGGCATTCATCGTTGCGCTCCATACGCGCAGTTCGTCGACCTGTCCTTTGAAGGCGCGGTCGAAGGTGTATTCGGCAGTCTCAGCCGAGAAGGTGGTGCGTTTGGCTCCCACGAGCATCTTGTCGGAGGCGATGCTGCCCACGCCGGCGGCGCTGGTGGTTAGCACGCGCTTGCCGTCGACATAGACGGCTGCACTGCCCTGTCGCAAGATGTTCAGCGCGACGTGATGCCAGGCGTTGTCGAGGATGTTGCCGCTGGTGGTGGCCAGGGCCGTGGTCTGTTCGGCAGGCATGTAGGCCTCCTTGCCGGTGAGTTGCAGCGTGCCGTCGGCATTGGTCCAGAGGGCTACGTCGCCCACCTGCACGAGTTGTGCCTCGGCGTTCTGCTTGTCGCCGCGCATCCAGAATTCCAGCGCATAGTCATCGACCTCGAAGGTCTGCAACTGCGAGGTATTGATGGCCATGTAGTGGTTGCCGTCGAGGCTGACGGCCTTGTTTGCATTGTTCAGATACCACGTCTCCTGCGGCATGGTCATGTGACGATTGCGGGCGTAGTCGCGGATGGTCTTACCTTCGCCCTCGTCCATCTTCCAGTAGCCTATGAGGTGGCGTGTCGATGGATTCTTGGTCTTCGAGCGGTTGAGCAGAGCCGTGGTCATGTCGTGGGCCTCATCCCATAGCAGCAGCTCGTGGATGGCACCCTTGAGGCTCTTGCCCACGGCGAGCGGTCCGTTGCCCTCATAGGCGGCGACAACCTGTCCGCTGAAGAGTGATGTGGTCTCGGCATCGGTAGCGACGGTGGCGCTCAGCTCACCGCCAGTGTCGGTGTTCAGGTAGCTCAGGGTGAGGAAGGCCCACTTGCCAGTTGGCACCTTCTTGTCAGATGTATAGGTGTTGCTGCCCAGTGTGACGACCAGCTTGCCGTCGGCATCGGTGGCGACAGCCATCTTCGATGCTCCCGATCCATGACTGAGGATGGTGCCTGCGCCCTGAATATTCACCCACATGTCGGCCGAGAAGTCCTTGCCGGCGAGGGTGATGTTGGCCTCGGTCTGTGCAGCTGTCTCAGTGTCTTGCATAGAGAGTGCCGTCTCATGGGCTATTTCTGCTCCGTTGAGTACGCCAGTCACACGGAAGTTCTGCTCCTTGGTGAGCTCACCTTTGAGTATGGCATCGTTAAAGGTGACACTGATCTCGTCGCCGGCACTGAGGATGCCGTCGGTGGGTTCAGGCAGTCCAAGCGGCGTGGGCCGCTGCATGTCCTTCACCAGGGGCAGTTCGTCGCTGTAGCGGTAAACCTCGCCCGTGCCGTAAGTGCTGACGGAGGCGATGCGGAACAAGTAGTCGCCGTCGGCGAACGAGGCCATGGGCATCGTGTAGGTCACCTTGGCACCTGTCTTGGGCAGCAGCTCGTTGTTCTGGGTAACGGCCGTGGAGTCGGTCACATATTCATGGAGCTGTGTCCAGCTGGCCGAGCCCTGCCTCTTGTACTGCAGGCGGAAGGCCTTCAGTCCGCGGTAGTTGCGGTCGAAGTTGGAGAAGGTCAGGTTGAGGTTAGTGCCCGTCTGTGTGTTCATCAACGTGTTGCTCAAGGCCAGCTCCACGGGCGATGACGATGGAATGAAGTGGGCCGAGATGAGCACCG
Organism: Prevotella sp.; assembly: GCA_017470345.1. Taxonomy (GTDB): domain Bacteria; phylum Bacteroidota; class Bacteroidia; order Bacteroidales; family Bacteroidaceae; genus Prevotella. Next base: position 83,053 of record JAFUEP010000030.1, read on the forward strand.
TGTCGGCAATGACGTCCCACGTGCTCGTCGGGTCGAACTGACTCTGTGAGGCCAGTATGACGGCAATGTTCTCATAGTCGAGGATGCTGGTATTCGTCTGCTTCAGCTGCAGCTGCTTGGTGACGGTCTGCCCGGCAGGGATTTTGATGATGCGGCTGTCGGTCACCACCTTGCCGTCGATGCTCAGTGCAGCACCGTCGGGGTTCGACTCGTCGTCGACGAGCAGGCGGTAGTAGACGTCCTCGTCGATTTCCGAGGCGTTACTTAGGCGCAGCGTGTAGTTGGCCGTGCCGCCGGTGGGAATGTCGCTCACTACGGGCACGTCGACGTCAATCTGGGGTACCTCGATCTGCATCGTGGCCTCCTGGATGACGGTGCCGGGTTTGTAGTACTTCGTCACCACCTTGTCCTCGTAGGGGCCGCTGGTCTGGCCGCCGCGGGTGCGGAAGATGGGGCCGTAGGCACCATACTTGTAGACATCGACCGTCAGGGCATCGTCGTCGCCCTCCTCCTTCAGCGTGTAGGCGAACGAGGTCTTCGTTGTGGTGCTGGTCTCATCTTCGCGGTGGTAGCCCGCCGTGGTCTCGGTACCAACGTCGAATATGACGCCTGTCTTCTTGATCTCTACACCCCATGTGCGGTTGAGGTGGACGCCAACGGCCACCTGTACGTCGTACTTGTAGCCCGTGGTTTCCTCAATCTCGACGCTGTTGGTGATGCTGGCGCCTGAGTCGAACGAGAAGTTCTTGTAGTCGACGCTGTCCTTTTCGGTGCGCAGCTCGTAGGCGCGCACCTTCTGCTCTTCATTGATATACAGGTACTTCTGCCAGGCTGCGATTTGGTTGTTGCACCACATCACGCTGTCCTGATAGTTCTCGTTCTCGTTGGGAACAATCATTTTGTACGACGGTCCATCGCTGCTGGGGGTCTCGATGCGGCAGTCGAGCCAGGCAGTATGGCACTCATAGACCTCTGGCGGGTTGTTCTCGCCGTAGCCCTCGTCGCCGGGCGAGCGTGTGGTCAGGTACTTGGGACGGTCGCCGTCGCAGGTGTGGCCCTCGACGTCGTCGACGGTGGTGAGCAGCGTGTTGCGCAGGGCCTCCAGATTGGGTATCAGCACATTCTCGATATAATTCTGTGTGTAGACAAACTCCGTGCCGAAGTTCATGCCCGTGGTGACGATGTCGGTCAGTCTGAGCTCCACCTCGTCGCTGGTGCCTATACGCTGGAAGCCGATGTTGCGGGCCTTGCCGAAGATGATGTTGGTGGCGGTGCCAACGAATACGTCGCCCTGTGCGCCGACATACTCCATAGCGTCGCTGGTTGAGATGGTCTTGGTGGCTGTCACGGTGCGGCTCCAGGTGTCGCCAGCCTCACCCTCGATGTTAATCATGACGCCCACTTCGACGTCAGAGGTCGAGTGGATGTCGTTCACTGTGGCCACGCCGGGCAGCACACCTGTGATGGTCGTAGCGTCGACACCCAGTTTCGAGGTCGTGGTGAGGTGATTCTCGCTGCTCCACGTGCCCATGTTGGCCGTCGAATGGCTGACGACGGTGCCCGAGCTCCACTCTGCCGATGAACCCGTTCCGGGCGGGTCGCGCAGAATCATGTCCACCATGTCGGGGCCGCTGGTGATGAAGTTGTTGCCCGTGGGCATGGAGCCGAGGATGATGCCCTTCATGTCGTTGCCGCCCCACGTTTGGGTGCGGCCACCGATGGCGTAGCTCATGGAGATGGTACGCGTGTAGGGATCCGAGATGTTGGGCAGACCGGCCTTCCATGTGTAGGTGGCCTGGCCGAGGCTGTCTAACTGCAGTTGGTTGGGCTTCAGATCGGCCACCTGTCCGGCGGTGACTACGTCACCGTCGACCGTGCCGTCCTCGATGTAGACGGGCTGTTCGTCGGACAGCGCGTTGTCGATGTCCACCACGAGGTCCTTCAGGGGAACGGTGTAGACCACGTCCTTGGTGCCGTCCTTATTGGTGTACTTCTCGTAGGCTTCGATCTCGAAGGTGTATGGCTCGCTCTGCTCGAACACGGCACCACCATATTTATATATAGGCTTGCCGCTGGCATCGATGGTGTAGATGTCCTGGATGTCGATACCGCCCATCTCGTCGAGCAGCTTGTAGCTGCTCAGGCCGAAGGCACCGTCGGTGTGGCCCGTCTGCGTGACGTTGAAAGTGGGCTCGGAGTGGAAGGTCTGCCGCAGCAGGGTGTTGTAGGTGAACACCTGGGCCTTGCCGTCGTCGGCATAGAGCGTGTCGGAGTAAGCAATGGCCGGGTTGCTGAGATCCACTGCGGGCAGGTTCTCGAACCGCACGTCGTCGTTCATAGGTACGTACAGGCTATCCATCTGGTACATTACCGGCGGTAGCATGGCCGAGAACTCACCCGTTGCCGGGTCGGTAAGGATGAATATCTTTTGACAGTTGTCGCTTCCTGCACCGCGCCACGACGTGCTCTTGACCTTGGCCGATGCCGACGACACGGTAAGGGTACTGTCGCGAGTTTCGTAACTGTAGGTAGTCTCGTGCCGTACCCTCTCCACGTTCATGCGCGCGCCATTGGTGGGAATGAGCACCAGCTTGGCCATACCGATGTTGTTCTGGCTCAGGCCGAAGCCGATGGTCTTTTCGCCCTCGGTGTCGCCACCGACCACGCGGCCGGCGAAGTTGACAAGCGTCTCGTCGTAGAAATCGAGGTTCTTGATGGGTTGGTTGAAGGTGTGTCTGACACCAACGTTACCCGGGTCGGCAGGATAGCGGCCGGCGTCGGTGAAAACGTGCTTCGTCTTGTCCACGGTGATGAAGTGGTCGCCGATGGGCACGCTGATCTCGAACTCACCATCCGCGTTGGTGGTGATGGGCTTGCCGTCCTTGGCACAGACCACGCCGTCGACCAGCAGGCTGACGCCCTCGACGGGATAGTCGGTGTCAGCGTAGAACACCTTTCCACTGACGGGGAACGATGAGATGTCCTCGAAGTCAACGCCCGAATGGTTGAGCGACGACTGGCTGACAAAGCGCGACTGCACAGACGGCGAGAACTCGTGTATGCCCAACGTCGGGATGATGCTGTAGTTGGTGCCCTCGCCCGAGAACGGCACGCCGCGGATGACGTAGTTGCCCACGGTGTCGGTGTAGGCCATCAGGCTCAGCTGGGCTTCGCTGGGGATATAGTTGGAGCTGGCGGCAGGCACCTTCGTCTGGGCGTGGCGACCGTTGGAGACGTCGTTGGTCTTCGAGAAGTCGTAGGCCAGGTTCTGGACGGTCAGGCCCTCGTCGAAGGGATAGTAGATGGCCAGGCCGGCCTCGTTGCCAGCCAGTGGGTGGTTGTAGTTCTTCAGGATGTCGGCCTCGCTGAGCGGACGGGTGAAGAAGCGGAACTCGTCGATGTAGCCCTCGAACCAGGTCGGGGAAACAAACTGTCCCACGTTGCCGATGGCTAGACAGTTGGCATTACCCGACTTACTCCAGTCGGTGACGCGGCCCATGGCCACTACTTCCGACTTTAGCTTGCCGTCGGGACCTATCAGGTAGACGGTGAGGGTCTTGGCAATTGTGTCGTGAACTACGGTCAGGTGGCTCCACTGTCCGGCGGGAATGTAGAGGTCGTTGGTGTTGAAGCCGTCGCCGCCGAAGTAGCCGCTCAGCTTGTAGCGGTCGCCGGCCTGTTCGTAGTGTGCACTGATGGTGAGCGCCCACTCTACGTCGAGCACGCGGTAGTCTGTCTTGTCTTCCTCTACGTTCATCACCTCGCTGTTGGGGTTGAGGTACATCTGGATGGAGAAGTTGCCCGTGAGCAGCGACTTCAGCTCTTCATTGTCGGCAACATACCGCATGCCGGCACCGTAGCCGCTGAGCTTCACAGAGTGCATGCTGGAAGACACGCTGCCGTCCTCGCTCTGCCGCTTCAGGGTCACCTTGGCGCCCTCAACAGCCGTGCCGGTGCCATAGGAGATGCGTCCGCTAAGGATACCTGTCGAGATGCTGAAGCCGTCGATGGTGCGGGCATCGTCGACTGTGCGTGTCTCACCGTCCTGACTCCAGATGATGACCTTGTACTCATAGAAGCTGCCGGGCTTTGCCTCGGTGTCGTCGTAGCTGTAGCCGCTGGCCGTGCCCGAGGTGGTGTAGATGTCGGCCCAGGCGCGCTCGTCGACGCTGTTCAGCGGTCGGCGCTGGATGATGAAGTTGGTGATGTTCGTGCCCACCTGCTTCACCGTCCACTGCAGCTTTACCATGCCCGAGTAGCTGCCGCGCGAGGCGTTGAAGGTGAGAATCTTCGAGCCGCCGAGCTTCGTTGACACTGTGGAGCTGTAGATGTCGGTCTCAAGGACGTTGATCTTCAGGCGGTAGTAGTAGGTGCGGTTGGCCACCAGCCCCTGCCGGTCGGTGTAGGTGCCGTCGTTGGTCTGGCTGCTGCTAATGCTGATGGTATGCAGGTCAGTCCAATTATTGCCGTCGGTAGAACGCTGGATGATGAGCGAATAGACCTTGTTGCCCGAGGCATCGCCGATGGGTGTGTGCGCCCAACTGAGGTCAATCGAAGCCGAGTCGCTGCCGACAGAAGCCTTGAAGGCGTCCTTGGTGAAGGCCCATTGGCGCGTCAGCGTGTGGTCGATGCTGTCGGTCAGCTCGTTGCGCCGCTCGCCGCCCGTGGGGATGAACACCACTTTATAGGTATATTTCGTGGCATAGGCCGGAGCGGTGACCACCCAGTTGCGAGTGCCGAAGGCAATACCGTCTTTCAGCGTGGTGCCGTCGGAGCGGTAAATGGTCCACGTGCCGTTGGAGTTGGTGCCCTCGTAGTCCCACGTCAGCTTCACTTCTTTCTTCCACAGGTCGTTGGTAGTGGCTTGCAGGTTCTTTGCACGGACGAAGCCGGGCACACTAGTGCTGTACCACTGGTAGTAGCCGACGTTCTGCTTGGGATAGTCCGACGCCTTCCCCGTGCCCAGCTCGGAGTAGATGCTGGGCGAGAAGTCGTTGATGGCAACAATGTACTCGATGTACTTCGTCGCGTTGTTGAAGTAGTTGGAACGCTCAGAGAAGTCTACTTCTTGATTCGCAAACGACACATTGCCTTTGGGATAGGTTGCTGGCGACAGCAGGTTGTCGGTCCACGCCAGGCCCGAGCTGGTGGCACCCTTGTAGGAGCCCACCTTAGTGGGACCATAGGCAGAGAGCAGGTTGCCGCTGATCTTCATCTTGGTGTAGTTCACCATCTCGGCTGTTGGGCTGCTTACGCCCAACGATGGCACGGCATTGAACTTCCACGTATACTCCTCCTCAGCGGGTGTCTTGAACGATTTCTCCGACCTCCACATACCGGCGATGGTCACATTATATTGTGTACCCGCCACCAGCTTGTCGGCAAAGATGGCCACGTCGCACAGGTCGCGCTTGCTGCTGCCCGAGTGGTAGGGGTTGTGGAACATGACGGTGTAGGTAATGCCGTTGATAGTCTTTGTGTAGTAGTCCATCCACCAAGTGTCGGTGGAACACTGGTTGTCGGGATTGATGCCCTCGCTGTTCAGACGCAGTTGCTTGGGCGAGCATACGTACTCGCCGTTGATGAACAGGGCGGGGCCGTCGGGGGCGCTGCTGGGAATCTTCGAGGCCCAGCTCGTTGGCTTCTGGTTGGTGAAGAAGCCGTTGTCGCCGTAGGTCTTGTCGTAATACATGACCACGAATCCCATGAACGGATTGGCAAGTGCGGGGTGATTACGAATCACATGCTCGGTGCTGGTGTTGAAGTGCCAGACGTCGGCCCATGTAGGACTGCTACCTCCGAGGAGGCATGCGAGAAGCAACAGCAGCACTCGCCACCATTGTTTCATTCTATGTAATTCCTTTTTCATATCAATAAAGATTTAAAAGTGATTTGACTGAAATATGTTGATGTTTGTATCTAGCGCATGCCCTTTTCCTTTGCTCCCAGTTTTTGACTCAGCAAGTTGTGAAGCTCAATGTTCTTGCGTATCTCACGGACGATGACATCGTTCTTTTGTCGCAGCTCCTGTTGGCCATGCAGAAAGCGCCATAGCAGCACGACGTTGGTGACAACGAGCACGGCGATGATGCCAATGAGCAATATGAGCGTCTTGAAATACATGATGAATTGTTGTTTGATGACGCAAAGATAGGTGTTATTTTTTTACCATGCAATAGCTCAGACGAATTGGTGATTGGTTTAAGACGAATTCGTGTGAATCCATCCAGGCTATGAGACGTACGGAAAAACAGAAGGTCGAGCTTATGAGACATATAGAAAAGCAGGAATAGCCTCGAAGAGGACGTGGCTGATGGGCTGAAAGCTCATTAGCAGCGACCGCTGCCAACGGACGCGACTCGGCAGAGTTTAAGCAAGCTTAACTCTGCTCTTACTGCTCCCGGAATTACGTTCCGTGATTACCGGACGCGACTCGGCAGAGTTTAAGAGCTTAACTCTGCTCTTGCTGCTCCCGGAATTGAGTGGGAGTGATGGCGTACTTCTGCTTGAAGTTGCGGCCGAAAGTGTTGAGACTGGGGAATCCGCTATTACGTGCCACCTCGGCAATGGAGAGGTCGCTACGCTCTGTGAGCAGCTTGGCAGCATAAAGCAGACGACAGTCGGTGAGGAACTCGATGAGCGACTTGTAGGAACTTCCCTTAGCGAAGGCTGCTCCTATGCGCTCTTTCGGCAGGGAGAAACGATCGACAAGAGCCTGACGGTCGAGCTGCGGGTCAAGAAAGAGTTTGTCGCGCATAATGATTTGATAAAGATACGCGAACAGATCCTTGTCGGAGAGGTTGGCTAGGGAAGCATTACCCGTCGGCAAAGATGGTTCGCTTTCTTCTCCGCCGTCCACTGTAGTCATCAGATGCTTCAATGCTTCATACTTGTCCTTGTAGTCGATAGCCTCTGCAATCTCACGTGCCAACACGCGGTTTTTTCTGGATGTCTCGCGCCGCTTGTAAAAGAAGTATGCAGCGAAGGCGATGGCAGCGAGAAGGCCTGCACTGATGAACCATGCATAGATGGTCATGATGTGCGCTTCGGTCTCAGCCTGCTGTCGAGCCTGTTGTTCCTCCTGCAGGTGGTAGACGGTGGCTAGCTCGTTGAGCTGCTCACGCTGGTTGCGCTGGCCGAGGCTGTCGCGAATGATGTGACCTCGGTTCATGTAGCCGATGGCTTCGGCCAGACGGCCGCGCATCTGGGCGGCGGTGCTGCGAAGGCCGAGACGGATAAGAAAGTTGTAACTGATGGTGTCGTCGTCGGCCATGCTGGCATCAAGGCGGGCCATCGCCTCGTCGAAACGCTGGAACTCCCCAAGGTGGTGGTAGGCGGAGATCATCATGCGGTCGCAGTCGATGGTCTCACTCCACTTGGTCTTGAACATCTCGGCCTCGGCCTCACGGGCCTTCATGAGTAGTTCGGCACGTGCAACCGGTTTTAACTCTCCTGCTTCTGCCGACGTGTACTGACGGGCGTAGGCTGTGGTCTTGAAGGCCAGCGTCTGACCGCGGGCAAAGTCCTCGAACTCCTTTGGGTCGAAGCCTTCGGGCATGCCGTCGAAGCGGTCGGTGTGCTGGACAAACTCATCGATGTTCTTCAGTGTTTGCTCACACAGTTCCACCATTTCGCCGTAACGCTTGTGGTCGAGCAGAATGTGCTGAAGGTGCCCCGCAGTGTTGTAGCTGGCTATCATGCTGTTGAACGTATTCATCTGCCACAGCTCGTCGATGGTCTTCTGCAGGCGGCCGATGCTTTCGTCGGTTTTTCCTTCGCTTGCCATGACAGAAGCGATATAGCCTTCCATTTGCCCGACGTCTGAGGACAGGCCTACGGCACGTGCCAGCCGTGCAGTCTCGGTGGCATAGCGGATGAGGGTGGCATTGTTGGCTGTAGTATATTCGATGGAGACGAGCAGCTTGTAGATATTCTCCAGCGTAAAGGAGTCGGTGCTCAATTCGGCGTCAGGGAGGTTCAGCAGGTCGAGGCATGTCTGGCGGGCCTGTGCATAGTTACAGAAACCGCCGTACTGTGTGATACCCTTCAAGTACTGTCCCCTCAGCCAAGTGATGTTGCCTATGGCGACGGCAGAGTCAATCAAAACCATAGCGCGGTCGGGGTCAGTGAGGTGGATGCTCATGGCTTTGGCCTCGGTGTAGACAGTGTCACGCCCATCTCCCTGCTTGTTGGCTCCTTGTTGGTGACTGTCAGTACAACCTGCCAGCATCAGCAGTAAGGTAAAACCGATGAAGTGTATTCTTTTTCTTTTCATAGGTACCTGTGTTTGTGGATGCAAAGGTACAAAGAAAAATGAAGAATGAAGCATGAAGAATGAAGAATTTTGATTCCGCATGACAAAATTATACGAAACAGTGCCAGCGGTTGACTCAGATGTCAGCCGCTGGCACAAAGTGATGAGGAGCTGTACTATAGAACGCTATTGACGATGGCCACAGCATCAGCAATGGTGATCTTTCCGTCATTGTTCACGTCGGCAGCAGTCTTGACGAAAGTTGCCGGCGGCGTACCTACGATGTAGTTTGCAATGGCTACCGCGTCAGCAGCGTCCATCTTGCCGTCGCCATTGACATCGCCAAGTATCACTGGATCCTTCAGTTTGATGACATAAGGGGCATCCAAGCCTACGATGGCGTTTGCCTCGAAGTTGAGTCCCTGGTCAACGACGTATATTTTTCCGCCGGTATAAACCTTGAAGAAGATGGGCGTTGAACCCTCGCCATAGACGGTGATGAACGCCATGTTCTGCTGGGTGGGGTCTACGACGTCCTTTCCCCTGATTCCATCGCTGGCATACACGGCCACAAGAGCTTCAGTGACAATCTGTCCCTTCTTGTTCTCCACCACTGCCGTGAGGCTCATGTTGTTGCTGTACTTGTGGCTGTCCACAAAATCGAAGATGCCGTTAGGGTCTACTCGATCGTTTATCTGCTCGTCGGTCTCTTCCTGAGCACTTGCTGCGGCAGGCCATATTATCAGGCCTGCCATCAGCACGAGCGTCCATTTGATTGCTTTTTTCATATTGCGCATGTTTTTACTTCTTCACTCTCTTCTGTCCGTTCTCGATGTAGACTCCCTTCTTCAGGGTTGAGCGCTGCACGCCTTCTGTCTGGCGGTATACTCGTCTTCCCTGCAGGTCGTAGAGCTCGCTGCCGGCGGTGTCGCCATTCACGCTGTTAATGCCTGTAACAACGGCATTCAGGATAAATGGTTCGTCGATGGTGCCTACGATGGCATTGCTGGCATATTCCAGCGTAGCATCGCAGTCTGCCACTGAGCTGCCATCGGCCATGCGGAAGGTCAGCTGCGTGCGTGCGTCTCCAGGTATGGTCAGGAAGAGGAGTCCCTCGTCGTCGCTGATGCCTGCTGCGCGGCATTCCTCACCTGCGAATACGCCAACTTCCACTCCGCTGGCAGGCAGTCCGTTCTGCATCACCTGTGCGATGACCGTCATGTTTTCGGCATAGTTGTGGAAGTCGACAGGTGTGAAGAAGGCGGGTTGCTCCACATACTCTTGGTACATGCGTGCTCCGGCTGCGACCGTTGCCTTCGGATAGTGGAACGGGCGGGCCTCGGACACCTTGATCATGTAGCCTTGTCCGGGGATGAGCGAGGTCAGCTTGCCCTTCCACTTGCCGTTCATGTATGTTGCAAACTTCGCCTGGCCCTTTACATAGTCGCCGTCCTGCGGGTTCATGTCGGCGAGTGCGTCGGTGACGCTCATGGTCTGCGAGGCGTTGTATGCCACCCAGTTCCATCCTGCGCTGAGGGCGATAGGCTTTTCCTGTGGGTTGACCTTCTTTCCAGTGAGGGTGATGGTGCGTGCCTCGTTCATCTTCACCTGATACATCGACTGGCTGCCCAGCGAGAACTGCTTTCCTAACCATGAGCCGTTGGAGTAGCTCAGGTAGCGCTGCTGGCTTTTCACGATGCTGACGGCATCTTTCACTGAGTTGAAGACGACGGGTACCGTCAGGTCATCGGGCTCGACGAACAGCGAGAACCATGTCCATCCATTGCCCAGCGCGAGCATCTGCTCCTGCACGTCGACAGCGGAGAGCTGCAGTGGGGTATAGAAGTCGCCCACAAGGGTGTTCGACTCGTACTTCACCTCCTGGCTTGTCTGCACTACAGGATAGGTCTCGCCGGTTGATGCGTCGTAGACTTTGAACTTCACTTCTTTGCCGGCATCGCTGCCGTTGCCGTAAATGTCCATCATCACGAGGTAAACATCGAAGTCTTCGTCATACTCTGGATGTGCCACTCCGCGGCACTCATCATCGATGAATGCAGCCACGATGTCATCAGCATCCTCGCTGGGCACACCGAGTATATCAAGGCTTGCTACGAGGTTCTCCGATCCATCGAAGGCGGTCTCATCGACAGCCCAGTCGGGCTCATCGCCACGCACAATGACGGAGATGGTCAGCGGCACTTCGATGCCGTCAGTACCAGTAAGATAGATGGTCTCCTCGTACTTACCGATAGGCGTTGCCTCTGTGACGGTGAAGGTGACCTTCGTCTCGGCCAACGGGTTGGTAGTGCCACTCTCCGTGCTGGCTGTCAACCAAGCCGGCATACCGTTGAGTGTCCACATCTGCATCGTGCCGCCCTTGTTGACGATGGTGGCAGTGACGGTGCTCGAGCTATTTGCCTTCTGATCCACTGCCAGTTCCTCATCCTTCCAGACGAGTGTGTTGCAGTTGACGAAGGCGCTCCAGACGGCGGGCAAGGAGTAGTTGCCGTTCTCGTCGCTCACGTCTTGAACGCTGAAGTTCAGCGTTGTGCCTTCGATGGTGGCAGGATCCTCATCGATGTTGATGACAATCTTCGTGTCAGAGGCCACATATGAGAAGCTGACGTTGGTTTCCGTTGGCTTCGTCCGTAGTGCGGGTGCCTCGTCGGTGTAGTTGAGCGTTGTGGGCTCAGAGTTGGGAGTGACGAGCTGGGCCACCTTTCCGCTGCCAGTGAGGTCGTCGGGTATAGTGAGGGTAATCGGCTGGTTGTTGCCGTCGAGCCCCTTCTCCTCGAAGGGGAAGTAGGCCATCAGACCGCTTTCCTTGCCTCCTAGTCGCACCTTGCGGTTACTGCTCAGCTTTTCGGCATTGAGTGTAGCGCCCCAGATGCGGAGCTCGTCGATCTGCCCCTTGAACAAGCGGTCATAGCTGTAGTCGATACCGGTGGCGAACGTCGTGCGGCGAACACCCATCAGCAGACGGTCGGAGGCTATCGTTCCTACGTTCGAAGCATTGGTCGTCAGCACACGTTGACCATCGACATAAACGGCGGCTGCACCCTGTCGCAGCACGTTGAGTGCCACATGGTGCCAGGCATTGTCGGTCAGGCTGGGGCTGTTAGTGGCAAGCACGGTAGCATCAGCATCGTTGTATGCCTGTTTGCCAGTCAGCTGCAGCTGTCCTGTTGCATTCATCCAAAGGGCAACATCTCCCATCTGCAACAGCTGTGTCTCAGCGGTCTGCTTGTCGCTTCGCATCCAGAACTCAACTGCATAGTCATCGTCGGAGAAGATGCCTAAGTCAGCAGTTGGAACGGTCAGATAGTTGCTGCCGCTGAGTGCGACGGCCTTGTTCACATTGTTTAGGTACCATGTCTCGGCAGACATCGTCATGTGGCGGTTGCGGGCATAATCGCGTATGCTGGTGCCCTCGCCTTCGTCCATCTTCCAGTAGCCGATGAGATGACGCGTCGACGGGTTCTTCGTCTTCGAGCGGTTCAGCAGTGCGGTAGACAGGTCGTGGGCCTCGTCCCAGAGCAGTAGCTCGTGGATGGCTCCGCTAAGGTTCTTACCCACAGCGATCGGTCCTGCGCCCTCGTAGGCAGCAACTGCGATGCCGTTGAAAAGTGTGATGGTCTTATCATCCGAGGCAACAGAAGCGCTGAGGTTGCCTCCTGCGTCGGCTTTCGCGTAGCTTAAGGTCAGGAAGGCCCACTTTGCGGTAGGTACAGAAGCGTTCGATGTATAGGTGTTGTTGCCCAGTGTGACTACGAGCTGGCCGTTAGCATTGGTGCCGATGGTCATCTTCGAGGCTCCCGATCCGTGGCTGAGGATGGTTCCTGCACCCTGGACGTTCACCCACATGTCGGCTGAGAAGTCCTTGCCGGCAAGCGTGATGCTGGCTTCGGTCTGGGCGGTTGTCTCAGTATCTTGCATGGAGAGAGCCGTTTCGTGGGCAATTTCTGATCCGTTGAGTACACCAGTCACGAAGAAGTTGGCCTCCTTTGTCAGCTTACCTCGGAGGATGGCCTCGTTAAAGGTTAAACTGATCTCGTCACCTGCCTGCAAGATGCCGTCGGCGGGTTCGGGCAGTCCGAGCGGAGTCGGGCGGCGCATATCCTTTGTCAGGGCAATCTCGTCGCTGTAGCGATATATCTCGTCATTACCGTAGATGCTGACAGAGACGCAGCGGAAGAGATAGTCGCCGTCAGGGTCTGACATATTGTAATGATAGGTGACCGAAGCGCCTGTGGCAGGTAGCAGCTCTTTGCTTTGGGAGACTTCACCCTTGTCGGTGACATACTCGTGGAGTATTGTCCAGTTGCTGTTACCTGGCTTCTTGTACTGCAGGCGGAAGGCTTTCAGTCCGCGGTAGTTGCGGTCGAAGCCCGAGAAGGTCAGGTCGAGGTTGGTACCCGTCTGCGTGTTCATCGTCGTGTTCGACAATGCGAAGTCGACGGGCGACGATGACGGCACGAAGTGTGCCGATATCCTGACAGTGTCGGAGATGACGTCCCAAGTGCTTGTCGGGTCGAACTGACATTGCGAAGCGAGCACCACTGCGATGTTCTCATAGTCGAGGATGCTGGTGTTGGTCTGCTTCAGTTGCAACTGCTTGGTGACGGTCTGTCCGGCAGGAATCTTGATGATACGGCTGTCGGTGACGGGACGACCGTCAATCATCAGGTTGGCACCATAGGGGTTCGACTCATCGTCGACCAACAATCGGTAGTAGACATCCTCGTCGATTTCTGAGTTATTGCTTAGTCGCAGCGTGTAGTCAGCTGTGGAGCCAGTAGGAATGTCGCTCAGGATGGGCACGTCTACATTGATCTTAGGCACCTCGATTTGCATCGTGGCCTCCATGATGGTGGTGCCAGGTTTGTAGTATTTGGTCTCAGTCTTTCCTTCGTACGGGCAGCAGGTCTGTCCGCCACGTGTGCGGAAGATGAGTCCGTGGTTGCCGTACTTCAGCACGTCGACCGACAGGGCATCGTCATCGCCATCCTCGGCGAGAGTGAAACTGAAGGTACGCTCGTGGTGGTAGAGCGTGTCGGTGACGTGATGCTCACCGCCAAATGTCTCGTCCTGGATGTGGATGTTGAATCCGAAGCTGTTGATGGCCAGTCCAAACGTGTTGTCGAGCACAAGGCCACCCGATATCGTCCAGTCGCGTGTCGTCGTGGTGTCGTTCTCCACCGTCGTCTCGTAGTTGTAGGTACTGCCGGAGTCGAACGAGAGGTTGTCGCCAACGAGGTATTTCTTACGATTCTGGAATGCCTTCACCTTCTCCATTTCGTTGTCATGGAGGCGGTCTTTCCAGTTGGTCACCTGTTGGTTGATCCATGCTACGGAGTCCTCACAATAGGCATCCTGTGGCGACTTGAAAATCTTGTAGGTGCCCTCAGTGCCAAAATTAGCGTTCTCGGGCGAGAGGGTTGTGAGGTAGACCGTGTGATCGGTATTGTTGACGTAGCTGTCGATTTCCTTCTGCGTTTTGGTCTTCAGGAAATTCTTGCGCATCAGTTCGTAGTTGGGCAGCATGACGTTCTCGATGTAGTTCTGGGTGTACATGAACATCGTCTTGAAGTCAATGCTCGTCTGAATGATGTCATCCAGACCAAGGTCGACGGTGCCTGTAGCCTGACGTCGGAGGTCGAGGTTACGCACTTTTCCGAATATGAGGTTCGTAGAGTTGCCGATGAAGACATCGCCTTGGGCACCTACGTATTCGGGTGCGGCCGAGGTGCTGATGGTCTTGGTGACGCTAGTCGTCTCGGTCCACGTCGTAGAACTCTCATTTTCGTATTCCGTCTTGGCTCCAACCTCGAGGTCATCGCACGACTCGATGGATTCTACAGTTGCGATACCCGTACCGATGACGATCGCTTTCTCAAATCCGAAGCGATGTTTGAAGCTCAGCTGGGCACTTTCGTGGAAGGTTGTGCCGGTGACCTTGCTGGTGGTCTTCGACGAGCCGCTCTTCCACTCAGCAAACGAGTTGGTGCCTGGCGGGTCACGCAGGACCATGGTCACCTTCTCAGGACCTGCGGTAACGAAGTTATTGCCTGTCGGCAGGCTGCCCAGGATAATGCCTTCCATACCGTCGCCACTCCAGGGGTAGAGGCGTCCGTCGATGTCGTATAGTATAGATATGGTACGCGTGTAAGGTTGAGAGATGTTGGGCAGACCGGCCTTCCACTTGTAGGTGGCTTGGCCAAGGCTGTCGAGTACCAGCTGGTTTTCCTCCAAGCCGGCAGTGTCGCCAGGTTTGTGCTCGTCGATATTCTCGAAGTATACTTTCTGCTCGGAAGAGAGTGCGTTGCTGATGGTGACGACATTGCCAACCAGGGGCACGTGGTCAACTACATCGTTGTCAGCATTAATGTATTCCTCGTATCCTTCGATGAGGAAGGTGTAGGGGTCGCCCTGCACGAACAGCGGGGCTTTGTGGTCGGTGACACCGTAGTTGTAGCTGACTGTACCGTTCTTTACGCTGTACACATTGTCGATTTTGAGCTCGCCCTGTTCGTCGGTCAGCGTGTAGCTGTCGATACCGAACGAACCGTCGTCGCGACCTTGCTGCTTGACGGTGAACGTGGCATCAGCGTGGTAGACTTGATTGACTTTTGTGTTGTACTCGTAGAGCTCATAGCTCGAGCGGTCGTCGTTGTAGAGGGTGTCGCTGAGGATGTAGTTCGGATTTGTCAGGTCGATTGTCATGGAGTCGCCCACCTTCATGTTGCTCTTCTTCACCTTCAAGCTATCGATACTATACTTCAGCGGAGGCAACATAGCCGAGAATTCACCCGTCTCAGGGTCGGTCTCGATGATAATCTTCTGGCAGTCGACAATCGTCTTTCCGCCCTTGCGACAGGACGTGCTGGCGATTCGCTCCGTTGAGGAGGCAATATCGACATCCTTCTCGTTGTTGACATACCTGAAAGTGCCCAAGGTGTCTTTCTTGACGACGTTCAGGCGGTATGTGTCGTCCTGCGGCGAGAGCACGATTCTGCTAACACCGAGATTGTTATTGCTCAAGCCGAAGCCAATGGGTTTGTCGCCCTGTATGCTGCCACCCACGATGCGACCGGTGAAGTTGACCAATGTCTCGTCAAAGAAGTCCATGTTCTTCTTCTCGTCGTCGAAGGTTACTTTCTTGCCCGTGTTGTTGGGATCGGCAGGATAGCGTCCGCCATCCGCAAACACATGGCCGCTCTTCTCAACGCGTATGAAGTGATCGCCGATGGGCACACTGATGGTGTATGAGCCATCCTCGCCTGTCTGGATCACCTCGCCGTCCTTGGCGCAGATGGTGCCGTCGACGTAGAAGAAGGCTCCCACGACGGGATAGTCAGTGCCGGCGTAGTACACCTTTCCGCTGACGGGGAACGACGATACGTCCTCGAAGTCGACACCGCTGTGGTTCAGCGACGACATGCTGACGAAGCGCGACTGTGCAGAGGGCGAGAACTCGTGGATGCCCAGCGTGGGGATGATGGTGTAGCTGGTGCCTTCGCCCGAGAAGGGCACGCCACGTACAGTGTAGTTGCCGATGGAGTCGGTGTAGGCCATCAGGCTCAACTGGTTGTCAGAGGGAGTCTGATCGACGCTGGCAGCAGGCACCTTTGCCAATGCGTGGCGGCCGTTGGCAGCACCGTTGGTTTTCGAGAAATCGTAGGCCAGTGTCTGCGAAGCGATGCCTTCATCCAGTGGGTAGTAGATGGCCAGATTGGGCTCGTTGCCTGCCAGCGGGTGGTTGTAGTTCTGGGAAATTTCCTTGTCGCTCAAAGCTTTGGTGAAGAAGCGCACCTCGTCTATGAAACCGCGATAATTATTGGTATTGTCCATTCCCGCTACGTTTCCGACGACGATGTTGCTAGCCTGCTTGGCTTTATCCGTCCAATTAAATGTTGCGCTGATGAGTTTTGTCATCGTCGTGTCGGGCGTATGGACTACAATCTTCAGACTATCGACTGAACTGTTGTACACGAGGGATACGTGGCTCCACTGATTGGCCGGGATGTAGACTCCCGATGACTTGTAGCCCTGCAACCAGGGTTGAAGCTGGAATCGTTTGTTATTGGTATCAGCTATCAGATACAGACTGAACACATTGTAGCTGTCGAAAACGATATAGCTTGTGCCGTTCGAATTCATTTCCTCAGAGACAGGGTTGAGGTACATCTGAACGGAGAAATCGTCGTTGTAGAGTTGCCTGATGGTAGCGGTGTCGGTCTGATACTTAAGGCCTGCTCCTGCACCAGAGAGGCGCAGGGCATGCATGCCCGTTGTCAGGTTACCGTCGGTGGTCTGCTGCTTTAGCGTCACTTTGGCATCGCTGACAGCGGCTCCCGTGCCGTAGGTGACGCGTCCGCTGATGACACCCGTGGCGACGCTGAAACCGTCGACGGTCTCCTCTAAGCCTGGCACTCTCGTCTCGCCGTTCATCATCCAGACCGCCACCTTGTATTCGTTGAAGCTGCCGGGCAGGGCAGTCACGTCGTCGTAGCTATAGCTGGCAGCAGTGCCCGAGGTGGAGTAGACTTCTGCCCAGTCGCGTTCGCTGCCGCTGCCCAAGGGACGGCGGTAAATGGTGAAATAGGTTGTGTTGGAACCCACCTGCTTGACCATCCACCTTAGCTTCACCATGCTGCTGTAGGTACCTCGGGTGGCGGTGAACTCGGTCACCTTCGACATGCCTTCGAGCTGTCCGGTGACGGGTTCCGTCTCGTAGGTCTTTCCCATCACGTTGATGCGTAGGCGGTAGTAGTAGGTGACGAACAAATCTAGGTCTTGCCTGTCCTCGAAGCTGCCGCCGGTGGTTTCCGGGCTATCGATGGGAATGGTTTTCATGGGCGTCCAGTCCTGCTTGTCGGTGGAACGTTCGACGGTCAAGTTGACCGGCTGTGAGCCGCTGGCATTGTCGATTCCAAGATGCGACCATGAGAAAATGATCTTGTCTTCGTAGGTGTTGGAGGCCGACAAGTTGGAGAAGAATAGTTCTGGCCTGGAGAAATTGATCTGCTTCTCATACGTCAGCTCGCTACGTGTGGTGCCCGAGGGTGATCCTGTGGGCACGAACACCACCTTGTAGGTGTATTTCGTGTCGTAGGCAAGGTCGCTGGAGGTATCGTCATACGACCAGGGGTCATCGTAGGAAATGCCGCTTTTGAGCAGCTTCGTGTCCCTATAGACACTCCAAGTGCCTGCCTTGCTTCGGCCACCCGATTCGTCGGCTGTCCATTCGAGGTGAATATACTTGTCATAGAGGTGTTTGGCGTAGCTGATGCTGTTGGCACGTACGAAGCCCGCAGCCGTCACCGGATACCACTGATAGATTTTCACCTCGGGCATCGTGGCGTTGCCGTAAATCTTTTGGTCGGTGATGATGTACTCTACGTACTTCGACTGGCTTCCCCAGTAGTCAGTGCGCTCCTCGAAGCCCAGCTCCAGATCGGAGAACTTGCCCAGACCTTTCTTATATGAGCCATAGGTGGTGAGATTGTCAGTCCACCCCAGGGTATTGTTGGTGGCACCGTTGTAGGTACCCACCGTCGTGGGGCCGTAGTCGCTCTTCAGGTTGCCGCTGATCTTCATCTTCTGGTAGCCCGTCATCTCGGCCGTAGGGCTACTCACTCCCAGCGTTCCCATCGAGTTGAGCTTCAGGCGGCTGTCGGTGGCGCTGGTGGAGAATGTCACCTCTTTCCACCATACGCCGTCTTTGTTGGTCTTCCAGCGGCCTTTCACCTTGATGGTGTGGGCGGCTCCCACCTGCAGCTTGTTGATAAAGACGAACATGTCAACATAGCGCTGGCCGCTCGTGTTGCTCGACGAAGTGCACTTTGGGTCCCAGAACTTAATGGTATAGGTGATGCCGTTGACGGTCCTCGAATAGCCGTTACCCCACCAGCCATCATTGTCGTTACAGGCATCCCAGCAGCCTTTTCCATTACCGTCGCCGCCATCGTCACTACTGGAATCGGGCCATGCCAGCTCGTAGTCGGGCGAGCAGATGTAGTTGCCGTCGACATAGACTGCCGGACCTTTGTTGTTGCCTTCGGTCTTGTTGTGACAGAAGAAAGAGTCGTAGCCGTCGGCATCGTAGAAGAGGATCCTCACGCGATAGTAGGGATCGGCCAGCGAAGGGCTGCCAATCACTTTCGTGTAGGTCGACGTTGAGAAATCGGATGCCGACCACGCCGGACTGATGCCTCCGATGAGGCACATGAGAAGCAATAGCGGCATCCGCCACCAATGCTTCAATTTTCGTAGTTTTCTTTCCATATCGCTAAATATTTAAAGTTGATGATTATTTATAAAAAGGAGGATAATATAATGATGTTTTGGTTTCAGAACACGGCAGCACGCGAGATCCTGCGCCGCAGCTCCTCGCGGAGCTTGACGTTCTCCTGAATCTCGCGGATGATGGCATCGTTCTTCTCACGCAGCTCACGCTGGCTGCGCAGGTTGCGCCACAGCAGCACGCTGATGATGACAACGAGCATGGCGATGATGCCGATGAGTAGGATGACAGTTTCAGATTGCATACGTACGTAAAAATGATGTTGCAAAAATAGGCATTTTTTCTCGTATGCGCAATAGTTCAGACGAATTCACGGACGTTTTCAGACGAATTCACGGATGAAAAGACGAATTCGCGGATGAAAAAGACGAATTCACGGACGGACATCAAGTCATGTTGTCTTGCTGCTCCCGGTACTGTGATGGGGTGAGTGCGTACTTTTGACGGAAGTTGCGGCTGAAGGTGTCGGCACTCGAGAAACCGCTCTGGCGGGCTACGTCGCCAATGGACAGGTCGGGGTGCTCGGCGAGCAGCTTGGCTGCGTAAGGCAGGCGGCAGTCGGTGAGGAAGTCGATGAGCGACTTGAAGGGACTGCCCTTGCTGAAGGCGGAACCGATGCGTTCCTTGGGCACGTTGAAGCGCTCGACAAGTGCCTGGCGGTCGAGCTGCGGGTCGAGATAGAGCTGGTCGCGCAGGATGGCATCGCGGAGTTGGTTGAAGAGGGTGGTCTCTTCCGACTCCGTGCTCTCTAAGGATAATCCTGGCGTCTCTGGTTTTTCTGCATTTGATGAGGGGGAAGTCACTTCTGCAGGAGTAGGGCTGACGGTCTGACTTTTCTCCCACATCTCTTTATACTTGATGGCCTCGGCAATCTCACGGGCCAGCACATGGTTCTTCTTGTTGGTCTGGCGCCGTTTGTAGAAGAAATACACGGCGAAGGCGATGGCGGCCAGCAGCCCTGCGATGATGGCAATGGTCAGCAGGCGGAAGAAACGGGCATCGGCCTCAGCCTCCTTGCGTGCGAGCTGCTCTTCCTGCAGGTGATAGACGGTGGCCAGCTCGTTAAGCTGCTCACGCTGGTTGCGAGCATCCAGGCTGTCGCGCACGATACTGGCACGCTCCAGGTATTCGATGGCTTCGCTGAGGCGACCGCGCATCTTTGCTGCCACGCAACATGAGGTGAGACGAATGAAATTGTTGACGTTGATAGTATCATCTCCCATCTTGGCAGCAATGAGGGCCATGGCCTTGTCAAACCGTTCGAAATCGCCCAGATAGTGGTAGACACCGCTCATCATGCGCTCGCAGCTCATGGTTTGGCTCCATGGCAAGCTTCGCAAGTCGGCTTCAGCAGCGCGGGCCTGGGCCATGTACTGTGGCCTCATGCCGTCGCCTGCAGTATTGGCCAGACGTGCGTAGGCTGCAGTGAGATAGACCAGTGCATGTCCTTGGGCTAAGTCTGTGAATTCCGATGTGTCGAAGTCCTCGGCGATGCCGCTGAAACGATCAGGATGGTCGCGGAGCTCTCTTACGCGCTTGAGCATTGCTTCGCACACGGGTACAATCTCGGTCAGCCTATTGTTCTCGATTAAGATGTGAAGCAGTCTCATTGTAACGGTATGGTAATTCACTACTCCGTGGAAGGAGTCATCCTCACGCAGCTCGTCGAGAATGGGCTTCAGGCGCTCGATGCCTTCATCGGTCTTTCCTGTTCCTGCCAAAGCCTCGGCTATGTGCCCTTCGGAATCGGCTAAGTCTCTGAAATCACCATATTCATGTGCCAGGCGCGATGCCTCAGTGGCATAGCGTATGACGGCGGGAGTGTTGCCCGAGGTGTATTCGATGCTTGTCAGCAGCTGGTAGATGCGCAGGATAGTGATGGCATCGGCCTCCATTATTTGACTCGACGCTTTGCTGTTTGCTTTCTGATCTATGGCGTTCAACACGTTGAGGCATGTCTGTCGTGCCAAGTGATAGTTGTTCAGTCCGCCATACTGGGTTATAGCCTTCAGATACTCGCCGCGCGTAGGGGTGATGCTGCCCACGATGACGGCCGAGTCAATCATCACCAGCGCCCGCTCCGGTTGTGTGCGATGTATGCTCATGGCTTTGGGCTCGGTGTAGACGGTGTCGAGACCATCTGCACGTTGGCTGCTGTCGTCAGCCGACTGCTGGCAGCAGGTCAGCAACATGGTTATGATGCTGCACATAATATATAATGTAGGCTTCGGCAGTTTCATAGGTCGAATGGTTTTTGGACGCATCTATGTTAGGACTTTTCGGTAGTAGCCCTTTTTTCTTGACGGGTGCAAAGATACTTAATTCTAAGCGTTCTACCAAATAATTCTGAAATTTTCTTTTTGTGGAAGTCATTGCCACATAGGCTTTCTGATTCTACCAAGTCGACCTATAAGCACTACCAAGGAAACACCGACTCAAGTTTAAAGCGAATTCAATCATTGCGTTCGCTTTATTCAACAAGTAGTCTGGAATAGTCTTTACAAATGCCCTCGTGAGAAGGATCCTCCTGTGCATCTGTGACCATTGGGACGAAAATATGTGAGTTTTAGCGTAGTTATAAGTGTCTATAAATAAGTGCGTTATGCATTTGGATCCTCTTTGCTGATCTGAAAAAAGACCAAAAATGGGCGTTTTGGGGCCCCAAAATGGTGATTTTGGGAAGCGTTTTTTGCGAAAAAACAGCAAACTAGATGGGACATCGTGGTCGCTAGTAGCCGAGTTTGCGGTCGCTAGTACGTAACTTTGCTATCGTTCTCATGTGGAAAACAGGGGCCAAATTCAAAAACTCTATTTTTCAGCTATTTACGAATCGTAAAATTGCGGTTTCAGAAGATTTGTTATTTAGACAAAATAAAATTAACGAAGACCGCTCGTTTTTGTATATTCCTGACA
Source organism: Prevotella sp. (assembly GCA_017470345.1). Classification (GTDB taxonomy): domain Bacteria; phylum Bacteroidota; class Bacteroidia; order Bacteroidales; family Bacteroidaceae; genus Prevotella. The sequence goes on from JAFUEP010000030.1 coordinate 104,529, forward strand.
CGTCCGAAGGGGTATAATATGTAATAAAAATTCGCAATCAATGTAATAATTTTACAACTCCTTGATTTTCAGTCATGTAAGGCAACCGACAAAAAGAAGCGGTGCTTTTCGGAAAGAGAAGCGGTGCTTTTCGAGTCGAAAAGGACCGCTTCTTGACATGAAAAGCGGTCCTTCTCTGGGTTATCTGCATCTGATGTAAAGAAATATCGGAATTATGCTACTTCTCCTTACGGCCGAAAACCGACACGTTGATGTAGCGTTTTGGGTGCTGTTTGATGTCGCTCAGCAGCGAGTCGGCACTGGAGACGGTGGCCTGCAGCGAGCGGTAGAGCGTCGGGTCGCGCATCATCAGGCCCAGCGTGCCTTCTTGGCTGTTCAGTGCTGCGGTGGTCTGCTGGAGATTGCCGATGGTGGCGTCGACCTTCTTCATCGTCTGGTCGATGTCGAGATCGTTGAGCTGACGGGTCAGTCCCTCCGTGTTCGAGAGCACGCCGTCGGCCTTCTGCATCATCTGGGGCATCTGGCGGTTCAGCTGCGACGAGAGCTGGCTCAGCTGGCGCGTCGTCTGGGTGAGGCTGGCCGTGACGTTCTCCACATTGTGAAGCGAGTTGGCGATGGCCGGATCGGCCAGCAGGGCATTGAGGGATGCGAGGATGGAGTCGAGCTTGGGCAGCATCTGCTCCACCTGAGGCACCATCTCGGCCGCCTTGCTCATCAGTCCCTTCTGTGCGCCGCCCTCGATGGTGTCGCCCACGGCCAGCAGCTCCCTCATGTCGTCGCCCAGCTTGAGCTGCAACTGAACGTTGCCGAGCAGGTCGCTGGCAATCTCCACACGCGTGCCGCGCGGCAGCCGAAGCTGCTTGTCAAGTCCCAGCACGGCCACGATCCGGTCCGGATGGTCGTAGTCGAACTGGATGCCTTCGACGACGCCGACCCGCAGGCCGTTGGCAAAGACGGGACTCGACACCGTCACACCATTGATGTCGGAAAAACTTGCATAGTACTTGCTGTCAGATGAGAACATGGTGAGCCCTTTCAGATAGTTCATTCCGAAGAACAACACTACGATGGCCACCAGGGCCACCAGGGCTATCTTGACCTCATTCGTAAAGAATTTCATAGTCGTGTTATCTCTTGTTACGTTTTTGCTTAAACTCCTGCAGCGCGGCCTGCGCGTCTACTTTCTCGCCGTTCTTGAAGGCGATGATGAATGCCTGGGGGAACATCTGTATCACCTCCTTGCGCAGGCGATAGATGGCATTATAGTCAGTAGAAGAGCCAACGGTGAACTTCCAGATGCCACGCTCCTTGTAGGAATCGACATCGGTGAGACCCTTGAAACGGCGGTCGCCGGCCTTCAGCTGGCGGTCGCTGGTCATGAACTGCACCTTGAACACGGGGTCATCGCTCTCTGCCGCAGCTGATGAAGCAGGGGCCGACTGCATAAGCGGCGTGATGGCTGGCGCTGCTGACTCCGTCGGCAGGCCGGCTGCAGCTGGTTTCTCCACAGGCTCATTCTTCTCAGGCTGGCTTTTCTTCTCAGACTGTGCGGGCTCTGCTACAGGCTGCTGCGTCTGCACGGCCGAGACGCCGGCCCACCCGCGGGCTTTCTTATATTCCACGAAAGCATTAAACATGCCCCGCGCATACTTGTCAGTCGCATCGCGAGAGTTCATGAAGGCCTCTTCGTCCTTCGTCGAGATGAAACCCAGTTCCACAAGGCAGCCAGGCATCGACGTCAGTCGGAGCACAGCCAGGTTGTCCTGATGGGCACCCATGTTCTTGCGGCCTGTTGCCTGACAGACGTAGCGCTGCATGAGCCGGGCCAGCTCGGCACTGCGCTCCATGTTGTCGTCCTGGATGAATTCGAACATGATGTCGCTCTCGGGCGAGTTGGGGTCGTAGCCCTGATAGCGCTGCTGATAGTTGTCCTCAAGCAGGATGACGGCATTCTCGCGCTTGGCCACTTCCAAATTCTCTACGAAGCCTTTGCTGGAGCCGCTGACGCGACCACGTCCGAGGGTATAGGTCTGGAAGCCACGGGCCACATGGCCACGCGGCAACGAATTGATATGTACGGAAACAAAGAGGTCGGCTTTCTGCTTGTTGGCTATCTCGGCCCGCTGCCATAGCTCCAGGAAGCGGTCGGTCTTTCGCGTATAGACCACACTGACGTCAGGACAGTTGCGCTCCACCATCTCGCCGAAGGCCAAGGCGTACTTCAGCGTGAGGGTCTTCTCCTTGGTTACCGCCCCGACGGCTCCCGCATCGCGGCCACCATGTCCGGCATCGATGACGAGCACAAACTTCCGCTTCTGGGCAGCAACAGCGGTAAGGCCTGCCAGCAACGCTAAAATAAGAACTGTATAGAATCGTCTAAGCATAAGTATCGTATTATGACGTGCAAAATTACACATTATTAACGACATTCCGCCCAATTGCTACTGAGTTTTATCATTTATTAAGTATAGCTCAACGCCAGCGCCGTCGCAATCGGCCCCCATGGGCGGGTTCAGCTTAGTGATGCTCAGGTTGACGGACTGCACTTCGGGCCAGCGCTGCACGATGGCTCGGGCGATGCGGCCCGCCACATGCTCCAAAAGGTTGGAGGGCACGGCCATCTCACGCCGGACAAGATCTGAGAGGTCGGCATAGCTCAACGTGTCGGCGACGTCGTCAGTCGCCATCGCACGCGAGATGTCATACTCCACACTGAGGCTCACCTCGAAGTCGCCACCGACCACCCGCTCCTGGGGCAGTACGCCATGGCAGGCCCGCATCCGCAGACCCGCAATAAAGATCCGGCTATTCATCGCCACCAACGGTCTGATCGTCGTTGTCGGCCTGGCCGGGGAGGTATTTCTTCAGGGCCCGCTCCACGCCGTTCTTCCACGTGTTGATGCTCTCGTCGTGAAGCTGAAGCGAGGCGACGAGCTTGATGACATTCTCGATAGGCATCCGATAGCGCAGCACACCGGAGATGAGCTTCGCATAGTTCCAGTATTCCGGATTGAAGCGCTCCGAAAGGCCTTCGACGGTGATCTTATAGCCACGGGTGTTCTCGAACTGGAAGTCGTAGCGCTTCGTGCCGTCGCTGTTGGCCTGTTTGATGATACGTCCCTTGGAGACAGACTTCGGGATCATGATGCCCTCGTCGTCGTCCTGCAAGCCTGTAAATATTTCATAAGGATAGCCGTCAAGCAGACCCACGAGGGCCACCCACTTCTCCTTGTTGTTCTGAAAGCGAACCACGTCGCACTCCAGTACCTGCGGACGCACCTCGGTGACCTGAGGAGCTGCCGTGGCCAGCATGCGACCAGCCGGCAACAGTTCGCGCAGCTCGCCAAGCAGGCGCTGGATCTGCTGCGTCCCCACTCCGTCGGGGTGGCTCCGCTCACGCTCTGCCAACTGTGCGGCCACCTGCTGCTCGCCGCCACAGGCTTCCAAAAGAGCCTGCAAAGCCTCCTCTAATGTGTTTGCATGTTGTTGTTCCATACAATACTTTAAATGGTTTTATGGTGCAAAGATACTGAAAAGCAGGCAATTTACAAAAAAAATATAGACAAAATGAATCCGTTTGTACTTTTTTTTGTAACTTTGCAGCCTAAATCTTAATAACTTAAGACATACAATGAATAAAATATTTACTACGATAACTTTGCTTTTTGTAGCTTTAGGCATGACGGCCATCCCCGCAAAAAAGGGGATTTGGAACACATTGAAGCTGTCCGACGGAAAGGAAGTGAAAGCCCAGCTCATGGGCGATGAGCACCTGCACTACTGGATGACTGACGACGGCGAGAAATACGTGGCCGACGGCGACATCTACGTGCCTGCCGACATGGAGCGGATGACGACCCATGCCCTCAGCCGCCGCGCCAGGGTCCACGCTGCAGCCAGAAGCCGGATGCGCAAGGTGGCGATGGGCGCCAGGACGCACTACACGGGCAAGAAGAAAGGACTCGTGATCCTCGTGGAATTCAAGAACACAGCTTTCAAGGCGGCCAACAACCTGGCAAAGTATAAGCGGCTGCTCAACGAGGATGGCTACAGCGAGGGCAGCTTCCGCGGCTCCGTCTCCGATTATTTCAAGGCACAGAGCAACGGCGTGTTCGAGCTCGACTTCGACGTCGTAGGCCCCTACCCGCTCCTCAACAACTACTCGTACTACGGACAGAACGACTATAACGGCGACGACCAGCACCCTGACGAGATGGTCGTGGAAGCCATCAAGGCTGCCGACAGCGAGGTCAACTTCAAGGACTACGACTGGGACGGCGACGGCCAGGTCGACCAGGTCTTCATCGTCTATGCCGGCAAGGGCGAGGCCGACGGAGGATCCTCGGCAACCGTCTGGCCACACATGTATCAGCTCAGCGAGACTGACATGCAGACGTCGCTCGACGGCGTACTCATCGACACCTACGCCTGCGCCAACGAAATCGACGCGAGCGGCAGCATCGAGGGCATCGGATGCTTCTGCCATGAGTTCTCCCACTGCCTGGGCTACCCCGACCTCTACGACACCGTCGGCAACAACTGGGGAATGGGCTCGTGGGACCTGATGTGTGCAGGCAACTACAACGGCGGCACCTTCTGTCCGGCCGGCTATTCGGCCTACGAGAAATGGATGGCCGGATGGCTCGAGCCGATCGAGCTTTCCGACAAGGACTTGGACGTCAAGGGTCTCAAGCCGATGAGCCAGCACGGTGACGCTTACATTATATATAATAACGCGAAGGAAGACGAATACCTGCTGATTGAGAATCGGCAGCGCACCGACTGGGATGCCGAGCTCCCAGGCCGCGGACTGATGATCACGCGCGTCGACTTCGATGCCGACATCTGGGAGTTCAACATTCCCAACTCCATCCTGACGGCCTCGTCGCCATACGTCATGTATTACGACTATCCGACCAACGACCACCAGCGCCTGACCATATTCCATGCTGACAACACGAGCTCGACGTATAACGAGTCGACCGACCTCTATCCCTATGGCAGCAAGGACAGTCTGACCAACACATCGACCCCCAAGGCCATGTTCTACAACAACACGAGCAGCGGCAGCAAGATGCTCAACAAGGGCATCACCAAGATCAAGCAGAACAGCGACGGAACCATGGACTTCCACTTCCGTTCGACGGCCACCGAAGTCGATCAGCAGACGACGCCCCAAGACGGGCTCCTCTTCTACGAGTCGTTCAACAAGTGCGACGGCAAGGGCGGCAACGACGGCACGTGGACAACCACCATCGCCAGCGCTGCCATCGCGACCGACAATGCCGGCTGGGACTACCTGAAGGGCTATGGCGGCTACCAGTGCGCCCGCTTCGGCAATGGCAGCACCCTCGGCATCGTCACCACGCCCACCATCTCGCTGGGCGACGGCTATGCGAAGCTGACATTCAAGGCAGCCGGATGGAACACTGACGGCACCACACTCCAGCTCGAGGTGAGCGACGGCGCCACCATTTCCCGATCGGCCGTCGAGCTGAAGCCGTTCGAATGGTCTGATTATACCTGTACGATCAAGGGAAAGGGCACGACGAAGCTGACCTTCACCCCCGTCCAGAGATTCCTGCTCGACGAAGTCAGAGTGGTCAACCTTGACCCCACAACGGGTATCGATGACATACAAAGTGACAAGGCTCCCGCCCGCTACTACGACCTGCAAGGACGCCTGGCGGAACATCCCACTAAGGGAATCTATATCTTAAACGGAAAGAAAATCATCATCAAATGAAGAACTTATTGACTCGGCGCTCCATCCGCAAATACAGCGAGCGCCCCGTCGACGAACAGCTGCTGGGCCGTCTCCTCAACGAGGCGGCCCGCACGCAAACTATGGGCAACCTGCAGCTCTACAGCGTCGTCGTCACCCGTTCGCAGGAAATAAAGCAGAGGCTCGCCCCGGCCCACTTCTCGCAGCCGATGGTCACCGAGGCGCCCGTGGTGCTCACTGTCTGCGCCGACTTCAACCGCACGTCGCAGTGGGCCCGATGCCGCAAGGCTGAGCCGGGCTACGACAACCTTCTGTCGTTCCTCAACGCCGCCATCGACGCCTTGCTCTACACGCAGACGCTCTGCTGCCTCATGGACGAGGAGGGACTCGGCTATTGCTATCTGGGCACCACCGTCTACCAGCCCCAGCAGATCATCGACACGCTGCAACTGCCACGCCTCGTGATGCCCATTGCCACGCTTACTGTGGGCTGGCCGGCTGAGGAGCCGCCGCTGAGCGACCGCCTGCCGATGGAGAGCTTTGTCCACCAGGAGACCTACAGGGACTATTCGCCTGCCGACATCGACCGGTTCTATGCCTACAAAGAGTCGCTGGCCGAGAACCGACACTTCTGCGAAATCAACCATAAGGAGACGCTGGCACAAATATTCACTGACATACGCTACACGAGGCGCGACAACGAAGCCATGTCGGCAACGCTGCTCGACACGCTCCGCCGTCAGGGTTTCCTCGACTAAGCCCCACCCTACTATGCACAAAAGACTAAACCTAATGACATTGCTGGCCCTGATTGCCAGCGTCCCGCTCGTCGCTCAGATATCGTTCGGACAGGCCGAGCTGATGAACGACGACTGGCTGTTCCTGCGAGTCGACACAGCCTGGAACATCACGGAGTCGGCTGAGATGAACCGCAATGACTATGACGACTCCCAGTGGCGCCGCCTCTCGCTGCCTCACGACTGGTCCGTCGAGCTGCCCATGTCGCCTGACAAAGGCTCTTGCCAGGGCTATCTGCCTGGCGGCATCGGATGGTACAGGCGCCATCTGACTCTCCAGCCAAGAGAAGGCGAGGTGGCCTACATCTACTTCGAGGGAGCCTACAACCACTCCGAGGTCTATCTCAACGGCCATCTCTTAGGGCGCAGGCCCAGCGGCTTCGCCTCTTTCTATTATAACCTCACGCCTCATCTCCGCTCCGACGGCGACAACGTGTTGGCCGTCCGCATCGACCACAGCGAAGATGCCGACTCGCGCTGGTACACCGGCTCGGGCATCAATCGCGACGTGTGGCTCATCCGCGCGCCTGAAGTGCACCTCGCCCCGTGGGGAACGACCTATCGTCTGAAAAGCATTGACAAGAAGCGGGCCGTCGTTGAGGTCGACGTCGAGACCACTGACGAACGCGCCACGAAGAGCGACATCAAACTGAAGGCCGTCGTGGAGCTGAAAGACGCCGATGGCAACACCGTCGCCACCACATCGACCCCCATCCATGCTCAGGAAAAGAAGACCGTCCTCCTGAAGGTCAGCAACCCTCAGCGCTGGACCCTCGACCGCCCCTATCTCTACAAGCTCGTCACCCGCCTTGAGAACACAGCAGCGGAAGCAAATTTTTCACCTTTCACTCTTCACTCTTCCCTTCTTGACATTTCGGAGGTCAAGACGGGCCTGCGCACGCTCGAGTTCTCACCCGAGAAGGGCTTCGCCCTCAACGGCAAGTGGATGAAGGTGAAGGGCGTCTGCCTGCACGACGATGCCGGATGTCTCGGCACGGCCGTTCCACGCGAGGTGTGGCGCGAGCGCCTCGTCGAACTCAAGCGGCTGGGCGCTAATGCCATCCGCATGAGCCACAACCCACACGCCCCGATGGTCTACGACCTGTGCGACGAGCTGGGCCTGCTCATCATGGACGAAGCCTCCGACGAGTGGGAGTTTCCCAAGCGCAAGTGGTTGAAGGGCTGGAACAAGGGCGTGCCCGGATTCCAGGGAACCTACACCTACTTCGAGGAGTGGATCGAGCGCGACGTCGCCGACATGGTCAGGCGCGACCGCTGCCATCCCTCCGTCTTCATGTGGAGCATCGGCAATGAGGTCGACTATCCCAACGACCCTTACTCCCACCCCATCCTCGATGGTGGCACAGGCGGATTCACCCAGCCCATGTACGGCGGCTATAAGCCCCAGCAGCCCAACGCCGAGCGCATCGGGCGCATCGCCCAGCGGCTGGCGGCCGTCGTCCGCAGCATCGACACCAGCCGCCCCACAACAGGAGCCCTGGCCGGCGTCGTCATGTCGAACGAGACGGCCTACCCATCGGCCATCGACGTCGTAGGCTACAACTACACTGAGAGCCGCTACGAGGAAGACCATCAGCGCTATCCCGACCGCATCATCTACGGATCAGAGAACCGCCACGACCTGGCAGCATGGCAGGCCGTCGCACAGAACGACCACATCTTCGGACAGTTCCTATGGACAGGCATCGACTACCTGGGCGAGAGCGGACCGTGGCCCGCACGCGGATCCTCAGCCGGACTGCTCGACCTGAAGGGAGAACGCAAGCCCATCGGCTGGTATCGGGCGATGCTCTGGAGCGAGGAACCCATGTGCTACGTCGGAACCTATCCCCTGCAGCGCCCCGGGCGCCAAGGAAGACGGCAGCAGGAGTGGGTGTCGCCCTATGCACCGAGCCTATGGAACTATGAGGAAGGACAGCCCGTGCGCGTCGTCTGCTATTCCAACGCCCCAGACGTGACGCTCTCCCTCAACGGGCTGACTATCGCAGAAGCCGCCAAGACCGATTCCGCCACAGGGATCAGATATTGGGACATCGACTATCAGCCCGGCACGCTCAGGGCTGAGGCCATGTCTGACGACGGCGTCGTCACAGCCGTCCACGAACTGAAGACCTGCGGGCAGCCACAGGCCCTGCGGCTCAACGTGACACGGCATAAAGGCGACCGCGTGGCCATCATCAACATTGAGGCCGTCGATGCCGACGGCCATCCTGCCCTGTTGGCCGATGGCGACATCATGCTCAGCATCGAGGGACCGGCCCGCCTCCTTGGCATGGAGAACGGCGACCTGGGCCACGACCTGCCCGTGGCCGGTGCCACAGACCACCGTCGGTCCGGCCACCTGCGACTCAACTTGGGCCGACTGACCGCCTACGTCGCACTGGACGGGACGACGGCTCCCGTCACCATCCGGGCCACGTCGCCATTGCTCAGGCCTGCCGAAGCCAACCTATGAAAATATTCTTCAAGGTTCAGAATAAGCAAGAAGAGAGCGAAAAGGATGATCAGAGAAGGGAGACCTACGGATATTGCCGATATAATAGAAAGCAGATGAGTGATAGCATAAGAACAAAGACTGTAGAGGCAATGAAAGACAAAACGACTTTTCTCAGATTGCTGGCACTGTTCTTTCTGCCAACGGTGTGCAGCATGGCTTGGTCTGCCAATACGATACAGACCATCAGTCAGCTAAACAGAACGACGACGATCTCCGGAAACATAGACTATACCATCACCGGCAACACGCCATTTGGCACAAACGGTGCTGTCAACATCACGAATATCGAGCATGCCGTGCTCATCCTGTCCAAGGTGCGCCCCTCAGCTGCCATGACCTTGCTGCCGGACCATGTGAAGATCAACGGCGCACAAGCCGTCGACGGACAGAACTGTCAGGTGAAGATGTACGGCCAAGGCACTATCATTATGCCTTATGCCAGCGACATCAAGCCGCTGACCGTCTATTCTGGGCAGAACTTCTCAGGTGAGGCCGTCAATGACTTCGGGCTGGAGGACACCAATGGCTTTATGAACACGCTGACCGACGCGAAGCTCAACAACCGCATACGCTCGTTCCGGCTGAAACGTGGCTACATGGTCACCTTCTCGCTGCGCCCCGGCGGATATGGCTACAGCCGTTGTTTCATTGCTGCCGACCAGGATCTGGAGATAGCCAGCCTGCCAGCCGTCATGGATGAGAAGATTTCATCTTACCGGCTGTTTAAGTGGAACGACACGAGCAAAAAGGCCTTGGCCACTGCCGACGGCGATTTCACGATCTGTTCGACTCTCAACGTGACGAGCACCTATACCTGGGGCGTCGGTCAGGACATGGCACCGGACGTAGAGAGCGTTCCCCACCATATCAAGGAGAACTGGCCGACCGCCTCGGAGTTGGGAGTGGCTACCTGGTCGCCACACATGAAGACCAACAATGAGCCGCAAAACACGAATGACGACCCATGGGTGAAGCAGAGTGTCAGCGAAATCCTTGCCAACTGGGAGGGACTGATGGCCACGGGCATGCGCCTCTGTTCACCCTCTTCATGGGACGGCAGCGACTACTGGAACGGTACCGGCTTTCTGAAGGAGTTCTTCGACAGCATCGATGCACGCGGCTGGCGATGCGACATCATTGACCTGCACGGCTATTGGCTGCTGAGCAATTTCCAGACTAACATCCCCAATTGGTACAATGCCGTCAAACGGCCTGTATGGGTGTCAGAGTGGGTATGGGGCGCCTCATGGAACACCAATGGTGCCTTTGCCGACGGCGTCACGGAGGCCGAGAACGCTGCCAACGTCAAGAGTATCTGCGAATATATGAACGGCCTGCCCTATGTGGAGCGCTACTACTATTGGAACAATGAGGCCGACATCTCGAAGCTCTACAAGAACGGGACACTCACCGCGGCTGGCGAATACTATGCTGCGATGGACCCCGGGCTTGGCTACACTGGAGCAGCCGGCTATGTGCCTGCCGAGCCGACCATCAAGGCCCCCGTCCTGACTAATGTCACAGCCGCAGGCAAGGTCAATCTGAGGTGGAGCAATGACTACGGCGATCTGTATCAGAGCATGACGCTGGAATACAGCAGCGACGGCGGCTCGTGGCAGACCGTGGCTACCTTCGGCCAGAATGACGTTCTCGTGACATACACCCACGAGGCAAGCATGGGCGGAGGGCTTTATCGTGTCCGGGCCGTTGACTATCTGGGCAGTGAGCATATCTCAGGAGTGGCAAACGTGACGAGCGGCAACGTGTTCTACCTCTACAATGTGGGTGCACAACAATGGCTCACGTCGGGCAATGCTTGGGGCACGCACGCCTCACTGGTCTCCTATGGCGGCATCGATGTGATGACGACGGAGGGAGCCGACGGCCAATACACCATCGACACGCAGCTTGTCAATGGGGATAACCACTTCATGAATATGCTCGACAACGGTCCCTGGATGGATCAGACTCAAGGCCAATGGACTTTCACCGAGTGCGGCGCCGACGGTGCTTTCCTGCTGACCTGCAACGGTAAGAATCTGGCCTACGATGGCACAACGACGTCACTCGTTGGCAGCGACGCCACTGACGCGGGCGCCCAGTGGCTGTTCATGACCCGCGACGACCGTATGGAACAACTCAGCAAGGCAACGCCGGCGAGTCCCGTCGACGCTTCATTCCTCATCGTCGACAACGACTTCGCCCGCTATAATGACACGCGACGTGCCTATTGGCAGGGAGGGCCTGTGGTGGGAGGCCATTTTGACGGGACAAGGGGAAACCAATGCGCAGAGAAATATAACACCACCTTCGATGTCTTCCAAACCATCAGCGGTGCTCCAGCAGGAGTCTATAGGCTGGAGGTGCAGGGCTTCTATCGCAACGGAGGCTATGCCGATGCTGCCACGAGGCACAACAATGGGACTGAAAGTCTCGATGCCGTGCTCTATGCCAACAACGCGAGCGTGCCCCTGCAGTCGATCTTCTCAGAAGCAGGAAAGCTTGACGTCGGCGTGACGACCAGCGGTATTGACGGTAAGTTCCCGAACAATATGGATGACGCCGCTCTGTTCTTCCTGACAGACACGCTCTATGTGAATGCGTTGGAGTTCACACTCGATGAAGGACAGGACCTACGCATAGGCATACGAAAGTCCAAGACTACGGCGAGCGACTGGACCATCTTCGACAACTTCCGCCTCGTCTACCTTGGGCCATCTCCCGTGCCCTACGATGTCAATGGCGACCGCAAGGTCAACGGCGACGATGTTGTCTGCATCGTCCGTCATCTGATCGGCCTGACGCCCGACGACTACCATGCCGATGTCAGCGACATCGATGGCAATGGTGTGGTGAACATCGCTGACGTGGCCTGCCTCATCAGTATACTCGTGAAGAGTACCAGTAGCTTTTAAAGAAGCGGTACTTTGACACAAGAGAAGCGGTGCTTTGACACAAGAGAAGCGGTACTTTTCCTTGGGAGAAGTACCGCTTCTTAATTTCGAGGAACTCGACGGCAGGTTCACGCTGCTTTCCTCAGTCTGTCGCACAAGAGCGCTTAGTCGCCGTAGACCCTTGTAGTGTGCTTGATGACAAGACCCAGGAAGATGCTCTTGTCGATATACTCCACCTGAGTGACGTTCTTGATGCCGCCATTCTCGGCAGCCTTCTTGATGTTGTTCTGCTCGCCCTGCGACGACCACAGGCCGAGGATATAGGTGCTGGTGGCCTCGCCCATCTTCTGTCCGATGGGGGCCTTGTCGGCCAAGGCAGCGCCGCTGTTGATTGTTGCGCAACTGCCTAATGTGAACACTGCGAGAGCTGCTGCAGCAGCCATTCCCATAAAATGCTTTTTCATGTGTGTGTGAGATTTTTGGTTGATTATTAGTTTAACAGCGGATGAGGACGCTCACTGCGTGGCGGAGGCGTCCCCATCGTGCTTATTCTGATTAGTCCTCAATCATGATAGGCTTATACTTAGGCACGAGCGTCTTCATGATACACCAGCCGATGAGGTAGGCCACGGAGCAGATGCAGAAGACCACCATGTAGGCGGCGGGCTTGCCGTCGAAGCCGAAGAACGAGAAGGCCTCACCCTGATCGGCTGCCCACTTGAAGAACTGTCCGGACCCCATGTTGATGGCCATGGAGCCCAGTCCGCCTGTCATGGTGCCAAGGCCTACGATGGTGCCGATGGTCGACTTGGGGAACATGTCGCCGATGGTCGAGAAGAGGTTGGCCGACCATGCCTGATGACCAGCTCCGAGCAGACCGATGAGGATGGCGGGCCACCAGGCGCTATAGGTGCCAAGGGGCTGAGCGAGCAGTCCGAGGACGGGGAAGCAGGCGAAGATGAGCATGGCGCGCATGCGTCCGAGATAGGGATTCATGCCCCGCTGCTCGACGAAATACTTGGGCAGGTAGCCGCCGCAGATGCTGAGCACGGTGACGATGGCGTAGAGGGTGAAGATGAGGGCGATGCCCATAGCCGAGTCGCTCGTGTAGCCATACTGGTCGCTGAAGTAGGCGGGAGCCCAGAAGAGGAAGAACCACCAGACGCCGTCGGTCATGAACTTGCCGACGAGGAAGGCCCATGTCTGCTTGAAGGTGAAGCACTTGAAGAACGGTATGGTCTTCTCTTCCTTCACGGCTGAACGGTCCTGGACGTCAGCGAGGTCGTCGACGTCCTGCTCGATATAGTTGAGCTCGGCCTGGTTGACACGCTTGTTCTGGCGGGGTTTGTCGTAGAGCCATATCCAGAGAGCCATCCACACATAGCCCAGCACACCGATGACGATGAAGGCCATCTCCCAGCCCCAGGCACGTGCCAGGAGGGGGATGGTGGCAGGTGCGGCGAGTGCGCCGACCGAAGCGCCGCTGTTGAAGATGGAGGTCGAGAAGGCGCGGTCCTTCTTGGGGAAATATTCGGCCGTGGCCTTGATGGCGGCGGGGAAGTTGCCGGCCTCACCGACGGCGAGGATCAGGCGGCAGGAGAGGAAGAGCCACACCGAGATGGTGGCGATGGCCACGGCAGCGTCGCTGCCAGCCTGGACGAGGCGCAGGGCTTCGATGCTGTCGTAGCCCTCAATCTTCATGGCAGCCCATCCGCAGCCTGCATGGAGCACAGCACCCGTAGACCATACGAAGATGGCGATGAGATAACCCTTCTTGGTGCCCATCCAGTCGATGAACTTGCCGGCGAAGAGGTTGGCAATGGCGTAGAAGAGCGAGAAGAGGCCGGTGATCGTGCCGTAGTCGGCGTCCGACCAATGGAATTCGGGCGCGATGAAGTCTTTCCACGTGAGCGAGAGAACCTGGCGGTCCATGTAGTTGACGGTGGTTGCCAGGAAGAGCAGCGCACAGATGACCCAACGGAAGTTGGACATTTTGGTAGTTTGAATCGGTGTCATGTTTGTTATGTTAGAATTTAAACTTTAGATTTTAGAAGTATCGCCTACGGCGAGTAAAAGCTAATATGTAAAACGTAATTGCCAAAACAAAGGAAAAACGTAGTTACAATCATTCGGTTTAAGAAGTGCACATGTTTTTACGCTTTGTCTTGATGATAGAAACAAGCCGTCGCTTAAGTTCCTCGCCATCGTCAAAAATTGACTTAAAAGCCTTTTCATCCAAGTCATTGACTTGCCTTAACAAACGTAGCCAATAAAGCGTCTCGTTACATTCTTTCAAGGAGATGTAAATCTTCGCCAAGAAATCATGGTCGCTTATGGCGCATTCTGCTTCTGCATAGTTTGCACCGATACTCATCCCGCTACGCATGATTTGATCTACGATGTGACGGCCTTTATGTTCCTTGTCAAGGAAACGACACAAATTGATAATCCTTGTAGCAAACATGAGACATTTCTCATCAAACATCTTGCTGAAATCACTCATAGCAGAGCATCTTAACTAATACATCCTACTCGCTGAAAGCGACACTTCTAAACTCTTAATTCTTAACTCTCACTTCCCGTCATTGCAGGTCAATGACGGGAATGTTGTCCTTGTCGTTATAGTAGAGGTTCTCGCCTGCCATACCCCAGATGAAGGTGTAGTAGTAGGTGCCGGCAGCGGCGTGGATCGACCACTCGGGCGACATGATGGCCTGCTCGTTGTGCAGCCAGACGACGCGGCTCTCCTGGGGCTCACCCATGATGTGGGCAATGGTCTGACCCTCAGGCAGGTTGAAATAGTAATAGGCCTCGATGCGGCGGCCGTGGGTGTGAGGCGGCATCGTATTCCAGGCAGCGCCGGGGTTGAGCTGGGTCAGTCCGAGCTGCAGCTGGCAGGGGCCTTCCTCGAGCACGTCGTTGACGATGAGCTTATAGACGGTGCGGTTGTTGCACTCCTCGAGCGAGCCGACAGGTCCCCAGACGGCGGCCTTCAGCGAGCCCTTGCGGCCGTCGAGCGTGATCCACTGCGTCTTGTAGTGCTGATGGGCCGTGGCCGAGTTGAGGTAGAACTTGGCAGGCTTCTGGGCGTCCTTCGAGCGGAAGAGCACCTCCTTGTTCACGTCCTTGTCCTTGGCGATATGTCCGCGTCCGATGTAGAGGGCCTCCTTCGGCGCCAGGGCATACTCCTTGCCGTCGACGATGACCCATCCTTCGCCCTCGCCGCAGTTGACCACGCCGAGTTCACGGTTGTAGAGGAAATACTTGTCCTTGATCGTGGGGTCCACGTCGAGGCCCAGCTCGAGGAAGTTCTCCAGCTTCAGGTCCTTTGTCACAGGCATGGCGCCGCCATAGATGAAGCGGTCGTAGTGGGAGTAGGTCAGATGGATCTTGTCGGCCTCCATCACCTTCTCCATGACGAAGCGGTCGCGCAGCGTCTGTGTGTCATAGTGCTTGACGTCCTGCGGATGGCAGGCCGTCTGAAACTTCACGTCCTGCTGTGCCTGGGCGGAAGCGAATGCCGTGGCCAGCAGTGCTAAGGAAATAAATGTTCTTTTCATCATATTTGAATTTTAAATAAATAATCTTCTGTCTATATTGAAACAAATTGACGTAATTAACGTAATTGTTAAGTAATTTACATAATTTTTATGTTATGTAGTCTCGATAATTATCTTGGTTGAGAAGAACGAACTGATCGTAGTCAGACAAATAAAGGTAGCGCTCGGTATGAAGACTTGTTTCTCCAAAATTGAACAAGATTCCCCTATGTTGCTTCGTAATACGCATATAATTGAATAGTTGGGCACGATGATCGGAATTCACTTCGTCAACTGATTTCAACTCAATGACGATATTTTTGAAGAAGAAGTCAGCGTAATAAACTTTGTCCAATTGCTCGCCTTTGTAATATGTGTAAAGTGGCTTCTCCTTTTCCACAACCATCCCCCTATTCTTGAATTCCTTGGCCATACACTCTTGGTAGATAGGCTCAGACATACCACGGCCCAAGATGTTATACACCTCCATGGCTACGCCCACTACCTCGTACATGTCCATGTATTCGCTTTTCGTCATTATTAATTATAATAATTACAGAAGAATTATGCGTATTACGGCAATTCGTTTCTACAAGTCCCAATACAATTCATTACTTCTGATTACTTTCCTCACGGACGATGCGCATGCGGTTCCACGCCACCATGCCGATGGTGATGAGCGTCAGGACGCCCATGCCGATCCACTGCATGTACTTCACGCAGGCATAGATGACGTAGCCGAAGAGCGAGGAGGCAAAGTCCATGGCGCCAGCCTGGAAGCCCTCGGGAATCTGGGCGGCCTTGTCCTGAGTGGCCTCAAAAACCGTGTTGGCAGCCAGGGTGAAGGCAGGAGCCATGTCGGTAACGAAGTAGAGTCCGATGGTCACGGCCACCAGTCCGATGATGAACGTCTTCACGACATTACCCTTGGTGAAGGGCAACACCATGACAAAGACATAGAACATGCCGGCCAGCGAGGCCAGCGGCAGGAACTGGTTGCCCGTCTTGGACAGTGCGATGGCCAGGATGAGCGTCACGGGGATGAGCAACAGCGAGACGACGAGGGTCGTCGGATGGCCGATGACGAGTGCGGGCGACATGCCGATGTAAACCTTCTTACCGTTGAACTTCTTCTTCACCACTTCCTGCGTCTTCTCCGAGATAGGCATCAGGCCGTCGATGAACAGACGGGTGATGCGAGGGATGAGCTCCATGACGGCACCCATGGTGACGCCCAGGAAGAGCACTGACTTGACGATGCTCATCACGGCATCTGTCGTCGACTCAAACGTGGCGGCATAGGCTGAGAAGTTGATGAAATGGTCGAAGTGGGCTGCGGCGCCGATGAGGGCTCCGACGATGACGCCGAGCACCAGCGGCTCGCCCAGCACGCCGAACTTCCGCTTCAGTCCCTCAGCGTCGATGTCGAGCTTCGAGAAGCCCGGGATGCGGTCCAGCAGCCAGTTGATGGCGATGGCGAACGGCGTGAAGCTCTGGCAGAAAGGCTGCGGAATCGAGATGCCCTCCATGTTTTCATAATAACCCTGGAAGCGGTCGGCGGTCAGGTCGGCCATGACGAGCGTGACGATGTAGCACGAGATGGCGGCAAAGTAGCCCCAGAGCAGACTCTGGTCCATGACGAAGTAGGCCACGGCACCGATGAAGGCGAAGTGCCAGTAGTTCCACAGGTCGATGTTGACCGTACGGGTGCACTTCGTGATGAGCAGCAGGAAGTTGATGCCCAGGCAGATGGGGATGATCAGGGCGCCCACGGCCGTGTTGTAGGCCACGGCCGCCGCAGCGGGCCAGCCCATGTCGAACACCTTCAGGTCGAGGTTGAAGATGCGTGAGATGGCGTCGAGCGGCGTGTTGAAGTTCGTCGTCAGCAGGGCCGTGACGATGCCCAGTCCGACGAATCCGACGCCGACGTAGAGTCCGCTCTTGAGCGACTTGCCGAACTTCATGCCGATGCACAGACCGATGATAGTAAAGAGGATGGGCATCATCACCGATGCACCCAGACTGATAATGTAGCTAAAAACTTGTTCCATTTATTTGTTAATTTGTTTATTTCGGGCGTAGATTTGGTGCAAAATTACATATTTTTTTTCTAATAGCATTACTTTTTCCAAAAACTTTTCATAAAAAGGCATCCTTCAGTCCGCTTTCGCTTCATATCTTGGCGTAAAGATGGTGGTGCAAAACTATACGGTGAATACCAACAAACATGTCCCCACGTTTCACAACGAGGGGACATCTCCCTAACAGGTATTAGCCTTTTGTCAATAAAGTTATTGTATTCTGGATAACGCTTGCAAAGTTAGGCGGTTTGGCCAAAATGTCCAAATAAAACGATATGTTCTACAACACTTTTCAGTTTTTTACGCCTTTTCATGCAAAAAACTACGCAATCTGACGGCCTAACTCCCAACTTTTTTGTAACTTTGCAGACAAAAATCATATCACAAAGAAAAATATGGCAGAGAACAACATCCGCCCGGCTGCCCGTCAGGACGTCGGCATGAACAAGAATGAAGGAGAAGAGAAGAAGTCAGTCAGTTTCGTCGAACAGATCGTGAAGGACGACCTCGAAAACGGCAAGAACGGAGGACGACTCCAGACGCGCTTCCCGCCAGAGCCCAACGGCTACCTGCACATCGGCCACGCCAAGGCCATCGCCATCGACTTCGGGCTGGCAGCCAAGTACGGCGGCGAGTGCAACCTGCGCTTCGACGACACCAACCCTCAGAAGGAGGACACCGAATACATCGAAAGCATTGAGCACGACATCAAGTGGCTCGGATTCCAGTGGGCCCACGTCTACTACGCCAGCGACTACTTCCAGCAGCTCTGGGACTTCGCCGTGTGGCTCATCAAGCAGGGCCGTGCCTACGTCGACGAGCAAAGTGCCGAGGTGATAGCCCAGCAGAAAGGCACCACGACGAAGGCGGGCGAGAACAGCCCCTACCGCGACCGCCCCGTGGAGGAGAACCTGCGCCTCTTTGAGTTCATGAACAGCGGCAAGTGCGAGCCGGGCACCCTGGTGCTGCGCGCCAAGATCGACATGGGCCATCCCAACATGCTCTTCCGCGACCCCCTGCTCTATCGTGTGCTGAACATTCCCCACGTGAAGACGGGCTCGAAGTGGAACGCCTACCCCATGTACGACTTCACCCACGGACAGAGCGACTACCTGGAGGGTGTCACCCATTCATGGTGCACGCTCGAGTTCGTCGAGCACCGTCCCCTCTACGACCTGTTCGTAGGATGGATGCGTGAGTGGATAGCCGATTGTGGTACGGACGCAAATGGCGATAGCAAGCTCTCAGCTCTCAACTCTCAGCTTTCAACTTATCAGGGTCCGCGCCAGACGGAGTTCAACAAGCTGAACCTGAGCTACACCCTCATGTCGAAGCGCAACCTGCTGGCCCTGGTGCAGAACGGCATGGTCAGCGGATGGGACGACCCACGCATGCCGACCATCTGCGGATTCCGCCGTCGCGGCTACTCGCCTGAGAGCATCGTGAAGTTCATCGACAAGATCGGCTACACCAAGATTGATGCACTCAACGACATGGCCCTGCTCGAGAGCGTCGTGCGCGACGACCTGAACAGCCGTGCCCAGCGCGTGGCTGCCGTTCTCGACCCCGTCCGTGTGGTCATCACCAACTATCCTGAGGGCCAGACGGAGATGCTCACCGCCCAGAACAATCCCGAGTGCGAGGCCGACGGCACCCACGAGGTGGAGTTCAGCCGCGAGCTGTGGATTGAGCGCGACGACTTCATGGAAGTGGCTGAGAAGAAGTTCATGCGACTGGCCCCTGGCAAGGAGGTCAGACTGAAGAACGCCTACATCATCAAGTGCGACGAGGAGCACCCCTGCGACAAGGATGCCGACGGACGCGTCGCCACCATCTATTGCACCTACGACCCTGAGACGCGCAGCGGCATGCCTGGTGCCGATCGCAAGATCAAGGGCAAGACGCTCCACTGGGTCAGCTGCCACAATGCACGCAAGGCCGAGGTGCGCCTCTACGACCGTCTGTGGAAGGTGGAGAACCCCCGCGACGAGATGGCTGCCATCCGCGACGCACAGCAGTGCGACGCCGTCACCGCCATGCGCCAGATCATCAACCCCGACTCGCTCACCGTGCTCCACGACTGCTACATCGAGCCCTTCGCCGCTCAGATGCCGGCGCTGACCTACCTGCAGTTCCAGCGCATCGGCTACTTCAACGTCGACCCCGACTCCACGCCCGAGCACCCCGTGTTCAACAAGACCGTCGGACTGAGGAGCTGACATCTTATATATATAATAATGTATAGCACAGACGACGAATACTTCGATAGCGACGAGTTTCGCGAGATGCTCGCAACATACGAGGAGGCTGTCAGCCAAGGACAGCCCGTCTTCCTCGATGCCGACGAGCTGGCCGAGATTGCCGACTACTATCAGATGACGGGCCATGCCGACCAGGCCGACGAGGCCATCACGCTGGCCCTGAGTCTGTCGCCTGGTGCTGTCATGCCGCTGGTCTACAAGATCCACGAGGCGCTCTACTACGGCCGCACCGACGAGGCCGAGCAGCTGCTCGACCAGATCATCGAGAAGGATTCGCCTGACTACGTCTACGCTCAAGGCGAGATCATGCTGGCCAAGGGGCAGGACCGCGAGGCCGACGCCTTCTTCAAGGATCAGTTCAAGACGATGCCCCCATCGGAATATCAGGACTTCATCATCGACGTAGCCAACATCATGCAGGACTACGGCTATGCCGAACGGGCCATGCAATGGATGAAGCGGGCCCATCATGAGGACTCCGCCGAATACAAGGAGCTCATGGCCCGCACCCTCTTCGGGCTGGGGAAATACGACGACAGCGAGAAGCTCTGGACTGAGCTCATCGACGACAACCCCTTCTCGAAGCGCTACTGGAATGCGCTGGCCTCCGCACAGTTCATGAACGAGGACTACTCCAACGCCGTCGAGTCGAGCGAATATGCCCTGGCCATCGACCCCGAGGACCCCGACGGACTGGTGGCCAAGGCCAACAGCCTCTACCGGCTGGGCAACTACGAGCAGGCCCTCGAGTTCTTCCGCAGATACAGCGAGCAGGTGCCCGACGACGAGTTTGCACTCATGAACCAAGGCACGTGCCTGGTCAACCTGGAGCGCACCGACGAGGCCATCCGCATGCTCAGCCGGGCTTTGGAGACGGCACCCGCCGACTCGCCCTACCTGCCCGACATCTATCAGGAGCTCGCCTTCGCCTACAGCGAGAACGGCCGTTACGACGAGGCCATCCGATGGCTCGGGAAGACCGAGCCCCTCGAGTGCGACCACGTGCAGGTGCTCGTCGTCAAGGGCCACATCCTGCTGGCCGCCGGCCGCATGAAGGAGGCCGAAGCCTGCTTCCGCGACGCCGTCCTGGCCAGCGACAGCCCTCATCAGACGCTGCTCCGCATCATCGTCTCGCTCTACGACAACAAGTACGTCGAGACGTCCTATGCCCTCTTCAAGAAGTTCTTCCTCATCGTCCCCGAGGGCTTTGCCGAAGGCTATGCCTACATGGCCCTCTGCTGCTACGACCTGAAGAAGTGGGACGAATTCCTCCACTATCTGAAGGAGGCCTGCCTGCTGAATCCCAAGGAGTGTCAGATAGCCCTCGCCCATCTCTTCCCGGAGGACGTGAAGCCCGAGGACTACTATCAGTATATGATTACGAACTTAAAAAAGTAAACAGAAACCTAAACCACCCGTGATCACATCCCTGCTCAACAACCTGAACTACGGCACCATCCTGCTGCTGATGCTCCTCGAGAGCACCGTCATCCCCGTGCCGTCGGAGCTCGTCGTCGCCCCCGCCGCCTACCATGCCGCCTCGGGCTCGCTCAACGTCGTGCTCGTCGTCCTCTTCGCCACCATCGGTGCCGGCATCGGAGCCAGCATCAACTACGTGGTGGCGCTCTACGTCGGCCGACCCGTCATCTACCGATTTGCCAACAGCCGGTGGGGCCATATGTGCCTGCTCAACCAGGAAAAGGTGGAGAAGAGCGAACGCTACTTCGACGACCACGGCGTCGCGGCCACACTCACCGGCCGCCTCATCCCCGGCATCCGCCATCTCATCTCCCTGCCCGCCGGCCTGGCCCGGATGAACTATTGGAAGTTCCTCGCCTACACCCTCATCGGCGCCGGCCTGTGGCACACCATCCTCGCCCTGCTCGGGTGGTATCTGCACAGCGTCGTCCCCGAGGACCAGCTGGCCGACACCATCGAGCGCTACAACCACTACATCGTCCTCGCCATCCTGACCCTCGTAGCCCTGGCCCTCGCGTGGTTCATCATCCGGCGTCGCCATCACCGTCACACCACCAATCCCTGATACTTATGAAGACCAACAACCACCTCGTCATCATGGCAGGCGGCGTAGGAAGCCGCTTCTGGCCCATGAGCACACAAGAGCAGCCCAAGCAGTTCATCGACGTGCTGGGTGTGGGCAAGACGCTCCTGCAGCTCACCGCCGAGCGCTTCGGAACGCTCATCGACCGCCGCAACATCTGGGTCGTCACCAACCAGAAATATGTCGACATCGTCCGCCGGCAGTTGCCTGACATACCTGAGGGCAACATCCTCTGCGAGCCATGCCGGCGCAACACCGCCCCCTGCATCGCCTACGTCTCATGGCGCATCCGCAAGCAAGACCCCAGGGCCAACATCGTCGTCACGCCCTCCGACCACGTCGTCATGAACGTCCAGGAGTTCCAGCGCGTCATCCACAGCTGCATGGCCTTCACCGCCGACAGCGACGCCATCGTCACCCTCGGCATGAAGCCCAACCGCCCCGAGACAGGCTACGGCTACATCCAGGCCGACCTCTCCGCCTCGTCGCTGCGCAACAAGTCGATCTATCGCGTCGACACGTTCCGCGAGAAGCCCGACCTCGCGACGGCCCAAGAATATATCAAGAAGAACAACTACTTCTGGAATGCAGGCATCTTCATCTGGAACGTAGCCACCATCACCAATGCCTTCCGCATCTACCAGCCCAAGATCAGCAACCTCTTCGAGGCCATGATGCCCGCGCTCGGCACCCCCCAGGAGCAGCAGGTCATCAACGAGCGGTTCCCCCTCTGCGAGAACATCTCCGTCGACTACGCCATCATGGAGAAAGCCGAGGAGATCTTCGTCTGCCCCGCCGACTTCGGATGGAGCGACCTCGGCACGTGGGGCTCCCTTCAGGCCCAGAGCCGTCGCGACCTCTACGGCAATGCCTGCATCGGCCCGGACATCAAGCTGTTCGAAACCCACAACTGCATCATCCATACCACCCAGGAGAAGCGCGTCGTCATCCAGGGCCTCGACGGTTTCATCGTGGCCGAGAACAACGACACCCTCCTGATATGCAAGCTCTCAGAGGAGCAGCGCATCAAACAATTCTCAGAATAAAACCAAATATGATGGAAAGAAAAGTAGCTCTCATCACCGGCATCACCGGCCAGGACGGTTCCTACCTGGCCGAGTTTCTCATCGAGAAAGGCTACGAGGTACACGGACTCATGCGCCGTTCCTCGTCATTCAACACCGGACGCATCGAGCACCTCTATCTCGACGAGTGGGTGCGCGACATGAAGAAGAAACGACTCGTCGAACTCCACTGGAGCGACATGACCGACTCCTCGTCGCTCATCCGCATCATGGCCGAGGTGCGCCCCACGGAAATCTATAACCTCGCAGCCCAGAGCCACGTCAAGGTGTCGTTCGACGTCCCCGAATACACCGCCGAGACTGACGCCGTCGGCGTGCTGCGTCTCCTCGAAGCCGTACGCATCTGCGGCCTCGACAAGACGTGCCGCATCTATCAGGCCTCCACCTCCGAGCTCTTCGGACTCGTCCAGGAGGTGCCCCAAAGCGAGACCACACCCTTCTATCCCCGCTCGCCCTACGGCGTGGCCAAGCTCTATGGCTACTGGATCATGAAGAACTACCGCGAGTCCTACAACATGTTCTGCTGCAACGGCATCCTCTTCAACCACGAGAGCGAGCGCCGCGGCGAGACCTTCGTCACCCGCAAGATCACCCTCGCCGCAGCACGCATCGCACAGGGCCATCAGGACAAGCTCTACCTGGGCAACCTCAACGCCCTGCGCGATTGGGGCTATGCCCGCGACTACGTCGAGTGCATGTGGCTCATCCTCCAGCAGCCACAGCCAGACGACTTCGTCATCGCCACCGGCGAATACCACTCCGTCCGCGAGTTCTGCACCCTCGCCTTCCGACATGTCGGCATCGAGCTCCGCTGGGAAGGCGAAGGGGTGAATGAGAAGGGTATCTGCGCAAAGACATTAGACACCAGACTCTCCGGGCTCTTCGAAGGCCAAGTCCTCGTCGAGGTCGACCCCAAGTACTTCCGCCCCGCCGAGGTGGAGCAGCTCCTCGGCAATCCCGCCAAGGCCAAAGCCCAGCTGGGGTGGAACCCCCGCAAGACGTCGTTCGACGACCTGGTGCGCATCATGGTCGAGCACGACATGAAGAAGGTCAAACGAATGTTCATCAAATCACAACTCGACGATGCTCAGTAAGGATAGTAAGATTTACGTCGCCGGACACCGCGGGCTCGTAGGCTCCGCCATCTGGAACAACCTCCGGGCACGCGGCTACGACAACCTCATAGGTCGAACCCATAGCGAGCTTGACCTCACCGACCAGCAGGCCGTCAGGGACTTCTTCGACCGCGAGCGCCCCGACGCCGTCGTTCTCGCCGCTGCCTTCGTCGGCGGCATCAT
Source organism: Prevotella sp. (assembly GCA_017470345.1). Lineage (GTDB taxonomy): Bacteria > Bacteroidota > Bacteroidia > Bacteroidales > Bacteroidaceae > Prevotella. Next base: position 128,789 of record JAFUEP010000030.1, read on the forward strand.
GGCCAACTCTCTCTACCGGGCCGACTTCATCATGCAGAACATGCTCATCCAGTGCAACGTCATCGGCGAGGCCTATCGCCATGGCGTCAAGAAGCTCCTCTTCCTCGGCTCCACGTGCATCTATCCCAAGAACGCGCCGCAGCCCATGACAGAGGACTGTCTGCTGACGTCGCCACTGGAATACACCAACGAGGAGTATGCCATCGCCAAGATCGCAGGACTGAAGATGTGCGAGAGCTACAACCTGCAGTACGGCACCAACTATATCGCCGTCATGCCCACCAACCTCTATGGCCCCAATGACAACTTCCACCTCGAGAACAGTCACGTCATGCCCGCCATGATACGCAAGATCTATCTTGCCAAGCTCATCCACGACGGCGACTGGACGACCATCCGGCGCGACATGGACCAACGGCCCGTCGAGGGCATCGACGGCCAGTCGGATCGTAACGACATCCTCAACGTCCTGGCACACTACGGCATCAGCGACAACCGCGTCAGCCTCTGGGGCACTGGCACACCGCTGCGCGAGTTCCTCTGGAGCGAGGACATGGCCGACGCATCTGTCCACATCCTCCTCAACGTTGATTTCAGCGACATCATCGGCATCGAGCGCTATTCCAGCGTCCACTACGGAGCAGCCGTCGACGGAGCCGTCGACCGCGACCACACCGCAGGCCGAGGCGGGGCGTTGCCACAGCTCGGCGAGATCCGCAACTGCCACATCAACGTCGGCACCGGCCGCGAGCTCACCATCCGTCAGCTTGCCAAGCTCGTCGCCCAGACCGTGGGCTTCGAGGGCGACATCGTCTTCGACACGACGAAGCCCGACGGCACGATGCGCAAGCTCATCAACGTCGACAAGCTCCACCGCCTCGGATGGACCCACAAAGTAGAGATTGAGGAAGGCGTCAGACGACTCTTCGAATGGTATAGAGAGGGCCTCTTCACTTTCTGAACACAAGCCACGGAATGATTCCTTTCCATTTCTTGTGCGGGTAATCCTCTATGTTGCCGATGTCATGGCGCTCGCCGTCAGCTGTGCGGTAGAAGCCATAGTCGTAGCCACCAGTGATATAGATGGCATCGATGAACCCATATTCCCGCAGGGCATCAGCAAAATCCCATAGCGTCTCCTTATGGCGCGTGGCGATATAGTAGAGCGTGTTGTCCTTACGGCCGATGGCACGGCGCTCCACCTTCCCATGAAGATAGAAGCGGTGAGGAATCACTCCGTTGCTGACCAGGATGAACTGCCTGAAGAAGCATCCGCCCTGTTCCATGCAATAGTCCTTCACCTTGTCGCTGCGCGAGATGCCGATCACCATCCGGTCGGCCACCATCGCCATATAGCCCAGACGGCTACAGTCGCTTTGCAGCTCTTCGCCATCGACGACGAGGGATCCGAGATAGGTGCCGTCGGCCTGATGGTCTGCCGAACGGCTGTAAAGGAAGACCGACGTGTCGGCCGTGTCAGGCTCCTCAAACTCAATACTGGCCCGCAGACCGTGGATGGCGTAGAAATCGAGCGCCACACCAAGGACGCTGTCGCTCGAGAGGACCACTTCGGCCCTCTCCTTCACCGGCTCCGCCTGCAGCTTACTGATGTTCTCACTGGGCGACGTGGAAATGGGCACACCTATGTTCATGTAATAATTCCATACCTTGTAAGCAGAGAAAGCTGCGACGACCGTCAAGGCGATGATCAGGGATTCCAAGATGCCGCGAAGCCATCGCCGTCCAGCCTTTTCCTTGCGGCCGGTCTCTACCGGAGGGCGAGCATCGTCGTCAGTCTCGATGATGAACTCAGGCACCTCGGGCTCCCTGCTGAGGTCGTTGAGACTGCTGTCTGTCTTGTCAAAGATATCACTCATAGTGCGTTTCTCCTCCTTTCATGTTTTCAAGTTGTTCTTTCAGCTGCTTCAAGGCATCGCGCGACACCTTTACCACGTAGACGTCCCTACCCGTCGCCGCTTCCTCATTTCGGTCGGGGCGATAGGCATGAGAATTTTGGTGCGCCGGTTCGCGCATCAGATGTTTCCCGCCGAAGACGATGGTCTGGTCGATGAGGTCAATGACCTGTACGTACTGACGGTTGACGATAAGGCTCCTCCCTACACGGATGAACATATCGGCACTCTTCAGCAACCGGAAATTGTCCTCAAAGTGATGCAGCTGGAAGGTCATCTTGCGCTGGCGCCCATTGATGAGCACAAGGTCGCAATAGTTACCGTCTGCCTTCACGTAGACAATTTCGTCGACGGCCACGCGCATCAGCAGTGTCGAAGTCCTGATTCTAAACCACTCCATACGTCGTTCGTTTACTTCGTTTTTATTTGCAAAGATACAACAATTTTTATTATTCCGCCTGGGTCCTCAGCCAATTTAACAGCATTTAATTGCTCCAACCTTCACTGACATTGTTGCTTTGTGCTGCCTTGAGCACCGCGATGGTGACACAAAGCAGCACGATTTCCACGTATGCCATCACAGATACTGGTTCACCAAGCGTTTGATCAGTCTCGTCACTTCGCCAATCGAGGCCTTACGATAGAGTTTGCCTTCCACGCGGTCGACCACCTCAAAGCTGGTCGTCTTGATCTTTGCGGCATCCGCCACGTCATAGTCCTTGGCGTCGCAGGGCGAGTAGACCTCACACTGCATCCCGCTCTTCTTGTAGTAGATGGTCAGCGTGCGTCCGTCGTTGAACACAGTCGTCTGTTTCACCACAATATTCTGCGGCACCATTTCCTTCACGCTGTCCTTGTCAGTTTTCGCACTGGCGGGCGTCGATGTCATCATGCTCATGAGCACGACCATCAAGGTCATCAGTAATTGTTTCATCTTTTGTCTTTTATCATTTGACACTGCAAAGGTACGAATACCTTCTGAACCATGAAAATCTTTCACGTCGCGCTGTATGAACAGGCGGGTTCTTTGTATGAAAGTGAAAACGGTGAACAATGAACTAACATTTCCCCTTCGTATTTGCCAGCAGAGACTCCAGCACGGGGAGCATGCGGTTCAGTTGTCCGTAGCGTATCATGAAGTTCCAGAACGGCTCCATCTTCTTCCAGCCACCCATGTAGAACAGATGGGCCAGCTGCTGCTTCAGATTGTCGTGGCCAAAGCTGGCGCGGAAGATGTTGCTCCAGGAATAGAACTCCTTGTAGGCCCAGTCGTAGCCCTGCTTCAGTTCCTCGGCAGTGAGTCCCACGGTCTTGTAGACGACTGTGCGCGTGTCATACCGGCTCCAGTCGTAGGAGGTGATGCGGCCGTCGCGCTCCATCTGCTGGAACAGGCGAGTGCCGGGATAGGGCGTAAGGATATGGAAGGTGGCCGTGGTGATGCTGTGCTCGATGCCCCACTCCACAGTTCGGCGGAACACGTCCCTGTCGTCGTGGTCAAGGCCGAACACGAAGCTGCCGTTGATCATGATGCCCAGGCCGTGCAGTCGCTCGACGGCTGCCACATAGTCCTTCGAGAGATTCTGCAGCTTGTTGCTCGAGCGCAGGTTCTCTGGCGAGAAGGTCTCGAAGCCGAGGAAGACGCTGCGCAGCCCTGCCTCGGCAGCCTTCTCAATCAGGTCGCCCTTCAGCACGGAGGCCACCGTGGCGGCACTCTGGAAGACGCGCCCCATGCCGCGCATGCCCTCAAACAGTTCCCTCGCGAATTGCGGACTGCCCAGCAGGTGGTCGTCGAGGAAATAGAGGTGGCGACCTGGCAGCCGGTCTATCTCAGCCAGGGCCTCGTCGACGCGTTGCGTATAGAACGACTTGCCCTCACCATAGAACGCATCCTTATAGCAGAAGTCGCAGTGATGCGGACAGCCGCGCGACACGACGAGCGAGTTGGGCACGAAGTATTTCTCGCGTTTGATGAGGTCGCGTCGGACGGGCGGGATGTTCTCTATCGACCGCCAACGCGCCACATAGCGCTTCAGCGGATGGCCGGCGCGCAGGTCGCTGACGAAGCGTGGGAAAGCCTCCTCGCCCGGGCCCAGAAGGATCGTGTCGGCATGCTGCGCCGCCTCGTCGGGCAGCGACGTGACGTGCAGGCCGCCCATGGCCACATAGGTGCCCTTCTGTCGGTAGTGGTCGGCAATGCGATAGGCCCGGTAGGCATTCGTCACATACACCTGTATGCACACCAGGTCCGGCTCGTCGTCGAGCGTCAGCCGCTCCACATGCTGGTCCACGATCTCCACCTCATCGTCGTCGCCAAAGTAGGCAGCCAGCGTGGCCAGTCCCAGCGGCGGGAACAGCGAGTACTTGATGGGCCGCCAGTAGGGACTCTCGGCTTCCTGCAACGAAGGCAGAATCATTTTTACTTTCATCGGCTTTGCTATTTATTCACTTCAGTGATGATGCAAAGTTAACCTATCCGTATGACCTGGCAAAAGAAATCCCACCACGTTGTATGAACAGGCGGGATTATTGTATGAGGTCTTAAAGCTATCAATAACATAGACTATTTGCTGACCTCGGCATCTCTCTGTTTGGCCATTTCCATATTGATAGTCTCATGCACTCTGAAATATTCACTGAGTTCAAGGCGAAGATAATTATCTATGTCCGATATCTCGGGCGTAAATAGAATAACGGACTTACAGTGAACATGGACATTGCTACCTGCCTCATCTATAGTATACACCGCCGTCAAGCTATTCTTTAAATTAGATTCATTGATGGCTTTTTTTAGACCTGAAAACTCCTCAATGTCATATAGTTCTACATGGCCCCAATGAGTATCATAAATATGAATAAAACGATTATTCAAGTTTCGCTTGTACTAATTATCTGATAATGAGTGTCACTTCGTGACAGAAATCTAGCAAATCTTTTCAAATCTTCCAAAGCAGATTTGTTTGATTTGTTCAGATTTGAAGGATTTCTCGCCGTAGGCGACTAAAAA
>JAFUEP010000031.1 GCA_017470345.1 Prevotella sp.
ACTGTCCGAAAGATGATAGAGCTTTATTGCCGTCATCGGTTGAACCAGGACACTATGCCAGAAGAATATCAACATCTGGCAGACTTCGCTTGTCGTCGTCTTGATCATTGCACGTATGGCGAACAGAAGACAGCTTGCAAGGATTGTCCTACCCATTGCTATGCCCCTAAAGAGCGTGAACAAATTCGTGAAATCATGCGCTGGGTCGGGCCTAGGATGATACTCTATGCTCCAAAAGATGCTCTTCACCATACTTGGGATAATATCAAGACATGGCTACAGTCGCTGTCATTCCGTACAGGTGTGATTGTCTTACTGTGCTGCATCCCCTTTTATATCCTGTCCTTCGCTCAGATGCTGCTGCCGATAAGTACTGCTGCCAAGGGCGTGCTGTGGACAGTGCTCTTCGGGTTGGCAAAGACCTGTCAGTATGGTGGTCTTACCATTCTTGGTGTTGAAGGCTACAATCGGTTGAAGAACTGGATCAAGACAAAGAAAGGCTAGCGTATGGCTTGGAAACTGAAATATCGCTGCAGGGTATGCGGCTACGAGGCCGAAGTGTATGAGGGGCGCGGGGTGTTCCGTCAGCAGATAACAGCCATGTCGTGCCCAGACTGCAAGACCATTCAGAACATCGTGGTCGGTGGTATCATCGCCGATGTCGCCCCGTCCTACAGGAGCGAGGTGGGACGGCTATGCCTGCAATGTGGCAGCGATAACATACGTATCTGGGACATGAATACCTGTCCGAAGTGTCAAGGGAAAATGGAGCCGACTGGAGAAAAGGAGTTTTGGACATGATGTACCAAATTGTGCACTGCCGACTTTTTTAATGCCTGACAAAAAAGTTTTACGGTGTCGTAATCGATTGAAAACCAATCTTTTAGAAGCGGAGAGACCGGGATTCGAACCCGGGAAACGCTTTTGACGTTTACACGCTTTCCAGGCGTGCCTCTTCAGCCACTCGAGCATCTCTCCTTGCGTTTAGCGGGTGCAAAATTACATCTTTTTTGCGGGAATCTCGCTAAAACGTCTCTTTTTTTAATGTTCTTTATATTTTCACGCCGAAGACGCGGGCAACATTCTCGTTGGTCTGACGGGCCAACTCCTCGTTGCTGATGCCATAAGCCTGGGCCATACGGCTGAGCACCAGCCGCACATAGGCAGGCTCATTGCGCTGTCCACGACATGGCACGGGGGCCATATAGGGAGCATCGGTCTCAAGGACGATACGGTCAAGTGGCACGGCCGCAGGCAGCACCTCGGGCAGGTGCGACTTCTTGAACGTGAGCACACCGCCAACGCCGAGCACAAACCTTTCGAACTGCAACAGCTCTGCGGCTTCGATCTCATTGCCGGTGAAGCAATGGAACACGCCACCAGGCAGTTTGTCCGCATATCGTCGCAGGATGCGTACCATCTCGTTCTGGGCCTTGCGGCAGTGAATCATCAGGGGCAGGCGTGTCGCGACCGACCACTGCACCTGCAACTCGAAAGCCTCCATCTGTTCCGTTTCAAACTCACGACTCCAATAGAAGTCGAGTCCCACCTCACCTATGGCAAGAACAGGGTGTCCCCCACCCCACTCCTGGCCGTCGGGAATCAATGCACGGATGCGGGCCAGCATCTCACGGTAGTCGGCCCTCACCTCCTCAGGATGCAGCCCCACCATGGGATAGAGGAATCCGGGATAATCACTACACAACGTCAGGATGCGCTCCGACGACGTCAGGTCGATGGCTGGCACGAAGATAGCGCCGAGGCCGGCCTCACGGGCCCTTGCGATGACCTCGCTGCGGTCCTCAGCGTATTCTTCGCCATCCAGATGAGCATGCGTGTCGATGAACCTCATGATTCGCGCTTCATCATCTGGTTCATGTACTTCAGCAGATTCTGTTTCCGCTCTGCATCGATGCTAACCTTACCGAGACACTTTCGGGCCTCGTCGAAATAGTAGTCGATACGCTCCTCGCACAGCTGGCGGATGCCGATGGCATCATAGAGCCGCGTGACGGCAGCCACCTTCTCCTCGCGGTCGAAGTCGGTCGACGCCGTCCATCTCATCAGTTCCGCACGCTGCTGGCTGTCGGCTCGGTTGATGGCATTGATGAGCATGTAGGTCTTCTTGTTCTCCGTGATGTCGCCACCGATGGCCTTGCCAAAGACCTTCGGATCGCCATAGACGTCGAGCAGGTCGTCCTGCAGCTGGAAAGCCAGTCCCATCTGCTCGCCACACCGATAGAGGTTGTCGGCATCAGCCTGCGAGGCATCGGCCAGCAGGGCCCCCATCTTCAGGGCGCAGGCCAGCAAGACGCTGGTCTTCAGGCGGATCATCTCGATATACTCGGCCTCGCTGACATCATTGCGCGTCTCGAAAGCCATGTCCATCTCCTGCCCTTCATGAATCTGGAGGGCAGTCTCGGTAAAAAGGTCGAGTACGGCAGGCAGATGAGCCGCATCACACTGCGCCATGTGCTGATAGGCCAGCACGAGCATCGAGTCGCCCGAGAGGATTGCCTTGTTGGCATTCCATCGGCGATGCACGGTCGGCTGTCCGCGCCTCACGTCGGCCCGGTCCATCAGGTCGTCGTGCAGCAGCGTGAAGTTATGATAGGTCTCCAGCCCCAAGGCTTGCATCATGATGCTGTCAGGATCTTCCTTAAAGAGATTATAGGCCACCAGCATCAGCACAGGCCGGATGCGCTTGCCACCGAGCGACAGCACATATCGGATAGGTTCGTAGAGCGACTGTGGCTGCCGCTCATAAGGCAGTGCAGCCAGCGTCTGATTGACTCGTTTGAGTAGTTCGTCGGGGGTATAATACATATTTTAATAGATATAGGTTTACAATCTGAACACGACGGGGATGCAGACCTTTGTGCGGCAGGGCTGGCCGTCCATGATGCCGGCCGTCCAGCGGGGCATCATGCGCAGCACGCGCAGCACCTCCTGATCGCACTGGCGATTGAACGACTTGACGATGGCCACATCGGTGACCGAGCCGTCCTTGTTGACGATGAACTCAGCCACGACCCGCCCCTGACGCTTCTGCTCGGCCATGGCCTTCGGATACTTCAGGTTGCGCGTCAGCCACTTCATCAGCTCCGTCGGCCCGCCAGGGAATTGCGGCAGGTCCTCCACCACGCGGAAGTCCTTCACCTCGTCGTCCTGCGGTGCCGGCGGCTCCAGGTCGGCCGCCTCGTCCTCCATCGCTGCCATGTCGCTGTCAGGATCGGTCTCTACGGGCTCGTCGTCCTCGAGCGGGTCAGCCGGTGCCTCGTCCTCTTCGACCACCTTGAGCACCACGGTGGGCTTGGGCTCAGCCTTGGGGGCCAGCGCCAGCTCGTTCTCCTGCTGCATGATGGGGGCCAGCTCGGTGTCGAAGGTCAGCTGGTCGATCAGTTCGGGGTCGTCTAACGGGTCGTCAGGCGCCCACGTATATTCGAGTCCGACGAACAGGAGGGCGAGGGCCACAACGAGTCCCAAGAGGAACCACTGCGGTCGGCGAGCCTCCAAATCGGCCTTCGAACTCTTCTTCGTTTCCATAATAAAATCGGCAAAGTTCCGTTAATATAACGAAATCCACGTGCAAAATTAGCACGTATATTTGGAAAAAGCATTATCTTTGCAACGAAATTTAGATTATTTAGATGAAAAAAGTCGTTTTTGCCGTCCTCTTCACGTTTTTTGCGCTTCTCTGTGAGGCGCAGGACAGCCAGACTGCATTCAACTTCCTGCGGCTGCCCGTCAGTGCCCATGCGGCGGCTCTGGGCGGCGACAACATCACGATCACCGACGACGACCCCTCCATCGTTTTCCATAATCCTTCGCTCATCAACTTCGTCAGCGACCGCACCATGAACCTCAACATGATGACCTACATGCAGGGCTCGCTGACGGCCTCGGCCTCCTATCTGCAGGCCGTCGGCAAACGCGGCACGTGGTCGGCCCAGGCCCGCTTCATGAACTACGGCGAGATGAAGGAGATGACCTATATGGGCGAGCAGACGGGCACGTTCAGCGCTAAGGACATCGCCGTCGGCGGCACGTTTGCCTACGGACTGACCGAGCACCTCAACGGCGGCATCACGGCCAAGTTCGTCGCCTCCTACATAGGACACTACAACTCGCTGGCCGCAGCTGTCGACCTCGGCCTGAACTACTTCCTGCCTGAATCTGAATGGAGCTTCAGCGCCGTGGCCCGCAACCTGGGCGGACAGCTGACGGCCTACGAGGACGACTTCGAGCGCATGCCGCTCGACCTGCAGGTGGGCGTCAGCAAGCGCCTCATCGGCTCGCCCCTGCGCTTCTCGGCCACGCTGGTCCGGCTGAACGACTGGCAGTATGGGCTCGGCCATCACCTCGTCGTCGGTGCCGACCTCCTGCTGGGCAGCCAGTTCTACGTGGCCGCCGGCTACAACGCCCTGCGGGCCAAGGAGATGAAGATCGCCACGGCCGACGGCGAGAGCAGCCACGGCGCAGCCCTCTCGCTCGGTGCGGGCATGCTTCTGGAGCGCATCAAGCTGCAGGTGGCCTACGCGAAGTATCACGTCAGCGCCTCGTCGCTGCTCATCAATTTTTCCTATACCCTCTGAATCATGAAGAAAATCACCATTGCCATCGACGGCTTCTCATCCTGCGGCAAGAGCACGATGGCCAAGGACCTGGCCCGCCGCATCGGGTACATCTACGTCGACACGGGCGCCATGTATCGCGCCGTCACGCTCTTCGCCCTCCGGGGCGGGCTGTTCCGTGCCGACGGCTCCATCCTGCTCGACGAGCTGCAGGATCGCATGGCCGACATTCACATCAGCTTCCGCCTCAATCCCGAGACAGGCCGGCCCGACACCTATCTGAACGGCACGTGCGTCGAACACGAGATCCGCTCGCTCGAGGTCAGCAACCACGTCAGCCCCATCGCCGCCGTGCCCTTCGTGCGCGAGGCGCTCGTCGCCCAGCAGCAACAGATGGGCCGCGGGGGAGGCATCGTCATGGACGGCCGCGACATCGGCACCACCGTCTTCCCTAATGCCGAGCTGAAGATCTTCGTCACCGCCTCGGCCCAGGTGCGTGCCGAGCGGCGCTACAAGGAGCTCATCGAGAAGGGCATGCCCGCCGACCTGGAGGACATCCTGCACAACGTCGAGGAGCGCGACTACATCGACTCGCATCGCGAGGTGTCGCCCCTGCGCAAGGCCGACGACGCCCTGGAGCTGGACAACAGCTATATGACCATCGCGGAGCAGAACGCATGGCTCATGGCGCGCTACGAAGAGGCCGTCAGGGAGGCTTGATTTGTAAAGAAAATTCCGAATTCAAGACCATCAAAATTCAATCATCTGACTTTCAACGACTTATTATTGCGGCAAAAAAGAAGCGGTGCTTTTCGATAAGAGAAGTGCCGCTTTTTGATGCAAAAAGGACCGTTTCTCTCATCGAGAAGCACCGTTTCATTGACGATGAAACTAAAATTGTAAATTAAAGTACAATTCTTTTGGCCAGCTCTACATCCAGAACGGAAAGAAGATGGTCGTGAAGTGACGACAGCACGCTCAGCGTCAGGCTGGACAACACAAAAAAAAACGCGCCGCCTCTGGTGAATCCCAGAAGCGGCGCGGTCGTTTTTATCAGCACAAGCTGTGAATGTTACTTGAGGAGCACCTTGCGGCCCTCCATGATGCCGACGCCACGCGACGGCGACTGGAGGCGGCGGCCACCAAGGTCGTAGACGGTTGACGACGTCGGCGACGTGCCATTGGCAACAGTGAGGATGCCCTCCGTGCCACTGACGACGGCCTCGTTGCTGAAGATCGACTCGCCCTCGTTGTAGACGGCCGTAACGCGATAGACATCACCTTCCCGGCCGTCCGGATCGCTGAACACAGGCTGCGAGATGAGCGCCTGGTTCAGTCGCACGCCGTTGCGATAGACGTTGTAGCCGAAGAGCATCAGCGAGGCCTGCGAGGCCAGCGTGTCGGGCACGAAGGTGACGTCGTCGACGAACATGGCCCATCCGTTGTTGGTCACCTTGCGGATGGCAAAGTGCTTCGTGCCCTGCGGCAGGATGTACTCGAACTTGCAGTCGTCCCATCGGTCGGGCGTGAACGTCTGGTTCTTGAAGTCCGGGCAGGTGCGGGGCGTCTGGTCGAGGGCCATGAAGTTGGTCACCTCCGACCCAGAGGTCGAGATGTAGAGCTGGAACTTGTCCGGCGCCGTGGCATTGGGCAGCGAGTGGGCATAGAAGGAGACAACCTGCTGGTTGCCTGACAGCTCAGGCGAGATGAGCCAGTCGTCGCTCTCCGTCTCGTAGGCGCCGAACGAGGCCACCATCTTGTCGCCCGTGCGGGGATACCACAGCTTGTCGCGCAGCCCGACGGTGGCGTTGGTGGTGCTCTCTACCTTCGATGGCGTCCAGATCATCCACGACTGCACGTCGCTGTTCTGCGGGAAGTGCCATCCGCCGATGCCGTAGGTCAAGGCGCGGTCGCCGTCGTGGAGGGTCCAGTCGCCGAAGTTGGTGCGCAGGAAGTCGTCATAGTCCTCAAAGCTGTCCGTCGTCGGCTCATCGGCCATGCGCGGCTGAGCAGGCTGCTGCCACTGGAGGCTGACGCCCTGCCCGTCAGCCGAGGCGACGAGGGCCTTGGGCTCAGGATGACGCGGCAGTCTGACCTTGACGGTCTGCTCGCCGCTGCGGTTGTTGGCCGGCATCTCGTCGTCAGCATAGACCACCTCGGCATAGAGCGTCGACATCTGGGTCATGGCGTTGCCCGACTGCAGGTCGATAGTGGCTGTCAGCGGCACCATGACGCTCTGCGACTCGCCCGCCTTGACGCTCATGCCCATCGACGAGCCTGCCTTGCGGCCGTCGACATAGACATCGACCGTATACTGGCCCATCGAGACCTCAGCCGTGCCGAGGTTGGTGACCTCGGCCGTCAGGTATCTGCTACTGCCCACCTTGAGGTCGCGCGGTGCCGAGGCGATGCTGACGGTGAGGTCGTGCTCGCGCTGGTCGATGACCTGCAGGTTGTCGATGAAGACGAGGTCGACGGTGGTGGTCGTCGTCACGCGGAATCCTATCTGTACATGGTCCTTGCCGGCAAACGCCTTGAGAGGGATGCTCACACGCGTATACTTTCCCGCCATGGACTCGCTGCTCAGGTCGACAGTCGAGACGACCTCGAAGTCGCTGCCCTCCGCACTGACGAGCACTTCGAGCGGACGGGCCCAGACATAGTCGACGTAGACATGGAAGATGAGCACAGGGTTGGTGGCGCCGGCCATCGAGATGTTGCCCGTGTGGCACATGGCCGTCTCGTTGCCCTCGGCCGCATTGAAGCCGAGCATGCCGTTGTCGCCGTCCTGCGAGTAGCGCGAGTCGGCCATGGGGATCCATCGTGCCGAGCTGCTGCGGATATTGGTGCGCCAGTAGTAGGTCAGCTCTCCGCCGGCAAACGACTCGAGGAAGGGCAGCTCATACTGCGGGCCGATGATGACGTCGTTCGACACCGTCTCCGTGCCTTCGCCCTGGGCGTTGACCGCCTTGACGTAATAACACATGCGCCCCTGTCCGGCAATGACATAGTTGACGCTGACAGGCATGCCGATGTCCTCATACTGCTTGCGGACGGCCTCTTCGCGCTCAAGGATGTAGTCGGTGTCGACCTCATCAGTGAAGCTCTGCGCGGTCAGTCCCGTGGCCAGCGGCGAGCTGGAGTAGTTGCGGCGGACGGTGTAGGTCAGTCCCTCGGCGTCGACCTTGCCACCATGGGCGCCGCTGGTGGGTGCATCCCAGGTGAGCAGCGACGTGCGAGTGGCGTCATCATAGACGTAGCGCAGGTTCGCGACAGGCCCGGGCACGTCAGTGCCCACGTAGACGGTCGTCTCTGCGGAGAGTCCTTCGCCGAAGCTATTCTCGGCCACCACGCGATAGGTATGGCTGCCGTTGGTCATGCCCTCATCAGTATAGCTGAGGAGTGCGCCGATAGCCGGGTGCTCGAAGGTCGTCAGCTGCCGGTTGTCGCGAAGGATAGTGAGGCGTGTGAGCTCGGTCAGCGTCGTACCGCCCACGTTGAGGGCCGGCGTGGTGAAGCTGATGCTGACCTTCCGCTGGCCGTCAGGATCGGCGACGGCCATGAGGTCGCTGACGGCAGCCGGCACTTGCTGGTTGATGGTCTCCTCGATGAGGATGCTGCTCACATAGATGTTGTTGCTGAAGGGGTCGCCCGTGGTCATGAGATGGAAGCCCACGCAGTAGTCGCCCGAGGCATCGACGGTGAAGATGGTCTCGAAGCGGCGCTCGCTGGTGTTGCTCACGTCAGTGGCAGGCATCAGCTCGCGCGTCATAGCCCCGACGCCCGCCTCGCGGCCCATGGCCACGGCGAGGCGTTCGGCTCCGGCCTGTTCGATATAGGCTGTGAAGACGAGGCGGTAGGTCTTGGCGGCGTCGAGCGATGTCAGGGGCGTGATGAGCCAGTCGTCAGCGTCGTAGTCGCGCGTACAACTGGCGGCGAGCATCAGGTCGTCGTAGCGCCATGTCAGCCCGTCGGCGTTCTGGTCGGCGACGGTGTATTGTTCGAACTGGTCGACCGACGCGAAGTCGTGGCTCATGACGGTCTGCGCCTGCAGACCGACATGCGCAAGGAGCAACGCCGTTAAGGATATCCATAAGTGTTTCATTTACTTGTCTATAGCTTTATTTGATTATACATTTTCTTCCGTTATGAATATAGAGGCCCTTGGAGCGTGGGATGACGACGTGGCGACCATCGACTGTCGTCCACAAAGCATCACTTGGTTGTGTGGTCACAAAGGAACTGACACCGCTGGTATGGCCGACACGCGTCTCAACAGTGTTGAGCACCTGACCTGAGGGATAGCCGCTGCCAGTAGGCGCCTGATCGACCAGGAAGGCCACGACACGCAGATGGTCAGTCACCCACTCCTGAGCCAGCTCAGCCTGGAGCGTGGCGCTGAACGTGAGTGTAGAGCCGTCGGCCGTCCATGCGGGCAATTGTCCACGAACAGGCGTGACGAAGCGTCGCAGGATGTTGTCGTGCACCTTCTTGTTGGCGTCGCCGGCCTGAGTGCCCACGGCCTCCACCGCGTCCTCGATGAGATAGACATGGAGCGTGGCCCTGGGATAGAGGTCACTGACGAAGGCCTTGCCCTCGCCCACGACGTCAATCGTCAGACCTCTGTCAGCGACGGTGGTGGCTGCCTGCAGACTGACAAAGGATGGCATCGAGGCGGCATAATCGAACATGTAGCCGACCTGCTCAGCATCGTATCCGCCAAGAGTGAAGGCTGGCGGCTCGCCGTCAGTGAACGACGTGCGGTCGAGCATGACGTAGGGATTGCCGGCGACACCGAAGCGGGTCAGCTGACGGCTGTCCTCGAGCGTGAACTCATCGTCGCGATAACCCACGCGATGGGTCACCCAGGCGACGTCCTGACGCCCCTCGACGACCTGCTCAATGAGGCGGTCGACAGGCGGACAGTTGACGCAGTTGAGCGACGTGAAATGCTCGAGCAGCACCATGCGCGGATAGCTCGACGCATAGACATAGAAGTCAGCGGCACGCTGATCCCCGGCGATGCTCACGGCCAGTTCGTGGCGGCCCTCGCTGAGCACAGGCAGGTCAAGGACGTGGCTGAAGGACGCCGTGGCATCAGGCTGCAACAGACCGTTGACCGTCTGTGTCGCCACCTGCGTGCCGTCGATGGCATAGCTCAGGGTGTAGCCCTCCAAGGGACTGGCCGACAGGTTCTCCACCTCACCGCTGACCGCAAGCTGGCTGCCGTCGGCATAGAGCATGCGGTCGGTCCCGACGCTGAGCACGACGGCCTCGCGCTCCTTCATCGTGCCCTCAGCCACGGCCTGTATGTAGAGGATGCCGAGCCCCATTTCATGATAGTCGGCCCACTCATTACCAACAGCCAGCCACGACGTCAGCTCAGAGCCCTCGCCATAGGCAAGGATGCCCTCGTAGCCTTCGGGCTGGGTGGCGGTGTAGCCGATGTAGAGGTCGCTGCCGTCGATCGTGTAAGGCGAGCGCAGCTCCACCTCGTTCCATCCGTCGCTGACCTCTGCGACGCTCTGCACGACGACCGAGCTGCTCGCGAGCGACGTGCGGATCCACACCGACACGTTCTTCAGTCCGTTCCTGACGGCAAAGCGCAGCCGCGTGATGGTCATGCCCTCATAGCGCACCATCCGCGTGCGTGGCATGTGGATAGCGGCCGAGATGCGGGTGTCGCCTATGCCTTGCAGACCTACGGGGTGCAGTCCTGCGGCCAGCTCATCATCGCAGTAGCCAATAAAAAACTGCTGGGCTCCGGCAGCATGCACCATGCACCAGAGCACCAGCAGTGTAGAATAGAATCGTAGCCGCAACATAGCGCTTACTTCACCAGCATCTTCTTGCCACCAACGATATAGAGACCCTTGCGGACGTTCTCGACGGGCAGACCCTGCATGTTGTAGACGACCGTCTCAGCGTTGTCGGCATTGACCGTGTTGATGCCCGTGACGATGTCGGCCTCGTCGATGATGTACTCCTTGCCGTTGACAAAGGCCAGCGGCTTGGTCTGCTCGCCCTCACCGTTGCTGAAGATGATCCACTGCGGAGCCTCCATGGCGGTCGTGCTGAACGCATAGTTCTGATAGAACTCGCCGTTGTAGTAGGTCTCCGTGCGGGCCCAGCTCAGCTTCGTGCCGGGCAGCTCGGGCTCCTCGCCGTCGCTGTAGGCACAGGCATAGACGTTGGTCCAGCCCTGCACGTTGACGAACGTAGCCCTGAACTCCTGCGGCTGCGGCTCGTCAGCACCGATCTTGACGGGCTGGAAGTAGGTACCGCCCAGATAGTCGTAGAGATAGCCCACGACGTCGACGGGCTCGCCATCGGCAGGATATTCGGGATTAGCCCCGAGAAGATCCATCACTGAGACCGACTCCTCAAGCAGGTCGATGTAGACGGAACGCTCGCCGCTGGTCGTCGTGAAGGTGACGCCCGAGAACTTGACGTAGCGCCAGTCGTAGTCGTAGATATACTCATAGATATTGTCGTCGCCAACCACCATGGGCTCAGCCTCCGTGCCGGCTACGTTGAGCAGCTCCGACGAGTCGCTGAGGGTGATAGAACGGGTGATGCCGCCGCCAAAGGCCGAGAGGTCAATCACGACGACATTGAACGTCAACGAGCCATAGAGGTCGTCACCCGCAGCCACCAGCTTGCCAAGACCTTCAATCACAGTAGCACCCGAATAGTCCTCGACGACGGCGAAGTTGTTGCCGTCAGAGTAGGTCACCTTGGCACTGAAGAGGTTCAGCTTGACCAGTCCGTTATCGTTGTGAGCCTTCAGCTCGGCGATGCTGTTCAGTTCGACAGCAGTATCCTCCTCGCTGCTTGGCATGCCAATAGTGTAGGCCGGATAGTTGAGTTCTGACTCGGCGCCGCCTTTGTCAAAGTCGCAGTCGAAGTCCATGTAGACGGTGCCGGCCTCGAGATATTCCTTCTCGCCTTTATCGAGCATGACGAAGCCCGTGACCGTCACCTCCTTGCTCGAAAGCGTGGTGAAGTCGAAGTAGCTGTAGGTCTTGGTGCCCAGGATGCCGGGGCCCTTCTGCACCTCGTCATAGAAGAGAGTCTGCATGTCGGCCAAAGCCGTGCGAGCTCCCACCACCTTCAGGTCGTTGGCGGTCAGGGCGGACACGCTGCCCTTAGCCAGGGGCACCACATACTTGCCGGCAACAGCAGTCTTGAGCAGCACACCGGCGCCAGCAGGCACCTTGGTCAGTTCTGTCAGTTCCGTTTCGGCCTTGTAACCCGAGAAGAAGTCGCCCGTGATCTTCTTCTTTACGCTGTAGGCTGTCAGTCCCTCCACGGCGGAGAAGTCAAGTGCCTTGTCGCACGAGTAGGTCATATAGATGTCGTCGCCGATCTTCACCTCGTCGGTGACAACAACGTCGACATCGGTCTGCACCTTCGAGGGGTCGTAGGAGTAAGCAAAGCCATAGAAGCCCAGCTTCGAGCCCGTGCAGAAGACCTTGTAGGTGCGGCCGGCCTTGACGGGGAAGCTGTAGGTGCCGCCCGTGACCTTGGCGTCGACGGTCATGCCGTCGTAGCCATCCATGGCCAGTTCGCTCTCCAGCACGTAGAACTTCTTGCCGGCATTGAGCACGATGCCCACCGTTACATCGCCATCGTAGAGGGGCTTGATGATGTAGGTCGTGCCGCTGGTGGCCGTGCCATTCTCGCCGTTACCCTCAGTGAAGCCGGTGAAGCCGTAGTCGGCCTTCAGGGCCGTGTTGCCCTTGAACTTGAAGTCCGCACCACCGGCAAAGCCCACGGTCAACGTGACAACGGTCTCACCGGTTTCGCTGTCCTCCACATCGAAGGACGTGCCTGCTGTCAGGGGGAAGTCCGACTCTGAGAAGCCGAACACGACGCTCTCAGCATGGATACTGACGATGCTCATCATCGCCAATGCGAGTAGAGATAAAATCTTCTTCATACGCTAATTGTTGTTGTTTTAGTTAATAAAAAAGTGATGATTTGTTCTTGTCTTGTCGCCGAAAAGTTTCAATCGGCATCATATGCGGGCACAAAGATAACACTTTTTCTTGAAACAACCAAATTTTACAAGCAACTATTTCCCTGTTCAGCCCAAAAGGACGCTTGCCTCAGTAAGAACTCTACACTATAAACTTAAAAATATCCCCCTCCCCCAGCGGCTCATACGCCCCGTCCTTGCATTCCAAAATCACAGTGCCTGACTCCAGAACACGCACTGTGTGCCACTGACCAATGGGGATATTCATCCGATGATGTTTTCCTTGATGGTGTCAACGATGTATTTTACATCATCATCGCTGACGTATGGGCCTGCAGGCAGACACATACCAACCTTGAATAAAGCTTCAGATACACCATTCACGTAGGCAGGTGCATCCTTATAGCAAGGTTGTTTGTGCATGGGTTTCCATACTGGACGTGCTTCTATCTGAGCCTTATCAAGAGCAACACGCATGGCTTCCACATTGGCATTAGGCTCACAGTCGGTATGAGCAGAGGCAGCAGCATGGATGACACCAGCAGCACCACCGACAGCACCTGTCACGATGGTTTTATAAGCGTCCTCCTGTCCCTTTACTTTCACATCCTCATCGATGGTAATGGTACACAGCCAGTAGTTCGAATCATATACAGGAATTTCTCTTCCATCAGCCATCTTACATCTTACATCGGGCTGCTTATGAACAGTAACGCCCTTCACATCTGCTAACAACTGTTCATACAGCCCTTGCACATGCTTGTGATGAGCAAGGTGGTCATTCACAACCGTCATCTGTCCTCGACCAATACCAGCACAAATGTTACTCATACGGTAGTTGTAACCAATTTTCTCGTGCTGGTAGTAAGGATAGCTCTCACGATACTGAGTAGCATACATCATG
>JAFUEP010000032.1 GCA_017470345.1 Prevotella sp.
AGGCGACGTGTCTCACGTCGCATCAATCTGCTGGATTGCGACGTGAGACACGTCGCCTCCTATTGCAAAGCGGCGTAATAAATATATAGAAGCACAATTGCCAAAAACCAAAAACAATGATAATGATGACAACGATGAAGAAATGCTTCGCCTTGGCAGCGCTGCTGCTCACCGCCGGACAGGCGGCGGGCCAGGAAGCGGCTGACGTGTTCACACCCTATAAGCAGACAACGCTCAGGCTGCCGTCGGTGCCGCTGCTGACGAACGACCCCTACTTCTCGTTCTGGTCGCCCTTCGACCGGTTGAACGACGGAAGCGTGCGCCACTGGACGGACGCCGAGAAGCCCATCGACGGCCTGCTGCGCGTCGACGGCACGTCGTATCGCTGGATGGGCGACGGCCAGTCGTTTCTGCTGGACCCGATCGCGCCGATGAGCGACGCGGGCGACTCGTGGACGGGCCGCGTGAGCCATACCTACCAGCAGAACACGTCGTGGACGCAGCGCTCGTTCGGCGGCGAGTCGTCGTGGGCTGAGGAGAAGGCTGCCTGGGGCACGCGTGGTGAATATCCCAACGTGCATAACGACTGGACGGCGACGAACAGCGACATCTACGTGCGGCGCCACGTCACGCTGACGGCTGAGGACCTGGAGAAAGACCTGTGGATCCAGTTCTCGCACGACGATGTCTTCGAGCTCTACGTCAACGGCATGCAGGTGGTCTCGACGGGCGAGACGTGGCTGCAGGGCGAGACGCACCAGCTGACGGCGCAGGAGAAGTCGAAGCTCGTCGTGGGCGACAACGTCCTGGCGGCCCACTGCCACAACACGTCGGGCGGTGCCTACATCGACTTCGGCCTGTTCGAGAATGTCTTCCAGAGCGGCGCCGACGTGAAGAAAGCCCAGCAGAAGTCGGTCGACGTGATGGCCACCTCGACTTATTATACGTTCGCATGCGGGCCCGTGGAGCTCGACGTCGTCTTCACGGCGCCGATGATCATCACCGACCTCGACCTGCTCTCGACGCCGATCAACTACGTCTCCTATCAGGTGCGCCCGACCGACGGCCGTCAGCACGACGTGCAGTTCTACGTCGCCACGACGCCGCGCCTCTGCGTCAACGAGCCGGCACAGGCCGTCGACGCCGCCATTGTCAGCGACGGCGAGCTGACCTACGCCCGCGCCGGCTCGACGGCCCAGCCTGTGCTGAAGCGCGCCGGCGACCTGATCTGCATCGACTGGGGCTATCTCTATCTGCCCAACGTCAACGGCGAGGTCAGCGTGGCCCCGACGGCGACGACTGAGAGCACGTTCACCACGACGGGCCGGCTGCCCGAATATGGGGGTGAGGTGAAGAACCAGTCGCCCTGCTACATGACCACGCTGGCCTACGTCCACGACTTCGGCACGGTCAGCGACGCCGCCAGCAGCTATATGATGGTGGGCTACGACGAGGTGAAGGACATCCGCTATTTCCAGAAGGACTATCCCGGCTACTGGGCCCGCAACGGCAAGACCATCCAGCAGGCTTTCAAGGAGCTGCGCGATGGATATACAGACATCATGCAGCGCTGCCGCGAGCAGGACCAGACGATCTACGACGACGGCCTGAAGTCGGGCAACGTGAAGTATGCCGAGCTGCTCGCCGCCAGCTATCGCCAGGTGCTCGCCGCCCACAAGCTGTTCGAGGACGACGGCGGCCGACTGCTCTACTTCTCGAAGGAGAACAACTCGAACGGATGTGTCAACACGGTCGACCTGACCTATCCCTCGGCCCCGCTCTTCCTGCTCTACAACACTGAGCTGCAGAAGGGCATGATGACCTCCATACTGGAATATCAGCGCACGGGCCGATGGAACAAGGACTGGGCTGCCCACGACCTGGGCACCTATCCCCACGCCAACGGTCAGGTCTACGGCGGCGACATGCCGCTGGAGGAGAGCGGCAACATCCTGACCCTGGCCGCGATGATCTCGAAGATTGAGGGCTCGACGGCGTGGGCCAACACCTACTGGAGCATCCTGACGCGATGGGTGAACTATCTGATCAGCAACGGTCAGGACCCCGCCGAGCAGCTCTGCACCGACGACTTCGCCGGCCACTGGGCCCACAACGCCAACCTCTCGGTGAAGGCCATCATGGGCATCGCCGGCTATGCCGAGATGTGCCGGATGCGGGGCCGCGAGGACCAGTATGAGCGCTACATGAACGTCGCCCGCAAGATGGCGCAGATCTGGGAGATCGACGCCCGCGACGGCGACCACTATAAGCTGGCCTTCGACCGCGGCGGCTCGTGGAGCCTGAAGTATAACCTCGTCTGGGACAAGCTCTGGGGCTTGCAACTCTTCCCCCGCCAGGTCGTGGAGCGCGAGATGAAATACTACCTGACGAAGCAGAACACCTACGGCGTGCCCCTGGACAACCGCGAGGGCTACACGAAGAGCGACTGGGTCATCTGGACCGCCGCGATGGCCGACGACGCGGAGACGTTCCTGAAGTTCAGCGACCCGCTGTGGCGCTACGTCAACGAGACCCGCACGCGGTGGCCGCTCTCCGACTGGTACTGGACCCAGAGCGGCGAGGCCCGGGGATTCCGCGCCCGCAGCGTCATCGGCGGCCACTGGATGCGCGTCCTCATGGACCGCTATGCCCCAAAGGCCGACAGCACCACGACGGCCTGGGCCCCGCAGGGCAGCAAGATCAAGACGCGCTGGGCGGCCGACGTCGACCCGGAGCGGCCGCTGCCTGACTATCCGCGGCCGCAGCTCGTGCGCAGCGAATGGGAGAACCTGAACGGCCTGTGGCAGTATGCCATCACGCCGCAGACGCAGCGCCAGATTCCCACCGAGTGGGACGGCCAGATCCTGGTGCCCTTCGCCGTGGAGTCGAGTCTCTCGGGCGTCATGCGCATGCTCGACAAGAACAACTACCTCTGGTATCGCCGCACCTTTACCGTCCCCGAAGACTGGGCCGGTCGCCGCGTCATGCTCAACTTCGGCGCCGTCGACTATACGGCCCGCGTCTACCTGAACGGCTCGTCAGTGGGCTCGCACACCGGCGGATTCACCGCCTTCGCCCTCGACATCACCGACCGCCTCACAGCGGGCGAGAACACGCTGGTCGTCATGGTGCAGGACAACACCGACGAGGCGACTCAGCCCCTGGGCAAGCAGCGCTATAACCCCGGCGGCGCCGGCAGCATCTGGTACACACAGGTGTCGGGCATCTGGCAGACGGTATGGCTGGAGCCTGTCAGCGAGAACCATATCACCGATGTGCGCTCGACGCCCGACGTCGACCAGAGCCGCCTCAGCATCAACGTCGCCACGGCCACGGAGAGCACGACGGCCCGCGTGAAGCTGACGCTCAGCCTCAAGGGCAACGTCGTCGCCGAGGCCACCGGACAGCCCGGCAGCGACATCGTCCTCAACGTGCCCAATGCACGGCTGTGGACGCCCACCAGCCCCACGCTCTACGATCTCAGCGTCGAGCTGACCGACGGCGGCCAGACCCTCGACCAGGCCCGGAGCTACGCTGCCCTGCGCAAGATCTCCTACGCCAAGACGGCCGACGGCGAATGGCGCCTGCAGCTGAACAACCGCGACCTCTTCCACTTCGGACTGCTCGACCAGGGCTACTGGCCCGACGGACTCTACACCGCCCCCACGGACGAGGCCCTGCGCTTCGACATCGAGCAGACGAAGGCACTGGGATTCAACATGATACGCAAGCACATGAAGGTGGAGCCGCAGCGATGGTACTACCTCTGCGACTCGCTGGGCGTCATGGTGTGGCAGGACATGCCCGCACTGGGACGCTCCGACGAGGGCTGGACGCCGCGCGACTGGAGCACGAAGAACGGTCGCCAGAGCACGGCCGTCGAGAATGCCTTCCGCTCGCAGTGGGCCGACATCATACGGCAGCATTACTCGTCGCCCTCGATCGTCGTCTGGACTCCTTTCAACGAGAGCTGGGGACAGTTTAAGACGGCCGACATCGTCAGCTTCACCCGCGAGCAGGACCCCACCCGACTCGTCAACCCCGCCAGCGGCGGCAACCACAATGAGGGCGTCGGCGACATGCTCGACCTGCACGACTACGATCGCCCGCCCCACATCTATCTCTACGACCAGGAGCGGCCCGTCGTGCTCGGCGAGTTCGGCGGACTGGGTCGCAACATCGAGGGCCACCGCTGGTACGACCGCGACGCCACCACCTACGTCAACTATCAGAGCGAGGGACAGCTCACCAATGCCTACGTCGAGACCGTCGAGGCCGTCATCGACATGGCCCAGGGCGCCGAGACCACCGACGGCCGACGCGCCGCCTTCTGCGCCGCCGTCTACACCCAGACGACCGACGTCGAGACGGAGGTCAACGGTCTCTACACCTACGACCGCTCGCTGCTCAAGATGACCGAGAAGCGCGTCCGCGAGGTCAACGAGCGCCTCAGCGGCCTCTACGGCAACGCCGAGCCTGACGCCATCCGCGACGCCTCGCTCTGCCCCACGTCCGGCCATCCCGCCCGCGTCTACTCGCTGATGGGCATGCTCGTCGACGAGCCCCAGCCAGGCGTCAACATCGTCGTCGGAGAGCACGGCGAGGTGCGCAAGGTCTACGTCAGGTAGCCGCAATTTCTTTGCGGAAAACGTTGAGATATAAAAGAAATCCGTATATTTGCACACAAATTAGTAAGTCAATATGATCAAGAAAACCATCCTCATCGCCACGCTGGCCGCACTGACGGCCTGCGGCACCAAGACCACCGGGCAGACAGCCAACGGCGACGGCGCCGGACAGAAGGCCTTCGGCCGCGAGTATATCCAGATGACGGCCGACACGACCATCGGCGTCGGCACGACGAAGCGCCCGCCGGTGGAGCAACGGCTGTTCCGCTCTGACGCCATCGAACAGAAGATTCTCGAGGTGAAGGAGCTGCTCAGGGGCAACCCCTACCTCGCCTGGATGTTCGAGAACTGCTTCCCCAACACGCTGGAGACCACCGTGCACTACCGCCAGCTCGCGAACGGCGACGACGACACGTTCGTCTACACGGGCGACATCGCAGCCATGTGGCTCCGCGACTCAGGCGCCCAGGTGTGGCCCTACGTCCAGTTCTGCAACGACGACCCGGCGCTGGCCCGCCTCATCCGCGGCGTCATCCTGCGCCAGCTGAAGTCGATCAACATCGACCCCTACGCCAACGCCTTCTATCAGGAGGCCGACCAGACGGGCGAGTGGCAGAGCGACCACACGCAGATGCAGCCCGGACTCCACGAGCGCAAGTATGAGATCGACTCGGAGTGCTACCCTGTCCGCCTGGCCTATGCCTACTGGCAGCAGACGGGCGACACGACCATCTTCGGACAGGTGTGGACCGAGGCCGTCGACAACATCCTCCGCACCTTCCGCGAGCAGCAGCGCAAGGACGGCACAGGGCCCTACACCTTCCGCCGCACCACCGACCGCCAGTTCGACACCGTAGGCTGGGACGGCAAGGGCCACCCCGTCAACCCCGTCGGGCTCATCGCCTCATCGTTCCGCCCGTCGGACGACGCCACCGTCTTCCCCTTCCTCATCCCCTCTAACTTCATGGCCGTCAGCTCCTTGCGCAAGATGGCCCAGATCCTGACCGACGTCAACCACGACCAGGACCGCGCCCAGCAGTGCCGCGCACTGGCCGACGAGGTGGAGCAGGCCCTGCGCCAGTATGCCGTCGTCGACCATCCCAAGTATGGCAAGATTTACGCCTTCGAGGTCGACGGCTTCGGCTCGCGCCTCCTCATGGACGACGCCAACGTGCCCTCGCTCCTCGGCATGGGCTACCTGGGCGACGTCGCCCTCGACGACCCCATCTATCAGAACACGCGCCGCTTCGTCTGGTCGGAGGACAACCCCGCCTTCTTCCACGGCCCCGCCGGCGAGGGCATCGGCGGTCCCCACGTGGGCTACGACATGCCCTGGCCCATGTCGATCATGATGCTCGCCTTCACCTCGCAGGACGACGCCGAGATCAAGCGCTGCATCGAGATGCTCATGTCGACCGACGCCGGCACCGGCTTCATCCACGAGTCGTTCTCCAAGGACGACGCCACCCACTACACCCGCCCCTGGTTTGCATGGCAGAACACGCTCTTCGGCGAGCTCATCCTCAAGCTCATCGCCGACGGCAAGGCCCCGCTCCTCAACAGCTGCCAGCGCCGCGTCGGCACATTCTGAGACGATTTTCAGGACCACGAATTACGCGAATTAAACGAATTATTTCTAAAGACAACGAATTAAAACGAGGAGATTTTAAAAAAACAACGAATCAAAACGAGGAGATTTTAAAAAAACAACGAATCAAAACGAGGATATTTTTAAAAAACAACGAATTAAAACGAATTACACGAATTGACACGAATTAAAACGTATTACACGAATTAAAACTCATTACACGAATTAATACCTATTGAACGAATTATTCGTGAAATTCGTCTTAATTCTTGTTTTAAAATGAATTCGTGAAATAGAAAATAAATTCGTGACAATTCGTGAAATTCGTCTTAATTCGTTGTCTTAAAAACAATTCGTGAAATAAAAAATATTCGTGAAATAGAAAAGAAATTCGTGACAATTCGTGTAATTCGTCTTAATTCGTTGTCTTAAAAAAATTCGTGAAATAGAAAACAATTCGTGACAATTCGTGAAATTCGTCTTAATTCGTTGTCTTAAAAACAATTCGTGATAATTCGTGGTCTTTAGAAAAATAATTCGTTTAATTCGGGTCATTCGTGGTCCTATAAACATAAAAACTATGAAGAGATTTAAGATTTTGGTGTTATTAGCGGCGCTGTCCGTCGCGGAGTCATGGTCGCAGAGCGGCGTCTACGTCGGCGGCCACATCCGCCGCGAGCGGCCCGGAACGATAGAGAAGCTGCGGCAGTCGGGGTTCCGGTACGTCATCCTGTTCAACGTCAACGTCGAGGCCGACGGCACACTGACGACCGACGGCGAGACCATCTGCCGCGACGGCCGCTACGTGTTCGATGAGACCCAGCCCCACTATGCCGACGACGTGCGGCTGCTGAAGACCGCCCCCACGGGCATCGAGCGCCTCGAGATCTGCATCGGCGGCTGGGGCAACACGTCGTATCAGAACATCCGCGCGCTCGTCAACAGCGATGGAACGGGCGAAAACAGCATCCTCCGCCGCAATTTCCGCGCCCTGAAGGAGGCGCTGCCCGACGTCGAGGCCGTCAACAACGACGACGAGCACGCCTACGACGCCGCGTCGGCCACGAAGTTCCACGTCATGATGTACGACCTGGGCTACCGCACCACCCTCGCTCCCTACATGAACAAGACCTACTGGCAGCAGCTCACGACGGCCCTCAACCGCCAGCGCCCCGGCGCCTGCGACCGCATCATGATCCAGTGCTACGACGGCGGCGCCTATAACAACCCGAAGGACTGGCACCTCAGCGACGACATCCCCCTGCATGCCGGCCGCACCAACTATCAGACGGACATGCAGACCTCCGTCAGACAGATGCAGACGTGGCGCGACGACTGCGAGGTCGAGGGCGGCTTCGTCTGGATATACAACGACGAGACGTGGTCGCTGCAGCAGTGGGCCGTGGAGATGAATCGCGTCTTCCCCAAGCACTCGGACGAGGGCGTCGTCACCTGCTATGCCGGCCGCGACTACACGGGCTTCACCAACGTGCTGCCCGTCGGCCGCTACTGCGTCGGCGAGTTGGCCGCATGGGGCTTCGCGCCCCTCGGCATCGGCAACGTGCGCATCGCCGAGGGCTACGAGCTGACCCTCTTCACCGGCGACAACTTCACCGGCACGTCGCGCACCTACACCGACCCCGAGCCCGCCCTCGCAGCCTTCCGCAGCCGTGCCCGCTCGCTCATCATCGCCCCGACGGGCCAGAGCGGCATCGTGACAATGAACAATGAACAATGTACAATGAACAATGAGGCATACGACCTGCAGGGCCGCCGCATCGACGCTACCCAACATCGCGGCATCATCATCACGCGCGACGCCCAGGGCCGCGTGCGCAAAGCCATCCGATAGCGCGACGGAGGATTGCGAAAAATCACGACAAACACCTACCCCATTCCGCAGGAAGCGGTGCTTTTTCCTCCGAGAAGCGGTCCTTTTCACCCCGAAAAGCACCGCTTCTCTCATCGAAAAGCACCGCTTCTTTTTTAGCATTCCGTAAACATATTGATTTTCAACGAATTAGAAGACACTGCCAAATTATTCGGAAATTTTATTACAATTCCTCGTCCATTTATCTATATTCTTAAGCAGATGAACAATCATAGTTAGTAATATGCAAAAAAATAAATTGGTACAATTTGGCTGTCACTGTAGGAGGCGACGTGTCCCCACGTCGCACTTAACGCAGGTGTCACGTGAGGACACGTGACCTCCTAAATCGTACCATGTTGTTTTTTTACGAACACACACGTCGCGTCAGCCCATCTTTTAAATCTTTTCAATCTTTGTAAAAAATCATTGTGCACGATGAAACCGCGGTTTTTTGAACCTGCGAGCATGAAAATTGACCCGATTGTTCTATCACTTTGACCCGATTGTGGCAGTCGTTGTGGGGGAA
Source organism: Prevotella sp. (assembly GCA_017470345.1). GTDB lineage: Bacteria > Bacteroidota > Bacteroidia > Bacteroidales > Bacteroidaceae > Prevotella. Next base: position 8,616 of record JAFUEP010000032.1, read on the forward strand.
AAGGCGTATCTTTGCAGCCGAAAAAATTCCTAAAACTAACCAAACCATTCAAAATGTAAGACATGAAAGAAAAGAGAGTAACATGGAAACGCGTCGCGTTGCTCGTGCTGCTTGCGCTCCCGATGGCCTTGACTGTGTCGGCGCAGAGCGTGAAGGGCACCGTGACTGACGCACAGAACGGTGAGCCGCTCATCGGCGTCACCGTGAAGACCCTCGACGGGACGGGCATGGCCGTGACCGACTTCGACGGTCACTACGACGTGAAGGCCGACGGCCAGGCGCGCCTGCAGTTCAGCTACGTGGGCTATGAGAACGTCGTGGTGAGCGTCAACGGGCGTCGGACGATCGACGTGAAGATGTCGACCGACGTCAACACGCTCGAGGACATCGTCGTCATCGGCTACGGTGTGCAGAAGAAGTCGGACCTGACGGGTGCCGTCGCCGTGGTCGACATGAAGGAGGCGAAGAAGACGGCCGCCACGAATATCTACGAGATGCTGCAGGGCCAACTGCCGGGCGTGACGGTCAACACGACGGGTGCGCCGGGCCAGATGAGCCAGGTGCAGATCCGCGGTGTGGGCTCGTTCAACACGGTCGGTCCGCTCTACGTGCTCGACGGCATGATTGTCAACGACGTGAACCACCTGAACCCCAACGAGATTGAGTCGATGCAGGTCCTGAAGGACGCCTCGGCCGCCGCCATCTACGGTGCGCGCGGTGCCAACGGCGTGATCATCATCGAGACGAAGAAGGGCAAGAAGGGTGAGCCGACGCTCGACGTGTCGGCCACGTGGAGCGTGTCTGACATGCCCCGCAAGATCGACATGATGTCGGCCACCGACTTCATGCGCTATAACGAGCAGGCCTACCTGAACGCCGGCGAGACATGGCCGGCCGCGCAGTATGCCGTCGACATGATCGGCCAGCCGATTCCGAACACCGACTGGCAGAAGGCGAAGTTCCAGACGGGCTTCACGCAGGACTATAATGTAATGTACGCGCAGGGGTCCGACAACGTCAACATGTCGATCGGCGGCGGCTATATGGACCAGACGGGCGTCATCAGCGGCCCTGAGTATCAGCGCTTCACGGCCCGGCTGAACGCCGACGCCACGTATGGCATCCTGAAGATCGGGGCCAACTCGACGTTCCAGCACACCGTCCACCACGAGACGACGGGCGGCAGCTTCTGGAACGCCCTGTCGATGCCCAGCGTCATCCCCGTCTACGACCCTGAGGAGGGCTCGCAGCGCGGCGGCTACGGCTATGGCAACGGCAACTTCCTGACCTATACGAGCAACCCCATCGGCGAGCAGCAGCGCTATCAGGACCTGTCGGTCAACAACCGCGTCATCGCCAACGCCTATGCCGAGCTGAAGCTCCTGAAGCACTTCACGTATAAGATCAACTTCGGTGTCGACGCCTGGTTCGGTCGCCACAAGAACTTCGACCACGGCTACACCGTCCGCATGAACTCCATCGAGACCCACTTCACCGACGCGCTCTACGACAACCGCGACCAGCGCGCCACGACCATCCTCGACAACACGCTGACCTACATGAACAGCTTCGGCAAGCACAACGTCACGGCCATGATCGGCCACACCGCCGAGGACGTCAACTGGCACTGGCTCGAGGCCGTCGGCTACGACCAGCAGGTCGACGGGCTGGTCGAGATCGACCTCTCGAACGACAAGCACAACATGTCGGGCTCGGAGCAGGAGCGCCGCCAGCTGAGCTACATCGGACGTATCGACTACAGCTACGCCGACCGCTACCTGGCACAGTTCAACTTCCGCTCCGACGGCTCGTCGAAGTTCGGCCCCAGCAACCGCCGCGGCTACTTCCCCTCGCTGTCGCTCGGATGGCGCATCTCGGAGGAGAAGTTCTTCGAGCCCGCCCGCAAGGTGGTCGACAACCTGAAGCTGCGCGCATCGTGGGGTAAGGTCGGCGACATGCAGTCGCTCGGCAACTACAGCTATATCCCCACCATCGACCACTCGGGTCCCTACGAGGGCTTCTACGCCATCTTCGGCCCGTCGAAGAACGAGACGGTGCTCAGCGGCGCCACGCAGAGCGCCATGACCAACGTTGACCTGGGATGGGAGACGAAGACGACGACCAACGTCGGACTGGACTTCAACATGCTGGGCAACCGCCTGTTCGGTACCATCGAGTGGTTCTACGCCAAGTCGACCGACCTGCTGCTCAACAAGCCCGAGCCGTGGTCGACGGGCGTCGGCTCCGTATGGACCAACTACGGCGAGATGCGCAACCAGGGTCTGGAGCTCAACATCGGCTGGCGCGACCAGGTCGGCGAGCTGAGCTACAGCGTCGCTGCCAACCTGTCGACCATCAGCAACAAGGTGCTCCGCATGGGTGAGGCCTTCAACATGCAGTCGTACACCCGCACCGAGGTGGGCCGCAGCGTCAGCGACTTCTATCTCATCCCCTTCGACGGCATCTTCCAGTCGATGGACGAGGTCTATGCCCACACCGCAACGGTCGACGTCGACGGCAAGCAGACCGTCCGCATCATCCAGCCCGACGCCAAGCCCGGCGACGTGCGCTACGTCGACGTCAACGGCGACGGACTCATCGACAGCAACGACCGCACGTGGTGCGGCTCGCCGCTGCCCAAGCTGGAGGTCGGACTGAACGCCTCGCTGCAGTGGCGCGACTTCGACTTCAACATGTTCTGGGCCGGCAAGTTCGGACACAAGATCTACAACCAGCTGCGCAAGAACCTGCTCAACTTCAACGTCGACAACATCCCCGCCGACGTCGAGCCCTGGACCTGGGACAACCCCTCCACCGAGTATCCGCGCATGCTGGCCGGCACCACCTCGAACAACATCGAGTATTGCGACCGCTTCCTCGAGAATGCATCCTACTTCCGCCTGAAGAACCTGCAGCTGGGCTACACCCTGCCCCAGGCCATCACGAAGAAGATCTACGTGCAGAAGCTGCGTGCCTACGTCAGCGCCACCAACCTGCTGACCATCACCGGCTATAAGGGCTACGACCCCGACATCATCAGCGGCAGCGTCTACGCCATGGGCATCGACAGCGGACAGTATCCCTCGTCGCGCCAGGTGAACTTCGGCCTCCAGGTGACGTTCTAATGATCGGAATAACGGAATCACGATATAACGATATAACGAAAACTTCGGAATAACGATATAACGAAATAACGTCATAACGAGAAAATCGGAATAACGGAATAACGTCATAACGAAAAAATCGGAATAACGAAAAAAGAAACAACAATGAATAAGAAAAGATTCAAGCATATCCTCGCCTCCTGTTCGGTGTGTTGCGGCATTGCCGCCACAGCCCCGCTGCTGACCTCGTGCGGCGACGACTGGCTCTCGCTGAGCGACCCCAACCTCGAGACGGCCGACACCTTCTGGAAGACGGCTGACCAGTTCAACGAGGGACTCACCGCCGCCTACTCCACCTGGCGCCGCCCCGGCTACTTCAGCCGCTGGTTCCAGGTGCTCACCATCCTGCGCAGCGACGAGGGATGGAGCAACAGCCCCAACCCCGAGTTCATCGGCGACGCCAACTTCGTCATGTCGTCCTACAACTACGACAGCAACGAGGGTCTCAACCTGCCCTGGCAGGCCATGTACAACAGCCTCTACTACGTCAACCAGGTCATCGACAACATGAACGACCACGGCTACGAGCTCTTCTCGCAGGAGGAGGCCGACCGGCTCCTCGGTCAGGGCTACTTCATCCGCGGCGTCGCCTTCTGGGCCATCGCCGGCATCTACGGCCGCGGCCCGCTGCAGACCAGCAGCGTCGAGGTCAACGGCCCCATCGGCTCGCAGGAGGACCTCTATAAGCAGGCACTGGCCGACTTCACCCGCGCCGCTGAGCTGCTTCCCACGAAGTGGCCCGCCGCCGAGGCCGGACGCGCCACGAAGGGCGGCGCCCTGGGCATGATGGCCCGCATGAACATGCAGCTGGCCGGCATGAAGTGCCACCGCCCGTGGGACACGGCCAACCAGGACCCCGCCCAGGCCAAGGCCTACTGGGAGGCTGCCAAGAAGAACATCGAGGACATCTTCGCACTGGGCATCTACGACCTCGTGCCCAACTGGCTCGACAACTTCACCGAGGCCAACGAGAACAACCAGGAGTCGCTCTTCGAGATCAACTTCAAGGAGGGCACCGTCAACGGCAAGGAGGTGGGCAACCAGCGCCCCAAGTTCCTCGGGCTCTACGCCGGCTCTGGCTCCGGCCTGTCGTGGGACGACGGCTCGGCCCGCGAATGGCTGCTCGACGCCTTCAACGAGGAGCGCGACAAGGACGGCAACGTCGACATGCGCAAGTTCCACACCCTCTTCTACTACGATGAGAGCGAGCCCGAGACCACCACGGCCGTCTACTACGGCAAGACGTGGACCGAGTGGAACTACGTCGAGCCCTTCCAGAAGAAGTGCTACTGGAAGAAGTACACCAGCGTCGAGAACGATCCCAACGCCACGGGCGAGGGCTACGTCACGGGTGTCAACATCCGCATCCTCCGCCTGGCCGACGTCTACCTGATGTATGCCGAGGTGCTCAACGAGCTGGGCGGCGACCGCGCCGTGGCCGTCGAGTATATCAACAAGGTGCGCCGCCGCGTCAACATGGCCGACCTCGACGCCGCCCGGTTCCAGAACTACGACGCCCTGCTCAACCAGATCAAGCACGAGCGCCTGCTGGAGCTCTGCGGCGAGTGCGAGCGATGGTTCGACCTCGACCGCTGGGGCGACATCCACGACCAGACGAAGATCAACGAGCTGGCCGAGCGCGACGAGGACTTCAAGAACTATCGCCTGGGCATCAGCCACCTCTGGTGCATCCCCAACCACGAGATCAACCTGCGTCCCGACCTGACCCAGAACCCGGGATATTGAAGATTGAAAATTGAAGATTGAAAATTGAAGATTGAAGATTGAAAATTGAAAATTGAGAATCAGATATGAAGAATAACATCCTGAAACACATCACCGGCGCGCTCTGCCTGGCTGCCGTGGCAGCCACGATGAGCGGCTGCGCCGGCATGGACGGCGACGGCATCGACACCGTCGTCTGGGAAGGCTCGACCAATCCTGACAACACCGGATTCCACAACCCCGTGTGGGAGCCCTCGCTCGACGGCGGCACCATCTTCAAGGGAGCCAGCTCCTACGTCGCCATCAGCAGCACCACCCAGTGGGCTGCCGGACTGACCTACTACTGCCCCGTGCTGACGTCGAACAACCTGACCACATGGAACAAGTCGACGGCCGACGCCTTCACCGAGGCCAACGTGCCCACCGGCGCCGACGGCGCACGCCTCAGCTCGCTCACGGTCGACTTCGCCCGCACCTACAGCGGCAACAAGTACTGGCTCTTCTACACCATCGAGGGCCAGAACGCCATCTGCTGCGCCAGCTCGTCGTCGCCCCAGGGCGTCTACACCCCGCTGGGCACCGTCGAGCTGAAGAACGACCCGCAGGGCCTCGCCCACCCCTTCTTCTTCGTCCAGTCGAAGAACTATTATCTCTGCTACACGACCTCTGACGGCGTCTATCTGCAGAAGGTGGGCCTCAGCAAGAACGGCGCCACCGTCGGCTCGGCCAACGACCCCGTCAAGATAGCCAGCAGCGCCTTCAAGGAGGTGGCCATTTACGTCAACTCGTCGGACGACGTCTATCTCTTCGGCACCGTCGACGGCGAGATCCGCTATGCCCGCGCCGCCGCTGCCACAGGACCCTACCTCGACCGTCAGGGCGCCGACATCGCACAGTCGGGCCGCGGCGAGGCACTCATCAGCGCCAACGAGGCCTACAGCACCGTCTCGAACCCCATGCGCGCCTTCCTCAACTCCGAGGGCACCCACCTCTACCTCTGCTACAACGCCCAGAAGGCCGGTCAGCCCACGATGGCCAGCGGCTTCGCCCGCAAGCCCGTCTTCGTGCAGCCCTTCGCCATGGGCGAGGACGGCTGGCTCGAGGGCACGGCCACGCCCCGCGAGGGCTGGACCACCCCAACGTTCGAGTAGGCCCGGAGGGCAAAGCGAGGAGCCACCTATTTGTAAAAGAAATTCTGAATCAATCGCCGACAATGCGTAATTATCTGACATACAACGACTTAGATTTTTGCACGAAGAGAAGTGCCGCTTTTCGATGCAAGAAGTGCCGCTTTTCCATCCGAAAAGGACCGCTTCTCGCTCAGAAAAGGGCCGCTTCTCTGCCGGCGGTCAGCGCGATGTAAGGATTTTTCGGAATCCGCACCCTCTCCAAAAGGAATAAACCGACAAACCAATCTTTACTGTTTTTTATTTAATTAAACCACTTATCAATTATGAAGAAACTGTTTACTCTGATTGCTGCTTCAGCAATGACTCTGGGCCTCAGCGCACAGAGCATCACCATCTCCTCCGTCGACGAGGGGCTGGCTAACGACTATGCCTCGGGCTGCGAGATCGACCTCGACAACGACGGCATCAAGGAGCTCATCGTCGGCGGTTCGCCCAACTGGCCCTTAGGCGCATCCATCGGACAGGTCATCATGGACGCCGAGGGCAACGAGGTGTTCATGGAGAGCCGCGCCTCGTGGATCCTGAAGTGGAACGGCACGGCCTACGAGAAGACCCAGCTGGCCGACGACGGCGTCATCGGCATCCGCTCCAGCGTCATCCCCGCCGACTTCAACGGCGACGGCTACGTCGACGTCTACATCGCTTCCGGCGGCGACGCCAACACACTCAACGGCATCTTCCTCAACAACAAGCAGGGCCGGCTGGTCAAGGACAACACGTTCCGCGTCGTCGACGAGCAGGGCAACGCCATCGTCGACGAGGAGACCGGCACGCAGCTGCGCTGGCTGCCCCGCTCGGTCGACCTGGCCGACTTCAACAACGACGGCCTCGTCGACATCGTCTCCTGCGGATGGTGGCTCGGGGCCAACAGCGAGACGGCCATGACCGGCGTGCTCATCAACCAGGGCGACGGCACCTACAAGGTGACCAACCGCTTCCTCATCGGCGTCGAGGAGGAGGAGTACTCCTACCCGATGGCCCTCTGCACCATCAAGGCCTTCGACCTCAACAACGACGGCTATGCTGACTTCTTGGTGCAGGGCAACGTCGACGGCGACGGACTGAAGCCCGAGACGGCCGCCGGCCGCACCGTGGGCCGCACTTTCATGGCCTTCCTCAACCTCGGCGCCGAGGGCCCCGGCGAGTTCTATGACCTCGGACTGGCCCAGGGCGTGAGCCACACCTTCGGCAACGGCAACTTCAACGTCGTCGACTTCAACAACGACGGCACGCCCGACATCTTCGTCACCGGCGAGTCGCCCGACGATGTTTATCCCGAAAAAAACTACTCATACTACGGCCAGCTGCTCTTCGGAAAGATCACCAAGAGCGGCGACGGCAACGAGGTGAGCTACACCGAGAACTCGCAGTTTGCTGCCAACCATAAGGACGTGCGTCCCCTCAACTCGTCGAACAACGGCACGCGCGCCATCGACTACAACGCCGACGGCTACTACGACCTCTTCCTCCTCGGATGGACCGAGCAGATGCTCGACGGCACGGGCAACACCCAGTCGGGCTGGCTGCTCCCCGGCTCGGCCAACGGACTGACCAGCTATCAGCGCATCCCCGGCGCCTCCGAGCAGGGCATCTTCTTCCTCGACTACGGCGTGGAGGGCGCACTGAACTACACGTTCACCGGATACCACGGCGACGCCACCTACTTCGACGGCACCACCTTCCCCGGCGGCCGCTCGATGGTGTTCACCAAGAACCCCTGGGCCGTCAGCGCCCGCCCCGACGCCCCCACAGCACCCAAGGCTGAGGTCGACGGCTACGACGTGAAGCTCTCCTGGACGCCCGCCTCGACGTCGATGAAGAACGTCACCTATGAGTATTACCTGAAGGAGAAGACCACGGGCAAGATTTACAACGCCTCGACCTCGTTCGTCGGCGGCGAGAAGGACGGCGTGCGCAAGGTGCTCCGCGAGGGCAATGCCTACATGAACACCGAGATCTCGCTGACGCTGCCCGACGGCACCTACGAGTGGGGCGTGCAGACCGTCAACGCTGCCCTGCGCGGCTCGACCTTCGCCAAGGGCCAGGACCTCGTCGTCGGCTCCGGCCAGTTCAACAGCATCAGCACCGTCAGCACCGCTGTGGCTGAGCAGGCCGTCTTCACCCTCGACGGCAAGCGCGTGGCTGAGCCTCAGAATGGCGTCAACATCGTCCGCCTGACCGACGGCTCGGTGAAGAAGATCATGAAGTAAAAAAATCATCCTCAGTGAGGAGTTGGGAGGCTACGATTTCTTCCGGCTCCTCACTTCGCAAACCTGACGATTCAATATAATGTATACAAGCTTCGCATGTTTGGAGTGAAAAGAAGTGATAGGAAGTGAAGGGGAGTGAAAAGGACGTCACTCTATTCCTCGATGGTTGCGATAGAACTGACGTCCCCTTCACTCCCCATTCACTCCCCATTACCACCCCTTCACTCCATGCAAGCTAAGCTTGCGAAAGCTGAATAGAATTATGAAAAGAGTCCTACTATTCCTGCTGGCCATCGTGGCTACAGCCGCAGCCGGCGCACAGACGGTCATCGACGTCGCTTTCGAACAGTATCCGCCCCTGCGGGCCGTGGCTCAGACGGTCAGCGTAGAGGTGCCGGCCGAGGGCATCACCATCGGCAGCGACGTCAGCGTAGAGGGCGGCGACGGCTCTTACTCCTACCTCTGGACCAACGCCGCCTCCGAGACCCTCAGCACCCAGAAGACACTGACCATCACCGAGGCCGGCGACTACTACCTGCGCGTCAGCGACGGCCACCAGTGCCAGGTCAGCGTCCACTTCACGGCCACCGCCCCGGCCGCCGTCAGCAGCATCCCCGCCGAGGGGCTGCGCCAGGTCCGCATCTTCACCGCTGCGGGCACACTCATCGAGAAAACCAGCGCCACCACCGGCTATGCCGACCGTCTCCCGTCAGGCGTCTACGTGGTGTGCTTCATCTATAGCGACGGCCACGAGGCCATCCGCAAAATCCAAATCCCCTGAACTGACATGAGAAAGATTTCATTCCTGTTGCTCCTCCTGCTGGCCATCGCCGCCGACGCCCAGCAGCGCACCGTCACCAACTACGTCAAGCAGGGGCTGCGCACCACGCTCCGCATCGCATGGGACAGCCATAACTACGGCACCATCCAGTGGCAGCAGTCAGCCGACCAGGGCCGCACATGGACCGACATCAGCGGCGCCAACGGCCGCGAATATGCCGTGACTCCCCAGCAGGACGCCTACCTGCGCGTCGTCGTCCGGGGCGACGAGGCCTGCGAGCCCTTCGTCGAGACCCACATCCTGCGCACCGTCAGCTTCACCGTCGACCTCGTCGGGGCGCTCAGCCGCGAGGCCACCTACGAGATCCGTGGCCTCAACGTGCCCCGTCAGGAGGTCGTCGACTATGGCTTCTGCTACAGCCTGAGCGGCGTCAACCGCACCTACACCAGCATGCAGCGCCAGAGCCTCGGCTCCGAGCTGCCCGAGGGCGACGCCTTCGAGCTGACCTGCACCGCCCTCCAGCCCAACCGTCAATACAGCGTGCGCTTCTACTTCCGCACCAAGGACGGCTCCACCGTCTACGGCCCCGGCAAGCTCACCACGACGCTCGACGGACTGGAGTGGAGCTCGGAGGACTGGACCATCACGAAGACCGCCGTCAAGGCCCGCTTCGCGCTGTCGGGCTTCACGGGCGCCAAGCCCCAGATGACCTTCTCGTTCGGCGAGGACGATGCCCACCTGCAGCAGTATCAGATCAACGCCGTCAACGCCCAGCAGCACCTCTACGAGTCGGAGCTCATCAGGAACCTGCAGCCCGGCCGGACCTACGTGGCCCGCGTCACGGCCGTCATCGACGGCGAGGAGCAGACCATCGAGAAGAACGTCCGCACGATGACCGACTATGCTGCCTACGAGGTCGACGAGTCGACCAAGCCGGTCGGCCACCGCATCCGATGGAATGCCATCAAGACGTCGATCCAGCTCAATCCCGACAACATCCAGGCCGAATATCCGCGCCTGCTGCGCATCTCGGCCGACACGCTGCTGCTGACCTACCACGGCGGCGACGGCACCAGCGGCCAGACCGACCACTGGCAGAACATCTACCTGCAGCGCTCCACCGACAACGGCCTGACATGGTCGGCGCCCGAGAAGATCCTCGACAAGACCCGCACGTGGCTCGCCCACGGATGGTATCGCTTCACCAATGCCGACATGACGCGCCTCCAGAACGGATGGGTCGTCATGACATGGGCGGGCAACGCCAACCCCGAGACCAACCAGAACTGCCAGGTCTTCGTCATGATCTCGAAGGACGGCGGACAGACCTGGGGCGACCCCATCACCGTGCTGCGCGGCCGATGCTGGGAGCCGCAGATCGTGCAGCTGCCCGGCGGCGAGCTCGAGCTGCTCGTCTCGAGCGAGGCCTACTGGTGGGACAACCAGCGCTCGAACCTCCTGCAGGAGATTGTCTGCGCCCGCTCCACCGACAACGGACTGACGTGGACCGCCCAGCGCCGCGCCGCCTTCACCCCCGGCTGCCGCGACGGCATGCCCGTCCAGGTGGTCATGCAGGGCAACAAGGGCATCCTCTGCACCATCGAGAGCATCAACAGCGACAAGAACCCGTCGATCCTCTGGCGGCCCCTCAACGGCGAGTGGGACTCGGCCGACTGGGACCAGCAGGTCGACTCGCGCCGATGGGTCTGCGACAACATCCGCGGCGGCTGCGCACCCTACTGCCTGCAGCTGACGACCGGCGAGATCGTCGTCATGGGCCATCTGAACCAGAACGGCGACGTATGGCAGACCAACCGCGAGCAGATCTGCATCGGCGACAACACGGGCCACAACTTCGGCTATCGCACCATCCCCTTCTCCACCCTGCCGCACGGCGAGGGCGCCTACTACAGCTCACTCTTCCAGAAGGATGAGCGCACCATCTGGCTCCTCTGGACCCACTCGAAATACGACGGCTCCGTCTGCCAGAAGAACACCGTCGAGCTGCTCGAGGGGCAGATCGTAGAGCTATAACAATCCGAAGCGTCGAAATAACGATATAACGATATAACGAAAAGTCGAAATCACGAAATAACGTTATACCGAAATAACGATATCACGAAATAACGAAAATAAAAAGAACAATGAACATCACGAAGAAAATCGCACTGAGCGCAGCCATGCTCCTCATGGCCGACGCCGCCGCGGCCCTCGAGCCCGTCTATCAGCTCAGCCTGAAGCAGCCCGGCAACGCCGCCACCACCCAGACCGTCAGACCGGGACAGCAGGGACTGCCCGTCAGCCTCACCCAGCAGACGGCCGCCGACGGCGACGGCCAGCAGCTGCTCACCGTCACACTGACGGCCCGCGAGCGCGTCTACTTCAACCTCGGCATCTCGCTGCCCACCGGCATCCAGACCAGCGAGGCCGACTTCTATCTGCCCGGCTTCTGGTATCACAAGAACCTGCGCTCGCCCCGCGAGGCTCCCTCGTTCCACACCTCGAAGAGCTGGAACGTGCGCGACGACCGCCTCTCGTCGCCCCTGACCGGCGTCATCGACCTCACGTCGGGCCACACCGTCAGCGTGCTGCGCTGCGTCGAGCAGCCCGGCTGCGACGCACTGACCACCCATCAGGAGGGCGAAGTCATCCTGGGCGGGCCTACGACCATCGGCTACGTGGGCTTCGACGGCGAGAGCGGCCGCGCCCTTCTCACCTTCGGCTATCCCTACATCGAGACGCCCAAGCGCTACATCCGCAAGCTGACCCTCACGCCACCCATCACCGCCTTCGCCCGCCTGGACAAGGGCCAGAGCATCACCCTGCGCTGGATCGTCCGCGAGGCTGAGGCCAAGGACTACGGCCAGTTCGTCTCGCAGACATGGCAGCACTGCATGGACCAGCTGCGCCCCGAGCCCATCCGTCCGCTCTACTCGCCCGACGAGATGAAGGCCCAGCTGAGCAACTACTTCCGCCGCGGCTACGTCGACAAGTATGCCCTCAAGTTCCACTCCGGCCACGGACTGCGCTGCGACGACTGCGTGCCCGTCGACCACGTGCAGCTGGGCTTCTGCGGCCGCGTGCTGCTCAACGGATTCAACGCCCTCGAGTATGGCGAGCAGCACGGCGACCAGGAGCTCGTCGGCATGGGCCGCGCCATCTTCGACTCGTGGCTCGAGCACGGCTTCACCCAGCGCGGCTACTTCAAGGAGGACATGCATATCGCACAGGGCATCCCCGCCGACGACGACTGCATCCACAGCATCCGCCAGCAGTCGGAGGCCGTCTACGCCGTGCTCCACTATCTGCGCTACGAGAAGCTGCAGGGCCGCAAGCACAAGGCATGGGAGCAGAAGATGCGCCTGCTGCTCGACCGCATGGTAGAGCTGCTCAAGCCCGACGGCCACTACGCCCGCAAGTTCCGCGACGACGGCTCCGACGTCGACGCCTCGGGCGGCTCCACCCCCTCGGCCACGTCGACCCTCGTCATGGGCTACAAGTACTTCAAGGACCGTCGCTATCTCGAGGCCGCACGCCGCACCGTCGACTATCTTGAGAAGAACATCATCGCCCCGAGCGACTACTTCTCATCGACACTCGACGCCAACTGCGAGGACAAGGAGGCCGCCATCAGCGCCGTCACCGCCACCTACTACATGGCCATGATGACCCGCGGCCAGGAGCGCCAGCACTACGTCGACCTCTGCCGACAGGCCGCCTACTTCGCCCTCTCGTGGTACTACCTCTGGGACGTGCCCTTCGCACAGGGACAGATGCTCGGCGACCTCGGATTCCAGAGCCGCGGATGGAGCAACGTCTCGGTGGAGAACAACCACATCGACGTCTTCGTCTTCGAGCTGCCACACATCGTGGAGTGGCTCGCCCGCGAGACGGGCGAGGACCGGCTGCAGCGCATCCACGACGTCATATTCTCGTCGCTCAACCAGCTCCTGCCCACGCCCGACCGCCTCTGCGGCATCGGCGTCCCGGGCTTCAACCCCGAGGTCGTCCAGCACACCTGCTGGGACTACGGCCGCAACGGCAAGGGCTTCTACAACGACATCTTCGCCCCCGGCTGGACCGTCGCCTCCCTCTGGGAGCTCTACAGCCCCCACCGCACCGCCGATTTCCTCACGGCCAAGAAATAGAATTACGCGAATATTTGTCGACCACGAATTACGCGGAGATTTGTCGACCACGAATTACGCGAATTAAACGAATTATTTTTAAGACAACGAATTAAGACGAATTACAAGAATTATACGAATTAAAACGAATTGCACGAATTTATAAAGGATTTCACGAATTGGCTGCGCACAAACATTTTGCATAGCTCCTGTCGCAGACAAGAATAAATTAGTGAAATACAATATAATTCGTGCAATTCGTTTTAATTCGTGAAATTCGTTTTAATTCGTGAAATCAATTACAATTCGTGAAATCAATTTTAATTCGTACAATTCGTGCAATTCGTCTTAATTCGTTGTCTTAAAAAAATTCGTTTAATTCGAGTAATTCGTGGTCAATAAAAAATCGTGTCATTCGTGGTCGACAAAGTTCGGGGGTTTGACAAGCGAAGCGGCGTATATTGAAGGTAATATACCCCTATATTACTTTCGAGAAGCGCCGCTTTTCTGTGTGCGGAGCTTGGAGATATGGAATAAAGTTCGTAACTTTGCAGCGGGTTAAAAACAAACAATCGCCATGACCATCGACAGCATCCTACGACACGTCAGCCGGCTGACACTGCTGTGCGCCGCACTGTGCGCTATGGCCGCCCGGGCCCAGGGCGAGAACTACCTGTTCAGGCATATCGGCGTGAAGGACGGACTCTCGCAGACCACCGTCTACGCCCTGCTGCAGGACCAGACGGGATTCATCTGGATGGGCACCAAGGCCGGGCTGAACCGCTACGACGGCACGGCCATCCGCACCTACAGCCACCACGCCGGCCAGAGCGGGCTGACGAGCGACTTCGTCAACACGCTCTACGAGGACCCCGAGGGCCGCATCTGGGTGGGCACCGACGAGGGCGTCAGCCTCTACTCGCCGCTGACCGACACCTTCGAGCCCTTCCTGCTGAAGACGTCGGAGGGGCGGTGCGTGACCAACAACGTGACGGTCATCGAGGGCGACGGAAGCAACGTCTACATCGCCAGCAACGAGCAGGGGCTCTTCTGCTACGACGCCGTCCACCAGACGCTGACCAACTATCCGCTCGACGGCCATCCCAACATCGCCGGGCTGACCGTCGACGGCGGCGGACGCCTCTGGCTGGGATTCTTCGGCGGCGGCCTCTACTACTCCACCGACCACCTCCGCACGCTCCATCCGCTCGTCGACAGCCAGGGCCGCGAGCCCTTCCTGGGCGACATCGTCTCGGCCATCATCGAGCACCAGACTGACCGCCTCATGGTGGGCACCGACCGCCACGGCCTGACGATGGTCGACATGACACAGCCGAGTGTCACGCCCATCGTCGCCACCGAGGGCGGCAAGCCCGTCTTCGTGCGCGACGTGGCGATGAACGGCCAGCAGGTGTGGGCCGCCACGGAGCAGGGGCTCTACGTCTACGACCTGTCGACCCGCCACGTGGCCCACTATGCCCACGAGCCGTCGAACCCCTTCTCGCTGGCCGACAACTCGCTCTATGCCCTCTGCCGCGACCGCGACGGCGGCATGTGGCTCGGCAGCTACTTCGCCGGAGCCGCCTACGTGCCACGCCAGCTGTCGGCCTTCGAGCGCTTCATGCCCCAGAGCGGCCACGCCGCGACGCTCCACGGCCGCCACGTCCGCGAGATGGTGCAGGACCGCCACGGCCAGGTCTGGATAGGCACCGAGGACGGCGGCCTCAACATCTTCAACCCCACGACGCGCACGTTCGACTTCCTCGACGCCAGCGCCGACTTCCCCAACGTCCACGGTCTCTGCATCGACGGCGACCGCCTCTGGGTGGGCACGTTCAGCTACGGGCTGAAGGTCGTCGACATCACCACGCGGCGCGTCGTCGCCAGCTACACCGTCGGCGACGGCCACGGACTGCGCGACAACACCATCTTCTGCATCCACCGCTCGCCACAGGGCGATCTCTGGCTGGGCACCATCCGCGGCCTGTGCCGATACGACCGCGCGACCGACGCGTTCGTCTACGACCCGCTGATGCCGGCCGTGCTCATCGACGACATCCTGACCGACACGCAGGGACGCCTGTGGGTGGCCACGCAGACCAACGGCATCTTCCGCCAGAAGCCCGACGGACAATGGCACAACTACTCGCACCACCGCCAGAACGACATGGCCTCCGACCGCGCCATCGACCTCGCCCTCGACGCCGAGGGCGGCATATGGGTGGCCACCGAGGGCGGCGGCATCCTGCGCTACGACGCCACCCAGGACCATATGCAGCCCGTCAGCCTGCCCCTGCAGCCGATGGTCAACACCGTCTTCCAGATCGTCGAGGATCACAGCCAGACGCTATGGATGAGCACCTACAACAGCATCATCAGCTATCACATCCCCACGGGCGAGACGCGCCGCCACGAGCCGGCCGACGCCATCAGCGACAACATCTTCAACTACAGCTCGTCGCTGCTCGACCAGGACGGACGCATCTATCTCGGCACACTCGACGGCTTCATCCGCTTCAGCCCCACCGCCTGGAGCCAGTCGGCAGCGAAGCAGCCCCTCATCGTCGCCAGCCAGCTCAGCATCGGCGGACAGCCCGTCGACGCCACGACGCCCGCCTCGCCCCTCACGCAGAACATCGTCAGCA
This sequence comes from Prevotella sp., assembly GCA_017470345.1. Taxonomy (GTDB): domain Bacteria; phylum Bacteroidota; class Bacteroidia; order Bacteroidales; family Bacteroidaceae; genus Prevotella. Next base: position 24,458 of record JAFUEP010000032.1, read on the forward strand.
CCCGGCGGCTCCGACTCAGCCACCGCCAGAACTCCTTCCGGCTGCAGCTGTCGGCCCTCTGCTACGACCGCCCGCAGGAGGGGCTCATGGAGTATCGGCTCGACAACTACGACCAACAGTGGCAGCCGATGCGCGCCGACAACGTCGTGGCCTACAGCAACCTGCCCGCCGGCCACTACCGGCTGCGCGTCCGTATGAAGGAGGCGGCAGCCGACGACGACGGCGAATATGCCCTCGACATCCGCGTCAGGCCCCATCCCCTGCTGTCATGGTGGGCGCAGGCCGTCTACGCCCTGTTGGCCCTCATCGTCGGCTATCTGCTGGTCAGGTTCTTCACCCTGCGCCAGCGCTACAAGCGGCAGAGCGCACTCGAGCGATTCGAGCACGAGAAGGAGCAGGAGCTCTACGAGAGCAAGATCAGCTTCTTCACCAACGTGGCCCACGAGATACGCACGCCCCTGACACTCATCAAGGGCCCGCTGGAGCACATCATCGGCTCGGGACGCATCAGCGACCCCGCCGTCAGCGACGACCTCAACGTCATGCAGCAGAACACCAACCGCCTGCACACGCTCATCAACCAGCTGCTCGACTTCCGCAAGACCGAGGTCAACGGACTGCGACTCAACTTCGAGCGATGCGACACGGCACAGATCGTCGGCAGCATCGTCGACCGATTCCGACCCACCCTGCGCCAGCGCAGCATCGACCCGCGCATCAGCCTGCCACCACAGCCGCTCTATGCCCACGTCGACCGCGAGGGCTTCACCAAGATCGTCAGCAACCTCGTCAACAATGCCACGAAGTACGGCGAGAGCCACGTCAGCGTCACACTCACCACCGAGGGCGACCACCTGCTGCTCACCGTGGCCAACGACGGCAACGTCATCCCTCAGGCCATGCGCGACGAGATCTTCACACCCTTCTTCCGCATCGCCGCCGACGACCAGTCGTCGACCACCGGCACCGGCATCGGACTGGCCATGGCCCGCGCACTGACCGAGCTCCACGGCGGCACCATCCGCATGGACGACAGCCTCGAGGAGAACGTCTTCTGCCTCCGCATACCCCTCAGCCAGAAAGACAGCGTCGTGCTCGACACCATCGCCACGGCTGCCACACCGCAGACAGCGGCCGCCAGCAACCCCGACGCACCCACGGTGCTCATCGTCGACGACAACGCCCAGATGCTCGCCTACGAACAGCAGCGGCTGCAGGCCGACTACAACGTCATCAGCGCCGCCAACGGCGAGGAGGCCCTCACCCGCCTGCGCCAGAGCGACGTCGACGTCATCGTCAGCGACGTCATGATGCATCCCGTCAGCGGCATGGAGCTATGCCGACGCGTCAAGCACGACGTCGAGATGAGCCACATACCACTCATCCTGCTCACCGCACTGACCACCGAGCAGGCCAAGATGGAGGGCATGGAGAGCGGCGCCGACGCCTACATCGAGAAGCCCTTCTCGATGGACCACCTGCTGACGACCATCGCCAGCCTGCTCCACGAGCGACAGAGCGTCAAGCGAGCCTACAGCGAGTCGCCATTCACACCCTCCGACAGCGTCTCCATCAGCGAGGCCGACCACGACTTCCTGCGCCGACTCGAACAGATCGTCGAGCGCGAGCTGACCAACAGCCAGCTCAACGTCGACATGCTGGCCAGCGGGATGAACATGAGCCGGTCGAGCCTGAACCGCAAGATACGCGGCACGCTCAACGTCTCGCCCAACGACTTCATTCGCATCGAGCGACTCAAGCGCGCCGCACAGCTCCTCAAGGCCGGCCGCACCCACGTCGCCGACGTCTGCTATCAGGTAGGATTCAGCACGCCCTCCTACTTCACCAAGTGCTTCTACCGACAGTTCGGCCTCCTGCCAAAGGACTTTATCAGATAAGAGATAAATATAGAGATAAATGCCCGAGAGTTCAACGCCCCCCTGCCCCCCTCTAGTCTTAGAGGGGGAATTGGATACCACCGCAGGAGCAGATGAGCGCAGTGACACCAGCGGCTGTGGGCGGCATGCACGCTATCTGACTCCCCCTCTAAGATTAGAGGGGGGCAGGGGGGCGTTGAAATCTCGGAAGCTTATCACCACATTGAGAAAGATAATAGAAATTGCCCATTAAAATGAAGATAGCCATCGTTGGCGGAGGCGCCGCTGGATTCTTTGCCGCCATCAATATGAAGGAGATGCAGCCCGGACTGCAAGTCAGCATCCTCGAGCGGTCGCAGCGGCCACTGGCCAAGGTCGAGATCTCAGGCGGCGGACGCTGCAACGTGACCAACTCGTTCCGGTCGGTAGGCACCGACCTGGCCGCCGTCTATCCCCGCGGCCACCGGCTGCTGGGCCGACTCTTCCGCTCCTTCGGGCCACGCGACGCCTACGAGTGGTTCGAGCGGCGCGGCGTCCGACTCGTCACCCAAGACGACGACTGCGTCTTCCCCCAGACGCAGGACGCCCGCACCATCTCGCACCTCTTCCTCAGCGAGGCCCGGCGCCTCGGCATCGACCTCCACACCGGACAGCGCATCACCGCCCTCGACGACCTCAGCGCCTACGACGCCGTCGTCATCGCCATCGGCGGACAGCCCCGACGCGACGCCCTCCTCTGGCTCCAGCAGCCCATCGTCGATCCCGTGCCGTCGCTCTTCACCCTCAGCATCGACGACCCTCGACTCCACGACCTCATGGGCACCGTCGTCCCCACGGCACAGGTCCTCCTGCCCGGCACAAAGCTGCGCGCCGCCGGCCCCCTGCTCATCACCCACTGGGGCATGAGCGGCCCCGCCATCCTCCGCCTGTCGTCCTACGGCGCACGCCTGCTCAGCGAGTGCGACTATCGCCACGCACTGGCCGTCAACTGGCTCGGCACATCGGAGGCCGAGGCGCGACAGCTCATCAGCCGCCTCATCGCCCTCCACCCCCAGCGACAGATCGCCACCCAACGACCCGACGGCCTGCAGCAGCGACTCTGGCAGTACCTCACCGAGAAGAGCCTCGGCCCCGAGCGCGCCCGCGCCCCCTGGGCCTCGCTCAACCAGAAGGAGCAGAACCGACTGCTCAACACGCTCACCAACGACACCTTCCAGACCACTGGCCGCGCCCCCCACCGCGACGAGTTCGTCACCTGTGGCGGCATAGCCCTCACCGCCGTCAATGCCCAGACCCTCGAGAGCCGCACCCACACCGGCCTCTACTTCTGCGGCGAGGTCCTCGACATCGACGGCGTCACCGGCGGCTTCAACTTCCAGGCCGCCTGGACCACCGCCCACGCCGTGGCCCGCGCCCTCGCCGCCGAACAATAATATTGGGAAACGAATGGGCACGAATGAAGGAAAATTCATTTATGAAGCATTCATGGACCATTCATGATTATTACATGTAGCGCCGCAGGCAGAAAAAATTTCTTCTCTTGCCTGCGGCGCTACATATAATCCACACAAATAATCCATGTAATTAATCATATAATTTCATCGTGAAGGTAATCATATAATTTCATCGTGAAGGGAAAACGAATGGGCACGAATGAAGGATAATTCATTTATGAAGCATTACATGGACCATTCATGATTATTATATGTAGCGCCGCAGGCAGAATAGAGAGGGCTGAGACAGGCGCGTTTTGTAAAATAAATTCCGATTCACTCGCATAATTCCAGCAACCATCTAATTCTTAACAACATAGCTCCACACAGAAAAAGAAGCGGTGCTTTTCGATTCGAAAAGGACCGCTTCTCGATGAGAAAAGCGGCACTTCTCTGAGCGAGAAGCACCGCTTTTCTGATTTTTGTGCTGTTGTTGTCAAGAAAAGTGACAATCGGAATGATGCCGGAGACGGTCCGTTTGGAGATTTTTTTGGGGAAAAATTTCGGTTATCACGGAAAAAATGCTTATATTTGCAACCATCTAAAGCTTAAAGCAACCTAAACAAAGCCACAGACCGCATTATTCAGACTCAACAGAAACACCTGATTAATATGAAGAAACTACTATTGTGCATGCTTGGAGCCGCCTGTGTCGTGACGTCCGCTGCCCAGTCGGAGGCGAACCTCGTCGTCTGGCATAAGGACGGCTCGCGCGTGCTGTTCAGCCTGTCCAAGGAGCCTCGCATCAGCTACGCCGGCGACATGGTGACGATCCAGGCCGGGACGACGATTGAGTATCCCTTTCAGTCCATCCGGAAGATGACCTTCGAGGGCGAAGAGGCCGAAGGCATCAGCCAAGCTGAGACGACTCCCGCACGACCCTTCGCCAGCGACGGCGCGACGGTCAGTTTCCAGCCCTCCGACCGCGACCTGCGCGTCCGCCTGGTGGCCGCCAGCGGCACCGTGGTCCGGGAGTTCACGGTGCGTCGGGGCGAGCCGTCGCAGCACTCCCTCAGCGCCTTCCCTGCGGGTGTCTATCTGATGATCGTCAATGGTGTAACCTATAAAATCATGACCCGATGAGAACGATTCTGCTTGCGCTGACGCTCTTAGCCGGAATGCTCAGCGCCCCCACTGCCCTGTCGGCCGACGACGGACAGAAGAAGACCATCCGCCTGTTTCTCAGTGACGGCCAGCTGCTCGACTTCGATGCCGACGAGGTCGACAGCATCACCACCAGCGCCACCGTCCAGACCGTATGGTATGCCGACACGTGCCGCACCGTCGACATCGCCACGATCGACAGCATCTGGTACATGTCGACGACGCTGCGGCTGTCAGCTGCCGCCGGTCTCAACTTCGGCAAGGTGGCCGTGGGCAACAGCAAGACCGTCACGACCACGCTGACCAACCTTAGCGACTATCCCGAGCACTACATGATGCTGACGGGCGGCGCCTTCAGCACAAAGGGCGCCGCGCGCGAGCTGCTGATCCTGCCGGGCGAGTCGGCCGACGTGGAGCTGACCTTTGTCCCTACTGACTCCATTGCCTACACAGGCCTGCTCAGCATCGCCTCCTCGGCCCTCGACGGCGGCATGCTGACGGCAGCGCTCAGCGGCGAGGGCGTGGCCAGCGAACTGGACGAGGACGACATGGTGCTGCCTCCCGTCGAGACGACCTTCGACATCGTGCTCGACGAGGGCGACGCCATCGACGACTTCGAGGGCTTCAAGATCGTCAACTTCAACGGCGAGTATGCCCTCGACCCGACGGCGATGGCCCGAAGCCTGCGCAGGGTCAGGCGGGCCGACGGAGCGCATAACGTGTGCACGGCCAATGCCCGCATCTCGCAGAACGGCCTGCAGCTCCACTCGTTCACCGACGGCCAGGGCAATCCCTACATGTTCACCATCACGCTGCCAGGCGAGAAGCCCGAGATCTCATTCACCCAAACGGCCATCACCCTGCTGATGAGCAACCCCTATCTGATGCCGGCCGACGAGGCCGACTATCAGAACACGGTGGAGCTGCTGCGCGGGCTCAAGTCGTTCGGCGGGGTGGTCGAGGCCGTCAGGCAGGAGTACAACAGCGCCCGTAAGCAGAACCGTACGCCCGACTATGAGAACGTGAACCTCCAGCCCGTCTTCAACGAGCTCTACAACATGGTGCGCGACAACAGCTGGCTCACCCTCAGCGGCGTGTCGATAAAGGACCTGGAGGTGACGCCGCTGACGGCCAAGCTCAAGCTCCACAACGACTACAAGCGCACCATCTCTGTCTATGCCAGCCGGGTGAAGATGAACGAGAGCAACCTCGTCGTGACCGACCGTGAAGAGATCTCCATGACCTACGCCGAGATGCTCAGCAAGATGATCGACTGGCTTAACAAGTTGTCAGACAAAGAGGTAAAGAAAGAGAGCAAATACTTCAGAGAAGAAGACCTGCCTCTGCTTGCTGCCCTCGAAGAATTACTGATGGAGCTGACAGAACTTTGCAAGGAGGATCCCGACTACCAGCAAGAGGTGCCTCTCTGGGTGACCTACATCATGGAGTCGGGCAAGTCTGACTATTGGGACATTGTCTGGGATGCTCGCTGGCTCGACTACTACAAGGAGCGCTTCTTAGATATCATCGGTGTCGGCGATGAGGGCGACTATCGTCAGAACTACGACGAGTCAATCTTTGCCAAGGAGAGTGAAGAACTGTCGTACGACTTCAACGGATTCGACAAGATACAACTCGACATCTACGGACTGGGAACCTTTGGTGACCGAACCTGGGACTCATTCACCTCGACCGACAAGGCACGGATGCTTGCAATGCTACTCTATGGCGGCTACTTCGATGTGGTTGATCCATTGATAAAGCTCATCACTGGCAGCAAGAAATTATATAAGGCATATACAGCCAAGGATTACAATTTCGACCTGCGCTATGGGAGCAAGTGGCCTGAGTTGGGCCTCGTCACAAAACTATATCTTGAGTTCAGGAAAAAACCTAAGAACTTTCGCGAAGCCTATGAGAAAGCCAAGAAGGGTGACCTCAAGGGTTTCATGAAGCATCTGGGAAAGTTCGCCTGGGGCGAGATGTCGAAGATACCCTCAGAGCTCGAACAGCCCTATTCGGATGAAAACAAATGTACGTATGTCAACCTGCTCTACCACATCGGCAAGAACATGTTTGGCGTCAACAGCACTTCTGAGGCATTCCGGACAGGACTGAAATCCTGTGCTAACACTATTCTGAAAATAGCAAGTGTAGCCATGAAGACAATTGATGTCAGCGAGGCCACCATGGACCTCATCGGCGGCATCTGGGCCGGGACTAACTCGGAGGTGAAGCAGACATTCATGATCGACCGGTTCAGCCAGCCCTTCATCAGCGTGACCCAGCCCGCCGAGGTCTACCTCACGCCCGACGTCACCGCTCACTTCGAATGGCAAGGCCACCGGGGCAACTCCTACGGCGAGATGGCCTGGGTCTACGACCTGGAGGTGCTGACCGAGACGCCCTACGCCGTCACGCAGACCGTCATGCTGCGCGACCTCGACGCCACGTCGTGCGACCTCAACCTGGCCACCATCCCCAACGCCAAGCTGGCCTCGAAGATCGCCTTCCGCCTCATCGCCCACAAGCCCGACGTGCCGTCGCACATCTACGTGATGACCGACTTCATCCCGCTGGTGCAAAACCTCAATGCGTCGCAGACCGCTCCGCCCGAGATGATCGACCTCGGACTGCCATCGGGCACGAAGTGGGCCTACGTCAACCTGGGTGCAACCATCAGCTCTGACTATGGCAACTACTACGCATGGGGCGAGCTCGACCCGAAGGACAGCTACACGTGGAAGACCTATAAGTACAGCGGCAACACGGCCAACTCGCTGACCAAATACTGCACGAAGAGTTCTTACGGCCGCGTGGACAACAAGACGTCGCTGGAGCCGGCCGACGACCGCCCCAAGACGGACTACGGCTACTACTACAGCATCCCAACGCGCCAGGACTGGCAGGAGCTGATCGACCACTGCCGATGGACCCGCTTCGGCAACGACGTCATGGTCAAGGGTCCCAATGGCAACATCATCATCCTGCCATCGGCTGGCTATCGCGACGGCCTCAACGTCTACGACACCACCACCGACGGCTGCTACTGGACGACGGACGTCGACACGGACAGCCCCGACGACGCATGGTTCGTGCACATCAAGAACGGCAAGCCCGAGTTCTACAGCTACTACCGCTGTCAGGGCCGCAGCATACGCCCCGTCCAGCACAGGCCAAACTATGCCTCGCCCAGCACCGCTCAATAAAATAATCAACAGAAACAATAACAAAAAAAACAGATACCATTATGAAACGAATCCTATCATTCGCCGTTGCTCTCGCGGCAACCGCCACAGCCATGGCACAGAACATCGCCGTGGTCAGCCCCAGTAACGAAACCGACATTTACCAGACGCTCGATGAGGCCATCACCAATGCCACCGACGGCAGCGTGATCTACCTGCCAGGAGGAGGCTTCACGATTTCCGACAACACGAAGATCAACAAGCGCCTCACCATCATGGGTGTCAGCCATCGAGGCGACACCGACAATGCCGACGGCGCCTCCATCATCAGCGGCAAGCTGCAGTTCGACCGTGGTTCGTCGGGCAGCGCTGTCATTGGTGCTTACATCTCGGGGAATGTCGAGATTGACTCTGTGCAGAACATCACCGTCAGGAAATGCAACGCCTATTCCATTCAGGTAAAAAACAGTGGCGCCACAGGACTGGTGGTTAACCAGTGCTATCTGCGAGAAGACTGCAACTTTGGTAACTGTAATGTCAGAATGGAAAACAACATTATCGATGCAATATATAGAGTTGTGGGTGGCATCATTAAGCACAATATAATTACAGGAGTTAGAGCAAAGGACAATGACGGCAGATCTCCATGGACACAGATACAGAGTGTAAGCGCTTCCGTTATCGAAGATAATTTCTTTCTTAATTGGTCTAGTGGTGCTTATTATATCAACAACTGCGTCATATCCCACAACTGCATCGGTCAAGGCGAATGGGGAGATGAACCCTATAAACTCGACGAGGGTGTATCATGGGATAATGTTTTCAATCAGCACAAGGGCTGCACCACCAGCTCCGACTACAGCTTGAAGGGCTCATGGGGCAAGGGCGAGGCCTCTGACGGGAGCGATATCGGCATTTTCGGTGGCTCCGGCTTCGATCCCTATGCCTTGGCTCCCATCCCCCGCATCGTGTCTAAGAAGGTCGACGAGCAGACCGACGGCACCGGCCGGCTGCATATTGAAGTGACGGTGAAGTCGAATTGATAATTGTAGTCAGTATGAACATTCACGCTAAAGATTCACCCCGCGGTGTGACCCTGCTTGTGGCTCTGCTCTGCTGCTTGGCGGTGCAGGCACAGCCAGGACTGGAATACTGGTTCGACGGCAACTACGGCGACAAGGTCAACATCGCTGCGCCCAGCGCCGCGGGGACGTACAAGAACAACGTCAACGTCACGAAGCTGTCGCAGGGCTTCCACACCATCTACATCCGTGCCAGGGGCCTCTCGCAAGACGCCCACAGCCCCGTCACGTCGGCAGCCTTCTTCAAGTACGACGCCACCGACAACACCGTCCTCGAATATTGGTTTGACGAGGGCGAGGCCCGCAGGCTGACCGTGCCCATCAGCATTGAGACCGGCGACGTGCAGGCGCTGAGCCTTGACCTCTCCGACATCGACCGATTCCCCCTGGGAGTGCATCGGCTCAACATCCGTGTGAGTGCACATGGCGGCAACTACAGCCCCGTCTACACCACCTACGTGCTGCGCATGCCCGAAGGCTCGGGTGACGCCGTGCTGGAATACTGGTTCGACGACGACCTGGCCACCCGCGCCAACAAGCCCATCTGCATTGCCAGCAACGAGCCACAGGCGTTCGATCTCGACCTGTCGGCCTTCCCCATTGGCTTCCACAAGCTGAGCATCCGCATTGCTGCGAGTTCGAGCCACAGCAGCCAGATCTACACCGCCCACATCCTGCGTCTGCCCATCGCCACTGAATCGAACAGGCTGACCTATTGGCTCGACGACGATTATGCCAACCGCCGCTCAGTGCCTATCACGAGTGTTTCGGCATTTGGCAGCCAGATCATTGCCAACCTCCAATTACCGCCTGCATCGATGGGCATGCACCGTCTGCACTGGCGCGCCTCGCGAGGAGGGGTCGACGGACCGGTGGAGGAAGCCCCCGTGCTGATCACCAAGATGTACAACAGCCAAGCTTCGGTCCACATGGCCAATCAGTCCATCTGGCTTGACGACAACGAGCCATCCGTGGCGGGTCTGAATAGCCTGGAAAGGACCATCGTGAAGAATTATTATCTCAGCCCCAACGACTATGCCGAAGGTCAGCATGAGTTCCACGTGATGTATCAGAACTCGGCCGGCGTGTGGAGCGCCGAGAACGTCACCTATTTCTATAAGGATGCCTCCAACCGCCTGCGCGTGGGACGACTGAACACGGGCGACGACGCCTCCGGCATCGCCGACGCCACGACAGCCGAGTCGTTGGTCTGCTACTATCGCGACGGACAGGTCGTCGTCGACTGCCAGTCGGCACGACTGGGATCGACGGGCTACGTCACCGTCAGCGACCTCACGGGCAAGCAGATTGCACAAGCTGAGGTCGACTGCTCGGAAGGGCTCTATGCCGAGCTGAATGTCGGCTCCGTCGGCCGTCAGCTGCTCATCGTCAAGGTCGTCAGTGGCCGTCTGGTCTTCACCCGCAAGCTGATGGCCAGATAGGTCTGTCACTTCCTGCATACGACAAACCCCGAAAGCCTCACATTCCGGCTTTCGGGGTTCTTGTTAGGAGGGCGGGTGTCTCACCCACCTCTATAGTGTCTCAGCAGCATCAGTCGCGGGTGAGACACCCGCGACTGATGCTTTTCGCTTAGAAGATGACCTTGCGGCCGCCGACGATGTAGAGGCCCTTGGCGGCGTGGCGGAGCTTCTGGCCCTGGAGGTTGTAGACGTCGGCTGTGCGGCTGGCGGTCTCGGGAGCCTGGATGGCGTCGGTGATGCCGTCGGTGAAGGTGATGTTGACGTTCATGACGACGGCCTTCTCGTCGTCGTTGACGAAGCCCCACTTGGCGGTGTAGGTGCTGCCCTCGGCGTAGGAGGTGTCGATGGCGCCGAGGTAGTCGATGATGCCGCTGGCGGGGTCGCTGACCTTGACACAGACCATGGCGGCGGAGGTGTTCCACTTGGCGGCGTCGCCGTCGGCATTGCGCCATCCGTCGGTGAAGTTGTCGACGAAGTTGCCGTCAGTGACGTTGACGATGTAGGCGCGGGCGTCGGCCAGGGTGGTCAGTCCGAGGGCGTCGGCGATGGCTGCGGCGTCGAAGGTGGCCGTCGTGCCCTCATAGTCCTTGGCGGGCTTCATCGTGACGGGGACGTCGACGGTGGCGATGATCTCGGGCTTATAGACGGGCAGCTGGAATTCGACGAAGGTGACGTTGACGACGAAGCGCACGGCCTTCTCGCCGTTGACGAGCTGCCAGCGTACGGTGTAGGTCTTGCCCACCTCGTCGGCGCCGTTCATGTCGCATACCTCGAAGGTCGATCCGTTCTCGACGGCCTGGAAGAACTTGACGCAGATGCCGGCCTTGTCGGCCTCAGCAGCCTCAGCGTTGAGGTCCTGCCACGTCTCGGCTTCGCCCTTGGTGTTGAACCATCCGTCGAAGGGGGCATAGTCGCTGATGAGCTCTCCGTCGGGGTTCTCGATGCGGATCATGCTGGTGGTCAGCTTGTCGACGCCGAGGAAGGCCTTGGCTTCGGCGAAGTCGACGGTGGCGACGGAGGCGGTGTAGCCCTGCGTGGCCTGGCGCTCGTGGTCGATGACGACGTCCATGATGTTGGCGTCAGGAGCGTCGCCGATGCGTGTCAGCGTCCAGGGTCCGATGACGGTGTAGTCGCCTGCCTCGGGCTGTGCGCTCTTGGCGATGCCGATGGTGACGTTGCCTTCGGCGGGCATGGTGAACTCAAGCTCGTTGCGATACTGTCCGGCCTGGAACCAAGCCTTGACGGCGTTCGACGAGTTGGGGACGTAGAGGTTGTTGACCTGCGTGGAGCCGCTGCCTTCAGCATAGTCGGTCTTGGAGGCGCCGTCGTAGCGGTTCATGACGGGTGTGGCGACGGTCTCTTCGCCGACGGTGGCGTAGAGCGTGGCCAGCTTCGTCTCGGTGCCGGCCTGGATGGCGTCGTATTCGGCCTGCTCGGAGCCACTGTAGCGATAGGCGGCGCTGGCGGTCAGGCGATACTGTCCAGCGGGCAGGGCGGTGATGGTCTGGCTGAAGTCGAACTGTGCGTTGTTGCCGCACTTGACGATGCCGCTGCCGTCGATGCCCTTGGTGCCGTCGGCTTTCCATCCGCCGGTGGCGGTGAGGTCGGCGTTGACGATGCGGCTGGTGTAGTCAGTCTCGTCCTGTGCGAAGGTGTTGGCACAGGTCATGGTGAGTGCTGCGGCGAGCACTGCGATGCGCGTAAAACTTTTTTTCATAGGTCTTTAATTGATTTGTGTTACTTTTAGGATGTAGTTGTTGAATGATTTACGGGGGCAAAAGTACTACAAATCTTTGAATTGCGCAAATTTTCGTGGGCGTTTTTTTTGTTCTAGGGATTTAGGGGGGATAATTTTTATTCTAGGGATTCTGGGATTTAAGGAGAGGCTGTATGATTTTATTCTAAGGATTTTGGGATTTTGGGAGGGGCACTGCGTGCCATTACGTTTTTTTGGCTGTCCGTATTGGCTCAGCGTGCTTGCCCAAAAAATCCCAAAATCCTAAAATCCTTAGAATAAAATATCCTTAGAAAAAATATCCCTAGAAAAAATATCCCTAGAATAATAATAAAAGATATCCTCAGAATCCTACTCGAGGAGCTCGGCCTGGAAGGTCTCGTGGAAGAGGTCGACGCGGATGCGATAGAGGCCCTCGCGGGAGACGTGCCACTTGGTGTCGCTGCCGCCGGTGCGCATGCGGGTGGACTGGAGCAGGTCCTCGTCCTGCTGGTAGGGATGGAGCTCGCGGGGTCCCCAGGTCATCTGGCCCTCGAGTTTGAAGCGTCCGGGCTCGACGACGCCGTCGAAGACGCCCAGGCGGCCTGTCCAGGTGAAGACATAGGGGTCGTCGTGGTCGCGGCGGAAGGGCAGCATGTTGTCGCGATGCCACTCTACGTTGTCCGAGCCGCCCTCGAAGGCGCTGCCTGCGATGAGCACCTCGTTCCAGGGGAGGAAGAGCTCGCCGGTGAGGGTGCGGTCGGCGGTGTTGACGAGCAGGCGGTAGGTGTCCTCCTGGAAGGAGACGACCCATCCGGCGCGCGTGGAGTCGGTGGTGAGGACGTAGGTCAGGCCGTTGTTGACGAGGTAGGCGTCGGCCAGCTGGGGAGCGAGGAACTGCGTGGTGCCGGGCTGCAGGGTGGGCGTGGTCATGATCTTCAGTTCGCCGGCGTCGAGGGCACCTGCAAACCGGTACTGGCCGTCGGGGCGCTTCTCCAACTGTACAGGTCCGTCAGGGACGGCCGTGCCCGTGGCCCAGAGGGCTGACTGTGCCCCACATTTCCCTGCGGCCATCAACAACATCAGACTTAACATTATTTTCTTCATAACTCTTCTTGTTTTTATTCTACAATGATTTTTTCTATTATGTTTTTTAAAACAACGAATTAAGACGAATTACACGAATTGACACGAATTATATTTCATTTCACGAATTGTTATTTATTTTACGAATTGCTATTTATTCCACGAATTTTTTTATTTCACGAATTGTTTCTGATTTCACAAATTGTTTCTGATTCCGCTTATTATTATTTATTTTATTTTCCTGCGATCAGTGGGATTTGCCGCTTGTGGATGAAAATTGTCATTTCGTTTAGATTCACATTCCGTTTTTAATTCGTTTCAATTTGTGTAATATATTTAATTCGTGACATAAATAACAATTCGTGAAATGAAATATAATTCGTATCAATTCGTGAAATTCGTTTTAATTCGTTGTTTAAAAAATTATTCGTTGTTCACTGACTTGCGGGCGCGGCCGTCGGGGCCGACGGTGATGAGGAAGCGGGGACGGCGCGGGGCGTCGTTGTCGACGGCGCGGCCCATGAGGTCGTAAGTATGAACTATGATCTCTGGACTCTGGACGGTCTCGACGCCGTCGGTGGCCTCATCGACGCCGATGAAGAGGCGCTCGGAGCAGGGCGTGGCGGGGATGCTGACCGTGAGCGTACGGGCCGGGGCGTCGTAAGTCCATTGGTCGGTCGGCTGGCCGTTGACGGTGACGCGCTGGGGCTCGGCGTCGTGGCCGAGGAAGCGCACGGTCCAGGCGCGCTCCGTGGGCATGCCGTCGTAGGCGCCCTCGCGGGGCATGATGGTGAGCGAGCGGGCCTGCGTGCTCATGGCCGACTGCTCGATGCGCGTGGTGGCATAGAGTCCGCGGGTGTAGCCCTGCGTGTCGCCCTCGTCCTCGTAGAGCGTGGCGGCCCCGTTGGCGCCGGGCGCGGCGGTGACGACGAGCTCAGCGGGCGCCGACTTCAGGTTGTCGAGACCGTCGGGATTGCAGGGCACGACGGCGCCGGCCCGCAGGAAGTAGGGGATGTCGGTCAGGGCGTAGTTGTCGCTGAGGGTCTGCCCGCCGCTAACGAGGCGCTGGCGGCAGACGTCGTACCAGGCGGTGCCGGTGGGCAGCCATGTCTGATGGAAGGTCGAGAGGCCGTCGTCCGACTCGGTGACGATGGGCGAGACGAGGATGTCGTCGCCGAACATGTACTGCCCCTCGCGGCGGTAGGCCTCCTTCTCCTCGGGCCAGTCGTAGTAGAGCGGCCGGCAGATGGAGACGCCCGTGTCGTAGGCCTGGCGGGCGGCGGTGTAGATGTAGGGCATGAGCCGATAGCGCAGCTGGACGGCCTGGAGCATGTCGTCGAAGTTAGGATACATCCAGATGCGGCGCTCATTGCCGGCCTGCGAGGCGCCGTGGGTGCGCATGATGGGCGAGAAGGCGCCGAACTGCAGCCATCGGAGCATCAGCTCGGGGTTCTTCTGGCCGATCTGCATGTGTCCGCCGAGGTCGTGGCCCCAGTAGCCGAAGCAGACGTTGGAGGCCGTGGCGGTGAAGTAGGGCTGGAAGGCCAGCGAGCCGTAGGTGCCGTAGGTGTCGCCCGAGAATCCTATCGGGTACCGATGCGATCCCATGCCGCCCCAGCGGTGGAAGATGAGGGGTCGGCGGTCGGGTCGCTGCAGGCGCATGTCGTTGAAGAAGACGTGGTTGCACCAGAACGTCTCGCCCAGTCCGCTGACGTAGGGCGACGTGAGGTTCTGCTGCCAGTCGAGCCACCAGAAGTCGACGCCCTGCTGCTCGCGCTCGCGGATGATGTGGCGGAAGAAGGAGTGGTAGAAATCGCCGTCCTCCAGGTTCCAGGGCACGCGGTCGGTGCCCCCGAGCCCGAGGTCGGAGCGGATGTCGCTGAAGTGGTCCTCATAGCTGGCGATGCCGTCGGCCGGGTGGAGGTTGAGGCTCACCTTGAGACCCTGCTGGTGCATCCATCGGATGAGCCCCTCGGGGTTGGGAATGAGCTGTCGGTTCCATGTCCATCCGGTCCAGCCGTCAAGGTGCCAGTCCATGTCCATGATCATCACGTCGATGGGGATCTCGTTCTTCTTGATCTCATTCGTCAGGTTGATGAAGTCCTGCTGCGAGTAGCGCTGATACTTCGAGTACCAGTAGCCGAGGGCGTAGAGCGGCGGCATGGGCTGGCGGCCGGCGATGCTGACATAGTCGGCCAGGGCGCGGCGATAGTCGTGGCCGTAGCCGAAGAAGTACCAGTCGATGGCGCGCTTGTCGACGGGCTCGGCCCACCACTGGATGCTGTCCTGCTGGCCGTCGAAGGCGAAGGTGGTGGAGCCGTCGCCGCGCGTCGTCTGGGGCGACTCGTCGAGCAGGGCCCATCCGGCCCGCGAGATGATGCCGGGCTCCATGTCGGGCCGCTGGTTGTCGCCGCTGGCCGTGTCGAGGGTGCGCTTCGTGCCCCGCAGGTTGAGGGCGTCGTCCTTGCCGGGATACCAGATGACGTCGCGGCCGCCGAGCCGGAAGGTGATCGAGAGGTAGTTGGGCGACTTCATCGCGGGGTTGATGCTCGAGCCGACGCGATAGCGCAGAAGGAGCGAGTCGGTCTGGATGTAGAGATAGCCGCCCTCCTCGCGCGTCGTGAACGAGGGCACGGGCAGGCGGCGGTTCAGGACGGCGAACGTGGCGCGGTCCTCAAACCGCTGGGTGGTGCTGAACTGGATGCGGATCATCTGGGGCGTGAGCACCGTGAAGCGGGCGCGGCCTGAGGTGACCACGGCCGACGGGTCGGCCACGGGGTCGGCCTCCGCCGGTGTCGGCTGGCTTTTCGCAACCAGGGCAAGGGTTGCAAGAGTAAGAAAGGTTAATAATCTTTTCATTTATTTATAGCGTTTATGATTCTGCCGTCCGAATTCTTTGCTGCAAAAGTAAGCATTTTTCTGCATACGCACGCGTATTAAAGTAAATGTATAAACGTAGGCCGAGGGCGGCTTCGGGCGGAAACGCCGACGTGCAAAGGGTTCCGGGCGACGGGCCGCCGCGGCGTTGTATGACGCGAGTAAAATGGGCGGAATGCTTAAATTTCCTTTATACAAACCGAGGGGACGAAAAACGTAAGCGGCTGATTATCAGCGTAGGTCCGGATTGTATATGGCGGAAACGATTATACAATCCTTTTTTTTGCGCCCGCGAGGCGGGAATATGCTTAACTTTGCCGTCGGAAACTAAAAACTTTTAGCTATATGAGTCAACTAAACATTCGTAAGTTTTGCCACGGGGCAACGGCAGTGCCGATGCTCTGTCTGGCTGCCATGCTCATGGCGGCCCCAGCGGTCAGCCCAGCTGCCGCTGCCACTCAGCAACATCAGACTGAGGGTCAGGTGACCGGTCTGGTGACCGACCAAGAGAATCAGCCGCTCATCGGTGTCACCGTCAGCGTCGTCGGAAGCGAGACGCGCGCCATCACCGACGTCGACGGCATGTTCCGCATCATGGCCCCGACAAAGGCCAGCACCGAGCTGGAATTCTCGTACATGGGATTCAAGAAGAAGGTGGTGCGCGTCAACGGCGCCAAGCTGCTCAACGTGCAGATGGAGGAGGAGGCCAACGAGTTCCAGGAGGTCGTCGTCACGGGCTACAGCTCGCAGAAGAAAGCTTCGATCATCGGCTCCATCGAGACCATCAAGCCCGCCGAGCTGCAGTTCGGTACTACGCGTACATTATCAAACAACCTGGCCGGTAAGCTCTCGGGCGTCATCGGCATCCAGCGCTCGGGCGAGCCGGGCTACGACGACTCCAACTTCTGGATCCGCGGTATCTCGACCTTCTCGGGCAGCAACAAGCCGCTCATCCTAATCGACGGCGTGGAGCGCGACCTGGACAACGTCGACGTGGCCGAAATCGAGTCGTTCTCGGTGCTGAAGGATGCTTCGGCCTCAGCCATGTACGGTGTGCGCGGTGCTAACGGCGTCATCGTCATCACCACCAAGCGCGGTAAGATCGGCGCCCCGCAGGTGCGCTTCCACGTGGAGCACTCCATCAACGAGCCCACGCAGCTGCCCGAATTCCTCAACGCGCCCGACTATATGACGCTGCTCAACGAGCTGGCCCTGCAGGACGGCACGGCCCAGCCCTTCACCCAGCAGCAGATCGACCGCACCCGCTCGGGCTACGACCCCGACCTCTATCCTAACGTCAACTGGGTCGACGCCATCACCAAGGACTATGCCTACACCACGCGCGGCAACCTCGACATCTCGGGCGGTTCCGACTTCCTGCGCTATTCGATCGTCGCCTCCTACTTCAAGGAGGGCGGCATCCTGGAGCAGGACAAGAACCTCATCGTCGACAACGCCACGAACAACCAGCAGTTCAACCTGCGCACCAACATCGACATGGACGTGACGAAGACGACGCTGCTGCGCGTCAACATCGGCGGCTACCTGAACCGGTTCAAGAAGCAGCGCTGCAACACCGACGACGCCTTCGGACAGGCCTTCCGCACGCTGCCCTTCGTCCATCCCGCACGCTACAGCGACGGCGCCATTCCGAAGATCTCGAACCGCGCCAACCCCTGGCAGACGGTCACCCAGCAGGGCTATGACTTCTCGACGTCCTCGAAGATCCAGACGCTCTTCAGCGTCGAGCAGGACCTGAAGGCGCTGACCCCGGGCCTGAAGGCCAAGGCGCTGTTCAGCTTCGACCGCTGGAACCGCTCACGCCGCTCGCGCACGGCCAACCCGGGCACCGTCTTCCCCGCCACGGGCCGCGACGAGGAGGGCAACCTCATCTATGCACAGTTTGAGACCGGCGGCGAGTCGATGGGCTCGGAGCAGGGACTGGAATACGGTAACTCGCGCGTCTACCTCGAGGCCGACCTGATGTACAACCGCCGCTTCGGCGTGCTCGACCTCGACGCCCTGCTGCTCTACAACCAGCAGGCCTACGACGACGGCAGCATCCAGGACTACCGCAAGCAGGGCATCGCCGGCCGACTCTCGGCCACCTACGACGACCGCTACGTGGCTGAGTTCAACTTCGGCTACAACGGCTCGGAGAATTTCGCCAAGGGCAAGCGCTTCGGATTCTTCCCCTCGTTCGCCATCGGATGGCTGATGAGCGAGGAGCCCTGGATGGCCGGGATGAAGCAGACGTTCGACAAGATCAAGTTCCGCGCCTCGATCGGTCAGGCCGGCGACGACAACATCGGCGGCCGCCGCTTCGCCTACCTCGGCACGCTCTACACCGACCAGGAGGGCTACACCTGGGGCACCACCGGACAGCGCTCCTACAGCGGTATCACCGAGGGTGACATCGGCGTCGACAACCTGACATGGGAGACCGTGACGAAGACCAACATCGGTTTCGAGCTCGGCCTGTGGAACATGCTCGACCTGAACTTCGACCTCTTCCAGGAGAAGCGTAAGGACATCTTCATGCAGCGCTCCATCGTGCCGACGCAGAGCGGCTTCGTCCAGGCACCCTGGGCCAACTACGGCAAGGTGACGAACAAGGGTATGGAGGTGACGCTCAACTTCCATAAGCAGTGGAACCGCGACTGGTTCACCTCAGCCTACGGCAACTTCACCTACGCCAAGAACCGCGTCGACGAGAAGGACGAGCCCGAAGTGCTGAAGGGCACCCACCGCTCGCAGACCGGCCGCTCGATGAACGAGCTGTGGGGCCTCGTCGCCGAGCGACTCTTCACGGCCGACGACTTCAATGCTGACGGCACGCTCAAGGACGACATCCCCTCGCAGGAGGGCGTCGGCGCCGTCACGCTGCATCCCGGCGACATCAAGTATGTCGACGTCAACCACGACGGCGCCATCACCGAGCAGGACGAGGGCTACATCGGCGGCACCGAGGACCCGCGCATCGTCTACGGCTTCGGCGGCGTCGTGAGCTACAAGAACGTCGACGTCAACTTCTTCTTCCAGGGCTCGGGCGACATGTACCGCATCATCGGTCAGCAGCCTTACTTCCTGCCCGGCGGCGGCACCACCACCGAGGGCAACGCCTACGCCACCAACATCGACGACCGCTGGACCGTAGACAACCAGGATCCATATGCCTTCTGGCCCCGACTCTCTTACGGTCCCAACGTGAACAACTACCGCCGCTCGACGTGGTGGAAGAAGAACATGAGCTTCCTGCGCTGCAAGACCATCGAGGTGGGCTACACCTTCCCCAAGTCGTGGTTTGAGGCCCTCTACGTGAAGAGCTGCCGCATCTTCGTCAGCGGCAACAACCTCTTCTGCCTCTCGTCGTTCAAGCTCTGGGATCCCGAGCTCGGCACCAACGACGGTCTGAAGTACCCGATGAACCGCTCCATCATGTTCGGCATCGACGTCAACTTCTAAAGAGGCCTCCCCCGACCCCTCCGAAGGAGGGGAGAAAGGAAAGAACCTGCAATTATAATTATATAAGGAATCAAAGAATCATAGTTATGAAAACGATATATAGAATTAAGAAGACAATGAAATCTTCACTCGTGTGGCTCAGTGCTATCCTGGCCCTCCCCCTCGGGGGAGTCGGAGGGGCGCTCCTCACCTCCTGCTCTGACTATCTGGACAAGGAGCCCGACACCGAGCTGACCACAGAGATGGTGTTCGACAACCGCGACAAGGTCTACTCCTGGCTCAGCTACGTCTACAACATCATCCACAACCCCGACAAGTGGGCCCTCACGGCCGACGGCTACGAGGTGTTCGCCGACGACATCACCGCCTCGGAGCGCTGGCAGCAGTGGGACTGGGGCGGCGTCATCCCCAAGATCCACGGCCAGTGGACCATCAACTCGACCTGGGGCGGCAACCTCTGGCACATGATGCCGCGTTACATCCGCCATGCCTACATCTTCCGCGACATGGTGAAGCCGATGCCCGACCACGACCTGCCGCAGTCGGAGATCGACAACATGAAGAACGAGATCAAGTTCCTCACGGCCTACGGCTGGTGGCAGATGGCCGAGAACTACGGCGGCATCCCCTTCAAGCCTGACTATATCGCCCCGACCGACTTCACCCTGTCGGAGCTGATGGTCGGCCAGTCGAAGTTCGACGACGTCGTCAGCTATTGCGACAAGGAGATGTACGACGCCGCCATGGCCCTGCCCGCCGTCTACGATGACCCGTCGAAGTACGGCCGCATCAACCGCATCATGGCTCTGACCGTCCGCTCGCGCATGCTGCTCTTCGCCGCCAGCCCCCTGGTCAACGGCAACCAGAAGTTTGCGGCCGAGTATGCCAAGTATGTCAACGACAAGGGTGAGCAGATCTTCAACCCCGTCTATGACCACCAGAAGTGGATCAAGGCCGCCGAGGCTTGCAAGCTCGTCATCGACGAGGCCGAGGGCGCCGGCTATGCCCTCTACACCGAGGCTGGCCCCAACGGCAAGATCGACCCCTTCATGTCGACCTACAACGTCCACATCAAGCGCTGGAGCGAGGGCAACAAGGAGATCACGTTCCCCGTCACCAAGGGCAACTCCTATCACGACACGTTCCTCCGCACCGCCTCCGTCCGCGAGTATGGCGGCGGCAACGGCCTGGGCGTCTACCAGGGACTCGTCGACGCCTTCTTCACCCGCAACGGCCTGCCCATCGGCGACGACAACTCGGGCTACGTTGAGGAGGGATTCTCCACCACCGTCGACAACCGCAGCGACGAGACCGTCTGGCCCTACGGCACGGGCAATGCCGGCGAGGTGACCGCCCGCGGCACCTACAACATGTACTGCAACCGCGAGCCGCGATTCTACAACGCCGTCTCCTTCCACGGCGCATGGCTGGCCGTCGGCAACCGCAAGTATAACTTCTTCATGAACGGACGCGACAACGTCCAGTCGTCGTCGCCTCACGACGCCCCGCAGAACGGCTACCTCGTGCGCAAGTCGCTCAACGTGCTCGACAACTACCTCACGGGCGCCGTCACCGGCCGGCAGGGATTCACCTATCGTCTGGCCTTCACCTACCTCGACTATGCCGAGGCCGTCAATGAGGCTTACGACGACGCCACCCACCGCCTCGACGCACTGAAATACCTCAACCGCATCCGCGAACGGGCCGGCGTCCGCCAATACACCTTCGACGCCGTCGCCGCCGACGACCCCGACTTCATCCAGATTCAGAATACGCAGGCCGACGTGCGCCGCGTCGTCCGCATGGAGCGCCGCGTCGAGCTCTGCTGCGAGAACAACCGCTGGTTCGACATCCGCCGCTGGATGGAGGCCGAGAACCTGCCCGAGATGACCGGCGACTGCTACGGCATGAACTTCCAGGGCCGCAACCAGAACGAGTTCTTCCATCGCACCGTCTTCGACACCCGCGTCTGGAAGCCTCAGTACTACTGGATGCCCATCTACATCGACGAGTACGAGAAGAATCCCAACCTGCGCGAGGCACCCTTCTGGCCCGACCCCAAACAGGCCGGCAGCGAGGACAGCGAGACTGGGGAGTAAATTAACAAAATGAAAGGTGAAAAGTGAAAAATATGAATAGACTTTTCCCATAATATCAAGCGCCAAAGCTAATCATATCTTTCATCTGTCATCTTTCATCTGTCATTTAACCAATTAAACGATTTAGCAATATGTATAGGAATATCAGTCATTCACTCCTGGCAGCACTGACCCTCGGCGCCATGGCCACCGCGTTCAGCGCCTGCAACGAGGACCCCGAATACTTCGAGCTGCCCACGTATCCCGACGAGATGCACATCCGCAGCTCCGTCAGCGACATCGTCCTCAACAAGGGCATCGCCGACCAGGCCGCCGTCACCTTCACCTGGGACCGCGCCACCAGCCCCCTGTCCAGCGCCGACAAGGTGAGCTATAAGCTCTGCCTCTACCCCTCGGCCACGAAGGACCAGAAGTCGGAATACATCGCCACCGACGAGACACAACTCACGCTGACCCACGACCAGCTCAACTCGATGGTGGCCCGCTGGGCCATGCCCGGCGAGCAGGTGCGGCTGACGGCCCAGGTGCTCAGCATCGTCGAGAACGAGACGCGCTACGTGCGCCCCGAGGTGTCGACCGTCGAGCTCACCGTCACCGGCTACGAGAAGTATCCGCCCTACCTCTACATGACCATGACCGACGCCTCGGGACTCGTCACCACCCAGCGCCTCGAGCAGCGACAGCTCGGCACCGGCATCTATGAGGCCACGCTCAACCTGACGCCCTGCTCCTTCCACTTCACCACCTCCGAGGAGCCCTACCCCGCCTACGGCATGGGCGACGGTCCCGAGAAGATGGCATACGTCACCGAGGGCCCCGTCACCGACTTCACCTGCGACGTCACCGGCCAGCGCACCGTCATCGTCGACACCAACACGCCCTACGTCGACTGCCGCCTGCTCGACATCGTCCAGCTGCCCGTCGCCGGACAGATCTGGATCTGCGGCAACGGATGCTCCGTAGGATGGAACACGAACACGGCCGAGGGACGCATGACCATGACCGGCACGGCCCGCGAGCCCTACTACTACTCGTGGACGGGCGACTTCACCGCCGGCGGCGAGCTGAAGATCGGCCTGGGCAACGGCTGGGGCGACCAGTTCTTCTATGCCCCCGTGGAGAATGCCGACCCCCTGACCGACCATCGCCTGCTGATGTATCGCCTGCAGGATGCCGGCGGCGACCTCAAGTGGGTGCCCACGGTCAGCGGCCGCTACACGTTCACCCTCTGCCTGCTCGCCACCGACATGCACACCTCGTTCGAGCCGGCGAACTAAGTGAAAAGTTCTTCTAAGTATAGAATGTAGAGTGTAGAATGTAGAGTGTAGAGTGTAGAGTTTGCTACCGCTCTACAAAACAATGCAGAATGGCGGTAGCAAACTCTACACTCTACATTCTACCCTCTACACTAAAGAAAGAATGGCGGTAGCAAACTCTACACTCTACATTCTACCCTCTACACTGAACAAGCTCTACGATATTAAATACAAAAGAGACTAAAAAATGAGATTGATTATGAAGTCATTCCTCTCGCTGGCCATGGCCATGGTCGCCGTCATGACAGCCTGCGCTGACGGCGACGTGGGAACCTATCAGAACCCCGTCATCAAGTATAGTCTGCCCGACCCCACCGTCCTGCGAGCACAGGACGGCAACTACTACCTCTATGCCACCGAGGACACCCACAACGTGCCCGTCTACCGCTCGAAGGACCTCGTCACCTGGCGCTACGTCGGCACGGCCTTCACCGACCAGACGCGGCCCATGGACATGGTGCCCGACGGAGGCATCTGGGCCCCCGACATCAACTACTTCGACGGCCACTACGTCCTCTACTACTCGAAGTCGACCTGGGGCGGCTCATGGCAGGCCGGCATCGGCGTGGCCGTCAGCGACCGCCCCGACCGCGGCTTCCACGACGCCCACAAGCTCTTCACCAGCGAGGAGATCGGCATCGAGAACTGCATCGACCCCTTCTTCATCGAGGACGACGGCCGCAAGTACCTCTTCTTCGGCTCCTTCCACGACATCTACGGCGTCGAGCTCTCTGACGACGGACTGTCGCTCCGCGAAGGCGCCAAGCCGCAGAAGATAGCCGGCGGACTCATCGAGGCCACCACCATCATGAAGCACCAGGGCTACTACTACCTCATCGGCTCGGCAGGCTCATGCTGCGAGGGCGCCAAGAGCACCTACCGCCTCGTCATGACACGCTCGCGCAACCTCTTCGGACCCTACGTCGACCGCAACGGACGCACCGCCGTCGGCGACAACTTCTCGCCCCTGCTCAACAAGAGCCCCCAGGTCTACGGACCCGGCCACTGCTCGCGCTTCGTCGAGGACGACGCCGGCCAGACCTGGATCATCTACCACGGCTATCAGGCCGACAACGTCGACGCCGGACGCGTCACCTATCTCGACCGCATCAACTGGGACGCCCAGGGATGGCCCACCATCCAGGGCATGCGACCCTCCACCGAGGCCCCCGCGCCCCTCTTCGGCGACGCCGCCGGCATCACCGACGCCCCGACCACCGCATCGGCCGACGACTTCAGCATCATCCCCGCCGGACGCGACGGCATGTTCCGCATCGAGGGCCCCGCCGAGGCCTCCTTCAGCTGGCAGCTCATCTCCGCCGGCGGCCAGCAGATGCTCAGCGGCCGCGCCCGCCAGACGGCTATCATCGACGCCTCGCGCCTCATGCGCGGCATCTACGTCGTCCGCATCCTCGGCCCCCGCGGCTGGCAGTCCGAGAAGCTGCTGAAGCGCTGATCATATCTTTCACTTTTCCTTTTTTCTGCACCTTCTATATAATTACTGGTTATTCCACCGCTTTGCAGTAGGAGGCGACGTGTCCCACGTCGCAATCCAGCAGCTTGTTGCGACGTGAGACACGTCGCCTCCTACTAGTGCGCTGCAAAGATACAACATTTCTCAGCCCTTTGCAAGCCCCGACGAGCGAAACATGGGGTGAGACCCGCTCATGCCCCCTCCGCTTCGCAGTTTTTCCTTGCAAAAGATTTGGCCGAATGAATAATAATCCGTATCTTTGCCATCGGAAGAGATAGGATCGGGGCTGTTCCACCGCATGACTGGTGTCAGCTCCGGCATCATAAAACGAATAAACAGAAAAAAGAAATGAATATGGAAACTATTACCATCATCAAAAAACGGATCAGGAGCGCTCGAGCTCCGCTCGCTTTGCTTCGGCAAAGAACCGCCCCCCCCCGATCCCCTCTGTATTCCTGCCTGTCTCGAAAAGAAGGGAGATAAAAATGTTTTACGTCTTGTAAGAACGATGAACCAACGACAGGCATTCCTTGGACTCTGGAGAACAACTGAAAACTTTGATATCACCCAAACTAATTGGGCCTAACGACCGATTTGGGTTAATAATTCGGTAATTACGAAAAAACAATGTTAGGTCTCGTGAAAAATGCCTCGAATCTTCTTTTTCCGCATTAATTCACTAAATCTTTTGGCGATTTAGATTATTTTTCCTATCTTTGCAGAAAATAGTGATTTTACCTAACACAAAAAAAACCAGAAGCAATATGAAGACAAACAATCTATTACAACGAAGCCTAATGGCGCTGGTGGCACTGTTGGGAAGTATGACTGCTTCGGCCTATAGCTTCTATGCGGACAACGAGCAGGGACAGACCATCTATTACAACATCACGGATGCTACGAACCACACCGTTTCGGTGACATATAAGCTGGTACCCAACTATGGCGATGTGTATGACAAATGTACCGATCTGGTGATTCCCAGCACCGTGGTGAGGAGCAATACGACCTATACCGTTACGGGTATTGGAGAATATGCGTTCTATGGTGCAGATTGCGCCACCATCACCCTTCCCAATACGATTGTCTCTATAGGAAACTATGCTTTTTATGCCTGTAGTCAACTGACTACTCTGACCATTCCGGAAAATGTGACATCTATCGGGTATAATGACCTCCATTTCGGCAGAAAGCTGGATACGCTGTACTATAATGCCATAAATGCCGAAGCTACCTTTCATGATAGTTCTTACGGAATGTTTATTTGTTCTGCCAATTGCGAAGTGATTATAGGCCCCAATGTAGAACATATCCCAAATTATTTCCTCAACCGCTCCTCCATAGAGTCCATTGTTATACCCTCGAACGTGACAAGCATCGGCCAAAATGCTTTTTCCTACTGTACGGGCCTGACATCCATCGTCATTCCTGCCAATGTGACATCAATAGGCTCTATGGCGTTTTCGGGCTGTTCGAGCCTCACCACTGTGTTTACAGAGGCTACCGTTCCACCGACAATCGAAAGCAACACTTTCCCTAACCGTTCCAGCCAGATTCTTATCGTACCCGCAGGCTGCGGGGGAACCTATGGTGCGGCCGAATATTGGAGCGGGTTCAAGGAGATTATCGAACCTACGCGCATCATCTTTGCCGATGCCAATGTGGAAGCTGTCTGCGTGGCCAACTGGGACAAGAATGTAGACGGCTATCTGGACCGTGCCGAGGCCTTGCAGATTAACGACTTGGGAACGGCCTTCCAGTCGAACACCCAAATCTCGACCTTCGCCGAGCTGGTCCTTTTCTCTGGTCTGAAAGCCATAGCCGACAATGCCTTCTCGGGGTGCAGCGGCCTGGCGGCCATCGCCTTTCCCGAGAATGTGAAGACCATCGGCAGCAACGCCTTCTCGGGATGCACGGGCCTAACCTCCATCACGCTGCCCGAGAAAGTGACCCTCGGCAGCTATGCCTTCGAGGGATGCAGCAACCTCTTCGCCATCACCAACCTCAACAAGGCCACGGCACTGGGCGATGGCGTCTTCAAGAACTGCACAAGCCTGAACACCGTAACCCTGCCCACTACACTGACGTCGGTCAGCGGCTTTTTTGAGGGCTGCACTGCCCTTTCGTCCATCACCCTGCCCTCGAGCGTCAAGTACATCACCAACTCGTCCTTCAAGGGCTGTTCGGCCCTGACTTCGATTCAGCTGCCCAGCGCGTTGCTGAACATCGGAGAGAGCGCTTTCGAGGGCAGTGCCATCAGCAGCATCAGCATCCCTGCCACGGTGACCGCCATCGGCGAAAATGCCTTTGCCAACTGCGCGAGTCTGCTCTCGGTAACGGTCAACTGGACGACACCCCTCACGTTGCCCGCCAGCGCCTTCCCCAACCGTACGAACCAGACCCTCTACGTGCCCGAAGGCACCCGAATTCAGTATGCGACGGCTACCGTGTGGAAGGACTTTAAGTGGCTCGTAGCCCCGAACCTCCAGACGATAGTCTTTGCCGATGCCCGTGTGAAAGCCCTCTGCGTGGCCAACTGGGACGTTGATGGCGACGGAGAGCTGCAAACCGACGAAGCCGCGTCCGTCACCACGCTGGGAGAGGTGTTCAAGGGCAATGCCCAGATTCAGACCTTCAACGAACTGCAGTACTTCAAGAAACTGACAGCCATTACCGGCAGCGCATTCCAGAATTGTACTGATCTGACGGCATTCACCCTGCCTACCACCGTAACCACCATCAGCTCGTCGGCCTTTGCCGGATGCACGGGGCTGACCTCCATCACTCTGCCAGCCACGGTGACCATCCTGGGTGAGGGCGTTTTTGCCGGATGTACGGGGCTGACCTCGGTGAGCATGCTGGGCAACATAACCCAAATCAACCGTGCCTTCGAGGGCTGCACGGCCCTGGCATCGGTTACGCTGAAGCAGAGCACTACCCAAATCATCAACTCGGCCTTCAAGGGCTGTACGGCCTTGACCTCGATACAGCTGCCGAGCACCTTGCAGGTGATTGGCGAGAGCGCCTTCGAGGGCAGCGGCCTGACCGAAATCGACCTTCCCTCCTCGCTAAATTCTATCCAGAGCAATGCCTTCGCCGACTGCGCCAGCCTGACGACGGTGACTGCCAACTGGACACTGCCCATCAACATCGATGAAAGTGTCTTCCCCAACCGGGCCAGCCAGCTCCTCTACGTGCCAGAGGGCACCGGAAGCACCTATCGCGGTGCGGATGTATGGAAGGAGTTCAAGTGGATTATCTCCGGCAACTACCCGTATGCCGTATATGAAGCAGCGGACAGTACGCTGACATTCTACTGTGACCAATATCCCTTGAGCC
The DNA here is from genome assembly GCA_017470345.1 of Prevotella sp. Lineage (GTDB taxonomy): Bacteria > Bacteroidota > Bacteroidia > Bacteroidales > Bacteroidaceae > Prevotella. The sequence continues at coordinate 52,053 of JAFUEP010000032.1, forward strand.
ACCCATGCACGAAGTACTACGAGCTGAACGAGGGAAGCATTAATCCCGATTGGTATGCCGATGGGAATTATGCAAATATCACCAAGGTGGTGTTCGACGAGTCGTTCACCAATGCCCGTCCTACGAGCACTTATGCCTGGTTCTTCAGAATGACCAACTTGACAGAGATTGTCGACATTGAAAATCTGAACACAAGTGAGGTGACGACCATGAGAAGTATGTTCAACAGCTGCTCTAATCTGGCGAATATTGACCTGAGCCACTTCATTACGGCGAACGTGACCAGCATGGCCAAACTGTTCAGCGGGTGCAGCAGTCTGACGAGTCTCAACGTGAGTGGCCTCAATACAGCGAATGTGATCGACATGAACAGTATGTTCAGCGGTTGCAGCAGTTTGACGAGTCTTGACGTGAGTGGCTTCAATACATCAAAAGTGACCGACATGAGCTATATGTTCGATAGATGTAGTAATCTGACAAGCCTCGATTTGAAGAACTTCAACACGCAGCATGTTACCAATATGAGCTTTATGTTCTACCACCTCTTCAACCTGACGAGCCTTGACGTGAGCAGCTTCATTACGGAGAACGTGACCGACATGGCATACATGTTCGCTTGCAGCAGCACCAGCAGCAATAACTTGACCAGCTTGGACCTGAGTAGCTTCAATACGGCTAAGGTAACGGACATGCAGCGGATGTTCATATATTGCGGCAATCTGACCAACATCTATGCCAGCAGCGAATGGAGTACGGAGTCCATTAATAGCTCAGATTATATGTTCTACGGCTGCACCAACCTGAAGGGCCACAAAGGCACGGTCTATGATGCAAATCATGTGGATGCTGCATACGCACATATCGACGGCGGCACTGACAATCCTGGCTACTTCGTGGATCTCAGTTACAATGACACTCCCTATGCCCTGCTCTCCACCGACGGCACGCTGACATTCTACAAGGACGGCCAGCGCCTGACGCGCACGGAGAATACTTACGACCTGAACGAGGGAAGCAATAATCCTGGTTGGTACAGCAGCAGTATGAGTGTCAGAAAGGTAGTTTTCGATGAGTCGTTCGACGATGTCCGCCCGACGAGTACTTATAATTGGTTCGCTACTATGACCTATCTGAACAGCATCTCAAACATTGAGTACCTCCACACGGACGACGTGACGACGATGCGCGCGATGTTCAGCGGTTGCCGGAATCTGGGTAGCATCGATGTCAGTCACTTCATCACTAGCAGTGTGACAAGCATGGCGTATATGTTCAGTAATTGCAAGTTAATCACTCAGCTCGACCTCTCAAACTTCAATACGGGGTGTGTGAACGACATGTCTTACATGTTCAACCAGTGTACCAATCTGGACAATCTCAACGTGAAGAATTTCTACACTTATAATGTGACAACTATGGAGGCGATGTTCACTAACTGTAGCAGTCTGACAAGTCTTGACCTGCGAAGCTTCAATACTAATAATGTCACCACGATTCAAGGCATGTTCAGTAACTGTAGCAGTCTGACGAGTCTTGACCTGAGAAGTTTCAATACGGCGAAGGTGACGAATTTCCAAAATATCTTCAACGGTTGTAGCAACCTGGTCACGATCTATGCCGGAAACTGGAGCAATGCCGCATTAAAGTATGACAGCAACATGTTCACCGGCTGCACCAGCATCAAGGGCGGCCAAGGCACGGTCTATGATTCCGGTCATGTGAATTTTGCCTATGCCCACATCGACGGCGGCCCGAGCAACCCAGGTTACTTCTCGATTAGAGAGGCATACGCCTGCTACACGCCGGGGAACACGACGCTGACGTTCTACTTCGACAACCAGCGCAGCAGCCGCGCGGGCACGACCTACGATCTAAACCAAAACAATTATGAGCCAGATTGGTTCGCTGAAGGACATTCTGTCTCAATCAGCAAGGTGGTCTTTGATCCCTCTTTTGTCGCTGCACGGCCCGACAACACATATTATTGGTTCGGCGAGATGAGTGAGCTGAAAACAATCGAGGGCATAGAATACCTGAACACGAGCGAGGTGACCAGCATGAACAGCATGTTTATCTATTGTGGCATGGAGTCTGTCGACCTGAGCACCTTCGATACGAGTAAGGTGGAGGATATGGGAGATATGTTCAATGGCTGCTTCGACCTGCGGACCATCTATGTGGGCATTGGCTGGAGCACCGCTAACGTTACGAATTCCTCCAGTATGTTCCAGGATTGCGAGAGTCTTGTGGGCGGTAGGGGCACGACGTATGATGCTAACCATATCGATGGCGAATATGCCTGCATCGACGACGCCCCAAGAAAGCTTGGCTACTTCTCGGGGAAGGGCGCCTTCCTGCTTGGCGACGTGAACGGCGACGGACAGATCACGATCGCCGACGTGACGGCGTTAGTGAATATCATCCTCGGTAAGGACACGACAGGTCAGTATAACCACGCTGCAGCCGATGTGAACCAGGACAACCAGATAACCATCGCCGACGTCACGGCGTTGGTGAATATCATCCTGGGCAAAAACTAAGCCCCACCCCCGCTCCCGCCCCTTTGGGAGGGGAAAGGGATCAGGGGGGCGGTTCTTTGCTGAAGCAAAGCGAGCAAAGCTCGAGCGCTTTTGATCCGCTTCGGCAAAGCGCCGCCCCCCCCGTTCCACCTTTGCAGGCGTAGTTGCGTTTTTGGAGTCCGGCCTGGCGATAAAAAAATGGAAATATAAGGAGCAAAGTGATGATATAATCAAAAAGATTTTGTATCTTTGTGGCCGATAAGCAATAAGAAGCAGGCTCTAATTGGAATTACAAACATTAAGCAAGGAAGAAAATGACTCAACTGACAGTTTCCGTAGAAGATATTTCGATGCTTGACCAGATACGTCAGGCCATCAGTATGCTGCGAGGGGTAGCCTCCGTGACGCTGAAGCGACAGACAAAGACGGGTATGGACCGAGCCATTGACGACATCAAGAATGGCCGTGTCTATGAAGCCGACAGCGTGGAAGACCTTATCAAGCAGTGCAAAGCATGAAATACAACCTTCGCTATACCGGCGAATTCAAACGCTCACTCAAACGTTGCCTCAAGCGAGGCTACGATGAGCAGTTGTTGACTGATGTGCTCAAAATCCTTGCCGCTGAGGGCCGTCTGCCTGAGAAATATAATCCTCACATCCTTCACGGCCAGTACGAAGGCTATTGGGAGTGTCACATCACTTCCAACTGGCTTCTTGTATGGGACCAAAACGACAGGGATTTAGTGTTGTTGATGACGAACACCGGCACTCATTCTGACCTATTCGGAAAGAATAGGAGGTAGGGATCAGGGGGACTTTTGATCCGCTTAGCGGAAATCACAGGGGCGCTCGGGACTCCGCTCGCTTGGGATCAGGGGGACTCTAATTTTGCGCTCTGATAGAATATATCAGAGCGCAAAATTAGAGCATTCTATGCTAAATTCCAAATATTGATTGATATTTAACTATATATTTAACACTTGAGGAGCTAAGCTCACCTCATTACTCTTTCTATACACGTTATCGGGGTTGTATTTTACTCGATCTCTAACCATTGCCACGAGGAT
>JAFUEP010000033.1 GCA_017470345.1 Prevotella sp.
CGTCGACAGCCGCTGCACGCTGGAGCGCGGCGCGGCGAGCCGTCTCAGGCGCTCCGCCCTCACGGCCGAGGAGCGCGTGGCGGCCGCCCGCCGCTATCTGTCCGGCCACCCCTTCATGCGCACGGCCGACTATGCCGCCCTGACGGGCCTGTCGCTCACCACCGCCGGCCGCGAGCTGCGCCGTCTCACGGCTGACGCCGCCGCCTCGGGCATCGTGGCCCGTGGCCGCTCCAGCGCGCGCGTCTACGTCCTGGCCGGGTGAGGGGAGACGAATTTGAATAATTAATTATAAAGTCTGCGACGCTACATATAATACACATTAATAACCATGTAATGAATCATAAATTTTTTTGAATCATTCGTGGACATTCATGAATATTACATGTAGCGCCGCAGGCGTTTTATTTGAAAGAAATTAGAAAGAATTAGAAATAATTCTATTCAACAATGAGAAAGAATGTTATTTTAATTCGTGGTCAAAATTATGATGATTATTCATATTCGTTTCCAAAAATAATCTGAGGGTAATGGTTATTATTGTTTGGAAACGAATATGAATAATCAAAATAATTGGCCCACGAATAATTTATTTTAAAGTCTGCGACGCTACATGTAATACTCATTAATAACCATGTAATGAATCATAAATATTTTTGAATCATTCGTGGATATTCATGAATATTATATGTAGCGCCGCAGGCATTTCCCAACGTCTTTATTGAAAAGAAATTAGCAAGAATTAGAAGAAATATTATTTTAATTTGTGGTTAAAATTATGATAATTATGGCAATTCGTTTCAAAAAAAATCTGAAGGTAATGGTTTCTATTTGGAAACGAATGTGAATAATAAGAATAATTGTCCCACGAATTTGAATAATTTATTTTAAAGTCTGCGACGCTACATGAATACTCATTAATAACCATGTAATGAATCATAAATATTTTTGAAACATTCATGGACATTCATGAATATTATATGTAGCGCCGCAGGCATTTCCCAACGTCTTTATTGAAAAGAAATTAGCAAGAATTAGAAGAAATATTATTTTAATTTGTGGTTAAAATTATGATAATTATGGCAATTCGTTTCAAAAAAAACTGAGGATAATGGTTTCTATCTGGAAACGAAAATAATAAGAATCATTGTCCCACGAATATGAATAATATATTCTTGCTAATTTCTTTCCAAATAATAATACGCGAAGAAAAAAAGGACGGGCGGATATAATAAAAGCGGTGGGGAAACGTTATTATTTACGTGTTTAGGCGAATTCTCACGATATTGGCCCTGCTTTTGGCGGCCCTCAGCGAGGTGTCGGCCCAATACGATCCGTCGTTCAGTCACTACTGGGCGATGGAGACGTCGTTCAATCCGGGCGCCGTGGGCAAGCAGGAGAAGATCAACATCGTGGGGGCCTACAACATGTCGCTGACGGGATTCGAGCACAATCCGCGCACGATGTATGCCTCGGGCGACATGCCCTTCGTCTTCCTGGGCGCGACGCACGGCGTGGGCGCACGGTTTGTTAACGACGCTATCGGACTCTTCTCGCACCGCATCCTGGGCCTGCAGTATGCGCTGAAGCAGCGCCTCTTCGGGGGTGTGCTGAGCGTGGGCGTCGACGGGGCCCTGCTGAGCGAGTCGTTCGACGGCAGCGACCTCGACGTCGTCGACTCGGGCGACCCGGCGCTGCTGTCGAGCGAGGTGACGGGCTCGGCCTTCGACCTGGGCGCCGGCATCTACTATCAGCACAAGCGATGGTATGTCGGCGTGTCGGCCATGCACCTGCTGGCGCCGATGATCGACCTGGGCGAGACGAGCCAGCTGAGCGTCGCCCGCTCATATTATTTCACGGCCGGATGCAATATTCGGTTTAAAAATCCGTTCTTATCATTGCACCCCTCCGTGATGGGCCGCTCGGACGCCATCGGCTATCGGGCCGACGTGACGGCACGGCTGAAGTATACGCACGAGAAGCGCGTGATGTACGTCGGCGTGGGCTACAGCCCCACCAACTCGTTCACCGTCATGCTGGGCGGCAACTTCCATGGCATCTCGCTGGGCTACAGCTACGAGATCTACACCAACGGTATCTCGCTGGGCATGGGCAGCCATGAGCTCTGCGTCGGCTATCAGATGGACGTCAACCTCACGAAGAAAGGGCGCAACCGCCACCAGAGCGTGAGAATATTGTAAGAAAAGGACAGGTATGAATATTAATAAACAGAAGGATATGAAAAAAAGTCATCGCAACGTCGTGGGCAGCGCACTCTGTGCGGTGTGCATCGCGTTGCTCTCTTCATGCTTCGGAAGCAAGACGGCCACCCAGGACGGCGGCGAGCTGACAGGTGCCAGCGGCAAGGGCTTCTCGGAGCCCGCCCCCTACGGCATGGTGCTCGTCAAGCGCGGCCACCTGCGCATGGGTCTCGAGACGGCCGACTCGTTGTGGGGCAAGCAGACGCCCACGCGCGACATCTCGGTGGAGGGCTTCTGGATGGACGACACGGAGATTACCAACTCGGAGTATCGGCAGTTTGTCAACTACGTGCGCGACTCGATTATCCGCGAGCGGCTGGCCGACCCGAACTATGGCGGCGACGAGTCGTATAAGATCGAGGAGGACAAGAACGGCGACCCCATCAAGCCCCACCTGAACTGGAAGAAGTCGCTGCCCCGCAAGCCCAACGAGGACGAGCAGCGGGCCATCGAGAGCGTCTACGTGACCAACCCGGTCACGGGTGAGCGCCTGCTCGACGCCTCGCAGATGAACTATCGCTACGAGATCTACGACTACACGGAGGCTGCCCTGCGCCGCAACCGCGTGGACCCCGAGGAGCGCAACCTCGACACCGACAAGTGGAACGACCAGAGGCAGGGCGGCATCTACGACGAGAAGGTCTACATCTCGAAGGACACCGCCTACGTCGACGACGAGGGCCGGATCCATCGCGAGACGCTGAACCGTGAGTACACGGGGCCGTGGGACTTCCTGAACACCTATATTATTAATATCTATCCCGACACGACCTGCTGGGTCAACGACTTCCCCAACGCTGACAACGAGGTCTACATGCGCAACTACTTCGCCAACCCGGCCTACAACGACTATCCCGTCGTGGGCGTCACGTGGGAGCAGGCCAACGCCTTCTGCGCATGGCGCACCGACTATCTGCTGAAGGGCCTCGGCCCGGCTGCCCGCTATGTGCAGCGCTACCGTCTGCCGACGGAGGCCGAGTGGGAGTATGCCGCCCGCGGCAAGGACGGCAACGAGTTCCCATGGCAGAACGAGGACGTCGCATCGGGCAAGGGCTGCTTCTTTGCCAACTTCAAGCCTGAGGGCGGCAACTACACCAAGGACGGCAACCTCATCACGTCGAAGGCCGGCATCTACTCAGCCAACTCCAACGGGCTCTACGACATGGCCGGCAACGTGGCCGAATGGACATCGACGATCTACACCGAGGCCGGCGTCGACGCCATGAGCGACCTCAACCCGCAGCTGAAGTATAATGCGGCCAAGGAGGACCCCTACCGCATGAAGAAGAAGAGCGTGCGCGGCGGCTCGTGGAAGGACCCCGAGACTTACATCCGCTCCGCATGGCGCACCAGCGAATATCAGAACCAGCCGCGATCCTTCATCGGATTCCGCTGCGTCCGCTCGCTGGCCAACACGTCGAGCGAGAAGGCCAAGCAGCAGAAACAGCAGAAGCAGGCCAAGGCCTCGGCGAAGAAGCAGCGGAGGTGATTCTTCTTCCCCTTCCCCCCCGATATTTCGATATTCCGTTATTTCGATATTCCGACATTCCGTTATTACGACAATAACTCATGACAAAGTATAGCAAATACAATCCCGTCTATCGTCTGCAGAAATGGCTCGACAGCGTGCCAGGACAGACGTTCATGAACTACGCCTACAGCTGGGGCGCATCCATCGTCATCCTTGGCGCATTGTTCAAGCTGACCCACCTGCCAGGCGCCAACTTCTGGCTGTTCCTCGGCATGGGAACCGAGGTGTTCGTCTTCTTCATCGCAGGCTTCGACCGTCCGTTCGACAAGACGGAGGACGGCAAGGATCTGCCTACGCACGTCGACCTGGAAGGTCTGCCGACGACGGAGGGCGCAGAGCCCGTCGAGGGCATCGAGGGCGCTGGCCTGCAGCCGGCTGCCGTCATCGGTGGCGGCGTGGCTGGCGGCACGATCGCTGGCGGCACGGTCGCTGGCGGCGGCGGTGGTGGCGGAACCATCATCATCGGCGGCGGTGGCGGCGGCAGCGCTGAGGGCGTGGCCGCCGGCGAAGGCGTCGAAGTGGGCGCTGGAGGTGCCGGCGTCGTCGGCGGTGGCGGCATCATAGGCGGCATCGTCGCACCGCAGCAGCCCGAGCTGCCCGACATCGACCCCGAGGAGATGGAGGAGGCCACGCAGGGCTACGTGGAGCAGCTGAAGGCCCTGACCGAGACACTGAAGAAGGTGTCGGAGCAGAGCGAGCGGCTGACGCGCGACTCCGAGGAGATGGAGAACCTGAACCGCACGCTGACCGGCATCTGCAAGGTCTACGAGATGCAGCTTAAGGGTGCCAGCCAGCAGATCGGCACCATCGACGAGATCAACGAGCAGAGCCGCCGCATGGCCGACCAGATTGCTGAGCTCAACAAGATCTATACGCGCATGATCGAGGCCATGACGGTCAACATGCCCAAGGGGGCGCAGATAGTGAAGAGTGAAGAATGATAAGTGAAGAGTGATGAGTGATGAGTGAAGAATGAAATATTTGCTTCCGCTCAGATGCTTAATGTAAATACCAAATAATGGCTATAAAGAAAAGACCCGTCTCTCCGCGCCAGAAGATGATCAACCTGATGTACGTCGTCCTCATGGCCATGCTCGCCTTGAACGTCTCCAACGAGGTGCTCAACGGCTTTGCCATCGTCGGCGAGAGCATCGGGCGCACCACGGAGAACGCCATCAAGGATAATCTCTCCATCTATGAGGCCTTCGAGCAGCAGATGGAGGCCAACCCGCAGAAGGTGCGCGAGTGGTACGAGAAGGCACAGCAGGTGAAGCTCATGAGCGACTCGCTCTACGACTTCGCGGCTGAGCTCAAGCTCGCCATCGCCCGCGAGGCCGACGGCAGCGACGCCAACCCCGACAGCCTGCGCAACCAGGAGGACCTGGAGGCTTCGAACCAGGTGATGCTGGCCCCGGGCCGCGGCCGCGGACAGGAGCTCAAGGACGCCATCGACAGCTATCGGCAGCGCATCCTCAGCATGATCCCCGACACGGCCAAGCAGCGCAACATCGCCAGCGACCTGACCACCGACGTCAACCGCCGCGCCCGCTCGCTGGGCAAGAACTGGCAGGAGTCGCAGTTTGAGGCTATGCCCGCCATCGCCGCCGTCACCATCCTGTCAAAGCTGCAGGGCGACGTGCGCAATGCCGAGAAGGAGGTGCTCCACACGCTGGTGCAGAACATCGACGTCAAGGATATCCGCGTCAACCTGCTCGAGGCTTTCGTTATCCCCAACTCGCAGACCATCGTTCGCGGCGACAAGTTCTCGGCTAAGATCGTCATGGCCGCCGTCGACACCACGCAGGTGCCTGAGATCTACATCGGCGGACAGAAGATGAACCTCCGCGACGGCGTCTATGAGACCGTCTGCGGCCGCACGGGCGACTTCACCCTCGCCGGCTACATCGAGACGGTCAACGGCAACGGCGACCGCCTGCGCCGCGATTTCCAGCAGAAGTACACCGTCGTCGACCCCTCGGCCACCGTCTCGGCTGACCTGATGAACATGCTCTATGCGGGCTATAACAACCCGATCAGCGTCTCAGTGCCGGGCGTGCCCCTGAACAAGATCCAGGCGACGATGACCAACGGTTCGCTGACGCCCACAGGGCCCGGCAAGTACATCGCCAAGCCCTCGAAGATCGGACAGGACGCCACCATCACCGTCACCTCGACCAACACGGGACGGCCGCAGCAGATGGGACAGTTCACCTTCCGTGTGCGCAAGCTGCCCGACCCGACGCCTTACATCGACATCAAGGACGAGGGCGGCAACCCCTCGCGCTTCAAGGGCGGCAACATGCCTAAGGGCAGTCTGCTCGCCACCGACGGCATCGGAGCCGCCATCGACGACGGCATCCTCGACATCGGCTTCCGTGTGCTCTCCTTCGAGACCGTCTTCTTCGACAACATGGGTAACGCCAAGCCCCTGGCCAGCGACGGCGCACGTTTCTCCGCTGCCCAGAAGGAGCAGTTCCGCCGTCTCTCGCGCGGCCGCCGCTTCTACATCTCGCGGGTCGTAGCCATCGGTCCCGACGGCATCGAGCGTACCCTCTCGGCCGCCATGGAGCTGAAGGTGCAATGATAATGTACAATGAACAGTTAATGGAATAATGAAATGAAAAGAGATATGACTAAAATGAATATTCGCTGGATCGTGGCAATGGTGCTCTTCGCCGCTCATTGTTCGTTGTTCATCAGCACAGCGCAGGCTCAGCCCCGGCAGCGCCGCGCACAGGCGCAGCAGGCCCAGCAGCAGAAGGCGCAGCAGGCCAAGGGCGGCAGCTCGATGTCGCAGCGCATGCGCATCCAGTATCCTACGGCCGTCGACATGCCAGAGGACGTCGTATGGCGCCGCGACATCTATCGCGAGATCGACCTCAGCCACGAGGACAACGCCGGACTCTACTATCCCGTCGAGCCCATGGGTCGCCAGATGAACCTCTTCACCTACGTCTTCCGTCTTGCACTGGCCGGCTATATCCCTGTCTATGAGTATAACCTCGACGGCAATGAGGTGCTCGAGTCTGACACGAAGGTTGATATGAAGTCTATTCTCGACAACTATCACATCTACTACGAGGAGAAGGACGGCAAGATCAAGGTGGAGAACAGCGACATCCCCTCGCCCGAGGTGAAGCTCTACTACCTCAAGGAGAGCGCCTACTTCGACCAGGCCAATTCCACGTTCCACATCAAGCCGCAGGCCTTCTGTCCCGTCATGCTCCGCGAGGACGACTTCGGAGGCGAGGCCGCCAAGTACCCACTCTTTTGGGTGAAGTATAGCGACGTGGAGCCCTTCCTCAGCCGTCAGACCATCAAGACGAGCGACATCAACGATGCGGCCGTCATGACCCTCGACGACTACTTCGCCATGAACAAGTATCGCGGCAAGATCTACAAGACCGCCAACCGTCTCGGCAAGACCCTCATGCAGATCGCCCAGGGCGACTCCACCAAGCTCACCGCCGAGCAGAAGCGCATCGAGGCTGAGCTCGAGGCCTTCCGCAACAACATCTTCGGCGCACCCGAGAAGCGCGACTCGCTCGACTCCCTCGCCATGGCCTCCGACTCGAAGAAGCTGAAGGGCCAGAAGCGCAGCCGTCGCGGCAGCGAGCCCAAGGAGAAGGTCCGTCAGAAGAGCTCCTCCGCCTCCTCCGGCGCCGCCCGCGTCTCAGTGCGCCGCGAACGCCACTGATAGGACCATGTACAATGAATAATGAACAATGTACAATGAAGAGTGAAGGTCGAAATAGCGAATCGTTCATTCTCCGTTGTACATTGTTCATTATACATTGTGCATTTCTTATTACCCTCTCCGCTCAGGCACAGACCGTGCAGTTCGGCCTGCGTGGCGGTGCTGACATCATCGACATGCAGTTCACGAGCGACGCCCTCCGCAGCGCCAATCGCGCCGGATTCTTCCTCGGCCCGCAGCTGCGCATCCACACACCCGTCGTAGGTCTCACCGTCGATGCCGCGGCCCTCTACGACCAGCGCGACCTCCGCGTCGAGACCCAGACGCTCAAGCAGAAGACCCTCCAGCTGCCTGCCAACGCCCGCCTCGGCATCGACCTCATGGGCGTCGTCGGCGTCTACCTCAGCATCGGGCCACAGCTCAACTTCAACCTCGGCGAGTCCACCTTCTATTGGGAAGACCTCAAGGGCTACCGCAACCACTTCACCCTCCAGGAGACCACCCTCGGCCTCAATCTCGGTGGCGGCGTCACCCTCGGCCGCCACCTCGAGGCTGCCCTCTATTACAACATCCCCCTCGGCAAGACCGCCGACATCACCTGGGACACCATCGTCGACGCCCTCCAGGACCAGACTATGCACCGCGCCCGCTCCAAGACCAACGCATGGCGCATCGCCCTGACGTACTACTTTTGAACTTTCTGCCCGAGCAGAATTTGGAGACAATATTCATTTTGTTTCAAAAGATGAATATCGCTGAGATTACTGGTTTAATCGTGAAATAGCAGAAGGTATGCAAAATAGAAATGGGCGATATAAAGAGAAGGATACCTACCATATCGATATAGGTATCCCACTCATAATTTGTAATTCTTCTAACTTAAAAAGTTGTTCTATTCCAAAGCTACTATATCTTTTTCAGAACAGTTGTATATGTATGTCCATTGTACTCTTCTATCCATGTCATAATTTTTCCGTCCGAAGATATATTTACAGAATAGGTGTCGGTATAACGCTCTCCGTCTTCTTCACCTGTTATTTTCAAAGTAGATCCGCTGAAACTAAAATCAAATGTAAAAGTATAAGTAGTACGATTAGTTACTTTACAGCTTCCTTTTCCATTAGAGTTGAAAGTCCATTGCCATGTTCCATCAGTGTAATTCGTTTCTTCCCAAGTTCCAATAATAGAACTGTCAATAGAATCGTCGTCATCACTACTGCATGATGCGAATCCCAAACTCAGCATTGCGACCATCATAATGGCCATCAGATGCAAAAAATTCTTTTTGTTCATGTTTGTATTTTTTAAAGTTGTGCAATATTGCCTTTTCGTTTCTTCAATGATACTGTACTAACTTTATACAAAAAGAAAGCGCAGACTTCCATCATACGCTTCTCAGGCCTTCCACAGCCTCCATTACCTTATGAGGAAACCCACGCTTAAGTGGACTCCATCGGTAATGGTATCTTACTGCTCTTGGCTTGTCTGTTGTGGAAGTTTGAGAAGCGATTGAGCAAATAAAATGTCGTGCTTCTTACGAAACACGATGCAAATTTACAAATTATTCTTTAAAAAATCACCTTATTTTGATGAAAATTTGTAGAATTACTTAGATAAATGGGGTAAAATACTCATTTTTAAAGTGCAAACGAGAGGAAGGGGGACAAATCCGGCCGGGCTGCTCTGGCTGGGGGGACATCATAATAAGGAGTGACTTCCGTGGGGAGTCACTCCTTTTTTATATTGGGCGGGCCGGGCGAACTGCTAATTCGTGCAATTCGAGCAATTCGTGGTCAAAAAGAGTCCCGTCGGATTCGCGGGCGAAACCGTTCCCGTTAGGTCCGCGGGCTGGGGCAGGGGCGTCAGCGGTTCAGCTTCCAGGTGGCGCCGTCCTTGGTGTCCTTCACCTCGAAGCCGGCGGCGGCCAGCTGGTCGCGGATGAGGTCGCTGGTGGCCCAGTCCTTGGCGGCCTTGGCCTTGGCGCGCAGGTCGAGGACCATGTCGACGACGTGGCCGAAGGCCTCCTCGCGCTCCGCATTCGAGGCCGAGCGCTGCTGTGGCTGGAGGCCCAGCAGGTCCTCGACGAAGAGGTGCATCACCTCCCCCAGCTCGCGGAGGCAGTCGGCGCAGATGGTGGCCTTGTGGTCCTGCAGCTTGTTGATGACGGAGCAAGCCTCGAAGAGGTGGCTGATGAGCTGTGGCGTGGCCAGGTCGTCGTTCATGGCGTCGTAGCAGCGCTGGCGCAGTCCGCGGACGATGCGCTCCGTCTCGGCGTCGCATTGCTGTGAACCGTCACACTGTGACGGTTGACCGGACTGGAGACGCTCGAGGGCGGCCATGGCGTCCATGAGCTTCTCCAGTCCCTTCTCGGCGGCCTGCAGGGCCTCGTCGCTGAAGTCGACCGTGCCGCGGTAGTGGGCCGAGAGGATGAAGAATCGGATGGTCATGGGCGAGTAGGCCTTCGAGAGCAGCGGGTGCTGTCCGGTGAAGAACTGCTCGAGCGTGATGAAGTTGCCGAGCGACTTGCCCATCTTCTGTCCGTTGATGGTGATCATGTTGTTGTGCATCCAGTAGTGCACCATCGGGTGGCCCATCGAGGCGACGGCCTGCGCGATCTCGCACTCGTGGTGGGGGAAGACGAGGTCCATGCCGCCGCCGTGGATGTCGAACTCGTCGCCCAGATACTTGCGTCCCATGGCCGTGCACTCGCAGTGCCAGCCGGGGAATCCGTCGGACTCCAGCTCATGATGGTGGCCGTCCTCAGGGATGTCGAAGTCGACGTGCCAGCGCATGATATGCTCCGGCTGCGCCTGCTTCCACAGGGCGAAGTCGGCCTGGCTCTTCTTCTCGCCGACGCCGTCGAGGTTGTCGCGCGAGGCGTCCTTCACGTTCTCCAGCGAGCGGCCTGAGAGGATGCCGTACTTATACTGCTTGTTGTAGGCCTCGATGTCGAAATAGATCGAGCCGTTCGACTCGTAGGCGAAGCCGCGGTCCAGGATCTGCTGCACCAGCTCGCGCTGCTCCAGGATGTGGCCCGTGGCGTGCGGCTCGATCGAGGGGCGCAGGCAGCCCAGGGCGTCCATCGCCTGATGATAGCGGTTGGTGTAGTACTGGGCGATCTCCATCGGCTCCAGCTGCTCCAGTCGGGCCTTCTTGGCTATCTTGTCCTCGCCCTCGTCGGCGTCGTGCTCCAGGTGGCCCACGTCAGTGATGTTGCGCACGTAGCGCACCTTGTAGCCCAGGTGCTTGAGGTAGCGGAAGACGAGGTCGAAGGTGATGGCGGGCCGTGCGTGGCCCAGGTGCGGGTCGCCGTAGACGGTGGGTCCGCAGACATACATGCCCACGTTGGGAGCATGCAGCGGCTTGAACAGTTCTTTCTGTCGCGTCAGCGTATTATAGATGACGAGTCTTGATTCCATAATGCTTTTTTCCTTATTATGATGATTGTGGCGCAAAGGTACTAATAATTCGCAAAATAGCCAAAAAAGAGACGCTTTCTTTCCTGCTTTGACCATTTTTTTTCATTTATTGGTAAGAATGAATCCTTCGGATTGTGGGGAATTGCTTAATTTTGCAAGCGATATGACACAACAACGACTATTCATTACTACTGCCGTCGCCGCACTGATGGCGGTGGCGGGCGCCAGCGCGCAGCGACTGGGACACAATCCGATCGTCGAGGGGTGGTATGCAGACCCCGAGGGCGCCGTCTTCGAGGGGCGCTACTGGGTCTATCCGACGACGAGCGACGTTTATGAACGGCAACTGCACTTCGATGCCTTCTCGTCGAAGAATCTCCGAAAGTGGAAGAAGCACCCGCGGGTGCTGACGGCCGACGCGGTCAGCTGGGCGCGCCGGGCCATGTGGGCCCCGTCGGTGGTCGAGAAAGACGGCACGTACTACTTCTTCTTCGCTGCCAACGACGTCCACGAAGGCGAGGTCGGCGGCATCGGCGTGGCCACGAGCCGGCGGCCCGAGGGCCCCTATAGCGACGCCCTGGGGCGGCCCCTCATCGGCGAGATCGTCAACGGGGCGCAGCCCATCGACCAGTTCGTCTTCCGCGACGACGACGGCCAGTGGTATATGTACTACGGCGGCTGGGGCCACTGCAACGTGGTGCGCCTCACGGACGACCTGCTCTCGCTCGGGACGTTTGCCGACGGCACGACCTTCAAGGAGGTGACGCCCGAGGGCTACGTCGAGGGCCCGTTCATGCTCAAGCGAGGGGGCAAGTATTATTTCATGTGGAGCGAAGGCGGGTGGGGCGGTCCTGACTACTCGGTGGCCTATGCCGTCAGCACGTCGCCCCTGGGCCCCTTCCGTCGCATCGGCAAGATCCTCGAGCAGGACCCCGCAGTGGCCACGGGCGCCGGCCATCACTCCGTCATCAAGGACCGGAAGACTGACCAGTACTACATCGTCTACCACCGCCGTCCGCTGGGCGACACGGGCCGCGACCATCGCGTCACGTGCATCGACCGCCTGGAGTTCGACGACGAGGGACTGATCCGGCCCGTGCGAATGACCCCTTAATGCTTTTTTCACGACCTGAAAATTTATTTTCAAGGCTTGAAAATAGATTTCCAAGTCGCGAAAATATATTTTCAAGCCTTGAAAATAGTTTTGCAGACGACTAAAAATAACAATTAAACGTAAGTAATAATGAGATTCAAAGTAATGGCAGCGGTATGCTGCATGGCAATGAGCATGAACGCACAGACGACAGACGGGCCGCAGCGCACGGCCTACATGGTGAGCGACGCCCACCTGGACACCCAGTGGAACTGGGACGTGCAGGCGACGATCAAGAGCTACATCTGGAACACGATGGTGCAGAACTTCCACCTGCTGCGCCAGTACCCCGACTACATCTTCAACTTCGAGGGCGGCGTGAAGTATGCGTGGATGAAGGAGTATTACCCCGAGCAGTATGAGGAGCTGAAGCGATGGGTGGCCTCGGGCCGCTGGCATCTGGCCGGCTCGTCGTGGGACGCCTGCGAGACGATCGTCTGCTCGCCCGAGTCGTGGGTGCGCAACATCCTGTTGGGCCAGACGTTCTATCGCCAGGAGTTCCAGCGGGAGGGCACCGACGTGTTCCTGCCCGACTGCTTCGGCTTCCCCTACACGATGCCGACGCTGATGGCCCACTGCGGGCTGGTGGGCTTCTCGAGTCAGAAGCTGATGTGGCGCACGGCGCCTTTCTATGAGGGCAATAAGAAGTATCCGTTCTCGGTGGGCCGCTGGCGCGGCATCGACGGCTCGGAGGTGTTCATGACCCACGGCTTCGGCTATGGTCAGCGCTTCGACGACGGCGAGGACCTCAGCCACAGCGAGATGCTGCGGCGCGAGGCCGACGAGAGTCCGCAGGGCCTGCTCTACCGTTATTATGGCACGGGCGACATCGGCGGCTCGCCGACCGTCGGCTCCGTCCGCGCCCTGGAGCGCGGACTGAAGGGCGACGGGCCGGTGAAGATCATCTCGGCCACGAGCGACCAGATTTATAAGGACCTGGCCCTCGAAGCCCTCGAAGCCCCCCTTTCGCCCCCCGAGGGGGGCACGATAGCTTCTTCCGCCTCCAAAACTATAGAAGCCCCCTCGGGGGCCGTAGGGGGGGCTTCTTCCTCGGGGGCCGTAGGGGGGGCTTCTGGGGCTTCTGGGCTCCCCCACTTCGACGGCGAGCTGACCATCGACCTGCACGGCAACGGCTGCTACACGTCGCAGGCCGCCATGAAGCTCTATAACCGCCAGAACGAGCACCTGGGCGACGCTGCCGAGCGCTCGGCCGTCATGGCCGACTGGCTTGGTGCTTATAAATATCCCATCCAGCAGATGACCGACACGTGGCGCCGCGTCATCTGGCATCAGTTCCACGACGACGTGACGGGCACCTCCATCCCCCGCGCCTACGAGTTCTCATGGAACGACGAGCTGATCTCGCTGAAGCAGTTCTCTGACGTGCTGACGACGAGCGTCGGCGGCGTCGTCAGGATGATGGACACGCAGGTCAGCGGCACGCCGGTGGTGGTTTATAATAATGAGAGCTACAAACAAGCCCACCCCCTGCCCCTCCCGAGGGGAGGGGAGTATAGTCAGTACCGTGTAGTTGGGCCTGACGGCCGTGAGGTGCTCTCGCAAGTGGTAGATAATAACGGCAATAAGGAATTGATTTTTGAAGCTACAGCCCCCGCCACCGGCTTTGCCATTTATAACATCCAGCCCATCAAGGGAAAGAAACTATCTTCGCTCCCCTCCCCTCGGGAGGGGATGGGGGTGGGCCTATCCAACTCTGTTTATAATGTCACCATTGATGCCCGCGGCGACATCACCTCTATCTACGACAAGCAGGCCCGCCGCGAGCTCGTCGCCGACGGCTGCCAGGTGCGCCTTGTCGTCTTCGACGACTGCCGCTCGGAGGCCTGGCCCGCCTGGGAAATCCATAAGCGCACGCTCGACAAGGCGCCGCTGCCCATCCACGACGGCGTCAGCGTCACGCTTGAGGAGGACGGCCCCCTGCGCAAGTCGATCTGCATCAAGAAGAAGTATGGCGCGACGCAGATCACCCAGCACATCCGCCTCTATGAGGGCAGTCAGGCCCGCCGCATCGACATCCAGAACGAGGTCGACTGGCAGTCGGAGAACGCCCTGCTGAAGGCTGAGTTCCCGCTGAGCGTCAGCAACCCCGAGGCGACCTACGACATCGGCCTGGGCTGCATCAAGCGCGGAAATAACCGCGAGAACCAGTACGAGGTCTACAGCCACGAATGGACCGACCTGACCGACCGCTCGGGCCAGTATGGCGTCACCATCCTCAACGACTCGCGCTACGGATGGGACAAGCCCACGGACAACACGCTGCGCCTGTCGCTGCTCTATGCCCCGAAGCCGGGCGGCGGTTATGTCTATCAGGCGCATCAGGACAAGGGCCGCCACGTCTTCACCTACAGCATCGTCGGCCATGAGGGCCAGCTCAACCTGGTCGATGCCAACCGCCAGGCTGCCGCGCTGAACAGCCCGCTGCGCGCCTTCACGGCTCCGAAGCACAAGGGCTCGCTGGGCCGCACGTTCTCGTTCGTCGAGTCGGGCAATCCCAATGTCGTCGTGCGGGCTATGAAGCGTGCCGAGGTGAGCGACGAATACGTCGTGCGCGTCCATGAGCTGAGCGGCCAGGGCGAGCAGCAGGCCACGCTGACCTTCGCCGCCGACATCCTTCAGGCAGTCGAGGCCGACGGCACGGAGCGCTCGCTGCACCAGGCCGCCGCCAGCGGTCGCGAGCTGCGCTTCACCATCAAGCCCTTCAGCGTGAAGACCTTCAAGCTGAAGCTGCGCCAGCCCGAGCTGCAGCCGGCACCCTTGGTTCAGACTGTGCTGCCCTTGACCTATAACAAGAAGTGCTTCACGTTCAATGAGTTCCGCGGCGAGGCCGACTTCGAGGGTGGCTATAGCTATGCCGCCGAGCTGATGCCCGCCGAGGGACTGACCGTCGACGGCATCGGCTTCCGCTTCGGCGAGCGCGACGGACGGAACGGCCTCGTCTGCCGTGGCGACACGCTGCAGCTGCCCGCAGGCCAGACCTTCACGCACGTCTACCTGCTGGCTGCCAGCAGCAAGGGCGACCGCCAGGCCACGTTCCGCGTGGGCCGGCAGGAGCAGACCGTCGAGGTGCCATTCTACACGGGCTTCGTAGGCCAGTGGGGCCACGACGGACAGACGCGCGGCCACCTGAAGCAGGCCCAGATAGGGTGGGTGGGCACCCATCGCCACTCGCCCCAGGGCGACGAGCCGTATGAGTTCACCTATATGTTCAAGCTGCGGCTCGACGTGCCGCGAGGCGCCACGCAGGTCGTCCTGCCCCGCGACGAGCATGTCGTCGTCTTCGCCGCCACGGCTGCTGCCGACGACATCCACGCCATGGCCGCCGCTCCGCTCTTCCAAACCAGCAACCGCGACGACCTGAGCTATCTGAAGGCCGACGCTGAGGCTGCCAGCCATGGGCCGAGCCTGTTGCACGGGGCTAAGATCCTGAGCTATTCGGGCTACGTCAACGACCGTGAGCGGCCGGAGATGCTCGTCGACGGCGACCCTGAGACGAAGTGGTGCGACACGCATCGTGCACCCAACTACATCTCGTTCGATCTCGGCTCGGTGAAGCCCGTCAGCCGCTGGCACCTTCTCAACGCCGGCAGTGAGATGCAGGCCTACGTCACCCGCACCTGTCTCCTCCAGGGCCGCAGCAACGAGCAGGAGGAGTGGCAGACGCTCGACATGATCGACGGCAACCGCCAGAACGACATCGACCGCACCTTCCAGCCCGCCAGCGTCCGCTACGTCCGCCTCTACGTCGTCGGACCCACGCAGGAGGCCCGCATGGATGCCGTCCGCATCTACGAGTTCGACCTGTGGTGAAGATCATACCTGGTCGTACTGAGGCGATGAGCCATTAGTATGGATCTTTCGTGTGAATTATATGTAGCGCCGCAGGCAGAAAACAGCCTCTTGCTGTTAACTGCCTGCGGTGCTGCATATAGTTGATATGAATGGTTCATGCAAGTATTTATATAATTTAACGTTCGTAACTGCCGCTTTCCTTTTGTAGTTTTGGAGTTTATTTGTAACTTTGCAGCCAAGTGAGACAACCCCAAACAAAGACTTTATGAAACACGACAACGACAATCAGCTCAGCCGGCGCGACTTCCTGCGCCGCATGGGGATCGGCATGGGCTCGGCTGTGGCCCTCACGGCGCTCGAGCCCTTCAAGGCACTGGCCGACAACGGCGCGAAGACTGACGACGACGACAAGACGCCGCTCATGACCTACCGCACGCAGAACGGCTCGGGCGAGAAAATATCGCTGCTGGGCTTCGGTATGATGCGACTGCCGAAGGAGCAGGAAGAGGTGAACCGGCTGGTAGACCATGCGCTGGCCCACGGCGTGAACTATTTCGACACGTCGCCCATGTACGGCGGCGGCCGCAACGAGGCCGTCACGGGCGAGGCCCTCAGCCGCCATCCGCGCGAGAGCTACTACGTGGCCACGAAGATGTCGAACTACAACGAGGCGATATGGCCGCTGGAGGAGTCGAAGAAGATGTATTACAACTCGTTCAAGCAGCTGCGCGTCGACTATGTCGACTACTACCTGCTGCACGGCATCGGCCAGGGCGGCATGAAGAACCTGCACGGCCGGTTCCTCGACAACGGGCTGCTCGACTTCCTCGTCGAGGAGCGCAAGGCCGGGCGCATCCGCCACCTCGGCTTCTCGTATCACGGTGACGTCGAGGCCTTCGACTGGCTCGTCGACCATCAGGAGCAATATCACTGGGACTTCGCCCAGATTCAGATGAACTTCCTCGACTGGCGCCATGCCTCGATGGGCGGCGGCCGACGTCGCGACGCCGATGCCGAATATCTCTACACAAAGCTCGAGAAGGCCGGCATCCAGGCCGTCATCATGGAGCCCTTCCGCGGCGGACGGCTGAACAACATGCCTGAGGAGTGGCAGAAGCAACTCTCAGAGGCACGGCCCGGCGCCAGCGTCGCCTCATGGGCCTTCCGATGGGTGGGCAGCTATCCCAACGTGCTGACCGTCCTCTCGGGCATGAACCGCATGGAGCACCTCGAGGACAACCTGAACTCGTATTCCCCGCTGGAGCCCTGCAGCGACGCCGAGAAGGTGCTGCTGGCCAAGGTGGCCGACGCCATCAGCGGCATACCGACCATCCCCTGCACCACCTGCGCCTACTGCATGCCGTGCCCCTACGGCGTCGACATTCCCGCCAACTTCTCGTTCTACAACGACTGCGTGGAGAAGAAGCTGCTGCCCCTGCCCGACAAGTCGGCTGCCGACTACGACCAGCGCCGCCAGCAGTTCCTCGATGAGTACATGAAGGCGGTCGGCACGGAGAAGTGGGCCCGTAAGTGCGTCGACTGCGAGGAGTGCCTCAAGCACTGTCCGCAACAGATCCGCATCCCCAACCAGATGGCCCGCCTCGTCGAACTCATCCGCCCGCCGCGCCGTGCCTGACAACGGATTTTTTTAACCACGAATTAAACGAATTAAACGAATTTTTATTTAAACAACGCACTACTGTCCAAAGAAAATCTCTTAGACATGATTTAAATTAATTATTTTCAATGAGTTACGCGAATATTGTTTTTTCGAGATTTGATTTTGTACTTTTGCAAATCATATTGCAAGAGGCAGAAATCATGAATCAAGGAA
>JAFUEP010000065.1 GCA_017470345.1 Prevotella sp.
CACCGCCGAGGCCTATTGTGACCGCACGTGGGACTTTCCCTACAAGATAGACCACAACGACCTCTGCTTCCGCCTCTTCACCGAGGCAGGCTTTGAGTGGGGCGGCGACTGGACATCGTGCAAGGACTTCCAGCATTTTGAGTTAATCGAAGAGTGACGAGAAATGAAACAGACTGTTCTCATCCTCTTGATTATTGCGCTCATCATTGCCCTTGTTCTACTATGGTTGGTAGGTGGTGTGGAGTGGTTACAAAGCATCTACCTTTGGATTGCCGAAATAGAGAATTCAGCACGTGGCATTGACGGCATTACAGAGGCATAAAGAGTTAAGGTAATGGATGATGCTGTACACCACTTCGCTATCTATCGCAAAGTCTGCAAGGGCATAGCCATCATTTTGCTATTGCTTTTCTGCCTTGACGGGAAAAAGAGATTGGACGGAATGGAACATTAAAATCCATTTTACAGAAATATTGGGATTTACATACACAATCGTCGCAAATTGATGATAAGATAAATCAAAAGATGAAACAAGAACAACATTGTAAACTATGGATGCTCGCCGCCGTTATGCTTTGGGGCCTGTCGTGGCTGGCCTCATGTACGGACAACAGCGACAATCCGTGTGGCGGAGGTATGGACTACAGCACGTCGCTCTTCGTGGCAACCGACCGCCATGAGGCTGGCCGGGGCAACAACCTGACGGCGATGCTGGCACGCGCCGTGGCTGGCAGTGGCATCCGACCGCAGACCGTGCTGCTTGGCGGCGACTACGTGGGCGGCAGGGGCGACATGACTCCAGAATTCACAATCAAAGACCTCTACGACGAAGTGTATGCGATAGTTGATCCGCTCAACACCCGGGTGATGATGACCTACGGCTCGCACGACGACAACTGCACCGAGGGCTACAATGCCTTCTACAGCGGGCCGAGGCGCTGTGACGGCTACTATACCTACGGAATCTGTTACGTACAGATGGTGTTCGACACCGACTCGGCCACCACCGCAGCCATCCGCTACTATCAGGAACATGCCGACGAGCAGAATGACACAATCCGTCCACCACGACCTGAGCAGGGCGACAGCATCGCACCACCGCCTCCTCCCGGCGGTGGAGGTGCACCGAAGCAGATGGGCTACAACGGCATAGACCAGACCGACCGCTATGGCATCTCGGCAGAGTCGGCAACACGCAGTTTCACTCAGTGGGTGAGCACCATCGCCGACAGCGACCCCATCGTGGTGATGAGCCATGTGCCGCTTCATGCCAACCGTGGCGATAACGTCGGTGCTATGACATGGTACGAGGCTCTGACCGCCGCTGCCCAGACCCACGACGTGCTTGTGCTCTGGGGCCACAACCATACACTGGAGGAGCATGGCGACAGCCTCGACCAGTACAGTTATCTGCTGACCGCAGGCGACAGTATTGATGTTCAGGGCGACAGTATCACCGGTATAGTGCGTTGTCCGCTCAACTTCACCTACGCCAATGCCGGATACCTAAAACTGGGTCGTGCCTCGGTCATCACTTTCACCGACAACGATGCCAATGGTCATTACGATAGGATGGAATTGCGGCGTTACAGTCTGGATGCCGATGACACCGATTGCCAGTTTGGTCTGACAGACAAGTCGAATCCATACGTCATCACACTGTCTCGAAACGGCCAGAAGATAAAATAAAAGTAGTGAAAATGAAACAGAGAAAGCTATGGATGATGGCAGCCATCCTCGTAATCTGCGGCTTGGCAGTGCTAACATCGTGCTCCAATGAGGACAATCCGGTGGTGACGCCGCCAGAAGATGAGTACACGGGCGTGCCGCTCGTCATCCTCGACACCGACCTCGGCTCGTCGACCGACGACCTCTTCGCGCTGGAGATGCTGCACCGCTATGAGCAGGAGGGGCGCTGCCGGCTGCTCGGCGTGGTGGTGGACCGCATGGGCGAGCAGAACACGGCGATTGCCGACGTGATGAACACTTACTTCGGGCATCCAGACGTGCCCATCGGACTCGTCCGCGAGGGCATCGCCGCGCCGCCGGTGTGGATAGACTACGGGGCGCTGCCCACCTACGTCAATGCCGACGGCAGCCCGATGTTCCAACGTAGCGTCAGCGACTACGGGGCGCTGCCCGACGGCTACGTGCTCTACCGCCGACTGCTGGCCGCGCAGCCCGACCACTCGGTCAGCATCTGCTCCATCGGCTTCGTCACGGCGCTGGCCGCGCTGTTGCAGTCCGGGGGCGACGAATACTCTCCGCTCAGCGGCGTGGAACTGGTCAGGCGGAAGGTGAAGTGCATCTACCAGATGGGCGGCGTGTTCGGCCAGTCCGTCGAGCCCGACTTCAACTTCTCGCAGGGCATCACCTTCGCCCAGACGTTCTTCCGCCTCTGGCCCGAGGACGTTGACATGGTGTTCTCGCCGATGGAGGTGGGCCAGGAGATAGAGTACAAGCCCGAGCAGGTCATCAGCGACATCGCGTGGACCGACGCGCACCCCATCAAGCAGGTCTATATGACGTGCAACTGCAACACGGGTCAGATGATGTGGGACCCGATGGCCGTCATCCAGGCCGTGGAGGGCGACGACCTCTTCACGCTCTCCCCTCGCGGCCGCGTCACCCTCACCCCGCAGGCCGAGACCATCTTTACGCCCTCGGCCACGGGAAACAGCCGCCACCAACTGCCCGGCACTGCCGACTGGAACGCCCGGATGCTGGAGAAAATCAGGCGATATAACAGAATGGAGCATTAATAC
>JAFUEP010000066.1 GCA_017470345.1 Prevotella sp.
ATGATGATGGATAATTATCCCCCTGGGGCGGCTCTCGACCCGAGCGCCCCATACAATGAAGTGCCACCCGAGGAGGTGGAGGTGACGGTGACGGCACGGCTGGTGAAGCAGACGGTGGTGTATGCCGCGA
The DNA here is from genome assembly GCA_017470345.1 of Prevotella sp. Lineage (GTDB taxonomy): Bacteria > Bacteroidota > Bacteroidia > Bacteroidales > Bacteroidaceae > Prevotella. Next base: position 131 of record JAFUEP010000066.1, read on the forward strand.
CGCATACGTGCACGGAATACGAGACAGACCCGGACACGGGGCGGCGCGTAGCCATACATTACACGGAATGCGACGACCTGCGCGAGGCGTACGACGATGAGGAGTACGGTCCCGAGGAGTGCATGCGGCGATGCGTGCTGGTGTGCCGACAGCTGAAGCGCGACGGCCACCACTGGTACGGCGGCGTGTCGATTGACCGGCTGTGCGACAGCTGCGACGGCTGGGAAGAAGAAGAGTTGAACGTTGAAAAATAAAAAAAGAAAAAAAGAAAAATGAGAACAAATCAGGAACAATTAGTCAGACACTTGCAGGAGCGGTACACGTACGACGCTGAGTGCGGGGTGGTGCGCAACCGACGTGGACGGGTCATCAAGGGATTTAACGACTATGGTGGTGGATATCTGACGCTGAATATGAGGATGGCTGACGGGCGACACGTCATAAAGCTGCATCAGCTGGTGTGGGTGCTGTGTCACGGCGAATTGCCTACGCAGATTGACCATATTAACGGACAAAAAAAGGACAACCGCGTGGAGAACCTGCGGGAGGTTAACCGGAGCGAGAACGACATGAACCGCGTATTTGCGTGGAAGCCAAATGCACGGACGGGTCTGCCAGGCGTGCAAAAAAGCAGTAATCGCTTTGAGATAAGCATTCATGGCAAACGGCTGAATTTTCGTGACAAACATGAGGCGTTCCATACGCTCGTGATGCTGGGTCGAATGTACAAGGAATATTAAAGATTAAACGATGATTGCAAAGAATAATATTTTTAACATCAGGGCGTCGAAGACGAACTGGGTTGGCAAGACGGGAGCCCGTCGGGGCTTCGTAGAGTTTGACACTGAGGAGCACGGCATACGGGCGTGGCTCGTGCTGATGCGCACGTACCGACGGCGGTACGGCTGTACGACCATTCGCCAGATAGTCACGCGGTTTGCACCGCCTACGGAGAACGCGACGGAGCGGTACATCCAGTTCGTCTGCGGGCAGACGCTGCTGACGCCTGACACGACGCTCACGTGCCGACTGGACTACTGCTTTCTGGCGGTGGCCATGGCGCGGATGGAAACGGGCACGTGGATAGAGGCTACGGCCGTGTTGGAGGTAATGAAAAAGTATGACATAGAAATTATTTAACAGCTATGAAAAAAGTAGACATTAGGTATTTGGAACAGGCGGAGGCGAACATCCGCCACATTATGCAGCGAAACTTCAAGAAGGCCAGCGACCGGCAGGAAATGCTCGAGCAGCTGGGCGAGTATTTCCGGTTCCTGTGCGGCGTGCAGGGCCGTCGCCACCTGATTCGTTTGGCGTACTACACGGCGGCCTACGAGGTGTACAACTACCTCCGCGTGAACCGCCAGCTGCGCCAGGACGTGGAGGGCGTAGACCCCGAGGTGCGCACGGAAATGGAGCAGATGTTGTCAAAACTTTTGGTGGCGTATGGAACTGAAAAAGATTAACCGCTACGTCAATGACCGGCTGGAATTGTCGGGCATTAACGGC
>JAFUEP010000067.1 GCA_017470345.1 Prevotella sp.
CAAGGACTCCACGGTTAATGAGCTCTTCGAACATGCCTATCAGCGGCATATCACTCATGTCAATGAGAGCCATTCCAAAGAGGCATACCGCGATGCCGTAGTGGGCCTCATCAATATCGCCTACGGCTGGCTCAGCGAGAAGCAATACAATATGGGCCTACTCTGGACCGAGCGGTTCGGCACGCTGGTGGCTGATTATAAGAAGCGATATGTCGATGACGAGAACTACATTGACAAGCAATGGGCCCGCTACCTGATCTTTACCGCCGTCGGCATGGAGGGGCAGGGGAAGATGGCCGAGGCTGCCGAGGCATACGCCAGCTATCAGCAGACTCGATTCGCCCACACCATCGAGGGACAACTCGACGGCAGTGACTACCTCTCGATGGCCGGTTACTGGCAGGAGGCTGCTGAAAACCTGACAGACATCGAGAAAGCATTCGTCAGCGAGCAGACAGGCCACTCGCTGGAGGACATCCAGCGCTACTGGCTGAAGAAATACCATGCCAACGACAAGGCCGGTCTGCGCGACACAGCCAACCTCGTGGCCAACAAGATTTGCCAGCGTCTCGACTCGGCCATCGTCAAGTCGCAGTGGGTCGATGCCGAGGAGCAAGAGGTCATCCGGCAGAAGGAGGAGCAGATACTCCACCAGCAGGAACGCCTGGCCAGGGCACAAATGTGGGGATTTATTGCTTCCATCGTGTCGCTGACCATCTTCTTCGTCATCTTCACTATCATCCGCCACCGTGCCGCCAAGCGTCTGGCCAAGGTTACCGCTGCCAAGGAGCGCATGGAGGGCGAACTGAGCATCGCCCGCGACATTCAGATGTCGATGGTGCCCAGCCATTTCCCCGACTATCAGGGTCTCGACATGCATGCCTCGATGACACCCGCCAAGGAGGTGGGTGGCGACCTGTACGGCTATGTACTGCAAGGCGACAAGCTATACTTCTGTCTCGGTGATGTCAGCGGCAAGGGTGTGCCCGCCTCGCTCTTCATGGCACAGAGCACCCGCCTCTTCCACACCTTGGCCACACAGCAGTTGCAGCCGGCAGAAATATGTAACCACATGAACCGCGAACTATCGGGCGAGGACAACGTGAACGGCATGTTCGTCACCCTCTTCCTCGGCCTGCTCGACCTGAAGACGGGCCACCTCACCTTCTGCAACGCAGGCCACAACCCGCCCGTCATCGATGCCGGCACCCCCGAGGCCGCCTTCATCGACATGCAGCCTAACGCTCCCATCGGTCTCTGGGCCGAACTCGACTATGAGCAAGAGGATATAGAGAGCATTATGGGCAGGGCCTTCTTCATCTATACCGACGGGCTGAACGAGGCCGAGGACGCACAGCAAAACCAGTTTGGCGACGACCGTCTGCTCGACATCCTGCGCAGCAATCAGTACGAGACCGCCTGGGGCATGGTGACCAGACTGGCGAAGGACGTCGAGCAGCATCGCAATGGCGCCGAGCCCAACGACGACCTGACGATGCTCTGCCTGAAGTTTTCAAAGTGATACATTATTTATATATGATATACACAATGACTATGACAAGACTTGACACCCTGCTCCTGGTGATGGCCGTCGTCGTGCTGGCGATGGGCATCGTCGTGTCGGTGATGATGTGGCAGTCGCGCCGCCGGCGCGAGTTGCTGCGCCGCCGCGAGGATATCATCGAGAGAGAACAGCACGCCGTGAACCGACTCGCCTGTGAAGCCCGCAGCCAAGGGCTCGACCCGGGCGACACCCCGGCCCCCACGCACAGAGAAACCATTAAATTTACAGATTCGATATGATCATGATTCAGATTTTCGTCATCCTGGTGCTGGCGGCAGTGGCAGTGCTGCTGGCCCGCATCGTCGTGCGGCTCCATGAGGGCAGCCGTCGCGAGGAGCGTCAACTCGACGCCTCCGCCCACACCGTGTCGCGACTCATCAGGCGCCGTGTCCGCCTGAACCAACTGCTCGGTTCGGGCCTGCTTTAATAACAGAAAAAAAGAATAAAAACAAAGAATGAAGAAAACATTCTTGATGACTATCGCCCTGCTGTGCGCGGTCGCGCAGGGGGCATGGGCCGAGAGCGTGACGTTCAACGTGCGCTCATGGGATGCCACGAAGAAACTGGTGGTGACGACCACCGAAACAAAGGATGCCACCGTGCTGACGGGTAGTCATTCCGACGACTGGCTGGGCTGGCCCGCAACACCCACAACAGCCAAACGACCCAACAGTCGTCCACCCTCTCTGATGCGGAGAAAGCCAAGATGCTTCAGGAGGTAGAAGCCCAACAAGCCGACTTTGGTCTCCAGAAATAGAAA
>JAFUEP010000068.1 GCA_017470345.1 Prevotella sp.
GCCGCGCCACCAGCCTGCCCCTCATCGCGGCCGGCGGCATCGGCTCGGGCCAGGCCATCGCGGCCGCCATGGCCCTCGGCGCCGAGGGCGTGCAGATCGGCACCCTCTTCGCCCTGAGCCAGGAGAGCTCGGCCAGCGACGCCTTCAAGCAGCGCTGCATCGAGCTGCAGGAGGGCGACACGATGCTGGCCCTGAAGCGCCTGTCGCCCACGCGCCTGATCAAGAACGCCTTCTACGACCGCATGACGGCGGCCGAGGAGCAGGGTGCGACGGCCGACGAGCTGCGCGAGCTCATCGGCTTCGGCGCCACCCGCCGCGGCATCTTCGAGGGCGACATCGACAACGGCGAGCTCGAGATCGGCCAGGTGGCCGCCTCCGTCCGCGAGATCCGCCCCGTGGCCGACATCATGGCCCAGCTCGTCAGCGACTTCGACGCCACCCGCCAGCGGCTGCTCGACAGCTGACCTGACTCAACGCCCCCCTGCCCCCCTCTAATCTTAGAGGGGGAGTTGGTTACCACCGCAGGAGCAGATGAGCGCAGTGACACCAGCGGATGGGGGCGGCGTGCACGCTATCCAACTCCCCCTCTAAGATTAGAGGGGGGCAGGGGGGCGTTGAAATAGGGGGGCGTTGAAATCTCGGGAACTTATCGCCGGCCGGAAAACTTCACGAGGAAAATTGTCAAAACGGGGCTTTTTGATGGTAATATACCCCTATATTACTTTCAAAAAGCGCCGTTTCTTGTTTTTCGGGCCACCGTCGGGCGAGGGGCGGAAGGACGATTTTGCATCTCTGCGGCAAGCTTTTTCCTGTTTTCTTTTGTTCATTCAAAAATAAAGTTGTAACTTTGCAGCCGCTTTTGGAAACCTGCCCCGTTGACATGGAGGGGCTGGTGCAAGGGAACCGGGTGAGAATCCCGGACAGTACCTGCTGCTGTGATCCTCGTTTAAGAGGTCTGCTTGTATGAAACCACTGGGAGCGCTGCTCCCGGGAAGGCTGAAGCAGACTGAGGAAAGTCAGAAGACCTGCCAAACGGCATATATATAATAAATGTACGCGACGCTCAGGAATAAGCGCCGACGGAAATGCAAGTTTTATGGCACGTCGATTAGGACTGGCTTTTGGCTTCATGCTATTAGCCGCAGATTTGATGGCACAAACGACGCTCCTCAGCGACAGTCTGCAGGAGGTCGTCGTCACGGGCACCGGCACGCAGCACCTGCTGAGCCAGGCGCCCGTGCAGACCGAGGTCATCTCCGGCCGCACGCTGCGCCACTATGGCGGGCGCTCGCTCGAGGACATCCTCGGCGGGCTGTCGGCATCGTTCGCCTTCAACGAGGGCGACATGGGCTCGCAGATGCAGATGAACGGCCTGGGCAACCAGTACATCCTCGTGCTCGTCGACGGCAAGCGCCTGCACGGCGACGTGGGCGGCGAGAACGACCTGAGCCTCGTCGACCCGCACAACATCGAGCGCATCGAGATCGTCAAGGGCGCCGCCTCGGCCCTCTATGGCTCGGACGCCATCGCCGGCGTCATCAACATCATCACGAAGAAGCACGACGAGGCCCTGCTCGTGGAGAACTCGACGCGTCTGGGCAGCTATGCCGACGTGCGCCAGCACAACGCCCTGGGGCTGGCCTCGGGGCGGCTGAAGAGCTACACCAACCTGCAGCTTCAGCACTCCGACGGCTGGCAGAACACGGCCACGGAGTGGACCCCCTCGTCGACCGACCCCATCACCGACTCGCGCAGCAAGACCGTCAACCGCCACACCAACTGGCAGCTCGCCGAGCAGCTCTCCTTCGAGCTCTCGCCGCGGCTGGAGCTGACGGCCGGCGGCTCCCTGTATGAGAAGGACATCAACAGGCCGAGGGGCAAGTATCCGAAGTATGACGTCAAGACTTTCGACATGCATTACGCCAACGCCTCGGCCGCCCTCGGGGCCCGATGGAAGATGGGCGGGGCCGACGACGTCATGACCCTCGACGTCGACTGGAACCGCCATGCCTATTATCACCAGTTCACCGCCACCACCCTGGCCGAGGGCTTCGACGACCAGGGACGCCTCATCCTCGACTATCCCTACTTCGAGGGCCAGCGCGCACTGCAGAGCGACCAGCGCCGCCTGATGGCCCACCTGAAGGCCGTCGTCGCCCTGTCCGCCGGCCATCGCCTCAGCGCCGGCCTCGAGGCCCGCTACGACTACCTGAAAGCCCCCACCAGCCTCGCCGAGGCCACCGCCTCCGACAACACCGAGGCCCTCTACGTCCAGGACGAATGGTCCTGTCCCGTTAAGCGTGGCAGTGCCACGCTTCACCTGACGCCCGGCCTCCGCCTCAACCGCAACGAGGGCTTCGGCCTCCGCCTGACGCCCAAGCTCTCGGCCATGCTCACTGCCGGCGCCCTCCGCCTGCGGGCCTCGTGGAGCCAGGGCTTCAAGACGCCGACGCTGAAGGAGATGAACTATCGCTACGTGCGCGAGATGACCACCGTCATCATGTACCTGGGCAACCGCAACCTGCGGGCCCAGACGTCTGACTACTTCTCGCTCAACGCCGAATATACCCTCGGGCCGCTCAACCTGACCGCCACGGGCTACGTGAACCGCCTGGACAACATGATCACCCTCGTCACCGTCCCCCGCAACGAGGCGCCCGCCGATTATCACATACAGTACGGCGAGATGCTGGGCAAGGTGCGCCGCTATGAGAACATGGAGGACGCCCGCACGCGCGGCGTCGACGTCAGCCTGCGCTATGCCGCCAAGGACTTCACGGCCGGCCTGGGCTACAGCTATCTCGACACCGATGCCCACGTCTACGACAGCGACCACGAACGCCTCGTCAGCGTCACCATCGACGGCATGGCCCACCACAAGGCCAACCTCTTCGCCACCTGGACCCACACCTTCTCGCCCGCCTATCGCCTCGGCGTCGGCCTCTACGGCCGCCTGTCGTCGAAGCGCTACTATCAGGTTGACGGCGACGGCAAGGGTTATCAGACATGGCGACTGACGACGACCCACGACCTGGGCCGCTCGCGGCTGTTCGACTTTCGCCTGGAGGCCGGCATCGACAACATCCTCAACTATTGCGACCGCACCCCCCACGGCCTCCACCTCGGCACGACGACGCCCGGCCGCACCGTCTATGCGACGCTGACCGTGCGACTGAAGAAAGGAAAACGCGTAAGATTCAATAACACTAAGTTTAATTCTAACAAACAACAACAAAATGAAGAAGATTAAGTTTATCCTGTTGGCCATGTTGGCCATGATGACAACCGCCACGTTCGTGGCATGTAGCGATGACGACGACGACAACAACGTGTCGAACATGCAGCGCTATCAGAACGAAGTAGACCAGGTCGTGAAGGCCCAGAAGAAGAACTCGAAGGCCATCCTCCTCGTCGCCTTCGGATCAACCTGGCAGCAGGCCTACGACGCCTTCGACCAGACCCGCGCCGAGTATGAGCGCGCCTTCTCGGGCTACGACGTCTATCTCTCCTTCTCCAGCGCCATCTGCATCAACCGCGCCCGCGCTGCCGAGAACACCACCGCCCGCTCGTTCTATGAGCCCAAGTACTGGCTCGAGGCCTTCGGCCGCGTGCAGTATGAGGAGATCATCGTCCAGTCGATGCAGGTCATCCCGGGCGAGGAGTTCAGCCGCGTGGTCAACGCCATGAAGGACTTCGGCAACAACTCCAACGGCGACCTCGACGACAAGTACATGGCCAATGTCACGCTGAAGCTCGGCATGCCCTTGATGTACACCGAGGCCGACGCTGCCACACTGGCCGACGCCCTCGACGAGAACTTCTCGAAGTATGCCCAGCAGGGCGCCATGACCTTCATGGGCCACGGCAACCCCGACGAGTACGACACCTACAAGGCTAACGTCCGCTACACCCAGCTGGAGACGGCCCTGCAGAAGATCAACAAGAACTACTTCGTCGGCACCGTCGACATGGCCGACAACTTCAAGGTGCAGGTGCGCGAGCGCATGGAGCAGGCCGGACTGACCAAGGGCTACGTCTACTGCGCTCCCCTGATGTCGATTGCCGGCGACCACGCCCACAACGACATGGCCGGCGACGACGACGCATGGAACAACGGCTTCGAGCTCAACGACGACGGCGAGGTGGAGGACACCTCCTGGAAGATGTACTTCCAGCACATGGGCTACAGCATCGACCAGAACACGTTCAAGGACAACGGCACCGACGCCCTCGTCAAGGGTCTGCTGGAGTATCAGAACGTGCGCAACATCTATAAGCAGCACACCCGCCAGGCCGAGGTGGTCGACTTCTACCACTCGATGTATCCCGAGGAGTAATCATGCAGGTAAAGAGAGTCCTAACGGCGCTCTTGGCTGTCATCATGCTGCTGTCGTGCGGTCCGCAAAGCCGCCACGACAGCAGCGTTGCGTCTGCCAATGAGCTCTTCGCCGCCGCCGACGAGGCCATCGAGGGGGCCGGTGCCTACAGCGACACCGTCGTCGTACGCTATGCCCGCGGCCTCAAGATCGACTATCAGCCCGACGGCATCCACGTCGCCGTCAGCAACCCCGACCCGTCGGCCTCTCACGGCCGCGCCGAGACGTTCGTCGTCGCCAAGCCCGCCAGCCGCTTCATCTGCACCACGGCCCTCCAGCTGGGCAACTTCGAGGTGCTGGGCCTCGAGGACCGCATCGTCGGCATGAACTCGCTGCGCAACCTCTTCTCGCCCCGCATGAAGGAGCAGATGGCCAGCGGACAGACCGTGCGCATCGGCAAGGAGGGCAACTTCGACCTCGAGACGGTCATCGCCCTCCGCCCCGACTTCATCTTCGTCTCGGCCTCCAAGCACGGCGGATTCGAGGCCTTGCGCGACTGCGGCATACCCCTCATCCCGCACCACGGATACAAGGAGACCGACCCGCTGGGCCAGGCCGAGTGGATCAAGCTCGTCGGCGTGCTCACGGGGCAGGAGCGCCGCGCCAACGCCGTCTTCGCCGACATCGAGCGGAAGTATCTGGCCCTGCGCGACGAGGTGGCACGCCTCGACTCCATCCACCGCCCCACCGTCGTCAGCGGCCGACAGCTGCGCGACGGATGGTACGTCGTCGGCGGGCGCAGCTATATGGCACGCATCTTCCACGACGCCGGCGCCCGCTACGTCATGGCCGACAACGACGACTCGGGCGGCACGACGCTCGACTTCGAGGCCGTCTATGCCCGCGGACTCAGCGCCGACTTCTGGCAGACCGACGGCAGCTACGACGGCGACTACACGCTCAGCACCCTGGCCGACGAGGATGCCCGCTACACCGCCATGCGGGCATATAAGCAGCAGCACGTCGTCTTCTGCAACCTCGCCCGCGTGCCTTACCGCGAGCTGGCCGGCGTGCAGCCCCACCTGCTGCTGGCCGACTTCGTCAAGGCGTTCCACCCCGAGCTGCTGCCCGACTACGAGCCTCACTATTATCATCTGCTCAACCCATGAAGATCTACACCAAGACCGGCGACCACGGCCAGACATCGCTCGTCGGAGGCCAGCGCGTCAGCAAGTGCTGCCTGCGACTCGAGAGCTACGGCACCGTCGACGAGCTCAACGCCCTCGTGGGCGTCGTCATCAGTTATTGTCAGGACGAGGCCGACGTCCGTTTCCTCTGCGACCAGCAGGCCGCCCTCTTCGTCGTCGGAGGCTATCTGGCCACCGACACCCGCTCAATGGACGTCCGGCCGGGCAACGTCGTCACGGCCGAGATGGTCGGCGACGTTGAGGCCGAGATCGACCGCCTCAACCTGCTGCTGCCCCCGCTGCGCCTCTTTGTCATGCCCCGCGGTGCGCGCGGCGCCGCCTTTGCCCACTGCTGCCGCACGGTCTGCCGACGCGCCGAGCGCTGCATCCTGCGCCTGGCCGACGAGGAGCAGGTGGAGGTCGACCCGCAGGTGCTGGCCTACATCAACCGCCTGAGCGACTATTTCTTCGTCCTCAGCCGCAAACTCAACCATGAACAAAACATTCCCGACGCCGTCTGGCGAAGAAAACACACCTAAATAACTATTGAAATGACAAAACGATTAGCAGTATTTGCCCTCCTGTTCATTGTACATTGTACATCGTTCATTGCCCAAGCGGCCGACTCACTGCGGGCCGTCGCCCTCAACCCCGTCGTCATCACCGGCACGGGCACCTATCACCGGGCCGACAACTCGCCCGTGGCCGTGCGCGTCATCACGGCCGAGGAGCTGCAGAACGCCCACGTGACCAGCCTGCAGGAGGCCCTCAGCCGGCTGACCACCCACGTCACCACCCACACCAACGGCATGGGCACCTTCATCAACTTCAACGGCATCAGCGACGACTATATCGTCATCCTCGAGAACGGCCGGCGCGTCAGCGGCGACGACCGCTGGGACCGCTTCAACATGGCCAACGTGAAGCGCATCGAGGTCTTCAGCGGTGCCGCCTCGGCCCTCTATGGATCGGACGCCATCGCCGGCGTCATCAACATCATCACCGACGACACGAAATCGACCGTCGCCGCCCTCTCCGACACTAAGGTCATGAGCCACGGCCGGCTGAGCCAGGACGTCAGCGTCGACGTCAACCACGGCCCGTTCTCGTCGCACACCGCCTATGCCCACCGTCAGGCCGACGGCTGGCAGGTCAACCACTATCAGGCCTTCCAGGAGGGCGACGCCGAGGTGCTGAAGCTGACCGGGCGCCCCATGTCGGCCGCCTACGCCAGCGACAACGTCTCGCAGAAGCTGGAGTGGCGCTTCGACGACCGCTGGTCGGTCTATCTGCGTGGCTCCTACTATGACTACCTGACCGACCGCCCGCAGTCGGCCACCTACTTCACCCAGAAGAAGAGCGGCGACGACTATAAGTACACCGAGCGACGGGCCTACACCTACGACCTCCACCACCAGTCCTACCTCTACGGCGGCGGCGCCCGATGGACGCCCAATAACCGCACCCACGTCTATCTCGACGTCTACAGCGACAACTTCGCGTCGAAGTACGACTACTGGCAGACGGCCGACAAGGAGGCCTACGACGAGACCCGCAAGCGCACCCACTACGTCAGCGAGACGCTGCGCGGCATCTTCCGCCTGGCCCCCTGGAACAAGCTCTCGGCCGGCGCCGAGCTGGTGCAGCAGAGCCTGAGCAGCCACAGCGACCAGATCGACTTCGAGACCACCGCCACGTATAACGTCTTCGCCCAGGACGAGCTTCAGATCGTCGGCGGGCTGGAGGCCGTCGCAGGCCTGCGCTACACCTATAACGACCACTTCGGATCGGCCCTGACGCCCAACGTGGGGCTGTTCTATCACACGGGCCATTTCCGCTTCCGCGCCAGCTATGCCGGGGGCTATCGCACGCCGACGCTCTCGCAGCTCTTCGCCACCGACCAGGCCAAGACGACGGCCCGCTACACCATCAACAACACGCAGCTCGACCCCGAGAAGAACCACTTCTTCAACCTCAACGCCGAGTATTCCAACAGCTGGATGAGCCTCTCCGTCAGCGGTTTTCTCAATAAGATCCGCGACATGATCAACTATCGCACCATGACGACCGCCGAGATCGACGCCGACCAGCACCTCAGCCAGCTGCGCGAAGAGGGATGGACCACCATCCGCCAGCGCGACAACATCGACCGCGCCACGCTCCGCGGCCTCAGCGCCCAGCTGAAGCTCCTGCTGCCCTACGGCCTGACCCTCTCCGGCGGCTACACCTTCACCGACTCCGAGGCCACCACCGCCGCTTCTCCGTCGGCCCCCTCGCCCGAAACAAAGACCCCCGTCGACAAGAGCGTCCGCCACGTGGGCAGCGTCGCCCTCACCTGGGACCGCCAGTGGAAGAACTACCACCTCAACGTCAACCTCAACGGACACATGCAGGGCCGCCGCTACAGCAGCACCTACGGCTATGCCGACGCCTACAGCCAGTGGGACCTCACGACCACCCACGCCATTGCCCTGCGCCACTTCACCCTCGAGCCCGGACTGGGCGTGGAGAACCTCTTCAACAAGCGCGACACCGCCCCCTGGAACTCCAACTTCTCCACCATCAACCCCGGCCGCTCCCTAGTCGTCAGCCTGAGGATGAAATACTAATCAAAAGACAACGAAATTTATTTACATTCGACAAGTTATGCGCCAAAAAGCGCCGCTTCTCGCGCCAAAAAGCACCGCTTCTCGACTCGAAAAGCGGCACTTCTCTCCCCGAAAAGCACCGCTTCTCAAAACGGGATTTGCAGGTGCCTGATTATCAATAGGTTGTAAAAACTTAACACGGAATGTCATAAAAATTAACAAAACGCATGAAGATCTACATCGTTGGCATCGGCCCCGGCTCGCCCGAGGACATCACGCCCGCCGCCGTCAGTGCGCTGGGCGCGAGCGACGTCGTCGTGGGCTATAAGTACTACTTCCAGTTCATACGGCCCTACCTGAAGCCCGCGGCCGAGTGCATCGACACGGGCATGAAGCGCGAGCGCGAGCGGGCCGCACTGGCCTTCGCCCAGGCCGCCGCGGGCCGCACGGTCAGCATCATCTCGAGCGGCGATGCGGGCATCTACGGAATGGCCCCGCTCATGTTCGAGATGCGGCGCGACGAAGGCCTCGACGTCGACCTTGAGGTCGTCCCCGGCATCAGCGCCTTCCAGAAGGCCGCCGCCCTGCTCGGCGCGCCCATGGGCCACGACTTCTGCGTCGTCTCGCTCAGCGACCTCATGACGCCCTGGGCCGTCATAGAGCGCCGCATCCGGGCGGCCGCCCAGGCCGACTTCGTCACGGCAGTCTATAACCCCCGCTCCAACGAGCGCTACTGGCAGCTCGACCGCCTGCGCGAGCTCTTCCTCGAGGAGCGCAGCGCGCTGACGCCCGTGGGCTATGTGCGCCAGGCGGGCCGCCCCGAGCAGCAGGTGGTCACGACGACGCTGGCCGACCTGAACCCTGAGGCCATCGACATGTTCACCGTCGTCATCATCGGCAACTCGCAGACCTATGTATCTGACAATCGGATGATTACGCCGCGCGGCTATTATCGCGACGCAGCCAGTGCCGACGTCAAGCCCGGCCAGCAGATCATGATGGAGTCGTTCCGCACCATCGCCGCCGAGCTCCGCCGCCATGACTACCCGACGGACCACCTGTGGGCGCTGCTCCACGCCATCCACACGACGGCCGACTTCGACATGGAGCGCATCCTCTACACCGACCCCCTGGCCGTCGAGCATCTTTATGATAAGGTGCGCGAGGGCTCGCTCCGCACCATCGTCACCGACGTCACGATGGTCACGAGCGGCATCCGGAAGGGTGCCCTGCAGCGGCTGGGCGTCGAGGCAAAGTGCTATCTGGCCGACCCCCGCGTGGCGGAGATGGCTGCCTGCGAGGGCATCACGCGCACCCAGGCTGGCATCCGCCTGGCCGTCGAGGAGCATCCCGACGCCCTCTTCGCCTTCGGCAATGCGCCGACGGCGCTGATGGAGCTCTGCACCCTCATCCGCCGCGGCAAGGCCCGCCCCGCCGGCATCATCGCCGCCCCCGTCGGCTTTGTCCACGTCTGCGAGTCGAAGCACATGGTGAAGCCTTTCCGCGACATCCCCAAGATCATCGTCGAGGGCCGGAAGGGCGGCTCCAACCTCGCCGCCACCCTCTGCAACGCCATCCTCTGCTATGACGACGCGGCGCAGCTCCGCCCCGGCCGAGATCTCTGACGGCCGGGGGGGCGGCCGCCGGCTTCCCCCCGCCGCGCCCCCGCCGCGAGGTCGATATTCCGTTATTTCGTTATTTCGTTATTTCGTTATTTCGTTATTTCGTTATTTCGTTATCCCGTTATCCCGAAGAAAAAAATGAAATTCAACATTATTGGCATTCCTGACCGGCCGGAGCCGTTCTTTCCCCCGGAGGTCGCCGAGGAGATCAGCCGCGGGCGGATCTTCTCGGGCGGACGGCGCCATCATGAGCTGGTCGGACGGCTGCTGCCGGCGGGCGCACGATGGATCGACATCACCGTGCCGCTCGACGAAGTCTTCGCGCAGTATCGGCAGCTGGGCGACGAGGCGCAGGTGACCGTCTTCGCCTCGGGCGACCCGCTGTTCTTCGGCTTTGCCAACACGATCCGCGAGCGCATGCCCGAGGCCGCGGTGCAGCTCTTCCCGGCCTTCAACTCGCTGCAGATGCTGGCCCACCGCCTTGTGATGCCCTATCACGACATGCGCATCGTCTCGCTGACGGGCCGCCCCTGGCCCGACTTCGACCGCGCCCTCATCGAGCGCACGGCGAAGATCGGCGTCCTGACCGACCGTGAGCACACGCCCGCCGCCATCGCCCGCCGCATGGCGGACTATGGCTTCACCGACTATCGCATGCACGTCGGCGAACATCTGGGCCACCCCGACCGCGAGCGGCTAACGACCCTCACCCTCAGCGAGGCGGCCGCGCATGAGTTCAGCCAACCCAACTGCCTGATCCTCGAGGCCACCGCCGCCCCGAGCCCGCGGCCGTTCGGCATCCCCGACAGCGACTTCGCCCTGCTCGACGGTCGAGAGCGGATGATCACCAAGATGCCCATCCGCCTGCTCTCCCTGCAGGCCCTCGACCTCAGTCGGCGCCATGTGCTCTGGGACATCGGCTTCTGCACGGGCAGCATCAGCATCGAGGCCCGCCTGCTGTTCCCTCACCTGCGCATCGAGGCGTTCGAGATCCGCCCCGAGTGCGAGGCCATCATCCGCGACAACATGCGCCGCCACCACGCCCCCGGCATCGCCGTCCACATGGGCGACTTCTTGAGTGTAGAGTGTAGAGTGGAGAATGGAGATAGTGTAGAGTGGAGAGTGGAGAATGGAGATAGTGTAGAGTGTAGAGTGGAGAATGTAGAGTTTGCTACCGCTCTACAGGCCACTTCTACAGCGGTAGCAAACTCTACACTCTACACTCTACATTCTACACTACACTCCCCCGACGCCGTCTTCATCGGCGGCCACGGCGGCCACCTCAAGCAGATCATGGCCAAGGTGGCCTCATGCCTCGCCCCCGGCGGCGTCATCGTGATGAACAGCGTCACGCCCGCCAGCCGCCAGCTCTTCGCCGAGGCCTGCGCGGAGCTGGGCTTCCGCCAGCTGCCCACCATGCATATTGCCCTCAACGACTATAACCCCATCGACATACTGAAATGCGAACAGCCATCATAACCATCAGCGATGGCGGCCGACATGTGGCCGACATCGTCAGTCAGGAGACGCAGGGTCAGGCCCTCGACCGCGCCGACGTCGCCGCCCGCTGGCACGACTTCGACGCCCTGGTCTTCATCGGAGCCATGGGCATCTGCGTCCGCACCATCGCCCCCTGCATCGAGGATAAGCACACCGACCCCGCCGTGGTCTGCATCGACTCGACCGGCCGCCACGTCGTCGCCGTCGTCAGCGGTCATGTGGGCGGCGCCAACGCGCTGGCCGCCCGGCTGGCCGCCGCGCTGGGCGTAGAGCCCGTCGTCACCACGCAGAGCGACAACCAGCAGCTCTGGGCCCTCGACACGCTGGCGCAGCGCTTCCATTGGGCCGTCGCCACGGACGCCGCGATGAACAAGGTCATCTTCGACTTCGTCAACCGCCGGCCGACGGCCATGCTCATCGACGCCCACGACGCCGGCACCGACTATCTCCGTCGGACCATGCCCGACCACGTCCGCCTCGTCCGCGACGTCAGCGAGGCTGCCGACTGCCGCCTGCTGATCATCGTCTCGCCCTACGTGCACGCCATTCCCGGGCATCTGACCACGATCCAGTTCATCCCCCGCGTGCTCACAGCCGGCTTCGGCCTGGCCCATCGGCCTGACGACTATCGCGACATCGTCAGCCAGATGCACGACGAGCTGTGCCGCCATGGCATCCGGCCCGAGGCCGTCCGCCAGTGGTGCACCATCGACGTGAAGGCCGACGAACCCTTCATCGGCGAGCTGCACGAGCCGGTGCGCTTCTTCACGGCCGACGAGCTGGCGCGCATCGACGTGCCCACGCCCAGCGCCACCGTCGAGCGCCACGTCGGCACGCCCAGCGTCAGCGAGGCCGCCGCCATCCTCGGCAGCAACGGCGGCCGCCTGGTCTTAAACAAAATAAAGGGCCGGAACTGGACCCTCGCCGTGGCGGAAGAGGCTGCCGACGGGCCCTTCATCGACATCGTCGGCGCCGGTCCGGGCGACCCCGACCTCATCAGCGTGCGCGGCCGCCGGCTGCTGGAGCAGGCCGACCTCATCCTCTATGCCGGCAGCCTCGTGCCCCGCGAGCTGACCGACTGTCACAAGCCGGGCGCCATCGTCCGCTCGTCGGCCGCGATGGCCCTCGAGGAGCAGTGCCAGCTGATGAAGACGTTCTACGACCAGGGCAAGCGCATCGTCCGGCTCCACACCGGCGACCCCTGCATCTTCGGCGCCATACAGGAGCAGATGGCCTTCTTCGACCGCGAGGGCATGCGCTATCGCATCACCCCCGGCATATCGTCGTTCCTGGCCGCCGCGGCCGAGCTGCGATCGCAGTTCACCATCCCCGAGCGCACGCAGACCATCATCCTCACCCGCGGCGAGGGCCGCACGCCGATGCCCGAGCGCGAGAAGCTGCACCTGCTGGCCCGCTCGCAGTCGACGATGTGCATCTTCCTCTCGGCCGCCATCGTCGACGACGTGCAGCGCGAGTTGCTCGAGGAGTATCCTGAGTCGACCCCCGTGGCCGCCTGCTATCACCTGACCTGGCCCGACCAGCGCATCTATCGCGGTCAGCTGAAGGACCTCAGCCGCATCGTCCGCGACAACCACCTGACGCTCACCACGATGCTCGTCGTCGGCGAGGCCATCGACAACCGCCAGGGTCTCTCCGAGCTCTACAACCGCCACTTCACCCACCTCTTCCGCCAGGGAGTGGAGTAATGTCAGGCCATACGTCGCGGATGCTGTTTTGCCAGCCTTTTATTTGGCAATATGCGCAGGATTTCGTATTTTTGCATGCTATAATATAATAAGGTATATGAAGATGAAACATTGTCATAACTATAGTCACCCCGTCGTCGAATGATACTCGTTTTCGGCGGCACCACTGAGGGACGCCAGGCCGCGGCCACACTCGATGCGGCGGGCCGTCCGTTCTACTATTCCACCCGCTCGGAGCTGCAGCAGGTGGAGCTCGTCAACGGCCACCGCCTCGCGGGGGCCATGGACGTGGCGGAGGCTTCAGGCTTCTGCCGCGAGCATGGCGTCCGCCTCATTGTCGATGCAGCCCATCCCTTTGCCGAGGAGCTCCATCGCAACGTGATCAGCGTGGCCAGCCGCGTCGGGGTGCCCGTCGTCCGCTTCGACCGCATCTATCCGCCCCATACGCTCGACATCGTCTGGTGTCGCGACTACGACGACGCCATGGCCCGGCTCGAGGCCCGTGGCATAGATCGCCTGCTGGCCCTGACGGGCGTGCAGACCATCGGCCGCCTGCGCCCCTACTGGCAGCGGCATGAGTGCTGGTGGCGCATCCTCGACCGCAACGTCTCGAAGTCGCTGGCCCGGAAGAACGGATTCCCGGAGGAGCGCCTGGTCTACTATGAACATGACGACACGGCGACGCTCATCCGCCAGCTCCGTCCGCAGGCCATCCTGACGAAGGAGAGCGGGCTGAGCGGCGGATTCTCCGCGAAGGTCAGCGCCGCCCGCGAGGCCGGCGTCGGGGTGTTTGTCGTGGAGCGACCGGCCTATCCGCCCGTGACGGCGGAGGGACAAGGCGTGACCATAGCATGCGTGAACGGCAGGCACGGACTGCGCCGCATGGTGGAGCGCTTCGTGCCCGACTTCTTCCCCCTGCGCACGGGGCTCACCACCGGGGCCGTCGCCACGGCGGCCGTGAAGGCGGCCACGCTGCGGCTGCTGGGCGAGGCGGCCGACGAGGTGGAGCTGTCGCTGCCCGACGGCGAGACGCTGACGGTCGGCATCGACCATTCGGAGGTCTTTCCTGAATATGCCACGGCGACGGCGACGAAGGACTTCAGCGACGACCCCGACGTGACGCGCGGCTGCCACATCACCGCCCGCGTCGCATGGGCCGGGCCCCTGGGCCGCGGCATCCGCTTCCTGCAGGGCGAGGGCGTCGGCCGCGTGACGCTGCCCGGGCTGGGCATCGCCGTCGGCGA
>JAFUEP010000034.1 GCA_017470345.1 Prevotella sp.
AAGACATACTTGAAATTATACATAAGCAGGTTATTTCCCGCAAAGGTACAAAATCAAGACCGTTCGCCCTTAAAAACTCTGCAACAAACTATATTTCAATCATTTCAAAGAACGCTTGGCGATTTTTAGTGGACAGCAATGTCATACTATTTCAGATTAAATCTTTTTATCAATACATAGTTACTACGGAAACTGTCCAAAGACAATGTGGATGGGTAGTTGGCAGAGCCGATATACGATTTTGGTGGATTTGAAAATCTATCGTAATGAGAGGTTAGTGCATTTTTCTTCATCACTACAATGGCATACGGTTTTGAGAGTCTTTCGT
Source organism: Prevotella sp. (assembly GCA_017470345.1). Lineage (GTDB taxonomy): Bacteria > Bacteroidota > Bacteroidia > Bacteroidales > Bacteroidaceae > Prevotella. The sequence continues at coordinate 329 of JAFUEP010000034.1, forward strand.
TACTAACCTGTAGACCCAATTTGAATTTTACAGTACTTACCTTTGAGAAGTCATTCGAAGAATCATGGTAATTCCCTAAATAGGCACCATAGTCCCTCCATCTTGCAAATTCTGTGTCGAATTCTCCTATTAGATTCATTTTGTCACCATCTATACTATAAGCTGCCAATTGGGGTAAGTCTGGGTCGTGACTTGACGATGTGACTGACATTTGCATTGTCACATATTTGCAGCCCCTATCAGCATCTCTGTAAAACCAGCGATCGTCATACGCATCAAAGATAAAGCGATTTCCAACGTTAATACCACTAAGTGTTATAGTATTGTAATCGATCTTTACAGTATTATGTTCTGGAATAGCTTTGTACCCTAGTGCTTTTATGCGCTCTTCTTCTATTCTCTTTGCTTCTTTTAGTTCTCTGATACGATTTTCGAGCGACTCTGATGCCGTTGCTTCCACTGAATTTGGAAATACCTTTTTCAATTGTTGTATCTCCGTCAACGCATCGTCGAGATTATCTGATTCAATTAGGGTCTTTACTTTGTTGAGACGTTGATCTGCAGGGTATCTCAATATGTTAATTTGGGCATTAGCTTGTTCGAGCTGGTTCTTTAAAACCGCAATCGAGTCTTGATATTTCTTTTCAATGTTTGACACCTGTTGGTCATTACATGAAGCCAACATTAGTATTAAGCTTATAGAGACAAATGCCTTGATAACAATATTATGAACAGAGCTCATAATAGCCTCTACAATAGTCTTTTGCGAGAACTTATTCTCTGCAACTCCTTTATAGCCAATAATACTCATAGTACAATTATTTTAGTTTCTATATATACAAGAGGCGCAGACCTTCGCCATACGCCGCACGGTTCACCACAAACCACATAGAAATATGGGAAATCTGCGCCCTATACGGGGCAGCTCCTATATCCTATGTTTGCTCGTAGCAAGTACGGTGGTGATTGTGCGGCTAACGAGCTTATGTCTTTGCAAAGCAGGCTTCGCCCACAATGCATTGCAAAGTTACACATTTATTCTCAAATTCACGCAAATTCGGAATCGTTTTGTTCAGATTTTAGCAAAATTTGATTAAATCTACGCGCGTAATAGGATGTTTTGTGTTATTTCGGTGTGATTTAAAGAATACTTTTGTACTTTTGCTGATAGAATAATACATGATGAGTATGTTACTAAAAAATGGTACGTGGCTGTTTGGTCGGAGGGCTAATGAGTTTGTTTGTCCAATTTGCTTTTCAATAGCCCTGCATCGCCTCTGATAGTGCGGTAAGTTTGGCTTAAAATAGTTAAAGGTAATATAAACGGCTGATAATCAATACAAAATCATCGCAAAACAAGTTTTCAACGAGGATGAGTATTAAGGCTTGCCTTTAAGCCTAAACAACTTAACACCAGCGAGATAAACAAAGATGATTTGTTTGTCTCGCTGGTGTTTTTTTATTGGAGTTGTTCGTCGAACCATGGCGTAAATAGTTTCAATCAATAATACTCTCTTCTCATATACCTCAGTAGGAAACGGCCAACTTTAATCCATGATTTACTCTTCATCTACTAGCTTTTCCTATTTCGTCTCAGAACAGACCGGTCTGGTTTTTAATCGTAAAACGTCTGTCGTTTCAGCCATTGTTTGAAGAGAGAGTCGTTGAAAGAAATCTCCTGTCCGTCCACGTTGATGAGGTCTTTCTTGAGCAAAGCTTTTTTGACAGATTGCACATTGGCCGAAGACTCCAGGCGATACTTCTTTATGACATCTTTCCGGCTGAATCCAGTGGTCACACCATTGGCCAATGCGCGGAGGAAGTTCAGCTGAAGCTCGGATAATTGCTCAACTTCCCTTTGGAAGAACACCTTGTTCTGTTCCAACAGGTCGTCGATGGCTGCCGTGACATCTTTGTTGGTTACTATCTTGTCGGTCTTATACCACACAACCCATGCCAAGTGCTGAACGTATGAGGAGAGATTTTCCGTTGCCTCACAAATCTTAGAGGCTAGTTCAGGAGAGATTATCTTGCCCGTTTCTTGGAACTTTGCACAAATGAATGGCACCCATTCTTCCGTGGGAATCTTTTTGAGGAACATCATGTCGCCAAACTTGTAGAACGGCATGCCCTTGTCATTGAAAATGTTCTCCATCAGGTGTTTCTTGCTGCCAAACATACAATAAGTGACGTTCTGCTGGTGCTGCCAAGCAGAACGTAGCTTCTTTTGGAACTTCAGCGTGTCGCTGAAATCTGCTATCTGCTGGAACTCATCCAAGCATATCACTAAGTGGACATCCTTTTTTTGAGCTATCTTCTCTGGCAGCTGCAAGATGTCGGTTTCGGTATCGTCCTTAGGATTCCACTCAAACGACAACGAGAAGTCGTTCATTGGGTCGGAGCCAAATGAGAACTTGGGAGAGATGTTGGAGAGAAAGTTTTTTGCCGTCTCCACCCACTCGTCAAGTCGTGAGGATGTCTGCTTGATAGCAGCCGAAGCAAAGGCGTGGTAGAACTCGTATTCAGACTTACATTGGAAGATGTCGATGAAGACAGGCTTGATGTCAGGCCTGTTAATATCTGCGATAACTTTCTTCACGAGCGAAGTCTTTCCCCATCGGCGAGGAGAAATAAGGATTGTGTTAATGCCATGCGTAAGATTGGCATGGAGACGCTTGGCGTCTTCTATCCTATCAGTAAAATATGTTCCCTCAGCAGCCTTGCCAAAGACAAATGGATTCTCTATAGCCATAAATTCATCGTTTTTCTAGTGCAAAGGTATGAAATAAAATTATTACTAACAAGTTTATTACTAATAAATTTATTACTTTAACATTTCGCGCTTTGTATTGATATCACGTATAGCATAGGAGATAGACTTGACTGACACATATCTATATGAGGCCTGACGGGTTTGTTTGTCCAACCAATCTTGCAATCGCCCTGCATAGCCTCTGATGGTGCAGCAAGTTTGGCTAAATTTATCGTTCATTGAAAGCTTAGTGGCTGTATACAGCTTTCCCGCACCTTCCCCTTACCCCGGGCATTACAGGAGCTTTATGCACTTAGTAACCATATTCACCTTTCGCAAGTGATGCGCAGCCTTAAGGCCGACGGCCTGATAAGACCATAGGCAGGGGTGCCCCCCCTGCAAACAGGACGTTCCCACCGTAACCCCGAAGGGTTGACAGAAGAGCGAGAAACGAGTCTTTCGCCCCTTCGTGGCTTTGCTGCATGGCGTTTCATTACTTCCGAAACTTGAATAACCATAGAAAGCCAAAGGAAAAAAGCAAAGTGAATCTACTCTTTCTCCCCAACTGCTACTAACGACAGCTCTTAGGGGGAATCGCTTGCCATTATCAGAGATCTTCATCTGATTTACAAGATAAGGAATAATAAAACGCGTCGAAATGGGAGATCCTGCGCAAAGAGGCGTCTTCTGCGCAACTAGTCTGGAGGAATTCTGGCACGGATGCCCGTTTATGTCAGCAGAAAGTACTAATTTTGTGCAGAAGTTCCGCTTGTACATCCTGTTTAGTAAGTTAAAACAATCGAATAATATAAACACTATGATATGCAAATGAACGTAAAAAGATTATTTTCTACAGCATTTGGACTGATGCTCATAGCCTTGGGCTATGCGCAAGTTCCTATTGCAGGCAGTCTCGACAGACCCGTGCTTGCCGACGACGCCACCGTGGTGAACGGCGTGTTGCGTACTCAGGTGCTGCGCGACTCGCTCATGATGAGTTCCGAGACGGGACGAATGGAACCCATGCCCGTCGTGGTGGGTTATATTGACGTGCCTGTCGATGACCTGGGCAGTAGTCCAGAGATGGCACTTGAACGCGCTAAGACATCCTACCGCGCCAGGACCAAGCGCAGTGCCGCTGCCTCAGGTCAACTGGATTATGGCGACTACTACAGCGGTGTGGCCTACTATCTCTACACTTTCAGCTACCCCTCCATCGACTGTCATGGCAACGAGATCGTCCTGTCGTCGCTCATGGCCTTCCCTTATTTCAGTGAAGGCTACTGGAACGACGGCTATCGCTTCAACAACGTCATCATAGGCTGCCACTGCACCATCACCAGCAATTCGGAGTGTCCGAGCTGCTACCCCACTGGCGGCTACTTCAAGTCGGACGTCAGCATGATGCAGTACTACGCCTCATGGGGAAAGGGCATCAGGAAGGACATGGACGACCCTGCCTACTACAACGTGCTGATCATGCCCGACTACGAAGGCTACGGCATCACCAAGGACCGTCCGCACCCCTACCTCTACCAGGAGCTCACCGCCCGTCAGGTGGTCGATGGCGTGCGCTACGGCATGGCGCTGTTCCGTGCCGGCCGTTTCGCGGGTAAGAACGAGACGGTGTCGCCTCAGTGGGCACAGCGCAGCGATGCCTTCCGCTACGGCAAGTATATTCCCATCGGCGCCTCGCAGGGCGGTTCGGTGGCCATGGCCGTGCACCGCTTTATCGAGCAGAACGGGCTCACTGGCGAGATGCCCTTGGCCGGCTCGGTGTGCTGCGACGGTCCCTACGACCCTGTGGCCACGCTGAAATATTTCATGCGCGACGACCTGGATGCCGGTCACGAGGCAGGCGAGCTGAGCATGCCCGTAGCCATTGCGCTCATCATCAAGGGTATGCTCGACACCAACCCGCTGATGATGAAGTACAAGGCCACCGACTTCTTCTCGCAGACGTTCATCGACACGGGGATTCTCGACATCATCGCCGACAAGCAATACGAGGCGAAGGAGAAGACGACCACCGACATAGAAAAATATCTGCAAAAGCTCTCGAAGCAGGACAAATACCAGCAGATGCTCACCAGCGACGGAAGGGCCAGGCTGGAATACGTGCTCACGCCCAGGGCCTACGAGTATATGCAGAAGCTGGCCAAGGGCGAGCCCCTGCCTGACTACGAAGAGATGGACGACCTGGCGAGAGCCCTTGAGAGCAACAACATGACCGTGGGGTGGGTGCCACAGCAGCCGGTATGCCTGTTCCACTCGACTAAGGACACGGTGGTGCCATACGACAACTACCGCAGTGCCAAGAGTCGCTTCAGCAGCAATGGCTGCACGCTCTATCTTGACGACAGCGACACCGGCGACCACGTGCCGGCATGCTCCAACTTCATGTTCACCTTCTTTGGTGCTTCGCCCGACATTAAGTTCATCAGAACGCTCTTCGACTGGGGAAGCAGCAAATATACAAAATATACTGGCAACTAAACAACTACCCAAGATGAAACGATTGATATTAGCGATACAGATGGTCGTCCTCGCTGCCGTGCAGGCTATGGCCTACGACGTCAATGCGGGAGGAAAGAGTCTGACGGTGACGGTAGCCCAGTCGGGCACGACCTACACCATCGGCAACGGGCGCAATGCCTGCATGCCTCACTACGAGACAGGCGTGCTGACCATTCCGAGAATCACCAGCGACGACAGCGACGACAACGTGGTGGGGCAGTTTGCCTTCCGATTCTGCGCGGGCATCACGCGCATCGTCATAGAAGAAGGCATCGACGCCATCGAGGACTTTGCCTTCATAGGCTGTGGCAACGTGACGAGCATCGTGCTGCCGGCCTCACTGAAAAAGGTGGGACGCGGGGCTTTTATCGGCCTGCCACGCCTGGCCTATATAGAGTGTAAGGGCACCACGCCGCCCGAGTGGCAGCGCAGCGACGTCTTCGCCTACCAGGGAACGGCGGCGGGCATGGCCGACGACGCCATGAAGCGCGTGCTCTACGTGCCGTCGGGCTATACCGACACCTACGCCGCTGCGAAATATAGCGGCATAGGGTGGGGCGACGCCTTCGCCCGCATCTACGAGAAGAACTCCAACCCGCAAGAGATAGGCTCGCTGGCAGACCTGAAGGCTTTCCGCGATGCCGTGAACAGCGGAGAGCTCTACAAAGAAAGCGACTGCAAGGAAGTGACGCTGACAGCCGACATCGACATGAGCGGCGAGAGCTGGACACCCATCGGCACCCAGAGCAATCCCTACGACGGCATCTTCAATGGCAATGGCCACGTCGTCAGGAATCTTTACGTAGAACTTACCACCGACTATGCCGGACTGTTCGGCTATGCCAAGAATGCCACCATCTACAACATGTACCTGCAGAACCCACAGGTACGTGGCAGCGACTACGTAGGCAGCCTGGTGGGCTACGTGGACAACAGCAGCCGCATCAGCGACATCCTCGTCACCAACACGGCTTCCGGCGGCAACGACTACACGGTGAAAGCCTCCAGCGGCAGTGGCGGCGGCATCGTGGGTCGGGCCGCGAATGCCACCATCGAGCGCTGCATGTTCCGCGGAATGGTGAAGTGCAGCGGCTGGACGGGCGGCATCATCGGCAATGTAGGCACCGACGTGACCATCACCGACTGCTCGGCTTCGAACTTCATACAGAACCTCGAGCAAGGCGACAAAATAGGCGTGCCCTATACCGGCGGCATCGTCGGCGGTGCCGGACAGGTGACCATAGAGCGCTGCCTGGCCAGAAACCTGCTGGCCTACACCATCACCAATCCCACGCAGCTGCCGGGCATACTCGTCGGAGGAATCAACAAAAAACTGGAAAGCACCATCAGGAACTGTGCCTACTGGGATCTTTATGAAGGGAGGGAGCTGATACAGACACATGAATATACGGTGGCCGATGTCATCGAGTACAACACGGGATACAGCACCGAGAGCGCGATGACCCAGGACAAGACCAAGGAGGTGCTGGGCGAAGACCACTGGCACTACTTCACCGGCAACTACATCGACTTCCCCGTGCCGGCCACGCTGGCCGACATGTATATCAAGAACTTTGTCGATGCCACCGACGAGAGCGGCCTGACCTACCGACCTGTAGGCGACATCTTCTCGCCAACGGGCTACGAGGTGGCGGGCTACACCGGCAACGGCGCGGCGCTCACCATCCCCGACACCTACAACGAGAAAGACGTCACGGCTGTTCTCGACGGCGTGTTCCAGGGCAATGCCACGCTTTCCGCCATCACCATGGGCACTAAGCTGCAGACCATCGGCAGGAATGCCTTCCGCGACTGCGATGCGCTCACCGCCATCGACCTGCCCGATGCAGTGACCACCGTGGGCGAGGATGCCTTCCGCCACTGCGACAACCTGGCCAGCTTCAACATAGGCAAAGGCTTTAAGGACCACGACGGCAACTTCCTGGCCTATTGCCCCAAGCTGACCGACATCACCTGTTCGCGCGGCAACGACAACGGCTACCTGTGCGTCGACAATGTGCTGCTGCACAACGTGAGCGGCTACGGCAGCTACGTCGTGGCCTGCGCCACGGGCAAGACGGGCGACTACGTCATTCCTACGGCGCAGCTGACGCAAAGCGACGTCTTCCTGCTACGCAACTGCTTCGCCTCCTGCACCGGCCTGACCAGCATCACGTTCCCTGCCGGAAAGAACTACGAGCTGGGCGGCAGCCTGTTCAACGAAGCCAGCAACCTGAAGGTGGTCGACCTGTCGGAGGTCACCCAGTTCAGGAACAATGCGACCTATACCGCCAGCCGCTCTGCCAGCGACTCGCCGTTCTACGGGCTCAACGAGCGCACCTTGGTCTATCTGCCCCATGGCCACGGTGCTGAGCAGACAGAGCCCAACATCCTCATCATGAACAGCGAAGGCACTGCCGCCACGGCCAACGCCGTGCTCCTGGCCGAGGGATGGGACTTCCTGCCCAAGGTGCCCGTCACGGCTGTTGGTGGCGTGAGCTACAGGCGTGCCATCAACTATGTCGGTAAGGATGAAAACGACGACTATGTGCCCCAGGGGCTCACCGTCTGCCTGCCCTACGACCTGACGCTCCAGGACGACGATGCCACCGTCTATGCCCCCTCGTCCGTCGAGACCGTCGGCGGCGAGACCACCGTCACCTTCACCGAAGTGGCCTCGAAGGAGATGACGGCCTACACTCCTTATTATATAGTCATGCAGAACGATCAGGAACTGGACTTCAGCACCGATGCCAGCATCACTATCAGCACGCCCCCTGACCGTGAGCCAGAGACCATCGGCACCTACATGTTCAAGGGCACAACGGCAGAGATTCCCAACAGCACGCTCTACGATGCCGACCGGCCGGCCTACCTGCTGCAGACCGACGGACAATGGCACAAGGTGCCGCAGAACCAGCCGAAGGCATACGTGGGCCCCTTCCGTGCCTACTTCCAGGCTACTGACGCTTATGCCGCCCGTGCCCTCGGCATGGTGCTGGAGCATCACCATCACGACGGGTCGGAACCGTCGGCAATAGTGCAGGTGCGCACCATAGGCAACGACGGCACTGAGTGCTATTACGACCTAAACGGCCGACGACTCGCGGCGAAGCCACAAAAGGGCATCTATGTGACTGGAGGACAATCCTACATCAGTAAATGACGAGTAGTTGTAATTTTCTTTACAATCACCACCCCATTTAGGAAAGAAGCGGTGCTTTTCCAGCCGAAAAGCACCGCTTCTTGCATCGAAAAGCACCGCTTCTTGAGTCGAAAAGCACCGCTTCTCTGAAGCCGTATCGTAAATGCGCTGATTATTAGGCAGTTAGAAAATCTAACAGGAATACTGCGAATTTTTCTTACAAAGAAAAGGCATCCTTCGCCCCTTGCGGCCGAAGGATGCTTTCGTTTACAGTCCTGTATGGGGGAACCAAGGACTGTTGGTTATTTCCCTAAGATGATGCTCAGCAGGGCGGTGACGTCGGCGATGCTGATGCCGCCGTTGCCGTTCACGTCGGCCGCATTGTGGTCGTACTGGTAGGGCTGGGTGTTGTCCTTGCCGAGGATGATGCTGGCCAGGGCCGTGACGTCGGCCATGTCCACCGAGCCGTCGCGGTTGACGTCGCCGCGGGCGGCTACCATACTGCCGTCGTCGCGGTAGAGGCTGACGGGCACATGATTGTTCTCGGGCTGAATGTCGGTGACGATGCTCTCGCTGCCATCGCTCACTACCACCTTGATGATTGCCTGCATGTCGTCGGTCAGGTCGTCGGCCTGCAGACGGATCATCTTCGTAAGAGGCTTGCCGTCGGCATAGAGTTCACTTGTGGGAATGGTGACGAGGCTCGTACCCTCGATGGGCTCGGTGTCGGCGGCGGAGGCATAGAGGCCTGCGGTGACGGTCTGCCCTGAGAGCAGCGGCAGCGGCGAGCAGTTGGTCACCTTGGCAATGACGGAGTTTCGGGTGTCGCGGATGCGGTTGCTCACCACGGCGCAGCTAAGGTCGGTGGCCTGCACTTGGCAGTCGACGGTCGCCGTGGCGGTCATCGTCGGGTCGGTGGCGGCCCGACGGGCGGCGAGGAGTGCTGTGGCGTCGCTGCGCGACGTGATGGTGCGCTGCATGAGTCGGGGCAACTCTATGACACTGCTTTGTGACATGCTTTTGCGTCGGGCCAGGGCGACGCTCATGCCGCCGAACTGGGCCGTGAGCTGCAGCTGCTCCTGACCGTCGTAGTTGTCGGTGTTGATGGCGAAGTAGGCTGCGAGGTCGGCCGTCTCGCCGGGCATCAGGTTCATGTCGGTGAACTCCACGTGGGTGTCGCCCATATCGGCGGTGAGTGCGGTGATGGGGGCATAGCCCGTGTTCTGTACGCTCAGGCGGAATGGGATGTTGTCGGCACTGGTGGCGTTGGCGGCCACGATGACGCAGTCTTTCACGCGCACCGAGTTGGTGAACTTGACATCCTTCTGAATGACGGCGGTGCCGTCGTTGCTGATGTCACTCAGGGCATAGACGACGTGCAGGTTGTCCTCGTCGATGTAGCCGTCGAAGGCCGAGGGCGTGAAGTCGTCGGGAATCCGCACCACCTGCTCGGGATATGAGAGGTAGAGCTGCTGTCCGCTCTTGCCGAAGCGGCCGGCGCAGAGCCACGACTCGGTCTCGTCGGTCTCGGGGTTGAGCACCGACTGTGTCCAGATGAGTGCCAGGTCGTCGAGCGATGCGGCATCGGCGGTGGCGGTGAGCTTGAAGGAGCCCACGCTGCGCTTGCCCAGCCGGGCGTAGCTGTCGGTCGCGGCCACGGGGTTGTTGCCCATGTCGACCGTGCGCAGGCGGATGTCCTGCGTGGAGTCAGGCCGCTGTGTGAGATAGCCCACCATGTTGACGTCGCCCATGCGCACCACCTGTGGGTTGCGGCCGCGTTCGATGCCGAACTGGGTGCTGACGGCGTTCTTGGGCGTCACGCAGATGTAGTCGATGTAGGGATTCTCCTTCGAGCTGACCTCGTCCTGATGTTCCATGATGATGAACAGCGAGTCGCCGTGCATGACCATGCGGTGGTCGCTGACGACGAAGCTGCGGCAGAGCCTGGCCAGCTCGATGGGCTGGCTCCACTGGGTGCCGTCGTAGCGGGAGAGGAGGTAGCTGCCCTCGAGGTACTGCTGGCGGTCGGCCTCATCCTCGGCCTCGGTGGCCATGGAGGTGCCGCTGAGCCAGACGACGGCGGCGTGGCCGTCGTCCTGGACGGCGACGCGGGGGCTGAGGTTGGCGGTGCCTGATACCGGGGATTCAAAATCCCCGGCAACGGACGAAGGGCTGAGGGCTGCGGACGAAGGGCTGAGGGCTGCGGCGAGGGACGGGAGGACGGTGCTCTGCCAGGACGAGCCGTTCCAGATGGAGGCTACGACGTCGACGCCGGCGCTCATCTGGTTCATGGCGTCCATCGAGGTGCCCTGCTCCACGGCGGTGCTGGTGAGGTCGGCGGTGCGATACTGCTCGAAGGCCGCGGCGCCGTGCTGGCCACGCTCGGCCACGTCGAAGGCGAAGGCGGCGCCGGTGGCTTCGGTGGCATCGCTGTTGACGTTGACGTCGCTGCCGTCGGCCAGCGAGCGCATCATCAGGCGGTCGTCATTATAGTTGGTGGGGCTGTTCAGCTTGTTGTAGATGATGCTCTGGCCGCTGTTGAACAGTCGGGGGCTGGCCATGCCGCTGACGTCGTTCATCAGTGTCTGGCCGAGGCCGACGACGCGGCGCGCCTTCACCTTCCGCCAGCTGCGGCCGCCCATAGGCTTGGTACTGAACAGGCTGGGGCCGTAGGCGAAGTCGTCGCTGTAGGGGTTCATGGGGTCGTCGGGCCAGATGAAGTCCTTGGAGAACTTGAAGAGCCACTTCTCCCAGTGCTTGCGCCACCACAGGAAACGGGCGTCGGCATAGACGAACATGCCGGAGCGCAGCGACAGCTTGTGGCCGGCATAGACATCGTTGCCGCTGGGATTGCCGTAGAGGGGGTAGGAGATGCCCGACTTGTAGGAGGCCGACACGCCGCCGCGCACACCCACCTCGGCCTTCGCCAGGTTGAGGATGTTCAGCCCGGCGGTGGCCCAGGCCACGATCTCGGCGCGCACCTCGGTCTCGACCATCACGTTCAGGCTGAAGTTATAGACGTCGCCGGCGGCAGCCTTGTGGTTGATGAGCTTCAGCTGGGTGGACAGCTCGCCCGAGAGCTTGGCGCCGAAGGAGCCGATGCCGAAGGAGCAGTTGTGGGTGTACTCGCCCGACATCTCGAGCTTGATGCCGCCCTCGTGGAAATTCATCATGAACTCGCCCTTGGGGCCGAGGTAGGCCACGCCCGAGATGAAGGCGCGGATGCCGACGAAGGCATCGTTGGTGGCGAAGAGCGGGTCGTTGCCGTAGAGGAAGTCGAAGTCCTCGTCGCCGCCCGAGCCGCCTGTGCAGGCGTCGACGCAGTCCTTGAACACCTTGTCGAACTGGTTGGCATAGCCCACCATCTCCTCGGCGAAGGAGTCCACCATGTCGGCCTCGTCGCCGCCGGGCAGGAAGTTCTTCGAGTAGACGCCGCGCACCTGGAAGTGGTTGCCCACCTTCTTCACCTGGAACTGGAAGCCCATGACCTCGGGGAAGTCGAAGTCGATCTGGTCGAACAGCTGCTGGTTGTCCTCGCCCACGTCGCCGCCGCGCGCGGCGCTCTCCTTTCCGATGTCGCCGGGGTTGAAGTCGGGGTTGGTCATGATGTTGATCTTCGTGTTGCGGGCTATGGAGTCGATGTCGAGCTCCTCGTTGTGCAGCTTGGGCAGCTGGGCATAGTCGGCCAGACCTACCTTCAGCGTGGGGATGGCCATCTTCTCGTTGGGCACGAAGCCGACGAGGTCGAAGGTGGCGTCGACGTAGTCGTGCTCGAAGTAGTCGGACTTGATCTCCTGCCACTTCGTAGGCTCGACATCCTTCAGGCTGCCAATGCCTGTGAGGGTCATGTGGCTGTAGTCGAGGCCGGTGCTCTCCTTCGGGAAGGTGAGGTCGAGCTGCAGGAACTTCTCGCCCTCCCAGCGCTTGAAGAAGCCATAGACGCCATCCGAGTTCTGTATGGCATAGATGCTCTTGGGGCCGCCCAGGGGGCCTTCCTCCTTGTAGCTGACCTTGTCGACCAGGTTATAGCCGGTCAGGTCGGTGATGGCGAAGGTGACGGCGGTGGTGTCGGCATTGGCTTCGACGATGCTCATCAGGTCGGCACGGCAGAACTTGGTGATGGCTTCGTCGGCAGTCTCCAGCACCAGGTCGACCTCGTTGGTGGGCTGCGAGCTGAAGTTGTGGCGGTAGCTCTGGTTGGTGGCGTTGTACTTGTAGAACTTGGGCTCGTAGCCGGGGGCCACCACCTCGATGTAGAGGCTGGACGTGTAGGGGTCGGCCACCACACCGCGGTAGGGCAGGTCTATCCGGCCGTCGTCGCCCACAGCCACTCCTTGTGCATGGGCACCGGTGGGACTGCCGCTGCCATCCACGGCCACGTAGTTGACGTGGGCATCGGTCACGGCCTCGCCCATCATGTTATGCAGCGAGAGGTGGATGTTGCCGTCGTCCTCGTAGATGACATTGCGGAAGAGCGGATTGCGGTTTTCTATCTCGTCAAATATGAAGGGCCTGCCAGTGTAAGCCTGCCTAGGCGCTTCGAAGGGCCGTGAGTAGTTGTCGATGGAGGCGTGGTAGTAGTTGAGACGGTTGTAGATGATGTCGCCGTTCTCGCCCAGCAGGTAGAACCCCACGATGTCGTCGGGCTCGTAGAACCACTGGGTCTTCTTCTCGCGGTGACTGACGGTCTTCACCTCGCCGCTCTTCGTTATGTAGACGAAGTCCACGAACTGGGGCAGCACGAACTGTTGGGCCTGGTTGTTTTGCATGTAGGCCTCGCAGAAACTGTAATAGACGTAGAGGTCCTTTTTCTGCTCCAGGTCGTGGGTGGTGTAGTAGAAGGTGTGGTGCATGTCGACGGTCTCGTTGATGACTTCTATCTTGTAGGTGGCGTCGGCAATGGGGAAGTAGATACAGCGTCCTCTGATGGTGTCGCCGCCGAGCTGTCCTCCGGTGATGATGACTTTCGACTGTTGGGCAACCCAGTAGCCGGCGTCGCCGTAGGACTCTCCTGTAAAGATGGGATCGATGGTCAGGATGTTGCTCTTGCGCACACGGGCGATGGCATTGAACAGGTCTGCATTCGGGGTGGCGAGTGCACTACGGAAGGCGCCTATCTGTGCTTCGTCGCTGAGTTGCAGCGTGCTGCCCTCGGTCAGCTCCTTTGTGGCGTTGTCCAGGTCGTTGAAAGGTTGGGCTATGTACACTTTGAAGTCTTCCTTGTCGAAGACGTAGTAGTGCAGGTAGCTGGTCACGCCGTAGACGCCGGAGCCGTCGTCGCCAGGCTCGCTGGAAGCCCCGATGTAAACTTTGACGGGCATCATCCGGCCTTCGCAGTCGGCAGTCTCGATGGGCACGATGATCTTCGCATCGTAGTAGCCGTCGCCGCGGTCGAGCAGCTGCAGCCAGTCGGGCAGGTTCTCAATGCCTTGGGTCGACTCCCATGTCTCCAGGCGCTTGGTGGTGAAATGATAGCTCGACTGCCCGTTCCACTGCTCGTCGCTCTTGACGTCCCAGTGCACCATGAAATAGCTGTCCTTGGGCAGGTTGTAGGCGTGGGTGACCACGTAGTCGGTCTTGCCCTTGTAGATGTCGCGCATGACGGGGAAGGCAGTGTACTTCGGCAAGGCATCGATGCGCACGGGGTCGTAGGCGTAGTTCACGTAGCGGAAGGTGGCCAGCGAGTAGTCGGTCTGGCTGATGCTGTTGGTGAAGGGCAGCTGGATGTCAGTCTTCACCGTCCACACCAGCTGCCATGACTCGCCGTGGCGCTCCATGAGGCTGTACTCGTGGTCGCTGAGCGTCAGCGGCACGTAGACGTGCAGCACGCCGTCGTCAGTGCGCCTGCTCTGCAGGGTGCTCACGTCGATGCCGGCTATGGTGCGCTGCTGTCCGTCCTTCGCCGTGACGGTCATGGTGGCGGTGCCCTCGGTGGCAAGGCTCCACGAGTCGTCGGCCTTCACCTGATAGTCAATCACGACGTCGCGCGGCGTGCCGTAGACGTCCTGTTGCTGGTCGGCGTAGTAGAACGTGATGCCGGCAGGCACGACGGGCAGCAGCGTCACCTCCTTGGAGAGCGTGAAGTCAGGGCAGGCGTAGGTGATGGTCACCACGCCCGACCGGGCAAAGTCGTAGCCGAAGTCGGCGTTCACTCGCTTCAGCGTGAGGTTGCCGTCGGCGTCGATGTCCAGGATGTCGTCTTGCTGTCCGTCATTGCGGCTGACGCTCCACGTGCCGTCAGGGATGGCGGCCGTGACGGGCGTGGTGGCCACGTAGGCCTGATACTGACGGTGCACATCGTCCGACGTGTAGCGTATGACGTCGGGCACGCCGGCGATGGCCTTCGTCTGGATGTCCACGGCGGGTACTGTTCCCGCTACGATGTTGACGTTGGCGAAGGCTGCAGCGGGATAATACTCCTGCGTGGCCACTTCCGACACCCCTGTCCAGTCGTTCACCGTGACGCCTATCTCCAGGCAGTAGCTGCCTGCCGAGGCAGGCGCCGTGACGGCGGCGCTGACGACGCCCCCGGTCATCGTGGCGTTGGCCAGCGGCTGCCGCGTCAGGCCCCCGTCGAAGGTGACGAAGAGCTGCTGCAGCATCGTCTCCCGATAGACGGTGTAGTAGAAGCGCCAGTTGGTGATCTCGAAGCTGACGTCCATCTGCTGGCCCGCCACATATTGCTGCTGCGCGGTCTGCATACGGCTGATGTAGGGGGTGGCGTGGATGAGCTGGAAGGTGGTTGAGGATGCCTCTGACGTGATGTCGGCGCCCTCCACGGTGATGGGACGACTGTTGTCCGTAGAGGCGGGACTGAAGAACGGCCCGGCACTCGTGGGCGTGCTCCTCAGGTCAAACTCACTCTGTCCGTCGGTGCTGCTGAAGGGTTGTGTGAAATCCGTCTGCGGGGCCTGGCGCAGGCACTCGTCCTGACTGAAGCGGTGCATGCAGGTGAAGACGTTCGACCGCGAGTCCTGCTGGTGGCGCGGCGTGAAGCTCACCTCGCCGACGGTGGCACTGACGGTGGCGGGCAGCTCGTCGCCCTCCATCGCGTCGAAGTCAGCTTGCGGCATGTTGAAGCTGACGCTCGTCTCGTCGGTGATGCGCATGAAGGGCGCGTCGCCGTCGTCGTTCTGCGGCTGCAGGTAGAAGAAGCAGTAGCCGTCCTGCCAGTAGAGAGGCAGGGCGAAGTTGCCGCCGATGGTAGCCACGGAGTAGTTGGTGGTGGCCTCCTCGCCGGGCGCTGTGTCGAAGCTGTAGACGAACTCCATCAGCCGCACGTCGAGCGTGGCACGGCTGGGGTAGAGCAGCTCGATGTAGAAGGGCTTGCGCCCCACGGTGGGAGCTTGGTTGACGAGCTCCTCCATCTCGATGCCGGGCGAGAACGAAATCTTCTTGCTTGTCTCTCCGGGCTCGAAGGTGACGACGGCATGTTCCCAGATGGGTTCTTCGTCGTCGATGCTGATGGGGCACAGATAGTAGCGGCCTATGCTCACCGTCCGCAACTCCACGCTGACGGGGTAAGCGGCGGCCTCATTGAGGGTGAGGTAGAACTCTGTCGGTTGTTCGGCATTGTACTGGCCGCACTGGATGGTGAAGATGTTCGGATCAACGGCATCTTTCTGTGCTTCCATGCCGTCAGCCACTGTGACAGAAATCACGCTGCCCGACTTGCGCGATTGGGCATTTGCCGACATGACTGCCCCGCAGAGCAGCACCGCCAGCCACAGGCAGCGCGCGCCCACGCTTTGATGGACGCAAAACTTCTTAGCCTCGCTCCAGGCAGCGAGTAGATGAGATGAAAAAATTGTTTCGTTCATAACGTTTCCCTTTTAGTTTATTCCACAAAAGTAGAGAAAAATGAAGATATATGAATAAATGTTCGCGTGGTATTTCTCCAAAACGGAAAAATACCACGCGGAAGGGGGTATCGGGGCGTATATTTATTCTACTTGGCTCTGTTGGGACACCCTATACTCCGCCAGCGACCGGCCGGTGACCTTGACGAAGTGCTTGTGGAAGTTGGAGCGGTCGTTGTAGCCGCAACGGGCGCAGAGATCGCCCGTTGGGATGTCGGGACTCTCTGCTAGAAGACGCTGCGCCTCGCCGATGCGTTGCTCGATGCGCCACGTGCGGAAGGGCGTCTGCAGGACGGTGGCGAAGTAGTCGTTCAGTGCCTGGCGGCTGATGCCCATCTGCCGGGCTATCTCCTCTACCGACACGTCGGGCTCGAGATAATGCTTGGCGGCCACCCAGCGGTCGACGGCCTCACTGACGTGGTCGAGATCGCCGGAGGCCTTGACCGCTGGTTGGGCCTGCTCACGCTCGGAAGGCTCTAAGCCGGCGTCGGTCTCTCCTCGCTCAATCGCAGCCTTGACGACGAAGGCGGCTCGCGACCTGTAGTTCATGAAGCTGACGGCGACGTAGGTGTAGTAGATGGCCACGATGACACCGAAGGCTGCGTCAACGATCTGATTCATGAGCAGAATGACGGCCACGGCCAGCACGCCTACCACCAGGGCGGAGAAGAACAGCCGCTTCACCCAGGCCAGCCGCGAGGCGAGGTCGTCGGCATAGACTTCCTCGAGGTATTCGATGTTAGAGTGATAGACAGTGACGAAGTAGCGGGTGTAGAAAGCGAGCTGCACAAGATAGCACACGACGCCGCACACCAGCAATACCCAGCCCCAGCTGGGCCTGACCGTGAAGGCAGTGGCCATGAGCACCGTGAGCGCGGCGATGGGGATGAGGTTTCTGAAGACGAGACGGCGCATGGACGTCTGCGGTGCCACGAAGATGACGCAGGTGAACGTGAAGAGGAGGGCCTGCAGGCCTGCCACTACAAACCACACCAGCAGCATGGGCACGCCGAAAGTCCAGCCCATCAGAGCCGACGATCCGTAGGCGATGCCCAGGACGAGGCACGCCAATGCCGTGAAGCCCTTGGCCTTGCGCAGCGACTGCCACTCCGCCGACACTGGCACGCGCAGGAATGTCAGCAACTGTGAGAGACAGAGCAGCGTGCCCATCACGAAAGCGCACAATAAGCGATACAGGTCCATCGGTTCGTCTTACTTTTACATGTCGCGGGTCAGCATGAGGCGATAGTCGACGGGGCTCATGCCGATGGCGTCCATGTTCAACTTCCCAATTCTCAGTATGTTATGCCCGCCAGTGCGCTGATAGCTCAGCGAGTCGGCCATGCTCTGCATCAGGATGATGCCCATGCCGCCTGGAGGGCGCTGGTCAGGGGGGACGGTCAGGTCGGTCGCCGTGCCCCGGGTGGGGTCGAAGGGTACTCCGTCGTCGTCGATGGTCAGCACCAGCCGGTCGGCGGCCTCGGCAGCCCGCAGGGTGATGGCCGTGGCCTGTCCGTAGCTGATGACGTTGGCCACGGCTTCTTCCACGGCCAGCAGCAGCCGCTTGGCTTCCCTGCTGTCGATGCCGGCCTCCTCAGCTGCCTGGACCACGAAGGGTTGCAGTCGGGCCGTTTCGTCCATCGTAGGGGTCAGAATCAAGGGGTCCTGCATGCTGTCATTGTTTTTATTGGGTACAAAATTACGAATAAAGGGCGAAATTCCAAAACTTCTGTTCTTTTTTTTTGTTAAGTAACTGATAAGGCGGGCCTTCCGGAATGAAAGACCCGCTGGGAGGGGATGGGGTGAGGATGATTATTCCGACAGCCACTGGAATTGCTGTGCGAGGGCGTGGGTCATTCCCAGGTTGACGAAGAAGGTGAACCCGCCGTCAACGTGATCTGAAGTGGAGAACGCGTCGTCCCAGACCTTGAACAGCCTGCCTTCGTCGGCAGCGTGAGCATCGCGGAACGCCAGGTAGTTGGAGTAGGGCACCACCATGTCAGCCTTCGAGTGGAGGAAAGCGATGCGGTGCTTGGGCTGCCATCCCGTGGTGAGGGAGTTCTGGGCCATGGCGCGATGGAGGGCCTTTGCCGTTCCCCATGAAGTGCTGACGGTGGTCACCTCGAACATCTCAGCCATCTCGGCCGGGGTGTAGGTGCGGCCGTTGGCCGTCAGCCCGTTCTCCACCTGCTCCACCAACATTCTCTCGATGTCTTCGCAGGAGTAGTCCTTGCTCTTAATCCATCGGGCGATGCCCGTGTCGATGAACTGCTGCGAGAGGAAGTCCTCCAGGCGGTAGCCCTGCAGCTCGGGGTTGCTGTCGATCATGCCCTTGATGATCAGGGGGAGCACCACCGGCATGGTCACGATGCCCTTCCTGTGAGCCGTCTCGACGCCGAACGACTGGCCGTTGTCGTCGAAATAGTAGCGCATGGTGGCTATCAGGTCGTGAGGACCGTCGCCGCAGATGCTGCCCTGGAAGTGGAGATCCCTGTCGAGTCCGTTCTCCTCGATGTAGCGGTGAGTGGCCAGGGCGGTGGCGCCGCCTTGCGAATAGCCGATTGCGAAGCTTCGCCAGTCGCTAGCCATGGGGAGCAGTCGGTTGCCGGCCTCAGTCAGTTCCTTGCGATAGAGAGCCAGTCCGTAGATGGCGGCGTCAGTCACCTGGCGGCCCATCAGCTCCTGCACCATGTAGGGGTGCACGCGATCCTTTGTCAGTCCGTAGCCCTCGTAGTCGGGAGCAATCACGATGCAGTGGCCGACGTAGGGGACGTTGATACCTGCGCGGGTGCCATAGTCCTCCATGCAGATCATCTTCAGCATGTTCAGGCCCTGCGTGTCGCCCTCGGTGAGGCTCGTTGTGGGGCTTTCGCGGTCGGCGGTGAGCGTGATGTGGTTGTAGATGTGTACCGACTCAATCATGTCGCCAGCCTTAGGCTCAACGGGCGTCCAGGCCGTCAGCGTGGCCGAGAGCAGGATGTCTTCGCCCGTGAGGCTCTTCGTCGTGTATTCGAACGAGAAGGTCGTTGACTCTGACAGGAACTCCCTCCGCTCAAACTTCAGTCGCTGCGAGCCGGTCAGCGCCACGCCATAGGCGTCGTCGCCAGCGGCTCTCGTCAAGCTCATGACCTTTTCGTTGAATGCCTCGCTGTCGTCATCCGAACATGCGGTGAACCCCATCGTCAACATGGTTGCAAACATGAAGGCTGCGGTGGCCCTCTGGCTGTTCTTAAAGAAACTCATTGTCTTCATAACTGTAATTGTTTTTTTGTTTTTTATTATGTTGATTGATTTTTGTCTGATTGACGATGCAAAGTTATGGCGATTTTCGCCCCCTGCCAAGAAATGTGCATTTTTTCGTCCCGACTCCTTGCGACAACCGCCCCGATGTGCGACACACACACCGCAGCCCCTCCAAATCTGTCGCAACGGGGGGGGGCGAGAGGGGCGCGGAATAGCTGACTGGGGGGAGATAACGGACAGAAATTATTATAATTCTTATAAATATAATAAGGTGGGCATGCAAATGCCCTCCCCCCTCCTTGAAGATTATCAAAAACCCTACATGCGCAGCAAAATTATAATAATTATAATAATTTCTGTCCCACCCCTCCGCTCCTCCCGCCGCCACCACCCCGCCAAAGAGCCAACAAATGTTATAATTTGGGAGCGGTTGGGCGGGATATGCGGATTATTGTGTAATTTTGCTCCTGCAAACGAGACAGAGAAGCCGCCTGGCCGACCTCAGGGAGCCGCCGGGCGAAAAGAGAAACAAAAAAATGTTGTTCAATTCCATAGCGTTCCTGCTGTTCTTCCCCATCGTCTGCGTGCTCTATTATGCGCTGCCGTCCATGCAGCTGCGGGCGCGCAACCTGTTGCTGCTCGCCGCCAGCTATTATTTCTACATGAACTGGCAACCCGCTTATGCCCTGCTGCTGCTCACGAGCACCGTCGTCACCTACGTCGCCGCCCTCGGCATCAGCCGTTTCCCGTCGCGGCGGGCGAAGAAGCGGTGTCTCGTCGCGAGCCTGGTGCTCAACCTCGCCATCCTCTTCCTATTTAAATATTACAACTTCCTGGGCGCCAACGTCGAGGCGGCGCTCAGGGCCTGCGGGCTGGCCATCGACGTGCCGTCGTTCGGGCTGTTGCTGCCCGTCGGCATCTCGTTCTATACGTTCCAGGCCCTCGGCTATTCCATCGACGTCTATCGCGGCACGACGCGCGTGGAGCGCGATTTCCCCACCTACGCCCTCTTCGTGTCCTTCTTCCCCCAGCTCGTCGCCGGCCCCATCGAGCGCTCCAACAACCTGCTACCGCAGTTCCGCGAGCGTCACACGCTGGATTACGCGAACGTCATGGCGGGTCTCAGGCTGATGGTCTGGGGCTACTTCATGAAGCTGGTGGTGGCCGACCGCTGCGGCCTCTACGTCGACGCCGTCTTCAATCATGTGGCGATGCACAACGGCGGGTCCTATCTCGTCGCCTCGCTGCTGTTCCCCTTCCAGATCTACGGCGACTTCGCAGGCTATTCCCTCATCGCCATCGGCGTGGCCCGCGTGCTGGGCTTCCGACTGATGGAGAACTTCCGTCGCCCCTACTTCGCCTGCAGCGTCGGCGAGTTCTGGCACCGCTGGCACATCTCCCTCTCCACGTGGTTCAAGGACTACGTCTACATACCCCTCGGGGGCAACCGCGTCGGCCCCGCGCGCCGCTACGTCAACCTGCTCGTCACGTTCGTCGTCAGCGGCATCTGGCACGGCGCCAACTGGACCTTCTTCTGCTGGGGAGCCCTCCACGGCCTGCTGCTCTGCGTCGAGAAAGCCCTCGGCATAGGTCGGCGACAGTATACGGGTGCCTCCAAGTTCTTCCACTGGGCCGCCACGTTCGTCCTCGTCTCGCTGGCGTGGGTCCTCTTCCGCGCTAACAGCCTGGCCGACGCGACGACCATCATCACGGGCATCATCCTCCATCCCGCCCTGCCCGACATCACCTTCGCCCAGTTCACTGAGATCACCGCCGCCCTTGCTGCCCTGGCCCTCCTCCTCGCGGGGGAACTGCTCGACGAGCGGGGCTTCCGTCCGCGACTGTCGCCCCTCTGTCGTCAGGTGGCCGTCCATGCCTACCTGACGCTGCTCATCGCCGTCACCCTCCTCTTCGGCGTCCTCGGCGGCGACCAGTTCATCTATTTCCAGTTCTAAACAACCTGCAGTTTCTATAACAACTATTTTATAACAACGAATTAAAACGAATTACACGAATGGAACGAATTATAACTGATTACACGAATGACCATGAATTGGAACGAATTATAACTGATTACACGAATGACCATGAATTGAAACGAATTTTCATGGATAATCATCTATGATCAATTCGTGAAATAAGTCGCAATTCGTGAAATAAGTTTCAATTCGTGAAATAAGTTTCAATTTGTATAATTCGTGTAATTCGTTTTAATTCGTTGTTTTAAAAAAATAATTCGTCGTCTTTTAAATAAGAGTCCCTATGAAGAAATTAGTATATAGCCTCGTCATCGTTGCCGCAGCCCTGTTCGCTGTCGACCGCCTCGGCGGACAGCTGATGGGGTGGGCCAGCCGCCATTCCGACGACGTCTTCGCGCCCAAGTTCCGCTATCTGCTCGACAGCGTCCACGAGGACGTCGTCCTGCTGGGTGCCTCGCGATGCCATCACCACTACGTCCCCGCCATCCTCTCTGACTCCCTCCACATGACCGTCTACAACGCCGGCATCGGTGGCGCCGACAACATCTTCTCCCACTACATCGTCCTCAGCCACATCCTCGAGCGCACCGTCCCCAAGGTGGTATGCCTCGAGGTGATGCCATCCGACTATAACCGCCAGCCCGACCCCTTCGCCGTCATCAGCTTCTTCGCACCCCTCTGGGGCCACAGCGCCGCCGCCGACTCCGTCTTCCGCCTCGCCGGCACGTCGTGGCGCTATCGCCTGTCGCATCTCTATCGCTATAATGCCAAGGCGCCGTCCACGCTCTGGGGACTCGTGCTCAACCGCCAGCAGGACAGCGACCATGGCTACATGCCCCTGCCCGAGCCCCGACAGCATCCCGACGCACTGACCCGCGAGGCGCCCGACCTGAGCCGCGACCCGCTGAAGACCGACTATCTGGTGCGCCTCGCCAACCTCTGCCGTCAGAAGGCCATCCGCCTCGTCTTCGTCGTCTCGCCCAAATACACACAGGTCGACACCACCCACTACGACGTGCTCCGCACCTTTGCCGACAGCCATCACATCCCCTTCCTCGACTACCACACCGCCGCCCTCTACCACGACCACCCCGACTATTTCAAGGACGCCGTCCACCTCACCGACCGCGGCGCCCGCATCTATTCCGCCCGCTTTGCCCACGACCTGAAGCAGGTCCTCCAACTCTCCGACTGAGACCCTCCGCCAATCTCTCGTCACGTCGTGACCGCATCCCGTCACGTCGTGACCGCATGCCGCCACGCCGTGACGCCATGCCGTCACGCCGTGACGGCAGATTTTTTTCCCGATTTCCTTGCATTCGCCGAATTTTTTTTGTATCTTTGCAGGCGATATCCATTAAAAACACACACAGATTATGGCAAAGTACATCAAACAGGAGATGGCCAACCTCAATGGCACGGGCTCCACACAGGCTTACTACCGCATTCAGTTGAACCGACACATCGATTTCCAGGAGTTCGTCGAGCGATGCACCCGCCACGGCGGCATGCAGCGCAGCGCCGTCGTGGGCGCCGCCGCCCACATGGCCCACGAGCTGGCCCTGCTGCTGGCCGACGGCTACAGCGTCACCCTCGACGGGCTGGGCACGTTCCGCGCCCGGCTGGGCGTGCGCCCCGACGTGACGCAGGATGGCTTCGACGCCGGCGAGCCGCAGCACAACGCGATGACCATCGGCGTCAGGGGCATCGCCTACCGCGCCGCACCCTCGCTGACGCAGGCAGAT
>JAFUEP010000035.1 GCA_017470345.1 Prevotella sp.
CTCTGGGCTGCCGCCTGCGGTTTTGCCCTGTTCTTCGGCATCAAGCGACTGCATGGGCTGCGCGTCGGAGCCCGCATCGAGGAGGAAGGTCTCGACATTTATGAGCACGGAGAGAGCTGCTATAATTAAAATGTAAGAATGTAAAAATGCATGAATGCAAGAATGTAAGAATGCAATGATGAAAAAGACAGTATTGTTTGCCATGGGTCTGGTCGCCGTCGCGACCACCCATGCACAGAACACCATAGAATCCACCGTCAGCGCCGACGTCGTGAGCAAATACGTCTGGCGCGGCCTGGAGTTAGGCCATGCTGCCGTCCAGCCTACGTTAGGCATCAGCTATAAGGGCTTCAGCCTCACGGGCTGGGGCAGCCTGGGCATCACCGATGCCAGCGACTCCGAGGAACTGGATCTCACGGCCACCTACACCGTCGGCGGCCTGACCGTCGGTATCACTGACTACTGGTTTAATACGCCTGAGACGCGCTATTTCCTCTACGATGCCCGCCGCACGAGCCACGTGTTTGAGGCGGGCGTCGGATATGACTTCGGTCTGCTCTCAGCTCATTGGTACACCAACTTTGCCGGCAACGACGGCGTCAACAAGAACGGCGACCGCGCCTACAGCAGCTACGTTGAGATAGTTGTTCCCTTCCGCCTCGGCGGTGCAGACTGGACTGCTCAGGCCGGTGCCGTTCCTTTTGCCACGACGTCGTATGAGGCCAATGGCTTCGCCGTGACCAACCTTTCGCTGCGGGCCACGAAGATCATCGACATCACCAAGACATTCTCGCTGCCTCTCTTTGCCGGCATCACGTCCAATCCGTGTGCGCAAAAAGCCTATTTCGTTTTCGGTTTAACCCTGCAACCATAAACAGCTATGTGCGGAATCATCGGCATTTTTAATGTGAAGCAACAATCGCTGGAACTGCGCCAGAAGGCCCTGCGGATGAGTCAGAAAATCCGTCACCGCGGGCCCGACTGGAGCGGCATCTACTGCGGCGGCTCGGCCGTCCTGGCCCACGAACGACTGAGCATCGTCGACCCCGAGTCGGGTGGCCAGCCACTCTATTCCCCCGACGGCAAGGCGGTGATGGCCGTCAACGGCGAGATCTACAACCATCAGGAGATTCGTGCACGCTACAGAGACCGCTACCATTTCCTGACGGGTTCTGACTGTGAGGTAATCCTGGCACTGTATCGGGAGAAAGGCATCGGATTCCTCGAGGATCTGAGCGGCATCTTCGCCTTCGCCCTCTACGACGAGGAGCGCGACGAGTTTCTCATCGCACGGGATCCGATTGGGGTGATTCCTCTTTACATTGGATATGATGCCGACGGCACCGTCTACGTGGCCTCCGAGCTGAAAGCCCTTGAGGGACAGTGTGAGCGATATGAGCCGTTCACACCGGGACATTTCTACTGGAGCCGGCAACCAGGCATGCAGCGCTACTATCAGCGTGACTGGATGCTGTTTGACGCCGTGATGGACAATCCCTCCAGCACCCCTGCCATCCACGAGGCGCTGGAGGCGGCCGTGAAGCGCCAGCTCATGTCGGATGTGCCCTATGGCGTGCTGCTTTCCGGCGGACTCGACAGCAGCATCGTCTCGGCCATCGCCGAGAAGTACAGCGAGCGCCGCATCGAGGACGACGGACTGACACGGGCCCACTGGCCCAGGCTGCACAGCTTTGCCGTAGGGCTCAAGGGGGCTCCCGACCTAGCAAAGGCCCGCCTTGTGGCCGACCACATCGGCACGGTGCACCATGAGATAAACTACACCATCCAGGAAGGGCTCGACGCCCTGCGCGACGTCATCTACTTCATCGAGACCTACGACGTGACCACCGTCCGCGCCTCCACGCCGATGTATCTGCTGGCCCGCTTCATCAAGTCGATAGGCATCAAGATGGTACTCTCGGGCGAGGGCGCCGACGAGATCTTCGGCGGCTACCTCTACTTCCACAAAGCCCCTTCGGCCCAAGCGTTCCACGAGGAAACAGTCAGAAAACTACTGAAGCTGCATCAATACGACTGTCTGCGTGCGAACAAAAGCCTGTCGGCCTGGGGCGTGGAAGGACGCGTGCCCTTCCTCGACAAGGAATTCCTGGATGTGGCCATGCGCATCAATCCCGAGGCGAAGATGTGCCCCGGCAAGACCGTTGAGAAGAAGATCCTGCGCGAGGCGTTTGCCCCGATGCTGCCCGACGAGATTGCCTGGCGACAGAAAGAGCAGTTCTCCGACGGTGTCGGCTATTCATGGATTGACACGCTCAAAGCCGTAACGGCTGCAGCCGTCAGCGACGAGCAGATGGCGCACGCCGCCGAGCGATTCCCCATCAACCCGCCGAAGAACAAGGAGGAATACTACTACCGCTGCATCTTCGCCGACCATTTCCCAAGCGACTCAGCTGCCCGCAGCGTGCCCAGTGAGGCCAGCGTGGCTTGCTCGACGGCCACGGCACTGGAGTGGGACGCTGCCTTCCGAAACATGAATGACCCCAGCGGACGAGCCGTCAGGGACGTTCACCGAGCGGCTTTGCCTTGAAAGCCTCGCCGACAACTTGGAATCTTAAGTTTGACATAATCGTAGCAATTATATGGAAAATGATATGATCAGATTATTTCACCGACGGCGTTTATTATTTCAGCGACGCTGAAATAGTGTTCAGCGACGCTGAAATACTATTCATCGGCACCGAGATAACTCTGCGGTGCCGATGTTCTCAATCGCTCTGACCCATCCAGCGCTCTATGCGGTCGAGGGCCCGGTCGGTCTGCTCGTGGCTGCCGAAGGCGGTCAGCCGGACGTAGCCCTCGCCGGCGGGGCCGAAGCCGACACCGGGCGTGCAGACGACGTGGGCGCCGTAGAGCATCTCCTCGAAGAACTGCCACGAAAGGCTACGGGTAGGCGAACGAAGTTCGGGAATGGGGCGTCGGCCGGGCGTCTGCATCCAGAGGTAGGGGGCGTGCTCGCCGCCGTAGACGGTGAACCCGAGGCGGCGCAGGCGGCTGAGCATCGTGCGGGCGTTCTGCATGTAGTAGTCGACGGTCCGTCGCGTCTGTGCCTTTCCTTCAGGCGTATAGACCGCCTCGGCTGCCCGCTGCGAGATGTAGCTGATGCCGTTGGTCTTGGTTGACTGGCGCCGCAGCCACAGGTTGTTCAGGGGGATGCGCTCGCCGGTCAGCGTGGCCGCCGTCAGTCCCTGAGGCACGACGGTGTAGCCGCAGCGCACGCCAGTGAAGCCGGCCTTCTTCGAGAACGAATGGAACTCGACGGCACACTGGCGGGCACCGCGTATCTCATAGATGCTGTGGGGGATGTTGTCGTCCTGGATATAAGCCTCGTAGGCAGCGTCGAAGAAAATGAGAGCATCGTTCTTCAGGGCATAGTTGACCCACTGGCGCAACTGGTCCTTGGTGAGCGTCATGCCCGTCGGGTTGTTGGGATAGCAAAGGTAGATGACGTCGACACGGCGGTCGGGCACTTGGGGCACGAAGTTATTCTCGGCCGCGCAGGGGATATAGATGACGTTCGACCATCGTCCCTGCTCGACCACTCCGGCCCGTCCGATCATAACGTTCGAGTCGATGTAGACGGGATAGATCGGGTCAGTGACGCCGATGGAGTTGTCCCATCGGATGAGCTCCTGGATGTTGCCCGTGTCGCTCTTGGCCCCGTCGTTGATGAATATCTCGCTCAGGTCGAGATGGACGCCGCGGGGCAGGAAGTCGTTCTTAAGGATGGCCTCGCGCAGGAAGTCGTAGCCCTGCTCGGGTCCGTAGCCACGGAAGGAATCGGCATGGGCCATCTCGTCTACAGCGCGGTGCATGGCCTCGACGACGGCGGGGCATAGAGGCTGCGTCACGTCGCCGATGCCCAGCGAGATGACGTCGGCCCCGGGGTGAGTGGCGCGGAAGGCATTGACCCGCTTGGCCACATCGGCAAACAGATAGTTGTCAGCCAGTTTCAGGAAATGTTCGTTGACAAGTGCCATATTTTTAGGAGATTAGGTGATTGGGAGATTGGGGAATTGGGTGGGGCCACTCCCCTCCGATGGGAGGGGTCGGGGGTGGGGTCTCTAACTAATAACAACGACATCATCACACATTTTAAGTTGGAAATGGATGGAGTCTCAATCTTTTCCATATCAATTATCTTTGTCATATTTATTGTCATCTACTTTAATTTCTCCGTCAAACACGAACTCGGCTGGCCCCGTCAGGTAGACGTGGTTGTCCTTCGGACTCCATTCGACGTGGAGACGTCCGCCGTCCATGATGATGTCAGACGAACGGCCGGCGCGACCGCTGAGGCAGGCCGCCACGGCCGTCGCACAGGCGCCCGTGCCGCAGGCACAGGTGATGCCGCTGCCCCGCTCCCAGACACGGGTGCGGAGAGCCTTGCCGACAAGGGTCGCAAACTCAATGTTGCAACGCTCAGGAAAGGCCGCATGACGTTCCAGCAGCCGTCCGTCGTGCTCGGGGCGGCAGTCGATGTCGTCAGTGAAGATGACGTAGTGCGGATTGCCCATGGAGACGAAGGTACCCTCGGGCAGGTCAGGGGTGCGACGGAAGAAGCGCTCGTCGGCCAGCCGCGGCTCAAGCATGTCGACCGTGACGCGCTCAACGACGCCGTCGGTCACGTCGAGCAGCAGCGTCTTGACCCCCGACGGCGTCAGCAGCCTCAGACGCGTCTGGTCGGTCAGTCCCCGCTCGTAGACATACTTGCCCACGCAGCGGGCCGCATTGCCGCACATCATCGCCTCCGAGCCGTCGGCGTTGAAGATGCGCATGGTGAAGTCGGCCTCCGCAGCGCCCGCCGCCCGTCCGATGAGCACCAGTCCGTCGCTGCCGATGCCCGTATGGGGAGCGCTCCATCGGCGGGCCACCTCCTCGGGCTGCCCTATGTCATAGCGCGTCGTGTCGACATAGATGTAGTCGTTGCCTGCGCCATGCATTTTCGTAAACTTCACTGTCTTTGTCATCCTTAAACTCATGATAAAACCGCTGCAAAGTTAATATTTTTGACGGAGAACGCCGCCAATACGGCTTAAAAGTTTTCCTTCGAGGAGGCCTTACACTTTCGATTCGGAAGGAAAATAAGCAAAATATAAATAAACCGAAAGTAAAATACAGGTAGAATCAATCAAACAGAAAGCACTGGCGGATTTCAACTTTCGTTCAGCCCGCCATCAGGGAGCCATCTGAGGGAAAAATCGTAATTTTGCGGCCGATTACAAAAGTTTCAGCACCATGCAGACGAAGTATATTTTCATCACCGGAGGCGTGGCCTCATCGCTCGGCAAGGGCATCATCGCGGCCTCATTGGGGCAGTTGCTCCAGGCACGCGGCTACCGCATCACCATCCAGAAGTTCGACCCCTACATCAACATCGACCCCGGCACGCTCAACCCCTACGAGCACGGCGAATGCTACGTCACGGCCGACGGCATGGAGACCGACCTCGACCTGGGCCACTATGAGCGCTTCACCGGCATCGAGACGTCGCGTCGCAACAGCGTCACCACAGGCCAGATCTATCTCTCGGTCATCAAGCGCGAACGTCGGGGCGACTATCTGGGCAAGACCATCCAGGTGGTGCCCCACATCACCGACGAAATCAAACGGCGTATGCTGTGCCCCGACGAGGACCTCGACTTCGTCATCACCGAGGTGGGCGGCACCATCGGCGACATCGAGAGCCAGCCCTTCCTCGAAGCCATCCGACAGCTGCGATGGGAGCTGGGGGCGGGCCGCGCGCTCAGCGTCCACCTCACCTACGTGCCCTATCTGGCAGCGGCCGGCGAACTGAAGACGAAACCCACGCAGGCCAGCGTCAAGCAGCTGCAGGGGCTGGGCATACAGCCCGAGGTGCTCATACTGCGCACCGAGCACCCCCTGGGCGACGAGCTGCGGGCCAAGGTGGCTCACTTCTGCAACGTCGCCAAGGAGGCCGTCATCGAGAGTCAGGACATGCCCAGCATCTATGAGGTGCCCGCGGGCATGCACCGCCAGGGGCTCGACGACATCATTCTCCGCAAGATGGGCATCGAGCCGGCCGTCAAGCCCGACCTCGGCCCCTGGCTCGCCTTCCTCGAGCGGCGACGGCGGGCGGTGAAGGCGGTCGACGTGGCCCTCGTCGGCAAGTACGACCTGCAGGACGCCTACAAGAGCATCCGCGAGAGTCTCGCCCTCGCAGGAACATATAATAATATAAAGGTGAACATCCACTTCATCAACAGCGAAGGGCTGACGCGCCGGAACGTCGACGCGCAGCTCGGCACGATGGCTGGCGTCGTCATCTGCCCAGGCTTCGGCCAGCGAGGCACGGAGGGCAAACTCATCGCAGCCGAATACGCCCGCACCCACGACATCCCCACCTTCGGCATCTGCTTCGGCATGCAGATGATGGTCATCGAGTTTGCCCGCAATGTGCTGGGACTGAAGGATGCCACGAGCGCTGAGTTCGACAGTTCTGCACAAGAGGCCGTCATCGACCTGATGGAGGAGCAGAAAGACATCCGCCAGATGGGCGGCACAATGCGGCTCGGAGCCTACGAATGTGAACTTCGCGAAGGCAGCCGGACATGGGAGGCTTATTGTAGGGAAAAAGGAAAAGTGAAAAGTGAAGAATTTGCTTCCGCCATCCCTTCTGCAGACAATACGGCGGCAGCAAATTTTTCTCTTTTCACTCATCACTTTTCCCTCAAAGAGCGCCACCGCCACCGCTATGAGTTCAACAACCGCTACGCCGAGGCCTTCGAACAGCATGGCATGCAGTGCGTGGGCATCAACCCCCAAGCCGACCTGGTCGAGATTGTCGAGGTGAGCAGCCTGCGGTGGTACATCGGCACGCAGTTCCACCCCGAGTACAGCTCGACCGTGCTCCATCCGCACCCGCTGTTCATGTCGTTTATCAAAGCTTGTAAGGAATGGAAGAACTGAGACATGAATGCGGCGTAGCCCTCATCAGACTGCTGAAGCCACTCAGCTATTACAAAGAGCGATACGGCGACGTGGCTTACGGACTGAACAAACTCTACCTGATGATGGAGAAGCAGCACAACCGCGGCCAGGAGGGCGCAGGCATCGCCGCCGTCAGCCTGGACACGCCGCCCGGCCAGGAATACATGTTCCGCGAGCGGGCTGAGGGCAAGGACGCCATCACCGAGATCTTCAGGAGGATTGAAAAAAGAAGATTGGAGATAAATAATTGCAGCGCGGACGGCGCAGCCGAAAAATCTCAATCTTCAATCTTCAATTCTCAATTACTGATGGGCCACCTGCGCTACTCGACGACAGGCAAGAGCGGATTGCAGTTCGTCCACCCCTTCCTCAGGCGCAACAACTGGCGGGCGCGAAACCTCTGCCTCTGTGGCAACTTCAACATGACCAACATCGACGAGGTGTTCACGATGCTCACCCGTCAGGGCCAGTCGCCACGCATCCTCGGCGACGCCTACCTGATGCTCGAACTGATGGGCCACCGTCTTGACCGCGAGGTGGAGCGGCTCTATCAGGAAGCCAAGACGGCGGGACTTCAAGGAACCAACATAACTCAACATATCGACAACCACATCGAGATGGGCAACGTGCTGCGCTCGACGATGAACTGCTTCGACGGAGGCTACGTGATGTGTGGTCTGACGGGCAGCGGCGAAATGTTTGCCATGCGCGACCCATGGGGCATCCGACCCGCTTTCTACTACCACGACAACGAGGTGGTCGTCGTGGCCAGCGAGCGGCCCGTCATTCAGACCTGCTTCCGACTGGAGGCCGACGCCATCAGCGAGTTGCAGCCCGGCGAGGCCCTCATTGTCCGACGCGACGGCAACATCGCCATGGAGCAGATTCTCAGGCAGCAGGGACAACGCAGCTGTTCGTTCGAGCGTATCTACTTCAGCCGCGGTTCTGACCGCGACATCTATCAGGAGCGCAAGCGTCTGGGTCAGCAGCTGGCAGAGCCAATCCTGAGGGCCATCGACGGCGACGTGGCCCACACGGTCTTCTCGTATATCCCCAACACGGCCGAGGTGGCTTTCCACGGCATGACTGAAGGCATCCGACGGCTCAGCCATCAGGAGGTCAGGACCGAGAAGGTGGTGTGGAAGGACATCAAGCTGCGCACCTTCATCACCGAGGGCGCACAACGCAACGACTTGGCTGCACACGTCTACGACATCAGCTACGGCTGTCTGACGCCCCATAAGGACAACCTCGTCGTCATCGACGACAGCATTGTTCGCGGGACGACGCTCCGTGAGAGCATCTTCCGAATGCTCGACCGTCTGCATCCCCGCAAGATCGTGATGGTGTCGAGCGCGCCGCAGATCAGATATCCCGATTACTACGGCATCGACATGTCGAGGCTCGAGGAGCTGTGCGCTTTTCGGGCTGCCATGGCCCTCCTGCACGAACGAGGCATGACCGACGTCGTCGAAGCGGCGCGGCGAGGCAATCTCAGGGCCATCTATGAGCCTTTCACCGTGGAGGAACTCAACCGTAAGATTGTGGAAATACTGCGTCCGGACGACATGCAGTCACCGGTCGAGCTGGTGTTCCAGAGCATTGAGGGACTGCATGAGGCATGCCCCAACCATCAGGGCGACTGGTACTTCACCGGCCACTACCCCACCCCCGGCGGCGCACGTCTGGCCCACCGGGCTTTTATGAACTACCTCAACAAGCAACAGTCATGAAACATGCACAACTCATTCTCGACGACGGCAGCACCTTCACGGGCTGGTCGGTCGGCCATGAAGGCAACACGGCCGGCGAAGTGGTGTTCAACACGGCCATGACGGGCTATCCCGAAAGTCTGACCGACCCCAGCTATGCCGGCCAGATGCTGGTGATGACTTATCCGCTGACAGGCAACTACGGGGTGCCGTCTGCCGGCAAGGCTGCAAACGGACTGCCCCTGTTCTTAGAGAGCGACCACATTCACCCTTCAGCCCTCATCATGGCCGACTACAGCGAAGCCTACTCCCACTGGAATGCACAGGAGTCGCTGGCAGCATGGCTGAAGCGCTGCCGGGTGCCGGCACTGACGGGCATCGACACCCGCAGGCTCACCCTACGGCTGCGCGAACAGGGCGTGATGACCGGACGGATCATTGTCGAGGGCCATGAGGCCGAGCCGCCGTCGGCGACGGACTACGGCAGCGTGAACTGGGTGGAGCGGGTCAGCTGCAAGAAGATCATCTGCTACCGGTCCGACGGGACCGTCGCCTCCGAGGGCGACGCCTCATCACTCGTCAGCGCTCCTGTTCCACGCGTAGTGCTGGTCGATTGCGGTGTGAAGGCCAACATCATCCGCTGCCTCATCAAGCGCGGACTCGAAGTCGTTCGCGTCCCTTGGGACTATGATTTCAACCGGTTGGAATTTGACGGTCTCTTCCTGGCTAACGGTCCTGGCGACCCGGAGCAATGCGGCAAGACCATAGAGCACATCCGGACGTTCCTGAATAATCAGGCAGTCAGACCGTGCATGGGCATCTGCCTGGGCAACCAGCTGCTGGCCAAGGCCGCCGGAGCCTCGACCTACAAGCTGAAGTATGGTCACCGGAGCCACAACCAGCCAGTACGCCAGATGGGGACCAACCGCTGTTTCATCACCTCACAGAACCACGGCTATGCCGTCGACGCCACTACATTGCCGCGCGACTGGCAGCCGCTGTTCGTCAACATGAACGACGGCTCGAACGAAGGCATCCGCCACGTGAGCCGCCCATGGTTCTCGGCACAGTTCCATCCCGAAGCATGCTCCGGGCCGACTGACACAGAGTTCCTCTTCGACGAATTTACAGATTGCATTAATGACTCACAGAAAAAACATATTCAATGACTGACAGCCACATCAAGAAAATACTGCTCTTAGGCAGCGGCGCACTCAAAATAGGACAGGCCGGCGAGTTCGACTACAGCGGCGCCCAAGCCCTGAAAGCTCTCAAGGAGGAAGGCATCCGGACGGTGCTCATCAATCCCAATATCGCCACGGTGCAGACATCGAAGGGCATAGCCGACAAGGTCTACTTCCAGCCCGTAGAGCCCTCTTTCGTCGAGCGTATCATCCAGAAGGAACGCCCCGACGGCATCCTCCTCTCGTTTGGCGGACAGACGGCGCTCAACTGCGGCGTCAGGCTCCACCGTGACGGTGTGCTCAGCCGCTATGGCGTCCGCGTGCTGGGCACACCCGTCGAGACCATCATCGACACCGAAGACCGCGACCGCTTCGTCCGGCAACTCGACGAGATTGGCGTAAAGACCATCCGCAGCCAGGCCTGCTCTGACGTCGACGAGGTGCGACGAGCGGCCCGCCATCTGGGCTTCCCCGTCATCCTGCGCGCTGCCTACGCCTTGGGCGGGCTCGGCTCAGGCTTCTGCTCGGACGAGGCGGAGCTGACGAGTCAGGCCGAGGAAGCCTTTTCCTTTTCCAGTCAGGTGCTCGTCGAGCGCAGCTTGAAGGGATGGAAGGAGATTGAATATGAGGTGGTGCGCGACTGTCACGACAACTGCATCACCGTCTGCAACATGGAGAACGTCGACCCGCTGGGCATCCACACGGGCGAATCGATCGTAGTGGCCCCGTCGCAGACGCTCACCAACAGCGAATACCACAAGCTGCGCGCACTGGCCATCCGCATCGTCCGCCATCTGGGCATCGTCGGCGAATGCAACGTGCAATATGCCCTCGACCCCGAATCGGAGGACTATCGTGTCATCGAGGTCAACGCCCGCCTGAGCCGCTCGTCGGCCCTGGCCTCGAAGGCGACGGGCTATCCCTTGGCCTTCGTGGCCGCCAAGCTCGCCTTGGGCTATGGGCTTTATGAGCTGAAGAACTCGGTCACGCAGACCACGTCGGCCTTCTTCGAACCCGCACTGGACTACGTCGTGTGCAAACTGCCACGGTGGGATCTCACGAAGTTCCGGGGCGTCAGCCGTCAGCTCGGCTCGTCGATGAAGAGCGTCGGCGAGGTGATGGCCATCGGGCGTACCTTCGAGGAGGCCCTGCAGAAGGGACTCCGCATGATTGGTCAGGGCATGCACGGGTTCGTGGGAAACCGCCATACGGTCTTTCACTTTGAAGACTTGGAGAACGCCACCGACAGCCGCATCTTCGACGTCGCCGAGGCCCTGCAAAGAGGCTACAGCGTGGAGCAGATCCACCGCTTGACTCACATCGACCGCTGGTTTCTCAGCAAGATGAGTCATATCGTCAGTATCGACCGCCGACTGCGAGAACACTGTCAACTGGGACAACTCGTCGGCGTCATGGAGCCCTCCGAACTGCTCGAACTGATCGAGGAGCCCACATTCAGCCAGTTGCTCGGCGAAGCCAAGCGCTACGGTTTCTCCGACTTCCAGATAGCCCGGTCCGTCGGTCTGGAGGACAGCATGACGATGGAGACCGCAGGACTGACGGTGCGGCAGTGGCGCGAAGAACTGGGCATCAAGCCCGTCGTGCGACAGATTGACACGCTCGCCGCCGAATATCCCGCACAGACCAACTACCTCTATCTGTCGTATTAGCAATTCTTAAAATTTAGCCCTTTTGTTTGGACGTTTTAAGAATAATGTGTATCTTTGCAGAAAATTTTATCATTTATACTATGTTCAGCAAAGACACATACATCGAACGGAGACAAGAGCTGAAGCGACTGGTGGGCCAAGGGCTCATCGTGCTCTTCGGCAACAACGACGCGCCGGCGAACTATCCGGCTAACTGCTACGCCCCGATGCGGCAGGACTCGTCGTTCCTCTATTACTTCGGACAGCACCGCGACGGCCTTGTCGGCGTCATCGACGTCGACAATGACGAAGAGTGGCTCCTGGGCGACGACATTGACGTGGAGGACATCGTCTGGATGGGCTACACGCCCTCCGTCAGCGACCTGGCAGCCGAGGTGGGCATCACACATACCGCCCCCATGCAGAAACTCGTTCAGGTATGTCGCGATGCCATCGCGACCCACCGCCCCATCCACTACCTTCCCCCATACCGCCACGACACAAAGATCCAGATCATGGACCTCCTCGGCATACACCCCTCAGAGCAGAAGGCGAAGGCCTCGTTGCCGCTGATCCGTGCCGTCGTCAAGATGCGCTCGACCAAGACCGCTGAGGAGATTGCCCGCATCGACCGCGCCTGCGACGTGGGCTATATGATGCACACCACCGCCCAGCGCCTCATTCGCCCGGGCGTCACGGAGCGATATGTCGGCGGACAGGTCGACGGCATCGCACGCTCGATGGCACAGGGCGTCTCCTTCGCCACGATTTTCTCGCAGCACGGCGAGATCATGCACGGCAACCCAAGCGGCGCGCAGCTCGAGGCCGGACGGCTGGCCCTTTGCGACGCGGGCTGCGAACTGGACGACTACTGCTCTGACCATACGCGCACGATGCCAGTCACGGGGCGATTCACGCAACGCCAGCGCGAGATCTACAGCATTGTAGAGGCGTGCCACGACTACGTGCTCGAGGTGGCGCGGCCGGGCGTCAAGTATCAGGACGTCCACTTCGCCGTCTGCCGCATGATGACGGACCGGCTGAAGGAGCTCGGACTGATGCGCGGCGACACGGACGAGGCTGTGCGACAAGGCGCCCACGCAATGTTCCTGCCCCACGGGCTGGGCCACATGATGGGCATGGACGTGCACGACATGGAGGGACTGGGACAGATCTACGTCGGCTTCGACGACGAGACGCGGCCTAACCTCGAACAGTTCGGCACCAACTGCCTACGCATGGGCCGCCGACTGGAGGAGGGATTCGTCGTCACCGACGAGCCCGGCATTTACTTCATCCCCCACCTCATCGACCTATGGCGCGCCGAGGGCCACTGCGCTGACTTCCTCTGTTTTGACAAGATTGAGCAGTACAAGGACTTCGGCGGCATACGCATCGAGGACGACGTGCTCATCACGGCCGACGGCTGCCGCTTCCTCGGCACCAAGCGCATCCCCTACCACCCTGAGGAGCTAGAGGAATTCATGAGTCACAATCAGTAAAACATAATAACCAAACGCAAATGAAAAAAATTCTTTCCATCGCCCTGCTGGCCCTCGCCGCCACAGGCGCACAGGCCCAGGAGGCCGAGAAGAAGGCTGACAACAAGCCCGTATTCACCACCGTCAAGGAGAACCCCATCACCTCGATGAAGGACCAGAACCGCTCCGGCACCTGCTGGGACTACTCCACCATCTCGTTCTTCGAGGCCGAGATTCTCAAGGCCACCGGCAAGACCTACGACCTCTGCGAGTCGTTCGTAGCCAACAAGACCTACATGGACCGCGCCATCCAGGTCGTCCGCTACCACGGCGACTGCCAGTTCGCACAGGGCGGCTCGGCCGAGGATGTGCTCGCCACGATGAAGCAGTACGGCATCTGCCCGGAGGACGCCATGCCTTTCCCCGGCTCGCTCTACGGCGACTCGCTGAACAACTTCAATGAGTTCTTCGGACAGCTGGAGCCTTACGTGGCTGCCATCGCCAAGAGCTCGTCCAAGAAGATCTCTAACCAGTGGAAGGTGGGCATGCAGGGCATCCTCGATGCCTACCTGGGACAGTGCCCCGAGAAGTTCACGTATGAGGGCAAGGAGTACACGCCGAAGTCGTTCGTCCAGTCGCTCGGCATCAACCTCGACGACTATGTCTCGATCACCAGCTACACGCACCACCCGTTCTACACGGGCTTCGCCGTCGAGGTGCAGGACAACTGGCGCTTCCCTCACTCATGGAACCTGCCGCTCGACGAGATGATGCGCGTCATCGACAATGCTGTCATGAACGGTTATACCGTGGCATGGGGTGGCGACGTCTCTGAGGACGGCTTCACCCGCCAGGGACTGGCCTACGCCATCGACACGAAGAAGACGGAGAGCCTCGCCGGCAGCGACATGGCCCGTTGGCTCAAGATGACGGCCGCAAAGAAGAAGAACATCATCGACTCGCTGGGATGCACCGTACCTGAGGTGAAGGTCACCCAGGAGCGTCGTCAGGAGCGCTTCGACAACTGGGAGCTGACCGACGACCACGGCATGCTCATCTTCGGCATCGCCAAGGACCAGAACGGCCGCGAATACTACATGGTGAAGAACTCGTGGGGTGAGACGGGCGACTACAAGGGCGTCTGGTTCATGACCAAGACGTTCATCGCCGACAACACGATGGACTTCCTCATCAACAAGAACGCCATCCCCAAGGACATCCGCAAGAAGCTCGGAATCTAAGAAAAATGAAAGATGAAAAGTGAAAGATGAAAAATATGATTAGCTTTTTCTGCAGTCAGTACTAATCATATTTTTCATCTTTCACTTTTCATCTTTCATCTTTCACTTTTCATCTTTCCCTCTTGACTACTTCACCAAGACTTTCTTTCCGTTATGGAGGTATATGCCCTTCTGGCTGGGCTTGCCCTGCAGCCTGAGACCTTCGAGGGAATAGAACGCCTCATCCACAGCCTCACCCCTATCCGACGAGGGAGCACTGACACCTTGCAGAGACTCGTCTGAGGCGAAGTTCAGATTGAAGGCGCGAACGTTAGAGTCTGATGCAGGATCGCCTGCCGTCAGCCCGC
Organism: Prevotella sp.; assembly: GCA_017470345.1. GTDB lineage: Bacteria > Bacteroidota > Bacteroidia > Bacteroidales > Bacteroidaceae > Prevotella. Next base: position 14,584 of record JAFUEP010000035.1, read on the forward strand.
CCTTCAGTTGGAAGTAGGCCCTGAAGGCGTTGATATTGAAATCTGTTTCTGGATAATAGAGTTTGTTATTGTCGCCGAGATAGAGGGTAGTCCTGTCGCCACCGTGATAGATAGAGGTAGGCGACAAGATGCCGACGAAGTCGACGCAGTCGGTCTCCCTTTTGCCGGCTGTGCTGCTTTTCACCGTCACGCCGCTGAACACGGGGTCTTGCCCGTCGCGTTGTCAGCCCGCATCGTCGGGTTGTCATTCTTTGGCCACGAGGCGATGCTTTCGACCTGGTGCTGCTTGGTCAGTCTTTGTACTTTCTTTTCCGTTTCGTCCCAGTAGCGGTCGATATACTCTGCGAGGAGTCCTTGGGCCAGTGCGCCTTGCGCCATGCAGGTCATGATGGCGATCAGTCCTGCTGTCAGCCATGATTGATGTCTTCGGATTGTCATGATCTTGTAGATAGTTTGATATTGTACAATATATACAGAATATTTTTCATTATCAACGACTTAACCCCATCCCATTAGGTCGCACCGTCGCCATTTCTTGATTTATGTAAATTCAAAAGAGATTCGTTGGGCGAACGTCGCAATGTCTGATAGCGGCGTGGCGTCATGGCGTCACGACGTGTCGCAAGTTTATTGTCGGCTTAGCGGAAGTCACCTGTTGGCTGATGCATGTCTTTCTTCCTAATTAATTATAATTTTGCAGGCAAAGGCACTCATTTCTGCCCAATTATTTGTAACTTTGCCCTTTGTTTTAATATTTATGAATCATGAAAAGTTTTGGATCAAAGCCGTGGATTCTTCCACAACCCGTACTGATTATCGGTACTTACGACAAAGAAGGTAAGCCCAACGCCATGAACGCCGCCTGGGGCGGCCAGTGGGACATGCACGAGATCATCATCTCGCTGAGCTCGCATCAGACGACGGACAACCTGGCCGCAAACCCTGAGTTCACCGTCACCTTCGCCACTGCCGAGACGCTGGTTGCTGCCGACTATGTGGGCATCGTCAGCGGGAGAAACACCCCTGACAAGATGCAGAAGACAGGCTGGACCATCGAGCAGGCGCCCAACGTGAACGCCCCCGTGTTCCGTGAGTTCCCCATGACCCTCGAATGTCGCGTGAAGCAGCTGATCGACGAATCCGAGACGGGCTGCTACCTCATCGGCGAGATCGTCAACATCCTCTGCGACGAGCAGTATCTGGGCGAGGACGGCACCCCCGACGTGGAGTCCATGCGTCTGATCACCTACGACCCCATCCATCACACCTATATCCGTCTGGGAGCGACCGTAGGCAAGGCCTTCTCCGACGGCAAGCAGCTACAAAAGGGAAAAGTGAAAAGTGAAGAGTGAAAAGTGAAAAGTGAAGAGAGCATAGTGAAAAAGCTTTGCCACTACATATCCGAATACATGGGCCTGCTCGTCCTGGCTGCCGCCCTGCTGGCAGCGGCCTTCCCCACCCTGCTGCAGGCCATACGCCCGACGACGATCAACTACCTGCTCGGGGCTGTGATGTTCGGCATGGGTCTGACGCTCCGGGCAGCCGACTTCAAGGTTGTCTTCAGCCATCCGCGTGATGTGCTGACAGGCTGTCTGGCCCAGTTCACCATCATGCCCCTGCTGGCCTATGCGCTGGCACGGCTGTTCCGCCTCGACGAGGCCCTGGCCCTGGGCGTCGTCCTGGTGGGCTGCTGCCCTGGCGGCACGGCCTCGAATGTGATTACCTTCCTGGCTAAGGGCGACCTGGCCCTGTCCGTCGGTATGACCGGCGTCTCCACCCTGCTGGCGCCCCTGCTGACACCCCTGCTGACCTGGACCCTGGCAGGCAAGAGCGTCGACGTCGACGTGGCAAGCATGTTTCTCAGCATCCTCTGGGTCGTGATTGTCCCCATCGTCGCGGGACTGCTCGTCAGGTGGCTGTGGCCGCGGCTGACAGAGCAGGCGACCGACTATCTCCCCGCCTTCTCGTCGTTAGCCGTCGCCTTCATCGTCGCGGTCATCATCGCAGCCAATGCCGACAAGCTCCTCACCGGCGGACTCATCATCGTCGTCGTGGTCATGCTCCACAATGTCTGCGGACTGGCCTTAGGCTGGCTGTTAGGCCAGATGCTCGGGCTGTCCGCCCCGAAGAGGAAAGCCATCTCCATCGAGGTCGGGATGCAGAACTCGGGGCTGGCCAGCAGCCTGGCCACCATCCATTTTGCCGCCTATCCGTTGGCCACCATCCCGGGTGCCCTGTTCAGCGTCTGGCACAACCTGTCCGGCGCGGCCGTCGCCTACCTATATCGCAAGAGCTGATGGCCTGGAAACGTAAGTAGGTGATTATATTAATCCTTCAGGACGAAGCGGATCCGCTGGGCGCGATGGAGGATGAAGATGATGAGGGCCTCCAAGAGATAGGCTATGAGATAGCTATACCACAGCCACCCGGGCGCCCACCTGGCGACGGCCCACATGACGGGTATCACGGTCAGCGAGAGGGCAAAGGAGATGAACAGCGCCATGCGGTGATGACCGTAGAGCTTATAGACGATCATGAGCACATAGATGTAGCAGAAGGGGACGAAGCTGAGGGCGAAGACGCGCAGGGCAGCGTTCGTCTCGGCGATGTGACGGATTCTGATAAATCACAAATGTCGCTTTGTCGTTTTGTCGTTTTCGTCTCGCGCCCCGTCGTGGAAGTCGGCGGGATGCTGCTCATAGTCGTCCAGGCAGCAGAGCATGCGCTGAGCTTCCTGGACGATCAGCGGGTAGTCGCGAACGACGCCTATCTTGCGCTTCATGGCGATGATGGCAGCATCGAGCTCGTTGAACCGCCGCACGGGGACAGCACGCGTATGACGCTGTCCAGCTTCGCCAATCCCTCGTCGGTCTTTCTCAGGCTGAAGAGGACGGCGCCCACCTCGGCCTCAGCCCGCAGCGCCTCGACGCGGTCGCCCTGGCTGCCGTAGGCCTCAGCCAGCTGTGTGCTGTAGACGAGCTGCATCTCATGGTCCTCCAGCTGTCGGGTGGAATAGACGAGCACTTCGAGGAGCTCCTGGCGGAAGTCGGGGTCGGTCTTGGCCACACGAGTGTCCAGCAACCGCTCGGAGATGACGATGGCCGAATCGTGGCGTGGCGAGTCGAAGGTGCGGCAATAGACCGTAGCCCGCAGCAGGTCAGCCCGCTCCGCTGTCAGGTTGCCCGCCATCTGTGCGGAGTCAATCATGAGCAGAGCCTGGCGCTTGTCGTGGGCATAGACCGCCATGGCCCAGTCAGCAGTGTGCAGTGTGTCGGCCGCCAGCGGCCGGCGGTTCGTCGGCCCCCCGTCGCCGCATCCTGCCATGATGACGGCAGCAGCGCCGGCTAATAATATATACTCAACTTTCGCAAGCATGCGAAAGCCTTGATTTTTAGTCGCCTACGGCGAGAAATCCTTCAAATCTGAACAAATCAAACAAATCTGCTTTGGAAGATTTGAAAAGATTTGCTAGATTTCTGTCACGAAGTGACACTCA
>JAFUEP010000036.1 GCA_017470345.1 Prevotella sp.
AGTTAATCCTTCCTTTTTACAACAAAGGTAAGGAAAAACCGTGATATTTCTTCTCTTTTTTACCGTTTATTGAACGTTAAATAATTTAAGAGTTCGTAAGGACACTCTATTCAGGCTGCAAAGTTAAAGAAGGGAGGGGAGTAAGGTTAGGCCTGCAGGCAGAAAAGGAGGGGAGTAAGGTTAGGCCTGCAAGCCTTCACTTAATAGTTCGGACATAGCCGCTTTGATGATGACGAAGCGGCCCTTCAGATGGTCTGAAGGGCCGCTCGGGAAATGAAGAAGTGGCCCTTTTCGAAGGTAATATAGGGGTATATTACTCTCGAAAAGGGCCACTTTCTTATTTTTGGAGGCTCAGAAGAGCTGCTTCCGTCGACCGATGATGCGGAGGCCGCGCCGGCCATTGGCGCGCCGGCCGTCGGGCGAATAGGCCGGGGCAGGCGACGTGGTGAGGCGCACGGAACGGACGGCGGAGGCCTCGGTGACGATGAGGTAGCCGTCCACGTAGTCGACGGCCTCGCTCGTGATGGTGCCAGGCAGCACGCGGATGGCGTAGCGTCCGGGCGGCGACTGCGGCGTGGCGTCGCACTGCAGCTCGGGCGTGCCCTCGACGTAGTCGCCGATGATCTGATAGCCGAACTCGGGGTTCTCCTGGCCCTGCTCGCGGATGGCGTTGCGGGCCTTGATGGTGGTGCCCCACTCGAGGATGTTGTCGAACGTCGGGCTGCGGAACTGGCTCCAGCCGTCGGCCGCGCCGAACGTGTCCTTCAGTCCGCGGACGACGTAGAGGCGGCAGTGTTCGAAGTCGAGGTCGGCGATGGCGTCGGCCTCCATCTGGGGCAGCTGGCGCTGTGCGGTGCGCAGTTCGGTGAGGTCGCGCAGGTGGCTGACGGCGTGGGCGCCGATATGGGTTAAACTCGATGGAATCGTGATTTTTTCGACCCTGACACAGCCATTTTGAGCATCGGCGTGCATCGTCGTGAGCCCTCGCGGCAGGTCGACCTGACCCTGGGCTGAGGGCAGCAGGGCGATGAGCTCCGAGCGGTCGGGCGTCAGGACGAAGTGGCCGTCGATGACGAACTGGCGGTCGACGTCGGCCTCGGGCAGCTCCACCGTCCGCAGCTGGCGGCAACCGGCGAGGGCGCCGTCGCCCCACTGGCTGAGCCGGGCGGGCAGCACGAGGCGGCGGAGCGCGCTGCAGCCGTAGAGGGCGCGCTCGGGCAGGGCGTCGCCGGCCAGTCGGACGCCGCTGAGGTCGAGCGTCTCCAGGCGGCCGTCGGGGCCTGCCAGGCGGCGCAGGTGGTCGAGGTCGTGGGCGTTGAGCTCGCCGGCGAGGGTGAGGGCGGTCACGCCTTCGGCTGTCAGCTCGGCGAGCGTGCCGGGCTGGACGTCGCTGATGGTCTGCTCCATGGCGACGAAGGGCTCGGGGCTGATGCCGACGACCATGTCCTGCGTGGTCGCGAACGACATGTTCTGCGGATTGAGCAGGGCGATGTCATAATAGCCGTCGCTGAGGCCGCCCCAGCCCCAGTTGACGTAGACGAGGCCCTCGGCGTTGTAGCCGTGGAGGACGAAGGCATGGCCGCTGATGCCGGCCAGCGGGTTGGGGTCCATGCCGCCGTAGAGGATGGGCCTGCCGTGGGCGAGCTCGTCGTAGACGGCGTGCATCCATTCCTCCTGGGTGAAGTCGCTGCGCAGCATGTGGCTGGCGCTGTCGATGCCGAAGTATTGGCGCAGGCCTTCGGCGGCCTCATAGAGGGTGGCGCCGCTCGACGCCGGGCCGTACTTCATGTTGGCCGCCACGCCGCAGTCGCGCATCAGCGTGGCCACGGCCAGCTGCTGGGCCTGGCCGGTGGCGGGCAGGGTGGGGTCGTCGGGCATGAGCGACCAGTCGTAGTAGTTGTCCTCGAAGGGGGCCCGGACGGGCTGGCCGTTGGTGTTACCGCTGGGATAATAGATGGTGCGCACGCCGCGGCCATGGCGTGGCGCCTGATGGAAGGCTAGGATCTGGGCCATGGCCGTGGCGACGCAGCCCGTCAGGCAGCGCCCGCCGCCGGCCGTGGGGCAGAGCAGGTTGTAGGGGTGCTCCTGCTGCCAGAGGGTGGTCAGCATGGGGGCGATGCTGTCGGGAAGGACGGCGGACCCGTCGGCAAAACCGACGGGCACACTTGAGGGAACGGCGGCGGGGACACATGGGGAGGCGGCGGCGGGGGCGATGCCGGGGCGGACGGAGGCGACGGCGCGCAGATACCATTGGAGGTTCTCGTTCTCGGGGGCGTAGGGGGTCCGCGAGATGCCGATGACGGCGGGCAGTTGCTCCGAGGCGCCTAAGATGACGAAGGCGTCGGGCGTGCCCATGACGGTGTAGGCGTCGGTGGCGTCGAGTGTCTTGAGGGCCTTGTCGGTGCGGAGCGCCTGTCGGGCCGTCTGTTGCAACAAAGAAAAACTCCTGCGCTGTGCCCACGCGGGGACACAACACAGGAGCGATAGGATGAGAAGAATCTTGTTGCTCATGGCTTAATTCTTAATGGTTTTATAGGTGTGGACATGTCCCTGGCCGTCGCGCTGGCGCACGATGACCATTCCGCGACAGGAGGCATCGGCGCGCCGGCCGTCGAGCGTGAAATACTCAGCCGTGGCGCCGTCGGCGGCATTGGCCGTCGTGGCGATGCCCTGCGTGGTGCCCGTGGGGAATCCCGTCAGTTCGACGTTGTCGACGACGCAGTTCTTGTTGTTCTTCGAGTCGTAGTTGGCGACGAAGGCCACGATCTGCATGTTCTCCTTCACCCACTCGTCCTTCACGTCGAAGGTGAAGTGGTTCTCGTATTGATTGCCTTCCCACTGCATCGGGTCGCCGAAGTTGCTGTTGTAGGCGCGAATGACGTGCTGGTGGCGGAAGTTGCTGCCGCCGCTGGCCTGGTTGACGGCACGGATGTCGTTCTCGACGAGATAGACGGTCAGCAGCGGGTTGGTCAGGTTCAGCTCGTCGCGCTTGCCGCTGACGGTGACGCTGAGCTGCTTCGCCGTGGCGTCGTAGGCGGCGCTGAAGGCGATGGTGACGTGGGCGGGCTGGGCCGAGAGATAGGCGACGGCCTGCTCGATGGTCAGTTGCTCAGGGCAGTCGTGGAGGGCGCCGTCGACGAGCACGGGGCTGCGGTCGTACATCACGGCCGGGGCGTAGCCGACGCCGAAGAAGCTGGCCAGCGTCTCGTCGCACGATTTGGTGAGCCAGTCGGTCTTGTAGCCGCTGTGGTGGCAGACGGCGATGGCCTTGTCCTCATATTGCGGCATGGCGAGCACGTTGTGCAGATAGCCGGCCACGCGGGGGCAGTTGCCGCAGGGCTCGGTGGTGTATTCCTCGATGAGCACCTTCTTCTTCAGGGTGAACTTGGCCTTGATGGTGTTGTTGCCGTTGACCTCGTCGGCAGCGCCGTCCATCGCACTGAGGGTGACGACGATGTCGCCGTTGCTGACGGTCGACAGGGCCGGGATCTGATAGTCGACGGTCGTCTTCTGACCAGTGGCGAGGTCGGTGCTGAAGTGCTGGGTGTAGACCTCGTCGGACTGCTCGTAGCGGGTCTCGAGCGTGAAGCCGCTGGCGTGCTGCTGGCCGTTGTTGACGACGCCCACCGTCAGCTGATAGTTGGAGGCGTCGAGATAGGGATTGGCCACGGCTGAGGTGAGTCCCAGGTCGTAGTCGGGCATGTTGCTGCCGTCGACCACTGCCTCGACGCTCAGGATGCCGGCCGAGCTCATGTCCTGCCAGGCGGCGTCGTCACCCAGCTGCACGAAGCAGGCGTTCCGGAGCTCGGCGCCGACGATGCTGAGGGCCTGCACCTCAGCCTTCTGCCGATAGGACAGGCCGACGTAGAGGCCCTGGCTGCCGTCGATGACGTAGGGCTCGTCGAGCGCCACCTCGTTCCATCCGCGGGCCAACTTCGGATCGGTCTTGCTCGTGACGGTGGCTTCGGCCAGGTTCTCGCCCTTCAGGCTGGAGCGCACCCAGAGGCGCAGCGTGTCGACATTGACCTTCGAGGCCAGTGCGCCGCGCAGGGCGGTGATGCTGCTGCCGTCGAAGCTGGCCAGCAAGTCGGCAGGCAGGTAGATGGCGGCGCTGACCCATGCCTTGCCCGGCGTGGAGACGGAGCCCTTGGTCGTCGCTTCGCCTCCGCAGTAGCCCAGGTTGATGGTCTGCTGTGCCTGCATGCTGATGGCGGCAAACGTGAGTAGGAACAGGGAGAATAGTTTCTTCATCGTTTCAGGTCGTTTGATTTGTCTGGGGAAATGCAAGGTAATCGTTAGTCCGGTTTGATGTGTAGATTAAAGAAAATGCACCAAAACGCGTTTGGTGCACATTCGCGTCGATGTGTCGGGGCGACGATTCGACGGCTTAACCCTCGAAGGCGGCCAGAATCTTCTGGGCGGCCTGCTGCATCTGCTCTGGCGAGAGCTGCAGCTTCTCGCGGCGGAAGTCGACGTCCTGCTCCGAGTTCATCGGGATGAGATGGATGTGGGCGTGGGGCACCTCGAGTCCGAGCACCACCTGAGCCACTTTGCGGCAGGGGAAGGCCTTCTTCAGTGCGACGGCCACGCGCTTGGCAAACTGCTCAAAACGTCCGATTTCATCGTCGTCCATGTCGAAGATGTAGTCCACCTCACGTCGTGGGATGACGAGCGTATGGCCCTCGGCCAGGGGATTGATGTCGAGGAATGCGTAGAACTCTTCGTTCTCGGCGCACTTGTAGCTGGGAATCTGTCCAGCGGCGATCTTGCTGAAAATGTCCATGTTCTTGGGGGGATTACGTTGTTTCGTTATTTCGTTATTTCGTTATATCGTTATATCGGAATTTCGTTATATCGTTATATCGTTATTTCGAAAAAGCTTTTTATCCGACGGTGATCTTGTCGATGCGGAGTTTGATGGTGCCGCGCGGAATCTTGATCTCCACCTCGTCGCCCACCTTGTGGTTGAGCAGACCCTGGGCAATTGGCGTCGTGATCGAGATCTTGCCCTCGCGCAGGTTGGCCTCGCTTTCCGAGACGATGGTGTAGGCCATGTGGGCCTTGTTGGCCAGGTTGGTCATCTCCACCTTCGACAGAATCTGCACGGAGTCGGTCGACAGACGCGACGTGTCGACGATCTTGGCCTCGGTGATGGCCTTCTTCAGCTGGTTGATCTTGTCCTCCAGGTGGGCCTGTGCCTCCTTGGCGGCTTCATATTCGGAGTTCTCGCTCAGGTCGCCCTTGTCGCGTGCTTCCGCGATGGCGGCCGATGCCTTGGGGCGCTCCACGCCTTCCAGGCGTTTCAGTTCGGCTATGAGCTTGTCATAGCCTTCTTGTGACATGTATGCCATAATTACTTATTTGTATTTGTTTATTTTTCTGGTTAGTAAAAAAGAAAGAATCCCGACTTATTTCGTTGAGTCGGAATCCCCGTAGGTTTGTGTTCTACCTCTATGTCTTTTTGCTTTATCCGCCTGCAAAGGTAGGCATTTTTTCGGAACCAACCAAATTTTTTGCCCGAAAAATGCAAAGCGGCCTTTTCTGCGTGGCGACGGACATGTTGTCTAAATAAGCGGAGGCTCAAGTCAGCGCGAACTCGAACTGATGGTCGTCGCTCAGGCGCCATTCGGCCAGTCCGTAGCGGCAGAGGCGGGCCAGGAGCGTGATGACCCGCGGCCGTGGCAGCTGGGCGCGCCGCACCAGGGGGTTCAGCTTCTGCCATTGGCCGCCCTCGCCCATGGCCGCCATCAGCTGCCGCTCGGCCTCGCCGTAGGTGAACGTCTGTCCTGACGGGGCCTGCTCCTGTCGCCAGATGGCCAGATGGACGGGCGAGGCGACGATGTTCTCGTCCTTGATACGGATATAGGCGCGGGCGTGGCCCTCCTCGTCGAGGGCGTAGACGGGTCGCCGCTCGGCGCGGGGGACGGTGCTGACGACGATGGTGCGGCCGTCAGCATGATAGGTGTCGAAACGGATGGAGGCCTGCGGGCGGCAGTAGCGCCAGGCGGCCTGGTGCATCATGAAAATCTCCTCCTCGGAGCGCACGCCCGAGAGGTGGCCGTCGTCGCGCACGCCGATGAGCAGTCGGCCGCCGTCGGTGTTGGCAAAGGCCGACACGCTGCGTGCCAGCTTGACCGCATCAGCCACGCGGTACTTGAAGTCCTGCTGCTGATGCTCGCCCTCGCGGATGAGGCTCATGAGGTATTGCCGGTCGTTCATTTGCGGCCTTTCAGGATGACGTAGATAATGACGGGCGCACCCATCAGCGGGGTGACGGCGCCGAGGGGGATGACGCCCCGCTCGCCCGGCAGGAAGCAGACGGCGTTGCAGAGCAGGGCCACGGCCGAGCCGCAGAGCAGCGTGGCGGGCAGCAGCAGACGGTGGTTGTCGGTGCGGAAGAGCAGTCGCGCCACGTGGGGCACGGCCAGTCCGATGAAGGCTATCGGGCCGCAGAAGGCGGTCGTGATGGCCGTGAGCAGCCCCGTGGCCGCCAGCAGCAGGTTGCGCACGCGGCGGATGCTGATGCCGAGGTTCTCGGCGTAGCGGTCGCCCAGCATGAGGGCGTTGAGCGGCTTGATGAGCAGCATGGCGGCCATGATGCCGAGCAGCGAGGCCGAGGCGAAGATGGGCATGTGGCGCATGGTGACGCCGCCGAAGGAGCCCATGCCCCAGACCATGTACGACTTGACGCCCTCGTCGGTGGCGAAGAAGTTGAGCAGGGCGATGGCCGACGACGACAGGTAGCCGATCATGATGCCGATGATGAGCAGCATGACGTTGTTGCGCACAATGGTGGAAAAGCCGAAGATGACGGCCGTCACGGCCATGGCGCCGATGAAGGCGGCCACGATGACGGCCACGAAGCCGCCCACCTGCAGCGACCCCAGCGAGAGCGAGCCGCCCAGCAGCAGCATCGTCAGGGCCACGCCCAGTCCGGCGCCGCTGGAGATGCCGAAGATGGAGGGGTCGGCCAGGGGGTTGCGGAAGGCCGTCTGCAGCATCAGTCCGCTGACGGCCAGCGAGCCGCCGGCCAGCAGGGCGGTGATGGCCTGCGGCAGCCGGCTCTCGAGCACGATGTAGCGCCATGATGGCTTCAGCGCGTCGCCCCGCCCGACGAGGATGTCTATCACGTCGGACGCAGGGATGCGGATGCTGCCCTCAAACAGATTGAGCATGAACAGCACCACGATGAGCACCACCAGCAATATGATCTTCAGTCTACTCACTTCTCCAGGCGGCAGCAAATTTTTCACTTTTCCCTCTTCCTTTTTCCCTTCTACGGGCGGCAGCAAATTTTTCACTTTTCACTCTTCCTTTTTCCCTTCTCCAGGCGGCAGCAAATTTTTCACTTTTCACTCTTCACTTTTCCCTCACCTTATGATAATAACGCAGCGGGGTCGTGTTTGTTGTGTCAGGATGGAGAATGCTGATGAAATCGCGGAGCAGCAGGTCGGGGCGGAAGGGCGTCTCCTCGTAGAACATCGACGTGGCGACGTTGCAGGCATAGACCTCGCGTCGGCGCACGGGGCGCAGCTGGCCGTAGCCGGGCTGCTCGCTGAGCAGCTGAGCCATGCTGAGGGGCTGGGCGGCGTCGTAGCGCAGCAGCCATACGTCGGCCTCGCCGGCCTGCTCGAGCACCGACTCGAAGGGCAGGGCCAGCGACCCGCTGTGGTCGTCGTGGGCCCAGGGATAGCGGCAGTGGGCGTCCTGCAGCATGTGGCCGATGGTGCTGCGGCCGCCGGGCACGTACCAGACGGAGCCCGTCTGCTTGTCCATCAGCACCGAGGGCTGCCCGCTGGCCTCGCCGGCCTGCCGGCAGAGGGCCGCGTAGCAGCTGTCGACGACGTGGAAGAGCGAGTCGGCGTGCGCTTCCTGGCCGTAGAGCATGCCGTAGAAGCGGATCCACTCGGCGCGGGCCAGCGGCGACTGCTCCATATACTCGGCGCATTCGATGAGCGGGATGTCGACCTCCTCCAGCCGGCCGTAGCCGCCCGAGTTCTCGAAGGGCGAGAGCAGCAGGGCGTCGGCCTCGGCGTCGATGATCTTCTCGACCAGGGGGCTCATGCCGTCGCCGCAGTCCGTGAGGCGGCCCGAGGCGAGCCCCTCGCTGACGTAGGGCACCTTCATATACTTCGCGTCGGCCACGCCGGCCACTTGTCCCTCGGCCCCCAGCTCGCCGATGAGGGCGGTATGGACGCTGGTGAAGACGACCGACCGCCGCAGCGGCACCCGCACCACGGTGACGCCCTCTTCGCGCGCCGCGGTCGCCCCTCCTTCGCGCGCTATGGTCTCTCCCTCCTGTCCGGTGTGGCGCGGCATTGCCGCGTCATCCGCCACGAGCAGATAGCGATGGAGCACCTTCCCCGCCTTCCAGGGATTGTCGACGGTGACCAGTCGGCAGCCGTCGCGCTCGGTGACGTGGATGAGGCGGGCGTACTTGAACGAGACAGCAGTGCCCTCGTCCTGCCCCGCCGGCGGTCGGCTGGTGCATGACATGAGCACTGCGGTCAGGAGGAAAGGCAAAAAAGCTTTCTTCATGTTGGCTGTCTGAAAAACAAGAAACGGCGCTTTTTGAAGGTAATATACCCCTATATTACTTCCGAAAAGCGCCGTTTCTGCATTTTTTGTCGTTTACTTTACGATGACCTTACGGACGCTTCCGTCCTCCGTGCGGACGATGTTCAGACCCTTGACGGGGGCCACGAGCCGGCGGCCGCCCAGGTCGAAGCGACCCTGCTCGGCGGCGCCATTGCCGGTCGTCGTCAGGCTGATGCCCGTGGTGACGTTACTCTCGGGCAGCACCTCGGTGCCCTGGGCGCCGAAGTCGTCGAAGCAGAAGTAGGTCGGCGTATTGATGTTGAAGCCCTCGCCGTCGGAGCTGCTGAGCTCAAACATCAGGCGCTTCACCTCGCCCAGCGTGCTCAGGTCGACGTAGCGCCAGTCGTCGATGATGTAGGCGCTGGCGGCCTCGCGCAGGTCGGCCAGGTAGTAGTCCTTCGTGCCCGTGACGTTGTCGTCGGCGTCGTAGCCCGTGACGGTCAGCAGGTACCAGTCGCCCAGCTCGAACTTCTTGGCATAGCCGTCGCCCTGGGTCAGCGAGCTGTAGGTGTAGGCCGAGTTGGTGATGTAGAAGCCGGGCACCACGGCGGCCTCGTCGCTCAGGAGCGTGACGTAGCAGGGGCCGTTGAAGGCAGCGGCATAGGCCACGCCGTAGTTCTTCGAGCCATTGTAGCCGCCGCCGACGACGTTCTTCCACTGGTCGGCGAGCTTGGCGTAGGTGTTGTCGGTCTCGTTGGCATAGCCGAACCAGTACCAGTAGTCGTAGTCGCTCATGCAGCCCGTGGCAAACTCATAGTCGCCGCTGCGGAAGGCGGTGCGCTCGTCGTCGGCCTCGGTCGAGACGCTCATGTGGCCCTCCTCGCCGATCTCGATGTCCTCAAACGTGGCCACGCGGAGCGGGGCCGTGCCGTTGAAGTCGTCCATGCAGAAGTAGGTCGGCGTGGTCAGACCCCATTCGTTCTTCTTCGTGCCGTCGATGCTGAAGGTGATGTTGTTGACCTTACCCAGCGAGGTGAGGTCGACCCACGTCCAGTCCTTCAGGTAGTAGTGGTCGGCCTCGTTCTCCGACGTGTAGTCGGCCAGCATGACCTCGACGGTCTTGGCTGAGCCCGGGGCGTCGTTCTTGCCGGTGATGGTGAGTTTCAGGTAGTCGCCCTTCTCGAAAGCGCCGCTCATGCCGTCGCCTTCGAGAATCGATTTCACGACCCATGCCGTGTTGGTGATGTAGAAGCCGCTGACGGTCTCGCCTGACGTGACGGTCTCAATGGGCATGGCGTTGTTGTAGGCGTCGAAGAAGAAGACGGCATAGTTCTTCGATCCGTTGACGCCGTGGCCCACGCAGCTGTTGAACTGGTCGGGCGTCAGCTCCTCGTAGGTGGTCTCCGTGCGGGCCGAGATGGCGAATCCGTACCAGTATTCGTAGGCGCCATAGTCGGCCCATGAATTGCTGAACACGAACTTGCCCGACATGAAGAGGCCTTCCTTCTCCTCAGCGTCGTAGAAGTTGTTCTGGAAGTTCTGCTCGTTGAGCACGAGGTCGCCCTCGATGGTCTCGACGTTCTCGAAGTCGACGACCTGTGCCTGTGCGCTCATGGCCAGGCAGAGGGCTGCGAAAGAGTAAAAACACTTTTTCATACGCATTGTTGTTTTTGTTGTTGTTAGTGAATATAGGTTTTCTTTCCGTTCTTGATATATAAACCTCGCTGTGGCCGGCTGACAGGTCTGCCCTGGAGGTCGAAGTAATGTTCAACCTTCAATTTCGAATTGTCAATCGTCATGACGCCCGCTGCCTCGGCCAGCGAGGCCTCCAGGTGGAGGTCTTCGGCGCCGGTGATCTCCGTCGACGTCTCGCCGATGTCGCCGCACACCTGGTTCATGGCGTTGTAGCACTTCACGAAGTCGATGTGGCTCAGGCTGACGCTGCGGCCCTCGGTGTCGACGGCCCAGCCGATGTCCATCGAGCAGCCCTCGGCGTCGCTGTTGGGCAGGTTGTCGGCATAGCCGTAGGCATAGGCGTCGAGAAGGTATTTCTTGCCGACGAGCTCGGCATTGTCGGGCAGGCGGCAGCCGCTGAACGTGAGCGTCCCGTCGCCAGCGAGCCACAGGGGGAAGTACTCCTGGGCGTGGAACGTGTTGCGGGGCACGCTGCCCTCACTTCCCTGGTTGTCGGTCCAGGGGGTGTCCTGCAGTGGCGTGTAGGTGTAGGTCAGACGGTAGTCGTGCGTCGTCAGCGGGTTGTCGTATTCGCTGCCCCGCAGCTCATACCACGGGTCGTCGGGCTGATGGTTGCCGTTGGCGTCGACGGCCACCATGACGACGGCCGGCTCGGCAGCATAGTCGAAGGCGTTGCCCCAGACGGCAAAGTCGCGCTGCCCGGGGATGTTGGCCACGGGGTGGTCGAAGTGGAAGACGACGTAGCCGCCCCAGGCGCCGAGGGTGATCATGCCGCCGGCGCCGCCGGCCAGTGCCTCGGTGCACTTGCGGGCCATCGTCTCAGGCGTGTCGTCGGCCGTGGCCTTGGGCAGCGTGTTGACAAACTGTCCCGGGGCCGGGCAGTATTCGTCGACGGCCTCGATGTATTTGCTCTGGGCAGCGGCCTGTCCGGCTGCCATGATTCCAGCAATCAGGATTACAAGATGTTTCATATCTGATTCGTTAATAGTCTGTCAGCCAGCACGTGTGGCCGGGAATGTCGCCCGTCGACGTGCGCCAGCAGTAGTTGCCGTCGCGGTCGAAGCAGAAGATCCAGCCGGACGAGACGTAGTTGGTGGCGTCCATGACGAAGATGTGGCCCGTCAGGGGGTGGACCGTCAGGCCGTAGGGCGTCTCCAGCTCGTAGTCGGCCGAGGGGCGGATGAGCTGCGGGTTGACGATGCGGTGGGTGCGGATGTCGATGAGGCCGAAGTGGCCCTGCGGGCGGAAGTCGGCGTCGGTGGTGGTGCCCATGTAGCAGAGCGAGTCGCCCAGCAGGCAGATGTCGCTGACGGGCACGTCGATGGAGTCGATGACCTGCTGGCCGTCGATGACGTAGAGGCGCGAGGGCCACTGCGGGTCCTCCTCGATGCCGCGGCTGGCCACCCACAGCTGGCCGTAGCGGTCGGCGCGGATGCGGAAGAGGTTGGGCGCCACGCTGATCGTGCCGGCGACGGTGAACGTCTGCAGGTCGACGACGCTGACCGTCGAGTCGTAGCCCCGACCGACGCCGCCCTTGTAGCCGCCGCTGTTGGCCACGTAGAGACGTCCGTCGCTGACGCACAGCTCGTCGGGCTGATAGCCCACGTCGATGCGGCCGACGACCTGGAGCGAGGCCGTGTCGACCTTATAGACCGAGCCCAGGCGGTCCCACTCGCGCAGTCCGCCGCCGACGTAGCTGCTGACGTAGGCATAGCCCTCGTCGAAGCAGACGAAGCGGCAGTTGGGGATGTCGACGTGGCCGCGGCTGACGGCCGTCCGGGCGTTGCACACCTCCACCTTGTTCGAGCAGTTGATGACGAGCCAGAGGCTGCCGCCGTAGATCTTGGCGTCGTTGCCCACGTCGCCCAGCTGCATCACCTGACCAGGGTTGCGCGAGGGGAAGATGTTCTTGTGGTATTCGCCCGAAGCGAGGTCCAGATAGTCGAGCGTCGCCTTGTTCGAGCCCATGTTGCCCTCGCAGAGCACGTAGAGCCCTGCGTAGGCCGACGGGATGGCCATGCCCGTCATGCTGATGGTGGGGGCGACGACGTCGTCGTCCTCGCGGCAGCCCGTCAGCTGAAAGACGAGGCAGATGATAATGAGGGGTATGAGCGTTCGGTTCATAGTTCGAAGGTCAGGCCCACGGCGGCATTGCGGCCGGGCATGGGGTAGTTCAGGATGACGTCGTACTGCTGGTTGAGCAGGTTGTTCAACTCGGCGGTGAGGCCCACGGTGTGGCCGCGCCACTGCCACTTGTAGTTGGCGGCCAGGTCGCTCGTGTACCACGGCTGCATGTGGTTGTAGGCCGTGTTCTCCTGCTCGTTCCAGCGTTCGCCGGTGTAGAGGAAACTGTAGTTCAGGCTGAGGCCGCGCCAGTCGAGGCCCACGATGAGCGAGCCCGAGTGGCGGGGGATGTAGGGAATCTGGTCGCGATAGTAGGGCTTGCGGCTGTCGGTGACGTCGATGGCGCGCTGGAAGGTGTACTGGGCGCGGAGGGTCGCGATGACGTCGTGGCAGACCTGACCGCTGACGGAGGCGACGACGTCGACGCCGCGGATGTCGACCTTGCCGAGGTTGAGCATCGTCCAGCGGAACTGCTGGCCCTTGGGGTAGGCGATGATCTTGTCCGTCACCTTATTATAATAAGCATCGGCATGCAGGCTGACCTGGGTGATGCGGCCGCGGGTGAAGTGGCGGCTGAGGACGAGCCCCACGTCCCACTGCGTGGCGCGCTCCGGCCGCAGGTTGGCATTGCCGATCTCGGTGTAGTAGAGGTCGTTGAACGTCGGCATGCGGAAGCTCTGCTTCACGTAGGCCCGCATGGAGAGCCAGCGGCCCCGGCGGAGCGGATAGATGTTGGCAAAGAGGGCGGGCGTCAGCCGCGAGACGGCCTTCGAGTCCTGCCGGTCGCGCCGGTGGTCGTTGATCCAGGTGCCGACGACGGAGCCCTGCACCTTCACGTGGCGGTAGTCGACGGCCGTGGCGGCCGAGAGCATGTGGGTCCAGCGCGTCGGGAAGGCAAAGCGGTAGGTGTCGGCCGACAGGTAGTTCCACCTGAGGTCGTAGCTCACCGAGGCACTCCATCCGGGCAGCAGCTCCACGACGTTCGACGTCGAGAGGTAGGCCTCCTGCTGCTTATAGCGGTTGTCGACGGGCAGTCGGGTGGTGTCGCGGTTGACGTAGTGGGTGTCATAGTAGGCATACTTCATGAGCCACTGCGTGCTGAAGCGCTCGCCGATGGATTTCTGCAGGTGTCCCTGGACGAAGGTGTTCAGGTCCTGTTGGCGCTCGCCCCGGCTCCAGACGTTGTTGACGATGGCGCCGGGAATGCCACGGGCCGAGTTGTAGACGTAGCCCTTCAGCTGCCATGCCCCCTGCGTGAGCAGTCCGTGGAGGTTGGCCTCGAGGCGCTCGGCGTGGATGTCGCCGTTCTGGCGGACGGCCGTCGTGTCCCAGGCAGTGGTGCCGTCGAGGTTCTTGCGGCGGTAGCGGAAGTGATACTTGCCGCTGGCCGTCAGCCATTCGCCGTTGACGCCCAGGCTGAGGTCGGGACTGAAGCGCTGCTCATAGAGCGCCGAGACGCGCAGCAGGTCGCTGGCGCCGTATTTCAGCTTTGCCTTGAGATTCTGGTTCTTGCCCACCTCGAAGCGGGGCGTGCGCGTGCGGATATAGACGGACGAGGCCGAGGCGAAGTCGCTGGCCGGCTGGAAGATAGCGCTCTTCTGTCCGTTGTAGAGCGTCACCTCCTCGACGTTGTCGAGCGAGAACTGCCCCAGGTCGATCTGGCCGTTCTGCGCATTGCCCAGCACGATGCCGTCGTAGCTGACGGCCAGGTGGTTGGTGCCCATCGAGCGCACGTCGACCGTCTTCACGCCGCCCACGCCGCCATAGTCCTTCAGCTGCACGCCCGAGAAGTAGCGTAGCGCGTCGGCCACCGACTGGGCCGACAGCCGCTCCAGCTCCTCGCCGTTCAGCTTCTGCGAGGGGATGACCTCGCGGAACATCAGCTTCGACGTGACGACGACCTCCGTGACGTGCTGCATGCTGTCCATGCGGCCCGTCAGCCGTTGCTGTGCCGTCAGCCCTAAGCTCAGCACAATCATCAGCACCAGTAGCAGTAAGCGCTTGGTCATCGATGTCTTTATATTACACGTCCAGACGTCACTAACCCCAGAGCGACCGTCGGGCAATCCTCAAGTCGTGGCAGGTCTTCTGACTTGTTGCTCAGCTTCGCAAGCGTCTTCCCGATAATCTCAGTGACATAGTTGCTTGCTCAGTAAAAAGAGCGACTCACAGCTGCGGGACAGTCGGGGCCTTTCACCCCGTTCCCATTTTAATCGGTCGTCGAACCACGCTTTTCGGGTGCAAAGTTACAAAGATTTATCGATACGGGGATTGTTTTTCGCAAAAAAGTTTGGCCGGGTCGCCAGAAATGACTATCTTTGTCGGCAAGAAAGGTCAAGGGGGACTTACTTCTCTTGCTGATCATGCCCTTTCGGGGGCGTAGTTTTAGTCCCCCGATTACCTTTCGTTTTTGTCTATGATTAACAAGGACCTACTCATCGTATCGCTCCGCCAGCGGGCTCTCTATCTGCCCGGCGTCGAGCCTCAACGTGAAGCCCGGCCACGCACGCTACAGCTGGTCGTCGAACTCCGGCAACTGGGCTTCAGTGTCTCCGAACCCTTACTCCATGCCCTCAACGGCCTCAGCGACGAGGACGGACAGACGGTCGTCGATGCCCTCAACGACGTGATGGGCACGCGACTGAACTGGGCCTCGCTCGTGCGCGGCTGGCTCGTGCCGACGGGCGAGACCGTCTGGGACCACTTCCTGACGCTCGTGGCCAACGTGCTGAAGTCGGAGATGCAGATCCCGGGCACGACGCTGCCCTGCGGCCACCTCATCCCCGAGGGCACGTTCCAGCTGGAGCGCTATACGGGCTGCCCCTTCTGCGGCACGCCCTTCCAGACGGCCCCGGGCGAGGTCTATCGCGGGCAGGGCTCGAAGCTGCGCCTGCTCACGCTCTGGGACGACCATGACCTGGAGCGTCACTATCAGGCCTTGCTCACATCAAAGACGCCCCTCGACGCCACGCAGCGCGCCTCGCTCGTCACGCTGCTGGCCCACATGCCCACCGCCGACCTGGACATTGCGATGAAGGAGACGCGCATACTCGTCGTCGACGCCCTCGTCGGCCTGCAGCGCGACGACGATGCCGCCCGGCTGTTCGCCTCGCCCGCCGACGTGCTGCGCTATCTGTGGTTCCGCCATACGGGCAAGCTGCAGCTGCTGCGCCCTGCCACCTTACTTAATATTGAGCGCAAGAACCAGCGCTACGGCGGCCATAAGGCGGAGGACATCGAGCAGAAGGTCGGCGAGCGACGCCGCCAGCTGCGCCTCAGCTATGGGCGTCCGTGGTGCCGCCGCGTGGCCCGATGGCTCAATGGGCTCACGATGCCGCTCGACGCCCAGCTGGAGGCGATGCACCCCCAGCGCGAGATGTGGGTGCGCTTCGTCCGCGCCCTGCGCCTGGCCGAGTTTGCCCGCAAGCCGGGCTACGAGCAGCTGCGCACGCTCCTCGACCGCTTCTATCGTCAGGACTATCGCGTCTTCCAGGGTCGTGTCGACATGCGTCGGCGCGCCGGCGATGCCGACGCCGTGCTCGCGTTGCTCAGCCAGCGCCCCGGACTCTTCGCCCGCTGCCTCTTCTCGACGATGCTCACGTTCGGGCCCGACCGCGTCGTAGCGGCATTCCGCGACGTCGTCGGCCAGGTCCAGCCGCGGCTGCTCGTCTCGCTGGCCACGACGGCAGACCTCTACTTCGACCGCCGTCAGAAGCGCGTGGCCCGGCCGCTCTCGGGCGTCATGCACCCCGTCGATCCCCATCCCTTGCTCGTCCACTATACTGACGACGAGCTCGACCGCATGAAGCGGCTTGTCAGCGAGCTTTATCTCGAGGCCATGCGCCGCCATTTCCAGCAGACTGAGCCCGTGGGCCGCCGCATCTATATCGACCCCGAGCTCGACCATATCCCCGTCAGCGTCGGCGACCGCTCGGCCACTGTCCAGGACATCTCGGCCACCCTGCAGGGACAGCGCTTCCCCGTCAGCAGCGACAGCGTCCGGCTCTTCCTCCAGTGGGGGCGCGACCTGCCCGCACAGCACCTCGACATGGACCTCAGCTGCCACATCCTGGGCGACGACTTCAGCGAGGTCTGCGCCTACTTCAGCCTCAATGTCAAGGGGGCTAAGCACTCGGGCGACATCCAGCAGATTCCCGACCTCGTCGGCACGGCCGAGTATATCGAGCTGTCGCTGCCGGAGCTCATCGAGCGCGGCGCACGCCGCGTCGTCTTCACCTGCAATGCCTTCACGGCCGGCGCCCTGCAGCCCAACCTGATGGTCGGGTGGATGTCGGCCGAACAGCCCATGAGCGTCAGCAACGAGACGGGCGTGGCCTACGACCCGTCGACCGTCGACCACATGGTGCGCATCACGGAGTCGAACCTCTCCAAGGGCCTCATCTTCGGCGTCCTCGACGTGCCGGGCCGCTACATCACGTGGCTCGAGATGCCCTTCGACGGCCAGACCGTCCTCAGCATCTCGCCCGAGACGATCGATGCCTACCTGCGCCGTCTGGAGCGCAAGCCCACCATCGGACAGGTGCTCCGCATCATGGCCGACGCCCAGCACCTGACCATCGTCGACCAGCCCGCCCAGGCCGACCGCGCCTACGACCTCCTCTGGGCGCAGGATGCTGCCGAGGTGAGCCGCCTGCTGTAGCGGACTTCCTAAACAGCGAATTAGCACTGTTTCTTTTATAAACCACGAATTACACGAATTATACGAATTATACGAATTGATATTGGTTCGTATCATTCGTGTAATTCGTGTAATTCGTCTTAATTTGTTGTTTTAAGGGAGTAAGGTTAGACCTGTATGCCAGGGAGGAGGAGAGTGGATTGTCTCATTATCATTTAATAGCTATAAAATAAAATCACGGCGTGACGGCATGGCGTCACGCCGTGATTTCATGCCGTCACGTCGTGGCGTCATGCCGTCACGACGTGACGAGAGTTTCGTGCGGCCCGTCAGAAGTCGACATTGACGCCGGCCATGAAGGTGGCGCGGGGCATGGGGTAGCCGGCCAGGATCTCATACTTCTGCCGCATGAGGTTCTCGCCGCGCAGCCACAGCTTCGTGGAGGGCAGGAGGCTGTAGCTGACCGTGGCGTTCACCAGGGTGAAGGTCTGGAGGTCGCTGCCCGTGTATAGGTTGCTGACGTGCTGCGTGCCGGCATTGAGGCCGAAGCGTCCCAGCTGCCAGCGGATGCCGAGGTAGTCGACGTATTCGGGCGTGCCCGTCTGCTCGCGGCCCTTCTGCTGGTGGATGTAGCTGCGGTTGGCGTGGATGCTGAAGTTGGGCGTCACGCGATAGCTGGCCTGCAGCTCATAGCCGGCATGCTCGAAGGCGCCGGTGTTGATGCGTCCCACGTTGCCGTCGGGCTTCAGGCCCGTGCCGACGAGGTTGTCGGCCTTGAGATAGAAGATGTTGGCCTTATATGAGAAGCGCCCGATGCGGTGCTGCCACGACAGCTCGTAGTTCCACAGGCGCTCGGCCTCGAGCTCCACGTTGCCGTTGGTGCCGTAGAAGTAGAGCTCCATCATCGAGGGGTTGCGGAAGCCCTTGGCAGCCGTCAGCTTCAGCACGCCGCCGCTCGTCGGACGGGCCACGATGCCGAACTGCGGCACGAGCTCACCGCCCGACAGGTTCTGCCAGTCGTAGCGCAGGCCGGCGTTGACGGTGAGCCATTCGAGCAGGTCCTGGCGGATGTCGACGTAGGCGGCCCACTCGTTGCGATAGCTCTTGCCCGTGCCAGCCTTGAAGTTGGTGGGGACGACGGAGCCGTCCTGCCGGCTGGTGTTGTAGGCATAGCCGTAGATGTGCTGATAGTCGGCGCCGACGGTCGTGTGGTTGCCCTCGAAGAGCTGGGCCGTCTCATAGAACGACACGCCCGTCAGCGCATCCTTCGAGCGGAAGAAGTTGGCGCGGGGCTGATTGCCGTTCGAGTTGGGCCCGTAGCCGTCGTTGATCTTGTGGCGGCCGAAGTTGGAGTAGACCATCAGTGCACCGTCGAGACGGTCGAAGTGGTTGCTCAGGGAGGCGTTCACCACGCCGCGCGTGATCCACTGGTCGGCCTCGAGCAGGGGACTGCTGACCGTGCCGGGGTGGGAGGCATTGAAGTGGGTCACGTCGGCCGAGAGGCGGGCCGTCCAGTTCGGGTTGATGTCGTAGCCCAGGTTGAGATAGCCGCCGTACTGCTCGAAGCCCATGTGGGGCCGATGGTTGTCGGAGCGGCTGTACTGGGCGGCGACGGTGCTCGAGAAGCGTCCCTGGCGCACCTGGTTGCTCAGCTCGGTCTGCACGGAGCCGTAGCTGCCGGCGCCGACGTTCACCGAGGTGCGCACGCCGTCGTCGTGCATCTTGCGCGTGACGATGTTGATGACGCCGCCCATGGCGTTCGAGCCGTAGAGCACCGAGGCCGGGCCGCTGGCCACCTCGACGCGCTCGGCCATCATCGTCTGGTAGGCGTCGCCGATGGGATGGTCGAAGATGTTGGCATACTGCGGATGGCCGTCGATGAGCACCAGCACGCGCGAGCCGCCCGAGAGGCCTCGCAGGTTGAGCGAGCCCGAGCCGCCGCCGCTGATGCCGTAGCCCATGACGCCGCGGCTGGAAATAAAGAGTCCGGGAACCTCCTGCGTCAATGTCGGCAGGATGGAGGATTGGAAGTTTTCGGTCAGCTGTTCGCGGCTGACCACCGTGACGTTCATCGGCACGTGGCTCAGGCTCGCGGCCTGGCGCGTGCCCGTGACGACGACGTCGTTGATGCTGCCACCACTGATGATGGTCGAGTCGGCCTCTGCGGCATTCGTGCTCACGGCAGGGGCCAGCAGTGCAGAAGCGAGCACTGCCATCAGTTTGTTTTTGTTTTGCATTTTTGTGTTTAGTTTTTTGTATCACACACAACGCAGCCGGACTCTTCGCCTTAAGCCTCCTCACGCTTGGGAGGGCATGACTGCGAACGTGAGCGATGAGATTAGAGAGTATAGTGTATATATCGCGATGTTATAATAACGCGCAGGGGCCGTTTTTATTGCATGCGGCCGCCGCCAAACCCGCCACCGCGACCGCCACGACCGCCGCCGAAGTCTCCACGATCGCCGCGCCCGCCGCCGTCGAAGCCTTCGCCACGCTCACCGCGCCCGCCGCGAGGACCGCCGTCGCCGCCGCGACCGCCGAAGAAGTTGAGCCGGTAGCTGACGTGGAGCATGGCGTAGCTCGTGATGCTGTTCACCTCGCGGTCGGTCCATCCGTTGGCCGTGACGGTGCGGCTGAAGTTCGACTGCTGGTTGAGGATGTCATACCACTGCAGCATGACGGTCAGCTTCTTGCCGCGCAGGAATCCGTGGGAGAGCTGGGCGTTCCAGATGAACTCGTTGATGTTGAGCGACTGGTCGCTGTAGCCGCGCTTCGAGAACATGTGCATGTCGGTGTTGAGCGTCGTCCCCCAGGAGAACTTGATCTGCGTGTTACCGCCGTAGGAGAAGTTCCACGTCGAGAGGTTGCGCGAGGCCTGCAGCTCGTTCTCCGTGCGGGCGTAGGTCACGTTGCCGTTGAGGGAGAAGTGGAACCACGAGTTGCGGTAGCTGAGCGACGTCGACGGCGTCACGTTGTAGGTGTGGGTTGTGTTGCGGTCGGGCGTGGCCGTGCGGTTCAGGTTGACGTAGCCTATCTGGTGGCGGTAGGAGCCGCGCACGCTGCCGCTGACGTCCCATCGGTTGAGCGTGTCGAGATTGAGGTTGAACGTCACGCCGCCGCTGGTCGACCAGTTGCCGTTGATGTTCTCCGGGCGCGAGATGCGGCCGCCCGTCATCTCGTTGTAGATGACGACGTTGCCGATGGCGTTGCTGGTGCGCTGCACCGACGTATTGGCATTGAAGCTCCAGTGGCGCTGCGCCTTGGGAATCATTTGGCCGAGGGAGTCCTCGATGAGCGTCGGCTTGCGCTGCATCTGGAAGTTGGTCGACAGGTCGGTCGTGAACGCCGGCCTCAGCCCCGGGTTACCCATCGAGATCGACAGGGGGTTGGTGTCGTCGTAGATGTCGAGCAGCTGCGTGATGTTTGGCTGCTGGGTGTTGCCGCGCAGGTTGACCTGCAGGTTGGTCTGCTGGTTGAATCGGTAGCGCATGTTGAGCGTGGGCGACATGTTGGTCACCGTGCGCACCGTGTCGACGGGCCGGCCGAGGTATTGCTGGATGTAGTGGGAATGTTGGGGTTGCAACTGCAAACCGATGTTCATGTTGAGCTTCTCGCGCACCAGCCGCAGCTGGAGGTCGATGTTCTGATTGTCCTCAGTGCGCTCGGAGTAGCGGCTCAGGCGGTCGCTCAGGTACTGCTCGTAGGGGTTGTCGAGGAATCCGAAGAGCAGCGCCCAGTCGCGATAGCCCTGCAGCATCTGGTCGAACTCGAGGTCGTCGTAGTCGGGGAAGTCGTAGGTCGAGGGATCGTTCTTCTGGTAGCTGTGGTTGTAGCGGTAGCTCAGTTGCAGGAAAAGTCCCTGCGTGCCACCGCTGCGGCCGCCGCGGCCGCCACCGCGTCCTCGCATGGCAGCCTGGCGGGCCTGCTCGAGCGAGTCGACGGGCTTCGGGGGGAAGATGATGAGGGGTTCGGTGTATGTGGCGCCGAGCGAATAGCTGAAATTGCGGGAGGAAGAATTGGTGTAGCGGTTGGTCTGATAGGTAGAGTCGTCGCCCAGGATGTTCTTTTCCTGATAGAGATGGACGGCCGAAAGGTTGGCGCTGCGGTTGTCGCCGTCCGAATAGTTGATGTTCGACGTGAGGGCAATGTTGCGCCCCTTGCGGCTCAGCCTCCTGAACAGCTGGAGCTGTGCGCTGGCGTTATGGTTCGTGCCGTAGTTCAGCGAGCGGTTGCGACGGCTGTTCTGCACCAGCCCCAGGCTGTTCATCGTCGTGAGACCGTCGGCCTCGAGCGGGTTGGCGACATGCTCGAAGGGGTCCTCGTTGAACGATGCCGAGCGGCTGAATCCGCGACCGTCGCTGGTCGAGAAGCTCAGGTTGGGGCGGAAGGAGAAGATGCTGAGCGTGTCGACGTTCCACTGCAGGTTCATGTTGGCCGTCCAGTTGTTCTGGCGGGAGTAGCTTTGGCTGATGCTGTTCGAGAAGGCGCCGCCGCGGGTGGCCCGGACGAAGTTTTCCGAGCCCGTGCGGTTCCAGTTGTCGGCGTCGCTGCGGTTCCACGTCACGCGGCCGCTCATCTTCAGGTTGCGGTTGTTCTCGTAGCTGGCGTCCAGTGCGGCCGTCTTGGTCTCGCGCTGGCCGTTGCCGTTGCCTCGGCCTCGACCGCCACGGCCGGTGAAGTTGCGGTCGTTGACGTTGTTGGCGTTGCCCATGAAGGTGTAGCGGATGCCGCCGAAGGGCTTCATGGCCGTCAGCCGGATGCCGTAGCGGTCGTCGGTGCCGTAGCCCACGTCGGGGTTCATCTGCAGACCGCGGCGGGCGCTGCGCTTGGTGACGAACTCGAGTACGAAGTCTTCGTTGCCGTCGTCGACGCCCGTCAGCTTCGCCAGGTCGCTCTTCTCGTCGTAAGCCTTCACCTTGTCGATGACGTAAGAGGGCAGGTTCTTCATCACGGCGTCGTTGTTGCCCGTCATGAAGTCGCGACCGTCCATCTTGAAGCGCTTCACGTTCTTGCCGTTGATGCTGATCGACCCGTTGTCGTCGATCTTAGCGCCGGGCAGCGCCTCCACCAGCGCCTCGATGACCGACCCCTCGGGCACGCGGAAGGCGTCGGCGTTGTAGACGACGGTGTCGTCCTTGATGACCATCTTTGGCAGGTTGGCCGTGATGACGGCCTCGCTCAGCTGGACCACGTCGGGCGACATGGCTATCTGGCCCAGATCGGTCGTCCGGTTGCCTTGTTTGTTGAAATCATGACGTAGTGGTTTGTAGCCTAAGAAGGTGGTCTTCAAGACGTATTGCCCCGTGCCGATGCTGCTAAAAGAAAAAGAGCCGTTGACGTCGGTGAGGGTGCCGCCGACAAAGATGGTGTCGGCCGCAGCCTGATGGCGTCTCGGCTCAATCTTGAACAATTGTAATGTGGCTTTGGGCAATGCCTCACGACTGTCGCTGTCGATGATGGTGCCGGTGATGGAGGGCTTCTGGGCCACCGCCGCGGCGATGCCAAGGCCCCACAGCATGGCGATGGTCGCTGCCAGTTGGGATAGTCTCATGTAATTATAGACGTTTCCTCCATGCAAAGGTTTATTCTGGACCCCATTTAATGCACCGTGAGCTGCCAGTCAATGCCTAAGGGGTTGTTCTGCATCTGGAGGACGAGGGGCAGGGTGTGGACCTTTGAGATGCGCATCGTCATGCGGGTGCCGTCGGCATGGCAGGTGACGTCCGTCGCGTTCTCTGCCGTGCGGCGCCAGTTGAGTCCTTCGTAGGTCATCGTGCCGGAGCTGAGCAGTCGGCGGAGGACCGCACGTGAGACAAACAGGAACGTGCCGCGCGCATCGTGGTGGACGGTACCGTCGTTTTGAGGGTTTAGCCAGCAAAAAACGCCGGTTTCATCGACATCGCGGCGCGGAATCATGTAATAGGTCTCCTTGCAGCGGACGACGAGCGTGTCGCCCTGCCAGCCGTAGCTGTAGGGCCAGGTGCGGAACTGGCGGTTGAGGGTGAATGAGACATTGATGCTCTCCTCCGGCCGGAAGGTCTCTTTGAGTTTCTCTGGTGGCGTCGCCTTGTTGCTTTCGGTGACCTTAGACGAACGGGCGCGCTTTTGCTTGGAGCGGTTCGGGACCGCCTTGAATGCCAGTTCGCCGCCCTCCATGATTTGCTGATGGCTGATCCGGGCGTCGGCGAGTTCCCGACCGTTGAGGGTGACGCCGCCGAAGCCGTCGCCTTTACCTTTCTTATATATACGTAGGGTGCGGCCGTTGGGCAATGACAGGACCGACTCGTCGAGAAGCGGCAGGTTGAGAAGGTAGGCGTCGGAGCCGGCCAGGGGGTAGAGCCCCATCATGTGGAAGGCCAGCCAGCTGGACATGGCGCCCGAGTCGTCGTTGCCAGGCAGTCCGTCGGGGCGGTCGGTGTAATGGTCGCGGACGATCTGATGGATGCGCTCGGTGCTGAGGTCGGGGCGGCCGATCCAGTGGTAAAGGCAAGGCGAGAGGAATGACGGCTCGTTCTGCACGTTATAATATCCCTTCTCGAAGAACAGGTCAAGGCGACGGCGGAACTGCTGCGGTCCGCCGCAGGCCTCGATGAGGCCTTCCACGTCGTGCGGGATGCTGAGCGAATATTCTTCCGACGTGGCTTCGTAGAAGAAGGTCGACCACCAGGGCACGTACCATGGTGCGACCTTGGTCGTTGGGGTGTAAGGAATCTTGTGAGGCGCGAAGTGGGAGGGGAGGGCGGAGGCTGCCGACGACCGAGGCCCCCAGTCGACGCTGTCGAGCCAGTGGCCTTCGGCATCGCGGGGCATGATGAAGCCGCGCATGCCGTCGTATTCGTAGTCTGAGCGCCACAGGTTGCGCCAGTTTTTGCTTCTTTGAGTGTAATTTTCGGCGATTCCATCGTAACCGAGGCCTCGTGCCACCTGGGCGACGCACCAGTCGCAGAAGGCATACTCGACGGTGCGCGTGCCGGCGCGGTCGATGCCGTAGGGGACGTAGCCGAGGCGTTTGTATTCGTTGAGACCGCCGCGGCCGTGGCGCTCGTGGTCGGCGCCGGGGTCCTGCTCGCCGTCCTTGAGCATGGCCTCGAGGGCGAGCTCGTAGTCGATCGTTGCGGCAATGCCGCAACGCACCGGACGGGAGGCGGCGGCGCTGTCATGCTGCGGACGGGAGGCGGCGGGGCGACCGAGGGATTTTGCGAAGGCGTCGGCGATGACCACCTCGGCGTTGGAACCGCCTTGGGTGCGGCCGTTGGAGTCGCCTGAGCGGGCGTCGGGCAGGTAGCCTTCGCGGCGGTAGATGTTGAGCAGGGCGTTGACGATGGCCACCTCACGATCGGGGTCGAGCAGCGTGATGAGTGGTGTCGACGTGCGGTAGGTGTCCCAGATGGCATAGTAGTCGTCGTAGTAGGGTGTGTCGGTCCATTTCGGGTTCTCGCCTGTCTTGTCGACGGGCATGAGCATCGTGTGGTAGATGGCGGTGTAGAACATCCGCTTCTGCTCTTCCGTGCCCTTGATGCTGACCTTGGCGAGCTGTCGGTCCCAGGCTTGGCGGAGCCTCGACAGACAGGCACTGAAGTCGATGGAATCGATGTTTTTTACTGCCTGTATCGTTGAAACATAGCTGATGCCGACCTTGACAGTGACCAGCGTGTCGGCAAAGGTGAGACGGCCGTCGGCATAGCTGAACGGCTGGTCGGTCTGCAGCGAGAAATAGACGGTGTAGGCGTCGCCGTTGTTCCATCCGCCGCGCACCCGACTGAATCCGCGCACCTCATGGTTGCTGACAGCTTCCATGCCGCTGCCCACAAACTGCTGGCGTTCGCGCAGGTCGGGGACGCTGTCCTTGCCTAAGAAGTGGGTGGGGTCGACGAGGAGGCGTCCTTTCTGTGGGAAGTGAAAACGGTAGTGGGCGCAGCGCTCGCTCGTCGTGATCTCGGTGCGGATGCCGTTTTCAAAGGTTGTGGCGTAATACCCCAGGGCAATGTCCTCGTGCTGTCGACGTTGTGGGGTAGGGATGTCGAGGTAGGGCATCAGCAGGATGTTGCCATACTTCTGGCCACCGCCGGTGCCGCTGACGTGCGTCTGCGAGAAACCTGTGACCACCTCCGGCATCGGCGCCCAGCCAGCATTGGGTATGACCGTGCAGTCGGGCCCCGGCTTCACCATGCCAAAGGGCATCGAGGGTCCGGGGAAGGTGCGTCCGACGCCGACGCTGCCGATGCGCGGGTCGACGTGCTGCCAGTTCTGTGCTGTCGCACTGATGCTTAACAGCAAGGACAAAAGGAACATGAGGGGCGAATGGAAACGGGAGGTCACGGGCAGTAGTCTCATGGGCGTGCGATCGTTGGTTTGCAGTTTTTGATGTTGATAGGGATGGTCACTGTGTTGACTTTGTCGGCCGTGACGTCCAGCCGGACGACGGCGGCGCGGGCGTTGACGGGCTTCGACTGGTCGAAGATGAAGTTGCCGATGCTGTAGTAGATGGGGCGACCGCGATAGTGCTCGACGGTCTGCAGCGTGTGAGTGTGGTGGCAGATGAGGGCGTCGGCCCCGGCGTCGATCAGGCGGTGGGCCTCCATGCGCTGGCTCGCCGTGGGGCGCAGCGTGTGCTCGGCGCCCCAGTGGAGGCTGACGACGATGACGGACCTCGGGTCCTGACGGCGCAGCCGGGCCACGCGGCGGAGCAGCGAGTCCATGGGTTCCTGGCTGACGCTCGGCTTCTGCGGCAAGTAGGCAAAGTTCTCTAAAGCCAGGCGCAGCGAGGCAATGAGCCATACGCGGCGCGGCTGGCGGCAGAGCAGCACGGGCTTAGCCGCCTCGCTCATGGTCGGTCCGGCGCCTACCGCCACCATGCCAGCCTCGCGGACGTTGCGCTCCGTGTCGGTGAGTCCGCGGCGGCCCTGGTCGATGCTGTGGTTGTTGGCCAGGTTCAGATGGCTGAACCCATGGCGGCGGAGCACCTGCAGCCACTCCGGCTCGGCGCGGAAGATGAAGCGTTTCTGCGTCGGGGCCTTGATGCGCGTGGCCGGGCACTCGAGGTTGCCCACCACTGCCTGGGCAGAACGCAGCAAGGAGTCGATGCCCCGTGTGAAGAGGGCATCGGCTCCTTGTCGTTCAATCGTGCGGCGCACCCCGCGGTCGAGCAGGATGTCGCCGGTGAAGAGGATGGAGGCCTGCTGCGGTTTGTGTTTGTCGGCATGGCATGCCGACATACAGGACAGGCTAACAGCCAGAGCTATAAAAAACTTTCTCATTGTCAATGGGGGCCTGCTTGACGGGGGCGATGACGGGCTTCATCCATTCGGGCACGCCCTGCCGCGGGTCGCTCTCGAGACGCTTCTGCCACTCCTCGTCGTTCATGCGCTGCTCACCGTAGGGCCGTGTGAACTCGCGGTAGGAGAACACCGCACCGCGCATGAGCCACAGATAGCCCTGCACCTCGATGACGACATAGATCTCGTCGGCCGGGCCCACGCCCTCGTAGAGGATCGACTGTTGCGGGTTGTTGTCGGCATTAGCTGTGTAGACGTCGGCCACGAGGGCTACCGAGCGCTCCGGGCCCTGCACGTCGTCCCACTCCCACAGCTCGTGGTCCTTGTCGCGGAGCATGTCGAGCGAGAGGTTCTCGAACGTGGCGCCGATGTGCTTCAGCTGGTCGCACTGCTCCTCGCTCAGGCTGCGTCCGGCCAGCTCGTCCTTGCTGGTCTGCAGGAGGAAGGCCAGCTGGTCGGCCATCTGCTCACTGATGCTCTTCGCGCGGTCAGTCAGCAGTCCGTAGCTCTGCAGCACGGTGTTGGTCTGCGTGAGCAGTTCCTGGGCCTTCTGCCAGAACCTGACGTTAGGCTCGACATAGGCCTGCACCACTGGGTCGGGAGGTCCGGCCCCGCCACACTCGGCGCCCATGGGCTGCTTGGCATAGAGGATGGCGTCGTGTTTCAGTTCGGTCCATGAGGCCAGGGCGGCGTTCAGTCCCTTGAGTCCCCACTCCGGCGCCAGCATGAAGTAAGGTGCGGCGCTGTCGGCCGGTGCGGCGACGGTGGCGAGGGCATCGATCCATCGGGTGGCGACTGTCTGCTGCCAGTCGATGCTGTCCATGAGCTGCTTCATGCGCTCCAGGTTCGGCTTATACTTGTCCCAGCGTTTCGGCTCCTGCAGCTCGTCGATGAGGATGCGCTCGGCCATGGTGTTGCCCATGGCGGCAAAGATGTCGAGACCGCGCGGGGTGGCCCGCTTCGTGGGCGTCGACTCGTAGTCGACCATCTCCTGCAGCACCTCGGCGTCGGGCTGATAGCGCTGCGGCATCAGTCGCACCTTGTTGCGGCCCGAGCGCAGGAACTTCGGCCGGATGCGCGTCTGTTTTTCCGCGATTTCATCGATTTTCTTGCCCAACTCATTGGGGTCAATATCATCTGTTTCCCCATCAGCCATCATTCTTCCCATTTGCATGATGCTCACGTCGTCGGGCTGTCCCATGAGCCACGTCATGGGCTCGGTCAGTCTCTTGTAGAGGGCGTTGAGCTTCTTGTTGTCATACACTTCTTGGGCCAGCAGGGAAGCCTTGAACATGTCGAACGGACTGTCGGTCCGGAAGGGAACGGTCTGCAGCCACATCATCGTGCGGAAATAGCGTTTCAGGGCGTCGCTGCGAGTATAGTGGCCTCGGGGCCGGAACAGACTATATTCAAAGGGCACTTCCGTATAGCCGAGGAATTCCGACAAGCTGTTTTCGCTCTTCATCACTCGCTCGTACTCGGCCTGTGCCACGGGGTCTTGCTTTGGTGCCTGCTCTATCAGCAGGGCCTTGGCCACGTTGAAATAAGTGTTGATCCATTTGGTGGCCGCGAGGGTGTCGAACATCTCATCCTCGAATTGTCTGATGGGGAAGGCCTTTTGCGCTTCATCGCAGAAATGTCCCAGCAGAGGGTAGAACCGATGTTCTTCCACCTCGCGCAGCAGGGCGTCGAAGTAGAGGTGATAGAGCTGGAGGTAGAGGTCGGTGGTGACGAACGACGGGAACACGTGGTAGTCGTTCTGCTCGTAGACATGGAACAGCTGCAGATGCTGTGCCGGCATGATGGCGAAGCCGTTGCGGGCGAGCAGCGAGGTGAGTGCCGGGTCGGCGCCCCCGAGCAGCTGCGAGGCGTTGAGCACACCAGCCACGTTGACGCGCTGCCCCTCGGGGACCTTGAAGTTCAGCCTCCGCAACTCGTCCTCGCGCGCCTTGACGCGGTCGATGAAGGCCTGCTCCTCGTCGGTATGCTTGAGGACGGCGGGCCGGATGGACTGGTAATACTGCTCGCGCCATGAGAGCGTGCTGTTCTCGTCGTAGTGCCAGTCGAAGTTCAGCGAGTCGTCGTCGAAGGCCCACATCAGCGAGTCGTACCACGTCGTGCTCAGGTAGATGCTGCGCAGGTAGGCATCGCGGAAGGGCAGTCCCCGGCGGGCGTCGAAGGCATGTCGCAGCACGTAGAGGTCGCAGAGCGGCAGAGCCGAGATGTCCATGTCGAGGTCGATGGAGTCGATGAGGCTCTCGACGTCGATGTGGCTGACGGGCAGTACGTCGGTGTCCTGTTCCGTCGCCGTCGTCATTTTCTGGTTGCAGGCAGTGGCCATGATGGCCATTGCACAGGCAAATAGGATCTTTTTCATTGGTTCAGATATTTAATGGCTGTAGTTTTGTCAGTGTTCTTGATCAGAAAGCGTTCGAAGTAGGGGCCGAAGTCGCGCCAGCGGTATTCGCTGACGGCGTAGGACGAGCTGTCGGGCGTGGTCTCCAGGGCGCGGATGCGGCCGTCGGCGAAGCGGAAGTCGACCAGCACGCCGCCCAGCCGCGAGCCCAGCCACATCGGCCGCGCATGGCCGTCGATCTGCTTGAAGATGAACAGGCGGCGACCCTTCTCAGGATGGAAGCGCGTCGACTTGACGACGCCCACCAGGGCGTCCTCGCTGCCGTCGCCGTCGACGTCGCCCGTCTGAAACCGGTAGACGGGGTAGGGCAGCGCCCAGTCGTTCAGCTGGTAAGCCGAATCGTTCTGACGGGTGAGGGTGAAAGCCCCCTCCAACCTCCTGGCCCCCTCCAACCTCCCCCCACTGGGGGAGGCTTTTGTGGCGGATAATTCTGGCGCAGCAGCCTCCCCCAGTGGGGGGAGGTTGGAGGGGGCCAAGGCTGCCAGACATGCCAGAGCCGCCCAAGCCCACCACCGCCGCCTCATAGCAGGGCGCGGATCTCAGCCTCGAGGTCGTCCATCTGCGACGAGCGCTTCTGCAGCTGGTTCTGGCGGTCGATGGTGAAGAACTCAGGCACGGCCTGCACATT
The DNA here is from genome assembly GCA_017470345.1 of Prevotella sp. Lineage (GTDB taxonomy): Bacteria > Bacteroidota > Bacteroidia > Bacteroidales > Bacteroidaceae > Prevotella. The sequence continues at coordinate 29,316 of JAFUEP010000036.1, forward strand.
ATATTTCGCGAGCGACTCGCCCTCGGCGTCGCGCACCGTGATCCAGGGCAGCTGAGCCACCTGCTGCTTCCAGAAGTGCTCGTCGGGGTCGATGCTGACCTGATAGATCTCCAGTCCGCGGTCGTGATACTTGTTATAAAGCTCGCGCAGCAGGAGGATGCGGGCGGCCGACTCCGACGTGGCGAAGGCGTGGAAGTCGAGCAGCACCACGCGGCCCTTCAGCTCCGTCAGCGTGCGCATCTGCCCCTTGTTGTCAGGCAGCCGCAGGTCGACGACGCCCGACTGGATGACCTTCCCGGCGTCGATCACCTGATTTTCGCGGGCCTGCACCGTGCGCGCCTCGTTCATGCTCTTCAGCGTGATGTTGCGCAGGTTCTGCGCCCGCTCCGACTCGGGGAAGAACGTGTCCCAGTAGGTGGCCACGGCGCCGAACGTGCGCATGTCGTCGCGGCTGGCGTGGGGGTTGAAGATGGGCGCGGAGCCGAGCGTCTGGAACAGGGCGAAGTAGGACGACGTCTGGTCCGGGCCCGCGAAGATGTAGTTCTTGACCACGTCCTGCTTGTAGCGCTCGACGAGCGCGTCGATCGAGTCGGCCAGCTCCTGTCCGATGTAGCCCTGCCCGAGGGCTATGGCCTGCCGCTGCAGCGCCTGCTGCTTGAGGGCCAGCTGGCGGATGCGCTCGCAGTTGTCCGACCCGCTGACGGCATAGTTGGCCGCCATGCCGGGATACTTCGCCCGGATGCTGACCGTCTCCGTGGAGTCGACGGAGAAGTTGATGATCTGGCCGTCGATGCGCAGCACGTAGAAGTCGGGCGCCTCGGGGGCATCGGCCTTGAAACTGAAGGCGCCGTCGGCCGTGAGCCGCACCGAGTCGATCACGGTGGGCCCGCTGAGCGCCATGTGGTGCAGGTAGAGCATGGAGTCCTGAGCCCCCTCGATGGTGCCCTCGACGGTGAACGTTGCCTTTTGTGTGCATGCGCCCAGCATGGCTGCTGCCACTGCCGGTGCGATGAGCCTGAGAATCTTGTATGTTTTCATCATTTTGGTAAATTTGGGTGCAAAGATAACACTTTTATTCATAAAAAACAAAAAAAAGAAGCGTAGAATTCTTTTATTTGTCTAATTATGTGTAACTTTGCGCCGTTTTTTATTTTTAGATGTTTTTTAATTTAAGATGAACGTAATTACAAAGACCGTTCAATTGCCTGATGGAAGAACCATCACAATTGAAACCGGGAAAGTGGCAAAGCAGGCTGACGGCAGCGTCATGCTCCGTATGAACAACACCGTCCTTTTGGCCACGGTTTGTGCCGCAAAAGATGCAGTTCCCGGAACAGATTTCATGCCTTTGCAGGTAGATTATCGTGAACAGTACAGTGCTGCCGGACGTTTCCCCGGCGGATTCACCAAGCGCGAAGGCAAGCCCAGCGACAACGAAATCCTTACATCGCGACTGGTGGACCGCGTGCTTCGTCCGCTGTTCCCCAGCAATTACCATGCTGAAGTTTTTGTCAATGTCATGCTGCTCTCGGCCGACGGTGTCGACCAGCCCGACGCCCTGGCCGGCTTTGCCGCCTCGGCAGCCCTGGCTTGCAGCGATATTCCCTTCGAGTGCCCCATCTCGGAGGTGCGCGTGGCTCGCGTCAACGGCGAGTATGTCATCGACCCGACCTTCGAGCAGATGAAGCATGCCGACATGGACATCATGGTCGGTGCTTCGGCTGACAACATCATGATGGTGGAGGGCGAGATGAAGGAAGTCTCAGAGCAGGACCTGCTCGGCGCCCTCAAGGCCGCCATGGACGCCATCAAGCCCATGTGCGTGCTGCAGACCGAGCTGTCGAAGGAGCTTGGCAAGGACGTCAAGCGCGAATACAACCACGAGGTCAACGACGAGGAGCTGCGTGCCCGCATGAACCGCGAGCTCTATCAGCCCGCCTATGACATCACGAAGCAGGCCCTGCCCAAGCAGGACCGCGCCGACGCCTTCGAGAAGCTGCTCGAGGACTTCAAGGAGAAGTTCTTCGCCGAGCGCAAGGCTGCCCTCGACGGCCAAACCGCCGAGAACACTGTGCCCGACGGTTCCGCCGTCGAGATCAGCGACGACGAATACAGCGCCATGATGGACCGCTACTATCACGACGTGGAGCGCGACGCCATGCGCCGCTGCATCCTCGACGAGGGCATCCGTCTGGACGGCCGCAAGACCACCGACATCCGCCCCATCTGGTGCGAGGTGAGCCCGCTGCCCATGCCTCACGGATCGGCCATCTTCACCCGCGGTGAGACGCAGTCGCTCTCGACCTGCACCCTGGGCACCAAGCTCGACGAGAAGCTCGTCGACGACGTGCTCGACCGCGGCTACATGCGCTTCCTGCTCCACTATAACTTCCCCCCGTTCTGCACGGGCGAGGCCAAGGCCCAGCGCTCCGTCGGCCGTCGCGAGATCGGCCACGGCCATCTGGCATGGCGCGGCCTGAAGGGTCAGATCCCCGAGGACTTCCCCTACACGGTGCGTCTGGTCAGCCAGATCCTCGAGTCGAACGGCTCGTCGTCGATGGCCACCGTCTGCGCCGGCACGCTGGCCCTGATGGATGCAGGTGTGCCGATGAAGAAGCCCGTGAGCGGTATCGCCATGGGTCTGATCAAGAACCCCGGTGAGGACAAGTACGCCGTGCTCAGCGACATCCTCGGCGACGAGGACCACCTGGGCGACATGGACTTCAAGACCACTGGCACGCGCGACGGCCTGACCGCCACGCAGATGGATATCAAGTGCGACGGCCTCTCGTTCGACATCCTCGAGAAGGCCCTCATGCAGGCCAAGCAGGGCCGCGAGCACATCCTCAACTGCCTGACCGACACGATCAGCGAGCCCCGCGCCGAGTTCAAGCCTCAGGTGCCCCGCATCGTCCAGATCGAGATTCCGAAGGAGTTCATCGGTGCTGTCATCGGCCCTGGCGGCAAGATCATCCAGCAGATGCAGGAGGACACCGGCACCTCGATCAACATCGAGGAGACCGAGGGCGTCGGCAAGGTGCAGGTCAGCGGTCCCGACAAGGACTCCATCGAGGCTGCACTGGCCAAGATCCGTGCCATCGTGGCTATCCCCGAGGTGGGCGAGGTCTACGACGGCGTCGTCCGCTCCATCATGCCTTACGGCTGCTTCGTCGAGATCCTGCCCGGCAAGGACGGACTGCTCCATATCTCGGAGATCGACTGGAAGCGCCTCGAGACCGTCGAGGAGGCTGGCATCAAGGAGGGCGACCACATCCAGGTGAAGCTGCTCGAGATCGACCCCAAGACCGGCAAGTACAAGCTCTCGCACCGCGTGCTCATCGAGAAGCCCGAGGGCTACGTCGAGCGTCCCGCCCGCAGGGAGCGTGGCGAGCGTCCCGAGCGTGGTGAGCGCCGTGGCGACCGTCGCGAGCGCGGCGGCGACCGTGGCGACCGTCGCCAGCAGGGCGGTGAGCGCCGCGACCGTGGCGAGCGCCGTCAGCGTCCCCTCGAGGAGCAGGGTGAGCCCTACCGCGATCCCGCCCAGCAGCAGGAGCCGAAGGACTTCAGCGATGCCCTCGACCACATGGACTTCTAAGTCTTTTCAAGCATCCAACGAATATTAAAGCGTCAGCCGAGGTTTTTCCCCGGCTGATGTTTTTTTATATATATATCTGTGAAGTGTTTTTTATGGTGATAATGCGGATTAATGGTGATAATATAGTTTTAATCAATATGGTGATAAATGCCCGAGATTTCAACGCCCCCCTGCCCCCCCTCTAATCTTAGAAGGGGAGTTGGATAGTACCGTAGGAATAGATGGGCGCAGTGACACTGGCGGATGCGGGCGGCATGCACGCTAACAGACTCCCCCTCTAAGATTAGAGGGGAGGGGTTGGGGGTGGGGTCTGTAACTTCAATATCCAGAGCAATTATGTTGTGAACTTTTTTGACAAACTGAATTCCTGAATCTGAGAAGTGCCGCTTTTCGGGGCAAAAAGCGGCACTTCTCGACCCGAAAAGCACCGCTTCTCTCATCGAAAAGCACCGCTTCATTTGTAAATGAGATGAAAGTCTTTGGAAATCAGGTGATTAGAAAATTGGATCGTTTGATTCAGATTTTTCTTTACATTACCAGCCCCCTTTCCGCCCCAGCCGCGGCCCCAGTACCCCGCATCTTCCTTTCGCCCGCGCCTACATGCCCGCCTACGCTCGAATAGATATGTAATAAACACGCAGGAAAGGGCTATCGTGTAAAAAAAACACTAATTTTTGCCCTCTGACGAAAAAAAACCTGTAAAAATGATACGACTTATAAGATTTTTTTAGTATCTTTGTCGCCGAATTGCATCCCGTGCAAATAAGTCGGGCTGACTACGAACGACCGTAATGGATTGAAACTACTATAATTTATTTACTAACTTTTTAAAATTCGTAAGCTTATGAAGATTTCAAAACTACTCGTTTTGAGCGCACTTTGGCTCTGTGGCCTCGGTGCACAGGCTGCTATCGTTGACGGAGTCCGCCAGGCTCCCGAACCGAGCACCATCCCGTTCCAGGTAGGCACGAAGGAGGCACCCTACTACCTCTACAACACGTCGGCCCACCTGTTCTTCACCCAAGGCAATAACTGGGGTACGCGCGCCTGCGTCGGCCCTCACGCCTCGGCCGTGAAGCTCTACTTTGAGGAAGCCCCCGATGGTGGCTACCTGCTCTATGACTTTATCTGCATCCGCAGCACCACCTACAATTGGCACAACGCTTGCTCTGAGGCCAACGGATCGTCGCTCTACTGCGACCAGTCGGCCTCTTGGGGACGCCCCTACTGGGTGGTTGAGCCCACGACCGGCAACGGATTCCGTCTGGCCAACCTGTCCCCCATCGAAGAGGCTGCCGACGGCAGCACCCTCTACATGGGCCGTTGCGACACCATCCCCCAGAACTACGGCAACGCCTACGCCGGTTTCACTGACGACGCCAAGCGCTTCCCCGTCAGCGACAACCTCGTGGCCAACAGCGAGCTGAACCACATCGACTGGGCACTCGTCAGCGTGGAGGACTACGAGGCAGCCGGCCAGGCCTTTGCCATCTTCGACAAGGCTCAGGAGCTGCTCGACATCATCAATGTCGCCAAGGGCAAGGGCATCAACGTCGCTGCCCAGGAGCAGGTCTACCTCAACGAGAGCGCCACGATGGAGGAGCTTGAGGCTGCCATCGCAGCCGTCAAGGAGGCCATCGCACAGGCTGCCGAGAATGCAGCCAGCGTCGGCAGCCCCGTCGACATGACCACCTCGCTGAAGAACCCCGACTTCGGTACCGGCAACAGCGAAGGCTGGAGCGGCACGGCCCCCAACATGTCCGGCGACGGCAACCACGCTGCTGCCAACGTGGCTGAGCAATACAACAAGACGTTCGACACCTATCAGAAGCTGACCGACCTGCCGAAGGGTGTCTACAAGATGAACGCCAAGACCTTCTTCCGCGGCACCTATGCTGACCTGCTGAGCGGCGCCAACAAGGTGGCCTACATGTATGCTGCCACGGGCGACACCCTGCGCACCTACTTCAACAACGCCTATGCTCCGCTGAACACCGAGTCGCTCGTCGACAAGTATGGTGCTACTACCTACTTCAACACCCCCAACGTTGAGGGTTCGACCACAACGGCCGACGGCATCACCTACTACATCCCCAACAACCCCTCGACCTTCCGTCTCTACTACGAGGAGGAGGGCAAGAACTGGTATGACACCAACCTCTTCTTCTCCGTCGCTGACGGCAACGCCGTCCTCGGTGTGAAGAAGGATCAGAACGTAGCTGGCAGCTCGACCGACTGGGCCGTCTTCGACCAGTTCACCCTGACCTACTACGGCAACGCCGCTGAGGCCTACCAGTACTGGGTCGACGAGTATGTCAAGGGCTGCACCGACTATTCGACGCTGCCTGAGGACGTCGTCGTCACCGAATCTTATATTGAGGCTTACAACGAGACCCTCCAGGGCCTCAAGGCCAGCAACCGCGAGGAGGCTATCGCCGCCATCGCCGCTGTTGAGGCTGCCGTCAGCAACGTCACGCTCAACATCTCGCTCTGGAATCAGTACAAGGCTCTGATCGACGAGGCCAAGAGCATCATGAACAACGAGAACCTCGACCAGGATCGCATCGAGAACACCTACGGTGTGGGCGACTGGGCTGATTTCAACGCTGAGGACGCACTCAAAGACCACTCGATGACCAACGAGGAGCTGCAGGCCGAGATCGAGAAGTGGAGCACCATCCTCAAGGAGGTCTCGACATGGTTCGTCGAGGTCGAGGAAGGTCGCATCGACCAGACCTCGCTGCTGGTCAACCCCGCCTTCACCGGCAATGCTGACGGCTGGACCCGCGAGGCTGCCAGCGGTGGCAACGTCGCCTATGGTAACAACGCCTACGAGGGCTGGAACAACGCCAGCTTCGACATCTATCAGGTCGTGAAGAACGCTCCCGAGGGCATCTACGAGATCGAGGTGCAGGGCTTCTATCGCTATGGCCGCGGCCAGAACGCATGGGATCGCTATGAGGCTCAGACCGACCAGTATGTCAAGCCCAACGGCGCTCCCGTCTTCGTCTACATGAACGCCAAGCAGACCCCGTTCAAGAACCTCTTCGACGAGCCGGGTGAGACTGAGGCCTACAGCACTCAGAACACTCAGATCACGACCGCTGACGGCACCACGCTGAACTTCCCCGACGGCATGGCCAGCTTCGAGATCGCAGGCAACGCCGGCAAGTACAAGCAGTCGGCCTACGGTATCATCCGCAAGGGTCAGGATATGCGCGTCGGTGTGAAGGGTACCACCAACCAGCTGGGCGACAGCTGGGCTATCTGGGACAACTTCAAGCTCTACAACGTCGGTAAGAACAAGAACGCCGTGCTCAACGTGCTGCCCGACGAGATTGCCAACGCCAAGACCCTGCTCAACGAGAACATGGGCAAGAGCATCTACAACAACCTCGTGGCTGCCATCAACGCCGCTGAGGCTGCCCTGAGCAGCGACGACGGCGAGGTGCTCTTCGACGCCCTGAGCGACCTCTTCGACGCTGAGGAGAATGTCAGCGCTTCGATTGCCCTCTTCAAGCAGCTCAACGATGCCAACGAGGCACTGCTCGACGACCTGGGCCAGTTCGACCAGACCGCTACTTCGGCTGCCAAGGCTAATGCCGGCGCCCTCTATGAAACGATCGCCGGTGCCATCGCAGGCCGTGAGCTCGATGATGCCGACGTGGCTGACTACCTGATCAAGATCAAGGAGGCCAAGACGCAGCTCCGTCTGCCCTCTGACTATGCCGATGCCAACGACCTGGCTCCCGTCGTGGTGAGCAACGTCATCGTCAACGGCAGCTACGATGCTGACAACAGCGGATGGGACGGCTCGACTGCTGCCTACAACGCTACGGCCGGCAACGTGGAGATCTTCAACGCCAACTTCGACTACTATCAGGACCTCTACGGACTGCCCGCAGGTACCTATCAGCTCAATGTCCAGGGCTTCTATCGCGCCGGTGGATATGCTGCTGACTACACCAGCTATCAGGCTAATCCCGACAGCCTCAACAACGCATTCTACTATGCTATGGTCGTCGCCGATGCTGACAGCATCTACAGCAGCAAGCCGCTGAAGCGCCTCGCAGCCGAGGCTCGCGATGACAATCCTGGCGACGGCTTCGTCGAGGTCACTGAGGGTGCCGGCAAGTTCGTGCCCAACTCGATGGTGGCCGCTGGTGATGCCTTCCTGAGCCAGGTCGATCCTAACGATCCCGCTTCGCCCTTCTTCTACACCAACGCACCGCTGACCTTCAAGGTCGGTCAGGACGGCAAGGCCCGCATCGGTATGAAGAAGGATGAAAACATCGGCGACAACTGGTGTATCTGGGACAACTGGACACTCGTCTACTTCGGTGAGAACAGTGAGCTCGTCGTCGACGGCGACGCCTCCAGCACTCAGGGCGTCGAGAATGTCAACCTGGGCGAGCCCGTCCGCACCGAGTTCTTCACCCTCGACGGCCGCAAGGCTGCCGGCCTCGGTCATGGCATCGTCATCATGCGCCAGACCATGGGCAACGGTGCTGTCATCATCAAGAAGATCCGCAAGTAAAGTAAAGACGTATTGTAAAGAAAGAATGATTTCAATAACATTCTAACCTGAGATAAGGGACTGGGGCGACCGGAAGCAAAAAACGGTCGTCGCCAGCCCCTTCATTTTCTGTTGACTACACCTTTTTTATATATAAGACATAGCCGCAGCTATCTGCGGGACGCATGATTCAGCTGACCTCCAAGCGTCGGCTCACCAAGATTGAAAACCCCTCAAGCCCGTCACCTTACGGGTGTCATCATAAAGAGAACGAGATAAAAAAACAATAACACTAACAAAACTCTATGAAACGTAAAACTATCGTAATGCAAAAGCGACAGGTGGCGATGGCCATCTGCGGGATGCTGATAGGGACGGCCGCGCTGACCACGACGTCGTGCTCCGACGACGTGCTCACCGGACAGCCTTCATGGCTGGGCAACTCTATCTATGAGCGCCTGCAGGAAGACGGCCACTACAAGACCACCCTGCGTCTCATCGACGACCTCGGCCAGGCTGAGGTGCTCGGCCACACAGGCTCGAAGACGCTCTTCGCTGCTGACGACAATGCCTACAACGAGTGGTTCGGCCACAACTCGTGGGGCGTCAACAGCTATGAACAGCTCACCGAGGCTCAGAAGAAGCTGCTCCTGAACAACTCGATGATCAACAATGCCTACCTCATCGAGCTGATGTCGAACGTCAGCGGCAACCCGCCCATGGAGGGCATGGCCATGCGCCGCGAGACGGCTGCCTCGATCTACGACTCGGTCTACATCATGCCCGCGTCGAAGATGCCCGGCACCGAGGCATGGGCCAGCTATCGCGAGCGGGGCAAGAGCATGCCCATCTTCAAGGACGGCACCGCCGCCCCGATGATCCACTTCCTGCCCGCCTTCATGCGCTACTATAAGATCACTAACGAGGACCTCGCCGTGCTCACCAACGGACAGGCCACCTCGACCGACGAGGCATGGGTCAACGGCAAGAAGGTCATCGAGCGCGACATCACCTGCAAGAACGGCTATGTGCAGAAGGTCGACGGCGTCATCGAGTCGTCGCCCAACATGGCCGAGATCCTGCGCCAGCATCCGCAGATGTCGATGTGGTCGGCACTCATCGACCGCTTCTCGGCACCATATTATCATGCCAACGGCACACGCGAGTATAACCGCATCTACAACAACGAGGACTCCGTCTTCACCCTCCGCTACTACAGCAAGCGCTCGCTCGGCGGACAGGAGAACAACCGCATGCCTAACGGCGAGACGGCCCCCGCACAGCTGTCGTTCGACCCGGGATGGAACCACTACATGTACTCCAACACCATGGGCTACGACCTGCACTACGATGCCGGCGCCATGATCGTCCCGACGGACGAGGCCCTCACCGAATGGTGGAACGGCGACGGACGCGACCTGCAGGACGAGTATAAGTCGTGGGACTCCATCCCCGCTGCCACACTGGCCAAGCTGCTCAACGTCAACATGCTGCCCACGTTCACCGAGAGCGTCCCCTCGAAGTTCGACCACGTGCTCAACGACGCCAAGGAGCCCCTCGGCATCAAGGTTGAGGACATCGACTCGTGCTTCATGGGTTGCAACGGCGTGGTCTACCTGGTCAACAAGGTGTTCGCGCCTGCCGAGTATGCTTCGGTGGCTTATCCCGCACTGGCCCACCAGTCGACGATGAACATCATCTACTGGGCCATCGAGACCAGCGACAACAATAACAACAAGTCGACCTATCTGCCCTACCTCCTCTCCATGGACTCGAAGTATGCGCTGCTGATGCCGACCAACGACGCCATGTTCTACTACATCGACCCCGCCACCTACGGAGCCACTAACAACGTCACCGGCGAGGGCGACGAGACCTACACCGTCGAGGCACCCCAGATGATCAGCTTCCGCTACGACCCCACCAAGTCGTCAACCGAGCGGGTCCAGGCCAGCCGCTTCAACTGTACGGTCGATGCCGACGGCAACATCACCCAGGGTGCACGCACGCAGCTTGAGGTGGGCCGCAAGGTGATCAACAAGATGCTCGACGACCTGGTCAACCAGCTCATCATCGTCATCCCCGACAAGTCGAAGACGCTCGAGGACTACGTCCGCGAGGGCTACCAGTACTTCAAGACCAAGGGTGGCAGCCTCGTCAAGGTGATGCAGCAGCCCGACGGCTCGCTGGCCTTCGCCGGCGGATGGCAGATGGAGCACAACGACAAGCCGCTGCCCGCCACTGAGGTCTACACCAAGACCAACGGCCGCTCCTATCAGATTGAGAACCAGGTGCCGATGACGGCTCAGAAGTCGCTCTTCATGACGCTGCGCGAACATTCGGAATACAGATCGTTCTTCAGCCTGCTCGACAACGACTTCACGTCGCTGCTGAGCGAGAAGCTGAACAACAAGTACACCCCGAGCGGACAGGCTCAGGGCAACAAGAACATGTCGCTCTTTGACAACTATAACTACACCGTCTACGTGCCCACCAACGCCTCGCTGCAGCAGATGCAGCGCGACGGCCTGCTGCCCACCGAACGCGAGCTCGACGCCGACCTGGCCCTCTGGGAGGAGGAGGTCGGACGCGAGACCATCGAGCACACCGTCCTCGACAGCATCTGCGAGGCTGAGCACTGGTATGCTGCCAATGCCACCTGGGAGGACAAGGAGGCTGTGCAGGAGAAGGTGCGCACCTGCGTCAAGAACATCATCTCCGACTTCATCCGCTATCATGTCCAGGACCACTCGCTGGCCATCGGCATGGCTCCTGAGGCCGGCCAGAGCGACAACAACTACGAGTCGATGAAGCGCAATCCCGAGACGGGCCGCTTCTTCCCCCTGACCGTCGATTTCGACAATGAAAAGCTCTCTGTCACCGACTACAAGGGCAACACCCGTCAGGTGCAGAAGACCGAGGGCCTCTACAACAACGTCTGCCGTGAGTATTGGTTTGATGGCACCAACAACAGCGCCCGCCTCTTCATGGCCAGCGATGCCGTGGTCCATCTGATCAATGCGCCGCTCTTCTTCGAGACGATGAAGCCCTGGCGCGAGGTGGTCAGAACTTATCTTAACAACAACTAAGGAGGAACACTACGCAATATGAGAATAATTAAGCATATCATCATGGTGCTGGCACTGATGTTCACCACGACCATCGGCGCACAGACAATCTCGTCGGTTCACGGTACGGTGAGCGACGATATGGGTCCGCTCATGGGTGCTACGGTCTGCGAAATCGACGCTACGGGCCGTATCATCGAGTCGGCCGTTACCGACCTGAACGGTAACTTCACGATGAAGATTCGCAATGCCAAGGACAAGATCCGCTTCAGCTACGTCGGCACGAAGACGGTCACGTTGCCTATCAACAAGACCACCTTCAACGTCACCATGACCTCGGCCACACAGATCAAGGAGGTCGTCGTCAAGTCGAAGAAGCGCATGCAGGGCAATGCACTGCCCATTCCCGAGCGCGAAATCTCGTACGCCACACAGACCATCTCGATGAAGGAGTTCGAGGGTCTGGGCATCACCTCTGTCGACGAGGCCCTGCAGGGCCGTATCGCAGGTCTTGACATCATCGGCAACTCGGGCGACCTGGGCTCTGGCTCCACCATGCGTCTGCGTGGTGCCTCGTCGCTCTCGACGCTGACCGACGCCAACCCGCTCATCGTCGTCGACGGCAACATCCGCGAGGTCAGCCTCGACAACTTCGACATGGCCGGTGCCAACAACGAGAAGTTCGCCGAGCTGCTCAACATCAACCCCGAGGACATCGCATCGATCACCGTGCTCAAGGACGCTGCCGCCACGGCCGTCTACGGTTCGCAGGGCGGTAACGGTGTCATCGAGCTCACCACCAAGCGTGGTGTGCGCGGTAAGCCGAAACTCACCTATTCGCTGAAGCTCACCGGCACCTATCAGCCCCAGGGCTACAAGCTGCTCAACGGTGACGACTACACCATGATGCTCAAGGAGGCCTACTTCAACCCTGAGCAGAACGACAACGCCTCCGACCAGAACGCCATCCCCGAGATCAACTATCTGGACAACACGGGCGGATTCCCCGACTGGCGCCAGTATCGCGACAACACCGACTGGCGCGACGCCGTCACCCAGCACGGTCTGCGCCAGAACCACTACGTCACCATCTCGGGTGGCGGTGAGAAGGCCTCGTTCCGCATCGGCGGTGGTTTCGACCACGAGACGGGTACGATGATTGAGCAGAAGCTCAACCGATTCTCCACCCGCGTCGCCCTCGACTACAACGTCTCGCAGCGCATCCGCGTCAGCACCAACTTCGCGCTGACCTACACCAAGAACGACATGAACTACGACAACCTGCTGAGCATTGCCCTGAAGAAGATGCCGAACGTCAGCATCTACGAGAAGGACCCCATCACAGGCAAGAACACGTCGGCATACTACACCATGCCGTGGGAAGGCATCTACATCGGTTCGGGCGTCTTCGAGAAGGACCAGCGCACCTATGTCAACCCCGTCGCTTCGGCCAAGCTGGCCAAGAACCAGCGCCGCACCTACGACATGTCGCCTGAGCTCGTCATCAACTACCAGCTGCTCGGCCTCGACGAGGACCACTGGCAGCTGAACTGGCGCGGCTCGGTCTACATGAACATCTTCAACCAGTACGACGACAAGTTCTATCCCCAGGAGGTCACCCCGCGCGGATGGGAGGGCAAGGTCAACACCTCGTTCGCAGGCTCGTCGAAGAGCGTCTCGTTCAACACCAAGCAGACGCTGACCCTCATCCCCGCCTTCAAGAACAAGGACCACTCGATGATGATCATGGGCCGCTTCGAGCTCACCTCGGGTTCGTCCAACTATCAGAACACCAGCGGCTACGGCCTGCCCTCGACCGACAACACCGTCACCAGCCCCGCCGCCGGCGGACTGATTGAGGACGTGTCGTCGGGCTACGGACAGTGGCGCTCGATGTACTATACCTTCTCGACCCACTACGCCTATAAGGGCCGCTACATGGCCGACGTCACCGTCCGTGCAGACGGTACGACCAAGTTCGGACCCGGCCACCGCTGGGGCTACTTCCCCTCCGTCTCGCTCCGATGGAACATCATCGACGAGCCATGGATGGAGTCCTTCCGCGAGATGGGTCTGTCGATGCTCTCGCTGCGTCCCAGCTGGGGTCGCGTGGGCAACCAGCCGAACCAGAACTATCTCTACACCTCGAAGTACGGCTCCACCAGCCGCTATCTCGACATGTCCGCCATGCAGCCCAACAACATCCGTCTGACCAACCTGAAGTGGCAGATCGTCTCGAGCTATAACGTCGGTGCCGACTTCGGATTCTTCGACGACAAGCTGACGCTGACCATCGAGGGCTACCGCTCGACGACCACCGACATGCTCATGGCCAACTATCGCATCCCCTCGAACGCCGGTTTCGCCACCGTCCCCTACCGCAACAGCGGCAAGATGCGCAACACGGGTTGGGAGTTCCACCTCAACACCAACCGCCTCATCAAGGCCGGCAAGTTCATCATGGACATGAACGCCAACTTCGGTAACAACCGCAACGAAATCCTCGAGATGGACGAGTACATCCTCGACAACCTCAACTCGACCTTCGGCTACAAGAACGGTGAGTGGCTGCGCCGCGTGCAGGTGCACAACCCCTTCGGCGCCATCTACGGATTCAAGTTCAAGGGCGTCTACACCCACAACTACAACACCTTCGTCAACATGACCCCCGAGCAGCGTCAAGACTTCCTGGCTCAGGGCTACACCGCTCCCGTGGCCACCAATGCTGACGGTTCCATCGTGGTCGACGCCAACGGCGTGCCCGTCCGCATGATGTACAACTACACCAACGACGCCACGGGTAAGAACTACCGCTTCCAGGGTGGTGACGCCATCTATGAGGACATCAACAACGACGGTCAGATCAACGCCCTCGACATCACCTACCTCGGCTCGTCGCTGCCTAAGCTGACCGGTGGCTTCGGCTTCACCTTCAACTATGGCGACTGGCGCCTCTCGACTCAGTTTACCTATCGTGTGGGCAACAAGATCATCAACATGGCACGCCTGCACGCCGAGGCTATGATTGGCAACGACAACCAGAGCCAGGCCGTCAACTACCGCTGGCGTAAGGAGAGCGATCGGACCTCCATCCCGCGTGCCATGCACGGCGACAACTCGCAGTTCAACACGCTGGTCAGCGACCGCTTCGTCGAGGACGGCTCCTACCTCCGTATGAGCTACGCCCAGCTGTCGTATGCCATCAAGAAGAAGTATCTGAAGTGGATCGGACTGAACCGCATCTCGTTCTACGCCTCGATCAACAACCCCTTTGTCATCACGAAGTACTCCGGCGTCGACCCCGACATCTCGAACGTCGGCTACGATCCCGCCATCGACAATGCCCAGACACCGCGCTCACGCTCCTATACGCTGGGTGTTACTGTTGACTTCTAAACCGATACACAATTATGAGAAAGATATATAATAAAATAATGTGCGCAGTCGCTCTGCTCGGCGGGCTTACGTCCTGCAGCGATTTCCTTGAGATCAAGTCGCAGAGTGAGATTGTGCTTGAAGATTTCTGGAACGAAAAGGCCGACGTCGACAACATCGTCGCCGGATGCTACTCGGCCCTCCAGGACGACGGCGTCATGCGCCGCATGATGGTCTGGGGCGAGTTCCGCAGTGAGAACGTCATGGCCGGTCAGAACATCAATGACGACATCAACCTTGAGAACGTTCTCAAGGAGAGTATCACCGCCATGAACGCCTACACCACGTGGGACGGCTTCTACAACGTCATCAACCGCTGCAACACGGTCATCAAGTATGCACCGCAGGTGGCACAGCGTGATCCGGGCTACACCCAGAGCGAGCTGCAGGCCACCATCGCCGAGGTCTCCGCTCTGCGCGACCTCTGCTTCTTCTACCTCATCCGCACCTTCCGCGACGTGCCCTACAGCACGGAGGCCTTCACCGACGACGACCAGAAGATGGATCTGCCGGCAACACCCTTCAACGCCGTGCTCGACTCCCTCATCCAGGACCTTGAGGCCGTCCAGGGCTATGCCGTGCAGCGCTATCCTGAGACCAGCCCCCTCTACCAGACGGGCCGCATCACTCAGGACGCCATCCACGCCATGCTCTGCGAGATGTATCTCTGGAAGCAGGACTACGACCAGTGCATCCGTTATGCTGACATGGTCATCGACTCGAAGAAGAAGATGTACGAGGAGAAGCGCAGTCAGAACGCTTCCTTCGGACTCGGCGGCTCCAGCCAGAACGTCCTCAACACCCGCATGAACGGCTATCCCCTGGTCAACAGCCTCTCGTCGGGCTACTACGGCAACACGTACACTGAAGTGTTTGTCAACGGTAATAGTCAGGAGACCGTCTTCGAACTCCTCTTCGACAAGACGGAGGCCGGCTACACGATGCCTGGCAACTCGGCTGTAGGCGCGTTCTACGGCAATGCTTCCGTTGATAAGGGACTCGTAGGCCCCTCGACCACCGTCACCGAGGATATCGCCAAGACCTCCTCGCGCACCATCTTTGCTGACCGCAACAAGAAGGTGGACGCCCGTCTCTATGAGAATGTCAACATGAACACCGAGTCGATCAATAAGTTTGCCTCGCGTGGCTTGCTGATCAATGCGACCCAGCCGACAAATGTCAGCGTCTCCTATATGGCTAAATATCCTTTCGCCAAGATCAACAATGTCAATCACTATTACAACAGCAGCTCGTGGGTCATCTACCGTCTCTCCGACATCATGCTGCTCAAGGCCGAGGCCCTCTGCCAGAAGATGCTCGAAGGCAGCGACGAAGAGATCAACGCCCACAACCAGCCGCTCCTGGCCCAGGCCTTCTCGCTGGTCAACGCCGTCAACAAGCGCTCCGTCTGCGAGGCTACGCTCGTCGACACCCTCGTCGCCGGCGACTATCTGACCAAGGCCCAGATGGAGCAGCTCGTCCTGCAGGAGCGTCAGCGCGAGCTGATGTTCGAGGGCAAGCGCTGGTACGACCTGGTGCGCCGCTCGCTGCGCGACGGCAACACCCAGGTGCTCTCGTCGGCCGCGCAGAAGCGCGACGGCGTCAACGGCCAGTTCATCCAGAACTTCTTCCAGAAGATGGACGCTATCTTCTGGCCCTACAACAACGATGAGATCAAGGTCAACCGCAACCTCGTCCAGAACCCGTCGTTCGGCAGTGGCGAGAACAGCAGTTACGAGAAAACCAAATAACCCCAATGCTCGATTGAAGATATGAAACAGACACTCATTTCAATACTTTGTGCGCTCTCGGTCGTCTGCGGCTTCACGGCCTGCTCCGACGAGCCCGACAGCGAGAACTTCTACACCTTCACCGGTGAGATGATGAGCGACTATCTCAGAAACCGTCCGCAGTACAGCGACTTCGCCACCATCGTGCAGCGCGCCGACCTGATGGACCTCCTGTCTACCTATGGTCACTACACCTGCTTCCTGCCCAACAACGAGGCCGTCTCCAACTTCCTCAGTGAGCACGGGCTCCAGTCCGTCGACCAGCTCAGCGACGCCGACTGCGACACCATCGCCCGCACCCACCTCATCTCCAACATGTACACCACGTTTGAGATGACGCAGGACCGCCTGCAGACCAGCAACATGCTGGGCCGCTATCTGGCCACGTCGCAGGGCCTTGACGACGACGGCAACGCCGTGGTCTTCCTCGAAGGTGTGGCACACATCTATTTCGACCTGAAGAACGACTCCGTCGAGAACGGTATCGTGCAGCCCATCGACATGGTGCTCGAGAAGTCGAACAGCTACATCGCCGACATCCTGCGCGACAACAGCCAGATCAGCACCTTCTATCAGGCCCTCGAGGCTACCGGTGTCTACGAGCAGATCTCGCTCGTCGAGGATGCCGACTATAATCCCAAGGACTACGAGAAGTACTACTACACCAGCGACTTCTGGCGTGAGGTGGCATGGGTGCCCGACACGAAGAAGTACGGATTCACCGCCTTCGTCGAGCCTGACGGCGTCTATGACCTCGAGTTCCAGAAGCGTGGCATCTCCACCGCCAACGGACGCCTGCGTGCCGTCTACGACCTGGCCTGCCAGATCTACGACCCCGTCTATCCCGCCGACGTCAACGCCCCCGGCCACTCGTTTGAGAACCTGACCGACAGCGTCAACCCCCTGAAGCGCTTCGTCCAGTATCACATCATCAGCCGCTACGTGCCCGGCACGAGCGACCTGACTCCGCTCATCATGAATGTCGGCGCCACCAACGAGGCCTTCGGCATCCACACCAAGCTGGCCAACCCCTGCGACTGGTATCAGACGCTGCTGCCCCACACCATGATGAAGATCGAACAACTCACCATGGACCGCGACGAGGCTGGCAACGACTGCCGCGGCAATGACGTCGGCAACGTCGGCGAGCGCTTCATCAACCGCCGCTATGCTGCCCCTGACTACAACTTCCGCGGTGCGCTCATCGACTCGAAGGTCGAGACCACCGTCGACCACGATGCCCTCAACGGCCACTACTTCTATGTCGACGACATCGTCGCCTTCTCGAAGGATGTGCAGGAGGTGGTCCAGAACACCCGTATCCGCATGGACTTCTCGACCATCTTCCCCGAGGTCATGACCAACGACATGCGACTCAAGGGCAACCCCACACAGGACGACCCGTCGGGCACACCCGACGATGCCTCCATCCCCAAGAACGGACGCAACTTCTACTTCCCCCTGGGCTATCTTGACGGCGTCACCTTCACCAACTGCCACGTCGTCATGCGCCGGCCCCACACCAACTTCTGGTCGTGGCAAGGCGACGAGTGGAACCTCTTCGGCGACTACGACTTCACCTTCCGCATCCCGCCCGTGCCCAAGAGCGGTGAGTATCAGCTCCGACTGGGCTTCTGCGGACTGAAGACCCGCGGTGTCGCACAGGTCTACTTCGACGGTGTGCCCCAGGGCATTCCTCTCGACATGACCCTCTACCTCAACGAGGAGTTCTTCCTCGGCGACCGCTTTGTCGACGATGAGAAGCTCGGCGACTACAACAGCAAGACAGCTGAGGAGAAGGCCGAGGAGCAGAAGCTGCTGAAGAACCTGGGCGCCTATCGTGCCGGTCGCAGCACCTATCACTTCAATCCCTCCAGCGGCGAGCAGTTCGACTTCACGGGCAATCCCCGTACTTATCGCCGCATCCTCTGCCAGACCTACATCGATGCCAACAAGGACCACTATCTGCGCTTCCGCGTGGCCAGCGACGGCAAGCAGGGCAACAACAATGAGTTCATGCTCGACTACTTCGAGCTGGTGCCCAAGAGCGTCTACGGCGTAGGCGGTGACGGCGAGATGGAGGACGATCTTTAATAGATAATAGTTAATAGATAATAGATAATAGTTATGATTACCAAGATAAACAGACTAATTCAGACGGGTCTCATGGGGTGTGCCTTCATCGCAACCTTCACGGCTTGCACTGACACCTGGGACGACCATTACGAGACTCCGGCCACGGGTGTCAACGATGGCTCGCTGTGGCAGGCCATCAAGGCCAACCCTGACCTGAGCAACTTTGCCAGCGTCATCGAGGCTTGCGGCTACGACAAGGCCCTCGCCAGCAGCCAGGTGTTCACCGTCTTCGCACCCACCAACGCTAGCCTCTCTGCCGACGAGGCTGCCGAGCTGATCCGCCAATTCAACAGCGAGAACGGCAAGGTCAGCGAAGAGGACAACACCGTCATCAAGGAGTTCCTGCAGAACCACATCGCGCTCTACAACTACTCCGTGTCGCCCAACAGCAGCGACTCCATCGTGCTCATGAACGGTAAGTACGCCGTCCTCTCAGCCAACCATATCAACGAGACGCCGATGCTCTCGACCAACGCCCTCTATGAGAACGGCGTGCTCTTCACCGTCGGCGAGCAGGTGGCCTATTTCCCCAATATCTTCGAGTATCTGCGCAAGGATGCCGACCTCGACAGCCTGCGCAAGTTCCTCTATTGTGGTGACACGCTCAACAGCGACCGCTCGCAGCCCCTCTTCTACTACAAGGACTTCCTGCCCTCGCGAAGCATCCCCGGCGGCATTGAGAACGGTAAGACTGTCTACCTCGACTCCGTCTTCGCTCAGCGCAACGAGCTCTTCACCTTCCTCGACGCCCAGCTCAACTCCGAGGACAGCACCTACTGGATGGTTGTTCCCACCAACGCCGTCTGGCGCGACCTCATCGATCAGACCACGAAATGCTTCAACTATGCCAACAACGTCGAGGACCGCGACTCGCTCATCTACACCAACTCGCGCCTCGCCATCGTCGAAGGCACCATCTTCAGCCGCACCATCAACCCGCTGCTCGGCACCGCCGCACGGCTCGACTCCGTCATGTCGACCAGTGCCGTCACCAACTACTCCTACCGCCGTTCCTACTGGGGCAGCGACACGCTCTGCTACTACCAGTACTTCAACCCGACCGACGCTGGCGGCGTCTTCGACGGCACCACACCCGTCGAGTGCAGTAACGGACGTCTGCTGAAGGCTTCAACGTGGAATTTCGACAAGGCACAGACCTTCGGCAAGATCATCATTGTCGAGGCCGAGCGTGCCAGCAGCATCAAGGAGGTCAGCCGCCTGCCAGACTCGCACGGCGACTCCATCGGCACCATCACGCCCACCTCGCGCTACGTCGAGAGCACCAATGCCTACTACAACAAGGTGTCCAGCAACGGCTTTGTTGAGTTCGTGCCTGCCTCCTCGAACGTCAACCACTACGTGACGTTCAACATCACCAACGTGCTCTCCGACCTGGGCTACGACATCTATCTCGTCACCGCTCCCGCACTGGCTAACGACAGCAATGCCACCGAGGTGCAGCGCCTGCCGACCACCGTGCGCTGCACGCTGGGCTACAACAACCAGGCCGGACGCCATCAGGAGCGCCAGCTCGTCTCCTCCGTTAGCACCAACGACGAGAAGCTGGGCTACAGCCCCGATGCCGTCAACTGGATCAAGCTGGCCGACAACTACAAGTTCGAGGTGTCGTCCTACGGACTGGAGGAGGAGAACCCCCAGGTGACCCTCAAGGTCGAGACCCGCGTGAGCAACGCCCAGCAGCGCAACAACCAGTACACGCGTACCATGCGCATCGACTGCATCGTGCTTAAACCCCACGAGGAGTGAACACATATTTCCGAATCATCAACTTAGCATTAATACATTAAGTATGAAACGATATATCTTATTTGGACTTACCCTGCTGATGGCCTTCCCGCTCGCCGTTGTCGCCCAGGACGAAGACACCGATGAGGAGGTGGAGGCTGCCGACGTGAGAAGCATCGCGCCCAAGCAGAAACAATATGAGACCCGCACCATCCGGGGACAGGTGATCGACGCCACGACGCAGACGCCCGTCGCCGGTGCCATCGTGCGCGCCGCCGACATCGATGGCTACAGCGTGCTGACTGAGGACGACGGTTCCTACGAGCTGCGTCTGCCCGTCTTCGCATCGGCCGTCTTTGTCACCACGCCCGACTACAACCCCGTGCGCATCGGCCTGCTCAGCACCGAGCAGCAGCGAGCCGCCCAGCTCTATCCCACGACCTTCACGGCAGAGTATGCCCCGCAGGAGAACGTCCGTGGCGACCAGACGGCCAGCGACTTCCGCTACACCAGCGCCATCAACATCAAGAATGAGATTCAGAACCAGCTTGGCGCCTATGCCCATACCGTCAACCGCAACGGCACGCCCGGCGTGGGCAGCGTCATGTTCGTCCAGGGTCTCAACTCGCTCAATGTCAACGCACAGCCCCTCGTCGTCGTCGATGGCGTCATCGTCGACCAGCAGTACGGTCGCACCCTGCTGCACGACGGCTTCTACAACGACATCCTGACCAACATCAACCCCAGCGACATCGAGAAGGTGAGCGTCGTGCGAAACGGTACCGCCCTCTATGGTGCCAAGGGTGCCAATGGCGTCATCCTCATCCAGACCCGCCGCAACAAGTCGATGGCCACCCGCATCACGGCCAACGTCTCGGCCGGTGTCACCTTCGAGCCCAAGTACATCTCCGTCATGGGCGCCGAGCAGTATCGCGGCTACGCCAGCGAGCTGCTGAAGACCACAGGCACCACCAACCGCCAGTTCAAGTTCCTCAACGAGGATCCCGACTACTATTATTACACGCAGTACCACCAGAACACCGACTGGAAGGACCTCGTCTATCGCACCGCCATCAGCCAGAACTACGGCATCAACGTCGAGGGTGGTGACGACGTGGCCAACTACAACCTCTCCGTCGGCTACGGCAACAGCCAGAGCACGCTCAAGAACAACGGCATGGGCCGTCTGAATGTGCGTTTCAACACCGACATCTCGCTGACCCGCCGGCTCTCGGTCCGTTTCGACGCCTCCTTTGCCAACGTCACCCGCAACCTGCGCAACGACGGCGCTCCCGAGGGCTACGATGAGGGCACTCCCACGTCGCCCGCCTTCCTGGCCTACGCCAAGAGCCCCTTCCTCAGCCCCTACAGCTACGGTCGCGGCGTGCTCTCTGACAGCCACTTCGACATCAACGCCGAGGACTACCTGACCGAGGCCCTCTACAGCTACTACAACTCAGGCTACAACTGGCAGCTGGGCAACCCCGCCGCCATCCTGGAGTACTCGGAGGCTGAGAACAAGAACCGCTTCGAGAACTCGATGCTCAACCTCAGCATTACGCCCAAGTACCAGTTCAACGCCAACCTCTCGCTCTCCGAGCACTTCAGCTACAACCTGGTCAACACCAACGAGATGTACTACATCCCCATCAACGGTACGCCCAGCTACATCGTCAAGTCGATCAGCAGCGACGTGCGTCAGAACAATGAGGTGCGCTCGCTGGCCTCCAAGCAGAACTCCGTCCAGAGCGACACCCGTCTCGACTGGCACAACCGCTACGATGCCCACTACATCCACGTGCTCGGCGGTGCCCGCATCAACTGGGAGAGCTTCACCACCAACTCGCAGGTGGGCTACAACACCGGTAACGACAAGACGCCCTTCATGCGTAAGGATCTCAGCAACATCTCCGTCGACGGCATCAACGAGAACTGGAACTCGCTGACGTGGTATGCCCAGGCCGACTACAACTACATGAGCCGCTACTATCTACAGGCCAACGTCAGCGCACAAGGCTCGTCACGCTTCGGCCGCGATGCCGGCTCTGTCCGCCTCTTCAAAGCTCCCTGGGCCCTCTTCTATGGCGCACAGGCCTCGTGGGTAGTGACCAACGAGCCCTGGCTGGCCAACGTCAAGGGTCTTGACTACCTGCGTCTGACCTGGGGCTACGACGTCAGCGGCAACGACGACATCGACTACTATGCCGCCCGCAGCTACTTCCGCGCCTCGCAGTTCCTCCACGCCATCTCGGGCCTCTCCTTCGACGGCGTCGGCAACACCGAGATCCAGTGGGAGACCACGCGCCGCTTCAACGCCGGCTTCGAGTCGAGCCTGATCAACAACCGCCTCGGCGTCACCTTCAACTACTTCCGCTCCACCACCGACAACCTGCTCACCCGCCAGTCGCTCGGATTCCTCAGCGGACTCGACCAGAACTGGTCGAACGGCGGTAAGCTCTCCAACGAAGGCTTCGACGTCAGCTTCACCGCCAAGCTCCTCGCACTGAAGGACTGGCAGTGGCAGCTCGGTGCCAGCGTGGGCCACTATAAGAACCGCATCACCAGCCTGCCCGACAACGACGCCACCATCCTCACCGACGTCTATGGCGCCACCATCCAGACCAAGGTGGGCCAGGCTGCCAACGTCTTCTACGGCTTCAAGTCGCTCGGCGTCATGTCCACCACCGACGAGGCCCAGAAGGCCAACCTCAGCGTCCGCCAGGCCAACGGCGAGCTCATCCCCTTCGAGGCCGGCGACATCCGCTTCTACGACCTCAACGGCGACGGCGTCATCAGCGACGGCAGCGACGGCTATGCCGACGACCGCATCGTCATCGGCGACCCCAACCCCGACATCTACGGTAATATCTTCACCACCCTGGCATGGAAGCGCTTCAAGCTCGACGTCCGCTTCAACTATTCGCTCGGCAACGACGTCTACAACTACATGCGCTCGCAGCTCGAGGGTGGCAGCCGATTCATGAACCAGACCACGGCCATGCTGCGCCGCTGGCAGGCTGAGAACCAGCAGACCGACGTGCCACGCATCACCTTCCAGGATCCCATGGGCAACGCCCGCTTCAGCGACCGCTGGATCGAGGACGGCTCCTACCTCCGCCTGAAGGACGTCACCCTCTCCTACGACCTGCCCCTCAAGTCGGAGTTCATCCAGGGCATTCAGGTCTGGATCCAGGGCAACAACCTGCTCACCTTCACCAAGTATCTGGGCAGCGATCCTGAGTTCACCATGACCAGCAGCGTCATCGGTCAGGGCATCGACCTGGGCCGTCTGGGCCAGAGCCGTTCCGTCGTGGCCGGTGTGAAGATCAACCTGTAATCTGAATTGAAAATTGAAAATTGATAATTGAAAATTATGATTACCAAAGCATATAAATTCATCTGTGCAGGCCTGGTCTGCTGCGGCATGGCCGCCGTCACCACCTCCTGCGAGGACTTCTTCGACCAGGAGTCAGACCACGTGCTCTACTCCGGCCATGATCACCTCAACAACGCCGTCGACACCATCTACAGCGTCACCGGCATCCTCAACAAGCTGCAGGCCCTGGCCGACCGCACCATCCTGCTCGGCGAGGTGCGCGGCGACCTGGTCGACCTGACCGACCAGGCCACGAGCGACCTTCGCGACGTGGCCAACTTCAACGTCGGCGACGACAACCAGTACAACGTGCCGCGCGACTACTATGCCGTCATCAACAACTGCAACTACTTCATCGCCAATGTCGACACCGCCCTGCGCAGCAACCGCGACCAGAACATCTTCATGCGTGAGTATGCCGCCGTCAAGGCCATCCGCGCCTGGACCTACCTGCAGCTCGTGCTCAACTACGGCAGCGTACCCTTCGTCACCGAGCCCATCCTGACCAAGGAGGAGGCCGAGCTCGACTATCCCCGCGCCGACCTGCAGACCGTCTGCCAGTACTTCCTCAACGACCTGAGCGACATCCCCGAGGCCTACAACACGGCCTATCCCGGCTATCGCATCATCCGCAACCAGGACTCGCGCTTCTTCTGGTTCCCGCTCAGCATCGTCCGCGGCGAGCTCAACCTCTGGGCCGGCAACTACCGCGAGGCTGCCCTGCAGTACTATAAGTACATCAGCCAGCGCAACGGCATGAACTCCACCTATCCCACCGGCGCCGGCCTGCGCATGTGGATGCCCGGCAATGCCAACTACACCGGCACGCTGAGCTTCAACTTGAGCTCCTACATCTACTCACAGGAGAGCTACAGCGAGACCAGCGAGCTCATCACCATGATTCCCGGCGACTCCATTCCCGCCGAGGGCAACTACAGCCAGCTGCGCAACCTGTTCAACTCGACCAGCGACAACAAGCAGCGCTTCAGCATCACCCCCTCCGCCGGCATGGAGGAGATTTCTGAGGCCCAGGCCAACTGCTGCCTCAGCGCTAATGGCAACACCGTCACCTATGCACCCCTCGGACTCTCCAACCACCGCACCGGCGACCTCCGCCTGTCGATGGTTTGGGGCGAGAGCTACTCCATCGACGACATCACCAACGAGCGTCTGGAGACCCAGTCGATCTACAAGTATCAGACGCGCAACGTCCACATCTATCGCCGCCAGATGGTCTATCTCCGTCTGGCTGAGGCCCTCAACCAGGCCGGTTTCCCCCGCGCCGCCTTCACCATCCTCAGCCACGGTCTGACCAACCAGACGATGCAGGCCTACGTCATGCCCTACTACTCGCAGTCCGACTCGCTCTTCCTCGCACAGTTCGACTTCCCCACCAGCCGCTATAACGTCGTCACCGTCGAGGACATCATCGGCATGAGCATGGGTAGCAACCACAACACCATCGGCATCCACACACGTGGCTCCGGCTGGACACCCATGAACGAGTACTACCAGCTGCCCGAGGACACCCTCGCCGCCGCCGACGTGCTCACCCGTCGTCAGCAGCACTTCGTCGACAGCCTCCTGCTCAACGAGAACGCACTCGAGCTCTGCTTCGAGGGCACCCGCTTCTACGACCTCATGCGCTTCGCCCTGCGCTCCGACAACCCGGGCCAGTTCATGCAGGACCACATCTACGCCCGTCGCGGCAAGGAGGGACGTGCCAGTGTCCAGGCCGACATCAAGGCTAACCTCGCCGACCAGCGCAACTGGTATCTCCGCTGGAACGGCAAGATCGGCTTCTGACCCCACGCTCTTTCCATCACACAAAGGTGTGCCACATTGAGGAGACTCAATCTGGCACACCTTTCTTATAGTCGTTAAAAAGAGACCCGAAGTGTTTCTTTTTTTCAAAAGAAAGTGTTACCTTTGCAGTCATAAAACCAATAACGAACAATGAAGACAGATTCCATACTCACGAAAGACGGCGTCAGCCTCGTCCTGCCCTTTATTCTCATCACGTCGTGCTTCGCCCTCTGGGGCTTTGCCAACGACATCACCAACCCGATGGTGAAGGCCTTCTCCAAGATCTTCCGCATGAGCGTCACCGACGGCACCCTCGTCCAGGTCGCCTTCTATGGCGGCTACTTCGCCATGGCCTTCCCCGCCGCCCTCTTCATCCGCCGCTTCAGCTATAAGGCCGGCGTCCTCATGGGCCTCGGACTCTATGCCACGGGCGCCCTGCTCTTCCTGCCGGCGAAGATGATCGGGGCCTACGGCTGCTTCCTCCTCGCCTATTTCGTCATGACCTGTGGCCTGTCGTTCCTCGAGACCTCCTGCAACCCCTACATCCTCACCATGGGTAGCGAGCAGACGGCCACGCGACGCCTCAACCTCGCCCAGTGCTTCAATCCCTGCGGCTCCATCATCGGCATGTTCGTCGCCATGAACTACATCCAGGCCCGTCTCAATCCCCTCAGCAGCGACGAGCGCGCCCTCCTGAGCGACGCCGAGTTCGACGCCCTCAAGGCCCAGGATCTCAGCGTCCTCATCTCCCCCTATCTCATCATCGGCCTCGTCATCGTCCTGATGTTCGTCGTCATCCTGCTCACCCGCATGCCCGCCGACGGCGACAAGAGCCGCGACCTCCACTTCGCTGTCTCCCTGCGCCGTCTCATCCGCCAGCCCCGCTATCGCGAAGGCGTCGTCGCCCAGTTCTTCTACGTCGGCGCACAGATCATGTGCTGGACCTTCATCATCCAGTATGGCACCCGCATCTTCATGGCCGAAGGCATGAGCGAGCAGGCCGCCGAGGTGCTCTCCCAGCGCTACAACATCGCCGCCATGCTCCTCTTCATCTTCAGCCGCTTCCTCACCACGTGGCTCATGCGCTGGTATCGCCCCGCCGTCCTCCTCGTCGTCTTCGGCCTCCTCGGCATGGTGCTCACCGCCGGCGTCATCCTCCTTCAGAACCGCCTCGGCCTCTACTGCCTCGTCGGCGTCAGCGGCTGCATGTCGCTCATGTTCCCCACCATCTATGGCATCGCCCTCCGCGGCCTCGGCGACGACGCCAAGTTCGGCGCCGCCGGCCTCATCATGGCCATCCTCGGCGGCTCCGTGCTGCCCCCCCTCCAGGCTATGATCATCGACCGTGGCACCGTCCTCGGCTCCTTCCCCGCCGTCAATGCCTCCTTCATCCTCCCCCTCTTCTGCTTCCTCGTCGTGGCCCTCTATGGCCATCGCGTCACCCGTCATACCCCGTCTGCCCTCCCCAACGACTAAACGACCAACCCCTAAACTACCAACAATGGACCGCCGACATTTCCTCAAAGACCTGGGCGCCATGGGCGCAGGCGTGCTCGCCCTCACCAGCCCCTGGCTCACCACCTTCGCTTCCGCCGACGCCACCGTCGGCCATCGCCTCCGCTTAGGCCTCATCGGCCCCGGCTCCCGCGGCCGCTTCCTCCTCAGCTTCCTCGTCCAGAACCCCAAGTGCGACGTCGTAGCCTTCGCCGACATCTATCAGCCCTCGCTCGACGAAGCCCTCAAGATGGTGCCCACGGCCAAGACCTATCATGACTACCGGCGCCTGCTCGACGACCCCTCCATCGACGCCGTCGTCATCGCCACGCCCCTCAACACCCACTACCAGATAGCCCTCGACGCCTTCGACGCCGGCAAGCATGTCTTCCTCGAGAAAGCCCTGGCCTACACCATGGAGGAGACCCTCCATCTCTACCAGCGCCACCGTCAGACCGGACTCATCTTCTTCAGCGGCCAGCAGCGACTCTTCGACCCCCGCTACATCAAGGTCATGGAGATGATCCGCATGGGGCTCTTCGGAGAGATCAACGCCGTCCACGCCTTCTGGCATCGCAACGGCGACTGGCGCCGCGATGTCCCCTCGCCTGAGCTCGAGCGCCTCATCAACTGGCGCCTCTACCGCGAGTCGTCGAAGGGGCTCATGACCGAGCTCGCCTGCCATCAGCTGCAGGTCGGCACGTGGGCCCTCGGCAAGCTCCCCGTCAGCGTCATGGCCACAGGCGCCATCACCCATTGGCGCGACGGCCGCGAGGTCTACGACAACATCCACTGCATCTACGAGTTCGACGACGGGCGCCAGATGACCTACGCCTCCGTCATCTCCAACCAGTTCTATGGCCTCGAGGAGCAGATTCTCGGCAACCTCGGCACCGTCGAGCCAGAGCGCGGCAAGTACTACTACGAGAACTACGGCCCCGCCCCCGCACCCGCCTTCGTCCAGATGCTCATGGAGTGGGAGGACAGCCTCTTCGGCGCCAACACCTTCGCCGGCAGCAGCTGGGACCCCGAGGTGGCCCGCAACAACCCCGGCGAGTGGATTCTCGGCAAGGCCCCCGAGTCCGACGGCACCTCACTCCTCCTCGAAGCCTTCGTCGAGGCCGCCATCACCCGTCAGCAGCCCCCACGCATCATCGAGGAGGGCTACTATGCCACCCAGCTCTGCCTCATCGGCCATCAGGCCATCGAGGAGCATCGCCCCGTCGCCTTCCCCGACGCCATGCGCATCGGCTACGCACCCTATGACACCCCCGCCACCACCACTGACAACCCAACCATCGCAGCCCTATGAACCGTCCCGGCATCCTCATCACCTATCGCCGCCTCCGCACCGAGGCCCTCTGGCTCGCCCTCAGCCTCGTCGTCGCCTGCGGCCTCAATGTCTACGCCATCATCCATTACCACGCCCCCTGGACCGAGCTTCTCACCTCTGTCCTCTACGTCCTCATGGCCACCGCCGTCGTCTATCTCATCCTCCTTCTACTCCGCCTCCTCTTTTGGGGCCTACGCCGGCTGATCATCAAATCCTGACCCCATAAGTCCCAACGCTCCCACTTCCCAACTATGTCCTACATCACCATGCTCGGCACCGGCAACGCCCTCGCCACCCACTGCTACAACACCTGCTTCACCCTCCACGGCCCCGACCCCGACTCCCTCCTCCTCGTCGACGCCGGCGGCGGCAACGGCATCCTCACCCAGCTCGAGCGTGCCGCCATACCCCTCGACGCCATCGCCAACCTCTTCGTCACCCACGCCCACACCGACCATCTCCTCGGCTGCATCTGGATGATGCGCATGGCCCTCCAGAAGCGCCATCCCCTCCACGTCTGGAGCCATCGCAAGGTCGTCGACCTCCTCACCTACATCTGTCGTCAGATCCTGCCCCCACGTCAGTCGCGCGCCATCACCTACGCCGACGACCCCGCCCCCGACGCCTTCGTCGTCATGCACACCCTCCAGAGCGCCGACCACTTCAGCGTCGGCTCCTTCCGTCTCCAGTGCTTCGACATCCTCTCCACCAAGGAGCCCCAGTACGGCTTCACCGCCCTCCTCCCCGACGGCCAGCGCCTCTGCTGCCTCGGCGACGAGCCCTTCAACGACGCCTGCCGCCCCTACGCCGAGCGTGCCGACTGGCTCATGAGCGAAGCCTTCTGTCTCTACGACGACCGCGACCGCTTCCATCCCTACGAGAAGCACCACAGCACCGTCCTCGACGCCGCACGACTCGCCCAGCAGCTCGCCGTCCGCAACCTCATCCTCTACCACACCGAGGACAAGACCCTCGCCACCCGCCGCCAGCGCTACACCGCCGAGGCCCTCACCGCCTTCACCGGCCGCGTCTACGTCCCCGACGACCTGGAGCGGATTGACCTCTGAATGCGACGATGCTTCCCCCGCCTTAGGAGGAGGGGCGATTATTCATTTGTCGAGCCGTTAAATTAAAGTGACGAATTACAAACAAAAAGTCCACCGTTAAAGGACGATGGACCGGGGCCTAATGTTTTCACAACGGAATAATCCTTATTGTGATTTGCTAAAAATTAGTAGTGCAAAGATAAAGTTTTTCTTAGAATCTACCAAATATTTCAAAAGAAATTCGTATTTTTGTCTCAAAATAACTAAAAATACAGAATTATGAAGAAGATTCTAGGCCTTGATTTAGGAACTACCAGCATAGGATGGGCTCTCGTCAATGAGAAGGAAAACGAAAGTGAGCAATCATCGATCATCCGACTTGGCGTGAGGGTCAACCCGTTAACCATTGACGAGAAGACGAACTACGAAAAAGGAAAGTCTGTTACAACTAACACAGACCGACGTCTGAAGCGTAGCATGCATAGAAACCTGCAGCGCTACAAATTGCGCAGAAAAAATCTTATCGAATGTCTTATTGAACATCATATCATCCATGACAACACACCGCTCTTTGAACTGGGCAACGGCTCTACCTTTAATACTTATAGAGCCAGAGCTAAAGCCGTGACAGAAGAAATATCGCTTGAGGATTTGGCTCGTGTCCTGTTGATGATAAACAAGAAAAGGGGCTATAAGAGTAGTCGTAAGGTGAAAGACGGCGAAGAAGGAGAGCTCATAGACGGCATGGAGATTGCCAAAAGGCTCTACGACGAGAACCTGACCCCAGGACTGCTGCTCCGCGAATTATATGAGAAGGGCAAAAAGACAAGGCCTGCCTTTTATCGTTCTGACCTGCAAGCAGAATTCGACAAGATATGGGAGATTCAGTCTGCATTTTATCCTGACATCCTGACAGACGACTTTAAGGCTTCTGTCCGGGGCTTCAACAAAACCCAGACATCAGGTGCGTTCTATGGAGTCTACAAGATATACACAGCAAAAAACATTGGCAAGGAAGGCTATGCCCAATCCCTGAAATGGCGAACAGAAGCCTTGTCACGACAGCTTGGCATTGAGGAGGTGGCCTACATCCTGGCAGACATTAATGGAGCTATCAACAACTCAAGCAAGCGCTTAGCCATGATTAGCGACAGGAGCAAAGAGCTGTATTTTAGCCATCAGACCATCGGCCAGTATCTGATGCAGCGTTTAGACGAGAATCCCAATGCCAGCCTGACAAACATCATATTCTATCGTCAGGACTATATGGATGAGTTTGAGGCTATTTGGGAAAAGCAAGCCCAATATCATCCAGAGCTGACTGCCGAATTGAAGAAAGAAGTCAGAGACAATATTATATTCTACCAACGCGAACTGAAAAGTTGTAAGAATCTTGTCAGCTATTGTGAGTTCGAGCACCAGGAACGCGAAGTCATCATCGACGGAAAGAAGAAGATGATACTGACCGGATGCAAGGTGTGCCCGAAGTCATCCCCATTATATCAGGATTTCAAGATATGGCAGATCCTGAACAACCTGCAAGTGTCAGTCGTCGGCTATCAAAAGAAGAAAATCAGAAAGGAGTCTTCGCAGTTATCCCTTTTCGACGACATCGAAACAGGTTCTCTTAACAGATTCCTGAGCCAAGAAGAAAAGGACATCCTCTATCATGAACTCTCAATCAAAGAGAAAATGAACAAAAAGGATGTTCTCAAGTTGCTGTTTGACAATCCGAAGAATCTTGACCTTAACTTTAAGGAGGTGGAAGGAAACAGAACTGTAGCCCTTCTCTTCAAGGCTTTTCAAGACATCATAAGCTTGACTGGCAACGGTGAATTCGACTTCTCAAAGATGTCAACAGACGACGTCCTGTCCACTGCTGCCGAGATCTTTAGTGGATTAGGCTACAAGACTGATTTCCTTACCTTCGATTCCTTGCTCGAAGGTAAGGCCTTAGAGCAACAACCACTCTATCGGTTGTGGCACCTGTTATATTCTTATACGGGCGACAATTCGGCAACAGGCAACGTGGCTCTTCTTGAAAGAATCAAGGACCTCTGCGGCTTCGAAAAAGAATATGCAAACGTTCTTGCTAATCTGCCGTTGCCTCTTGACTATGGCAGTCTTAGCGCCAAAGCGATACGCAAGATATTGCCACACATGATGAAAGGATATGAATATAGCGAAGCCTGCAAGATGGCGGGCTACAATCATTCCGTTCGCTCTCTGACTAAAGAAGAACTTGCTACGAAAGAATATAAGACACGGTTAGACGAGATAAAACGCAACAGCCTGCGCAACCCCGTGGTGGAAAAGATCCTTAATCAGATGATCAACGTCATCAATGAGATCGTGGCCACCTACGGCAAACCTGACGAGATACGTATTGAGATGGCTCGCGAACTGAAAAAGAGTCAGGAAGAACGGCAACTATTAGAAGAGGCCATCAGAAGAAACACTACTGAGAGTGAGAAACTGCGTCATGAGCTGGAAACAGAGTTCGGCATCCAACACGTAACCCGAAACGACATTCTCCGCTACAAACTTTATAACGAACTGAAATTAAACGGATACAAAACGCTCTATTCCAACACCTATATCCCAAGAGAGGAACTCTTCAGCAAACGGTTTGACATTGAACACATCATCCCGAAAGCCAGACTGTTTGATGACTCTTTCTCCAACAAAACCATTGAGGTAAGGGATATCAACATCGAGAAGGGAAGCATGACAGCCTATGACTATGTAGCCGGAAAATACGACGAGAAATATTTGTCTGACTATAAAAGCCGGATTGAAGAGCTCTATTCCCAGAAGGTGATCTCAAGAACCAAGCGCAACAACCTGCTGATGCAAGAATCCGAAATACCCTCAGACTTCTTGGAACGTGACCTTCGTGATTCACAATATATAGCAAGGGAGGCAAGGGAGATTCTGGAGGAGATGGTGCCCCATGTCGTTACGACCACCGGCGTTGTCACTAGCCGGCTACGCGAAGACTGGCAACTGGTCAACCTTATGCAAGAATTGAATTGGGATAAGTATGACGCCTTAGGCATGACGGAGCGCTATACGGATAAAAACGGAAATGTCGTCAAGCACATTAAGGACTGGACCAAGCGGAATGACCATCGCCACCATGCCATGGACGCTCTGACGATTGCATTTACAAAGCGCAGCATTGTGCAATATCTGAGTAATCTGAATGCCCGAAGTGACAAATCAGGCAGTATCTATGGTATAGAGCAAAAAGAGTTGCATCGCGACGAGAAGGACCACAAGCTGGTGTTCAATGCCCCGATGCCTTTGAATGAATTCAGGGCAGAAGCAAAGAAGCACCTTGGAAGCATTCTCGTTTCTATAAAAGCTAAGAACAAGGTAGTCACTAAAAACATCAACAGATTCAGAAGCAGCGAGGGCCAACGGCAAAAGGTTCAACTGACACCCCGCGGAGCGCTCCACAACGAAACTGTATATGGGAAGATTCTGAACTATGAAGCTGGATACAAGAAGGTGGACGGTAAGTTCACAGAGGAGGTCGTCCTTCGTGTCTCGAATCAAAGATACCGTCATGCATTATTAGCCAGACTAAATGAATACGGGAATGACCCGAAGAAGGCTTTCACGGGGAAGAACAGCTTGGACAAGAATCCGGTTTGGCTTAGTGCCGACCACTCTCACAGCGTGCCCCAAACGGTCAAGCTCTTTAAGGTCGTCGATGTGTTCACAATCAAGAAGCCCGTCGATAAAGACCTGAAGGTTGACAAGGTCATCGATGGGCGTATCCGCCAGATATTGCGTGAAAGGCTTGTTGAGTTTGGCGGCGACGCGTCAAAAGCATTTTCTAATCTCGACGAGAATCCCATTTGGCTTAATCGGCAAAAGGGAATCTCAATTAAGAGAGTGAAAGTCAAGGCTAAGGTCTCAAGTGACACTTCCGTTGCTCTGCACGTCAAAAAAGACTTGTTTGGAAACATCATGAGGAATAAGGACGGGCAGACCATTCCGATTGATTATGTCAATACTGCAAACAATCATCACGTTGCAATCTTTGCTGACGAAGAAGGCAACTGGCATGAACATGTCGTTCCGTTTTATGAGGCTACCGCAAGCGCATTGTTGGGTCTGCCTATAGTCGACAAGGACTATAAGCATGAAGAAGGATGGAAATTCCTTTTCTCGATGAAGCAAAACGAATACTTCGTATTCCCGAACGAGAAGACAGGATTTGTCCCCTCTGAAATTGATCTGACCAATCCCGACAACTATCACCTCATCAGTCCTAATCTTTATCGGGTGCAGAAGTTCTCCAGTTCTTTCTATGTGTTTAGGCATCACTTGGAAACCAATGTTGATGAATCAAATGAACTGAAAGGTTTTACATGGAAAAGAATTACAAGTCTAAAGAATCTTGAAGGTGTCGTCAAGGTACGAGTAAACCATATCGGTCAAATAGTAAATGTTGGTGAGTATTAGCCTATGATCAAGAAGACCCTATGTTTCAGCAATCCTGCCTATCTCTCGCTGCGTGATGCCCAGCTGGTCATTAAGTTGCCTGAAGTGGAAAAGTCAAGCAACCTGACTGAGGCTTTCAAGAAAGCTAATGAGCTGACGCGACCCATAGAGGATATAGGGGTCGTGGTGCTCGACCACAAACAAATCACCATCACTCAAGGCGCACTGGAGGCTTTGCTTGAAAACAATTGTGCCGTGATTACCTGCGACTCCAATCATATGCCCGTAGGTCTGCTGCTGCCTCTTGTGGGCAACACCACGCAAAACGAGCGGTTCCGTGACCAGTTAGGAGCCTCGCTTCCACTACGCAAACAGCTCTGGCAACAGACCATGCAATATAAAATCCGCAACCAGGCAGCAGTGCTGGGCAAGTGTAGCGATGCAGAAACAAAATGTATGCTCGTTTGGGCTAACGATGTGCGCAGCGGCGATCCTGACAACCTCGAAGCACGGGCTGCGGTCTATTATTGGAAGGGCCTGTTTGGGCACATACCCGGATTCGTCAGGGCGCGTGATGGCGCGGCCCCCAACAATCTGCTGAACTACGGCTATGCCATCCTTCGTGCAGTCATAGCACGTTCGCTAGTGGCCAGTGGCATGCTTCCGACACTGGGCATCCACCATCATAACAGATATAATGCCTATTGTCTGGCTGACGACATCATGGAGCCCTACCGCCCTTACGTCGACCGACTGGTTTATGACATCACCGAGCAATATGGCGTAGATGTCGAACTCTCCAAGGACATCAAGGCTGAGCTACTTTCCGTCCCCACTATAGATGTGGTGATTGGCGGCAAGCGCAGCCCTCTGATGGTAGCGGCGCAGCAAACTACGGCCTCTCTTTATAAGTGTTTCAGTGGTGAACTTCGCAAGATAGCCTATCCCGAGATGACATGAATACGGAACGCTTTAGTGAATACAGGGTTATGTGGCTGATGGTGCTGTTCGACTTACCTACGGAGACGAAGAAAGACATCAAGGAGTACGCTAAGTTCCGAAAGCGTCTCATTCAGGACGGCTTCACCATGTTCCAGTTCTCTATCTATGTGCGCCATTGTGCCAGCATGGAGAATGCCGAGGTACATCGCAAGCGCGTGAAAGCCATCCTGCCAGAATTCGGCAAGGTCGGCATCATGTGTATCACCGATAAGCAGTTTGGCAACATCGAACTGTTCTTTGGCACAAAACCTCAGTGCCCTAATGCTATTGGGCAGCAGTTGGAGCTTTTTTAAAGGCGGAGAATCCCATCTGGCCGATGGAATCTCCGCTTTTCTTTGCAGCATTTTTCTTTTCTAATCTGTAGTGCAAACATCTGGATATCAGCTAATTCCTGTAATCGAGATGTTTCTGCCACTGCAAAGGTACTAATTTTTTAGCAAATCACAACTTAAACCCCGTCGGCTCGCCAGAACGATTGGATGTTTCTGCCACTGCAAAGGTACTAATTTTTTAGCAAATCACAACCTGTCGTCGATGTTGATTGTGTTCATTACAGATGTTTCTGCCACTGCAAAGGTACTAATTTTTTAGCAAATCACAACCGTTGGCGTTGATGGTGTAGTCGATGTAGGGATGTTTCTGCCACTGCAAAGGTACTAATTTTTTAGCAAATCACAACCGTATCGGCTGCACGGCATTAAGTAATACGGATGTTTCTGCCACTGCAAAGGTACTAATTTTTTAGCAAATCACAACGGGCATGCGTCGGCACAGACGACGCAGATTGATGTTTCTGCCACTGCAAAGGTACTAATTTTTTAGCAAATCACAACTCAAACGCTTCTTTGGCTTTCGGCATGAGGATGTTTCTGCCACTGCAAAGGTACTAATTTTTTAGCAAATCACAACTAAAACTTCGTTCCAACCATACTCGTCCGAGATGTTTCTGCCACTGCAAAGGTACTAATTTTTTAGCAAATCACAACTCTTCCATGATGATGATCCCCGCTATGTCTGATGTTTCTGCCACTGCAAAGGTACTAATTTTTTAGCAAATCACAACATTGCGCCTTGCTCTCCCTGTGCGCCACGAGATGTTTCTGCCACTGCAAAGGTACTAATTTTTTAGCAAATCACAACCCGATCCCCGAGGATTGCGATGACCTGGACGATGTTTCTGCCACTGCAAAGGTACTAATTTTTTAGCAAATCACAACCCACGACGCATCGTTCTTTATGAATAGCGGGATGTTTCTGCCACTGCAAAGGTACTAATTTTTTAGCAAATCACAACAAATAAGCATAATGAGATCAAGGCCCTGGGGATGTTTCTGCCACTGCAAAGGTACTAATTTTTTAGCAAATCACAACAGCCAGGCGGGTGTGCATCGTATCGAAACAGATGTTTCTGCCACTGCAAAGGTACTAATTTTTTAGCAAATCACAACTGGTACAGACATTGAAACTGCACCGCATCCGATGTTTCTGCCACTGCAAAGGTACTAATTTTTTAGCAAATCACAACTTCTTGGTCAACCTCTATCTCCTCTATATTGATGTTTCTGCCACTGCAAAGGTACTAATTTTTTAGCAAATCACAACTAATGGTTGGCAACACGCTTTACGTATGTTGATGTTTCTGCCACTGCAAAGGTACTAATTTTTTAGCAAATCACAACTTCACAGCCATTTGTCTGCAAGTATCTTAAGATGTTTCTGCCACTGCAAAGGTACTAATTTTTTAGCAAATCACAACTGTAGAGCATTTCAGCCCGCTTCACCAGCGGATGTTTCTGCCACTGCAAAGGTACTAATTTTTTAGCAAATCACAACTGCATAGCCGCAGGGGAAATGGCAGGCTCTGATGTTTCTGCCACTGCAAAGGTACTAATTTTTTAGCAAATCACAACTACGCTTGCATCTAATAAGCCGCGTTTGATGATGTTTCTGCCACTGCAAAGGTACTAATTTTTTAGCAAATCACAACTGAACTTCAAAATATCAGTTTGCGGCCTCTGATGTTTCTGCCACTGCAAAGGTACTAATTTTTTAGCAAATCACAACTACAAAGTTGCACATGTATCCAAAAGACAGATGTTTCTGCCACTGCAAAGGTACTAATTTTTTAGCAAATCACAACCTGATGATTTTGCGGTGATTCTTGGTATTGATGTTTCTGCCACTGCAAAGGTACTAATTTTTTAGCAAATCACAACAGAGCTTCAAAATATTAGTTTGCGCCCTCTGATGTTTCTGCCACTGCAAAGGTACTAATTTTTTAGCAAATCACAACTGCTTGGTGATATTGCAGGTAAAAATTACGGATGTTTCTGCCACTGCAAAGGTACTAATTTTTTAGCAAATCACAACACCTCTTGCTTGAAACGTTGCTCGTATTTGGATGTTTCTGCCACTGCAATGGTACTAATTTTTTCGAAAATCACAACGGCATTGCAGCGTGCGTGAAAAGCATCCTTGATGTTTCTGCCACTGCAAAGGTACTAATTTTTTAGCAAATCACAACAATTTTGTCATTTATCGCTTTCTAATCCTCGATGTTTCTGCCACTGCAAAGGTACTAATTTTTTAGCAAATCACAACTACCGCCTAATCGCGTCAGAAGATGGCGCCGATGTTTCTGCCACTGCAAAGGTACTAATTTTTTAGCAAATCACAACGGCTGTGCGGAAATTACCACCGAGCGCCGCGATGTTTCTGCCACTGCAAAGGTACTAATTTTTTAGCAAATCACAACAGAGCTCCAAAATATATCCTTGCGTCCTCTGATGTTTCTGCCACTGCAAAGGTACTAATTTTTTAGCAAATCACAACCTACAGCTGAAACTGAAAACGCGTCTCTTGGATGTTTCTGCCACTGCAAAGGTACTAATTTTTTAGCAAATCACAACTGGACTTATCTTCTTTAACCATCGTGGATGGATGTTTCTGCCACTGCAAAGGTACTAATTTTTTAGCAAATCACAACAGACCGCTGCTTTTGCCCGTTTTAATACGGGATGTTTCTGCCACTGCAAAGGTACTAATTTTTTAGCAAATCACAACTCCACGGTGATGCTTGCGGTGATCACTGAAGATGTTTCTGCCACTGCAAAGGTACTAATTTTTTAGCAAATCACAACACCCGGAAGGCCGCAAGTTCACACAGTCCAGATGTTTCTGCCACTGCAAAGGTACTAATTTTTTAGCAAATCACAACATTCCTGCAGCTTGAGGCCTTCTGCCTGTAGATGTTTCTGCCACTGCAAAGGTACTAATTTTTTAGCAAATCACAACATGCGGTTGTTGTATGTGCGCGGCGACAGCGATGTTTCTGCCACTGCAAAGGTACTAATTTTTTAGCAAATCACAACTAGAGCATGAGGGGCTTTGCGTCTGTGACAGATGTTTCTGCCACTGCAAAGGTACTAATTTTTTAGCAAATCACAACGTCCCCGGTAACTTTCCCCTCTCTATGGGGATGTTTCTGCCACTGCAAAGGTACTAATTTTTTAGCAAATCACAACAGTTTGCTGATGAGGTTCGTTTTTTGTACAGATGTTTCTGCCACTGCAAAGGTACTAATTTTTTAGCAAATCACAACCACTCAAGCTGCTTTATCGCTTCCGAGTATGATGTTTCTGCCACTGCAAAGGTACTAATTTTTTAGCAAATCACAACTGTGAATCTTTGGGTTCCTATGGCTTTTAAGATGTTTCTGCCACTGCAAAGGTACTAATTTTTTAGCAAATCACAACAGGTCATCCATCAGTTTCTTATCATTCTTGATGTTTCTGCCACTGCAAAGGTACTAATTTTTTAGCAAATCACAACTGTCCTCACGCTCATGGTGCTCACGCTCCGATGTTTCTGCCACTGCAAAGGTACTAATTTTTTAGCAAATCACAACAGGTTTTTCTTCTCGGTAAAATTTCTTGATGATGTTTCTGCCACTGCAAAGGTACTAATTTTTTAGCAAATCACAACGCTCTGGCCGACTTCTGCGATACGTTCTTGGATGTTTCTGCCACTGCAAAGGTACTAATTTTTTAGCAAATCACAACGACAGAGTGTTGTTCCAGCTACTTGACAGAGATGTTTCTGCCACTGCAAAGGTACTAATTTTTTAGCAAATCACAACTTGGTGTTCCAAATTCGATAGTAGACTGTAGATGTTTCTGCCACTGCAAAGGTACTAATTTTTTAGCAAATCACAACTGAGGCAGTGGCCGACCTGCCAGCTGCTCAGATGTTTCTGCCACTGCAAAGGTACTAATTTTTTAGCAAATCACAACAATACAGGGCTGGTAGGAGTGCTGACGCTCGATGTTCCTGCCACTGCATAGGTGCTAATTGTTTAGCAAATTACGATTTGTCCAAGCCGACGAAAAACTGATGTCACGACGTGACTTCATGACGTCACGACGTGGCGGCATGGCGTCACGACGTGATTTCATGGCGTCACGGCGTGACGGCATGAGGCTTGGCTGCTCCCTGTTAGATTGGGGTGGGGGCAGGGGGCGCGGGAGAGCGGGACCTCAACTGACTTCCCTTCCGAACGGGGAGAGGGCTAGCTTGGCAAGGCGGAAGTGCATGCGGCCGAAGGGGATGCCGATGATGGTGATGTAGAACAGTAGGCCGAAGAGGATGTGGGTGAGCCAGATCCAGATGCCTCCGACGAAGAACCACAGGACGTTCATGAACATGTTCAGGCAGCCCGGCTGGGGCTGCTTGCGCTTGATGTGTGTGCCGAAGGGCCATAGTGCGAGGATGCCGAGCTTCATGCTCTGCAGGCCGAAGGGTATGCCGATGATGGTGAGCATGAGGGCGAGGCCGCCGAGGAAATACTCGATGGCGATCTCGAGGCCGCCAAAGATGACCCAGATGATGTTGCCGATGGTCTTCATAGGGGCTCAGATGACGACGGCGGTGCCGCTGGTGGCTACCATGAGCATGGAGTTGGTCTCGCCGATGGTCTCATAGTCGATGTCGATGCCGACGATGGCGTTGGCTCCGAGGGCCTCGGCACGCTCCGTCATCTCGCGCATGGACGTGTCCTTGGCCTGGCGCAGCACTTTCTCGTAGCTGCCGGAGCGGCCGCCTACGATGTCGCGGATGCCGGCGAAGAAGTCCTTGAAGGCGTTGGCGCCGATGATGGTCTCGCCTGTGACGACGCCCTTGTATTCGCGGATGGGGCGCCCTTCGATCTGTGGGGTTGTCGTGAGTGTCATTTTGTTGCTGGTTGCTCTTTTGTTTGGAATTGTGGGGGCAAAGTTACGAAAAAACGAGCGAAATGCAAAAGGAAAGCTTGCTTTTCTTTTCATTTCCGAGTATTAGTAACTTCGGCAAAGCCAAAGTTACGAAAAAACGAGCGAAATGCAAAAGGAAAGCCTGCTTTTCTTTCTTATTCTTTCGGGGGGAGACTCTGGAAATGGCGGGTCAGGTAGACCTGGGCGGCGAAGAGCAGGCTGAGCATGATACCTACTTTGTAGGGCCCGGTCAGGTCTGTGCTGCCGAACAGGATATGGGAGGCGGGCGTCACGATGATGGGCGAGACGAACTGTCCGAGGTAGAGGGCAGCGGAGAGCAGGGGCATGACGGTGGTGGCGGAGTTACGGCCGCCCTTGATGCTGGCGATGGTGTTCAGATAGGGTACGCCTACGCCGTTGGCGATGCCGATGCAGGCTGAGCCGAGTGTCACCATCAGGACGTCGGGGACGAGATAGGCAGCATAGCCTGCGAGGAAGAACATGGGTGCGACATACTTGACGCCCCGGCGGAAACGGCTCATCACGCCGCCGAACACCATGCCGACGAAGAAGGCCACGACGTCGAGCCCCACCATGATGAGGGTGATCAGCTCTGTGCGCAGACCTAACTGCTGGGTAGCCACGACGGCAAAGTTGGTGGGGAAGATGAAGAAGATCATCATCAACAGCAGCATGCCGATGACTGACGGATGGAACTTCAGCAGCTGGCGGGGCTGGAAGGGGATGCCGCGCTTGTTGGCCGACCCTAACTGTTCGTCGGGCAGCCACAGCCACACCATCACCAGCGATATGATTCCGAGCAGATAGACCAGGAAGGCGTAGCGCCACTCGATGGTGGCCAACAGTCCTGCGAGCAGCGTGGCCACCACTCCGCCCATCTGGTTCATGGCGGCCGATAGTCCCATCAGGCGCGCCTGCTCCTCG
The DNA here is from genome assembly GCA_017470345.1 of Prevotella sp. Taxonomy (GTDB): domain Bacteria; phylum Bacteroidota; class Bacteroidia; order Bacteroidales; family Bacteroidaceae; genus Prevotella. The sequence goes on from JAFUEP010000036.1 coordinate 70,305, forward strand.
GGGGGGAAGTAGTAGGCCAGCAGTCCTGTGGAGAGCGGCATGATGAGGCCGACGCTGACGCCCAGGAGGGCGCGCAGGAGGAGCAGCACGCAGATGTCGTCGACAAAGAAGCTGCCTGCACCCGCCACGACGTAGAGCAGCAGGCCCGTGGTGGCAATGGCGCGGGTGCGGAGGATGCGGCTCAGCGGCAGGAAGAAGAGGTTGGTCAGGATGATGAGCAGGGCGGGCATGCTGACGATGAACTGCACCAGCATGGGGGATGCATCACTGAAATGAGCCTTGATGATGCCCAGTGCGGGGGCGATGGCGGCTCCGGCCATCACGGTGAGCAGCGACATCGACAGGATGGTGGCCGTCACTTTTTGGGAGACGTTGTTTTTTTCCATAAAGATGTTTGTGGAGGTTCTTGCTCTGGCAAGCGGCGAAGCCGAGCGAAAGCTCTACCAAGCTATAGAGTCGTTCTTTTTTTTAAATCGGCCGCAAAATTAGTAAAAATAGTTTAAACGGAGGTGGTTTTACGTCTTAAAAAAACAAAAAAGTGAGTAGATGCAGCATTCGCAAAATCGACTTTTTTTGTTAATTTTGCATAGGGAAACCTGATGTTTTATCACTAATAATAAGAGAATTATGTCAAAGACAGTAGAACTGCAAATCGAGAAGAGCCGCCATCTGGTGGAGGGGCTGCGCAAGCACCTGGGTGGCATCGGCGGCGGAGTGACCAACGAAGAAATCAACGGCATGGAGCAGTCGCTCTGCGAGCTGGAGGCTGCCAATGCCGAGGTGGAGCGTCTGCGCGAGGAGCTCACGCCGAAGGTGAAGAAGATGAACGAGGTGCTGGCCCGTGTGAAGGAGGCTTATGCTGACAAGAAGAAGACCTTGAAGGGCTACTACCCTCAGGAGCGTTGGGCCGACTACGGCATCCCCGACAAGCGGTGACCCTCCCTCCCTTTTGGTCAGAACTGAAAAAAAGGAGCAGCGTCCGTCACGAGTCGGGTGCTGCTCCTTTTTACTATCTTGCGGTAACCCACATCAGCAGGGATATGGTCTTTGCATCCCTGTCAGGCACACGACGCAAAGAGCGGTTAATATCCTTGTCGTCATCAGAGCCCGTCTTATTTCGGCTTCAAAGGTACACAAAGTAGGGGGCAGAAAAAAGTCACTTATTATTTATGCCGAGACGGAGGATAATACCTGCAACACGTTATTAAGAGCATTTAGGAAAGCGGTTGAACTTTTGAATCCACCTCCATACAGCTCCGCAGCTGTTCCTCACCCTGACGGCTCGTTTGCCGTCACTGTATGTCACTATGTCTATCAAGCCAAGAGCAATTCTCTGCCACGGCACTACATCCTCAGCATTGTCTGTCGGCAGGAAATCCTCACCTCCGTTTCTCCTTCGAAAACAAACTGCAAGTCCATTCTGACTTGGAACGACAAAAGCTTTTCTGATAGTTCTTCGCTCAGTGCTTGTCAGCGGAACAACAGAAATGATGCGGACTTCCCATTTCGTGTCTATAATCTTGTTTGCCTCAGAAAGGGCAGCATCTGAAGTGGGGACGATGACTCCGGCAATGAGTTTATGATGACGTTCCTCGTAGACGAGTCCCAGCGAGAGTGTTACATACAGCTCAGACTGTTTACCCAACTTGACCCGATTCGTGTTTAGCGCTTCTATATAGTATGGGTCGGTCACAGACAGGTCATACACGACTCCATGATACTCCAGTAGCATCCTATAGCGTGTCTTGTCCTCACGCACATCGGCTACAATCTTGGCATCGCTGACAGGTATGAACATCAGCGAGTGATCTCCTGTGGCGAATGTTGGAATGTCAATTGCCCGGTCAGTGCCATAAAAAAATACCTGATGCACACTATCCACAAACTGACTCAAAACGGCATCCGCGCCTGAAACCTTTCCCACCACCCGCATCAGGCCGTAATGCACGTCCTCGGTATGTGACTGGCAGGGAATCGGAATGACCCCCTCTAGCTTGACCACCGACAGCAGAGGGATATGCTGCGCCTCACCAATCCTGATCTCGCCAAACTCCGTAGTCGCGTCAATGGGTCTTATCCATCGGGGGCTGCCGTCTGGTTTCCTGACCACCGTCCATTTCCGTTCATCGTCAATCGTCACCTCAACGCCAGCGATACACCGCCCGCCGCGTTTCAGAGAGTTGGCCAGACAAACAAAATAAGCATCCATATAACGACTATTCCTCCTCCGTTCTGTATCCTATCTCGCGATTCTTCTGCCTGTAAGCATCCCGCCGCTGGTCATCACGGGTGTATGTACCGAACAATTCGTCAATCTCCGGAATGTGATACTTCCTGGCATGCAGATATTCCTCGATCATCTGCTTCTCCAGAGACTCGTGCGATACAGCTGAAGCATCCTTCATGATGTGTCGGACATCCCACCTTTGATCGTAAAAATATCGGGCCACCAATGAGAACCTATGACACTCCAAGGGGTTAGCCTCCGAGCACATCAGCGCAATGTGATAGCCTTTATCAGCGCCTTTCTTTACCCGCTCAACCCCAAAGAGGAAATCAGCAGTAGTCACAGCCTTCTCAAAATCCACCTGCCCGTCCTCATTGATGCTGTCAGTTCTTCGAGCCCCGAACTCCTTGCCGAAATGGAGATATACCACACCGTTTCGTTTCAGGAACCCTCGCAGCACCTCCATATTGAACTGAGGTGAATACTTGCTGGCCGGAACACTCCGAACGTCAACCACACAGTCAACGCCATGCCGACTAAGCATCGCAAGAAATTCCTCCTGCGACTGATTCGAGTGGCCTATAGTGAATAGTTGGTTCATGCCGATATGTATTTTTTAGCTTATCGATTAACTGTAAATCGGCAGAAATGTCTTTTTACTCCGGTTCTGTAATACCATAATGAGCATAAATCATCCTGTCCAGTTCATGCTCCTTTTCGTCTGTTGACAGTCCTTCACGTTTCATCTGCTGAATCTCCATCACCCGGCGTTCGTATTCGGCATCCTCTTCATCGGTGACGTCCTTGATGGGGATGCGCTCAATGAGCACCTCACGTAGTTCACGATTACCACCCTGTATAGGCGGGAAATCCTCAAAGAAACAATATTGGAACAGAGCAGAATTGAAGAATGCTGTCAGATAGCCCAAATGCTTGCCTACTATCATGAAAGCCTTATCGTTGAAATAGTAGCCATTGGTATCCAGATAGAAAGCAGGAGCTTTTGCTTGAATGGAGTATATGATTTTCTTTTGGGAAAAATCTCTCAGATAAGCACAATTACGCAAATTATATGGTGTAACGCCTTTATCTCCTCTGTCAGCTAACTGCTTATAATAGTGGTCAAGATGCTTTTTTACCGGCTTATAGTCATTGATGTCAATGGGTGCCGACTCCTCATCCTTCAATCCGTTATGGCTGTTGATGAGATAGAATCCCTCCCAATTTATCTGGTATTGCTTGATATTGCGGCCACGAAGGTGGGGCACAAGGATATCTTTGCAACGCTCATCTTCTGAGACCATCGCCTGATACTGCTCTGATGAAATCCAGAAAGCAGGGTTGTAGCCGGTTAAGATTCCTCGATTAATAATCAATGCCCAATCTGCAAGCGGCATACCTTGTGCTTTGACGGAATTAATAAACGCTTCTTTCTCTTCATCACGGAATACCCAAGGTGTTCGGCCTATAAACGAATATTCCTTCTTGTTCTCGCGATAGAACTTCCCAACGTCCTTCAGCTTAAACGACTTGTTGTCCTCCACCGTGCAAGTCATCAGCCTATTCTGATTCTCTGCTTTCTGCAGCATCAGGATATTTGTACGGATGGTGACTTCCCGAAACACCTGGAAGGTGAAGAAGTCTATCAACATCATCGGATTGACATCTTTACGCTCAAAATACTTTTGCAATTTCTTGCCATAATCTGCCCGCATCCATGCGTTGGTGGTGATAAATGTCAAGTATCCGCCCTTGCGGAGCAGACTCATGCACCATTCGTAGAAAAGTACACAGATGTCGCCCGTGCGGACAAACGATGCATAGCCCTTACGGCTGTACTCATCGGCCACGCCTCCCATCTTTTGCAGCTGTATGTAGGGGGGATTACCGATGATACAGTCAAAGCCTTCGAAACGCCCGTCATCAGCAAGCACGTCGGGGAACATATATCGCCATTCGAAGGCGTTTTCATAGATTAGTTCGCGCTCACTTATCTGAGCTTTTACCTTTTTTAAATCAGCTTCAAGCTTTTCCACTACTTCCCTGGTGTTCTCGTCGGTTATCTCCTCATGGTGAAAAAGAGGATCAACATATCCGACAAATCCCAGCTTGTCAAGTTTCTTTTCTAGTGTCTCTCTCCGCTTATAAAGCCTGTCTTCCTTATTCTTGGCTATGTAGAGCAGGCTTTTCTGTATATTCTTCAGTATCTTGTCATACTCCCTGCGCCGTGATTTGTTAGCCGTCTTATAGTTGGTATTAACCTCCTTGTAAGTGCTGACGGTGACTAAATGCTTCTTCAAGATTGGAGTAATGTCAGCATCGAGTGGCAGATTGTGAAGCAAACTGTCACCCTGCTTGATGTTGATGTCGATGTTAGGCAGCGTCACCAGCTGGTCACCTTCGTAGTAGGCGTTCTTCAGTAGCTCTATCCATAATCGTAGCTGGCAGATGTCCACCGACTTGGGGTTCAGGTCAACACCGAAGAGACAATTTCTGATGATGGCAGCTTTCTCTTGGAAAAGCGCTTTCTGAATGCGGGTCAGCTCGTCCACCCCCTTCTTGTAAGAGAAATGTTGTCCCATGCGTTTCACCTCCAGTTCATCATCCTCGCTGACGGCAATGTTGTAGCTGAACGTCAGCGGCTGGCCATCTTCGTCTAACAGCACACCGAGTTCCGCCTTGATGGCCACGAGCCGATTCAGAGCCGATACCAGAAAATGGCCGCTTCCGACAGCAGGGTCGCACACGCGGAGTTCGTTGATGGCATCACTGACCGTACGCGACTTCTCGGCGGGGATGTGGCTTTTCAGTTCCTGCAGGGTCCGGCACTGGCATTCCAGCCGCTGGTTGAGTTTCTCTATCACGGCACGTTCCAAAGTCTCCTTGCATATAAAGTTGGTAATTGAAGCCGGGGTGAATACCGCACCGTCCTTATAGCCATTGATCTTCTCAAATATCTTGCCAAGCACAGAGGCATTGATCAGTTCCCGCGTGTCGTCCTTCCTTGCCTCGCCAAAATTATAGCTGGCCAGGAATGCTATCAGATAGCCGATGTTGCTCAAGGGGGCTTTCGCTCTCCTCCCGGCACTGTCTGTAACGACAGTATTCTTGTATGGTCTGATGTCTTTAACCTTCAAGTTGGAAATCCTGGTGCTGAGACGACGCTCCAGATGGGTACACTCAAACAGCTTACTGTTCAGGTAGGGCACTGCAGCAAACTGTCTGTTCACATCGTCATCACGATCCTCCGGGGGGAGTGCCAGAACCTTGAAGAACAGGTCGTCAATATTCAGGAAGTCCTTTATCTTTTCTTCATTGAAGAAGCGGTGTCTGGCTGCATCATCCCATGGGTTGAAACTGATAACTTGCGATTCTACCAGTTTGATGAACAGCAAACGGTTAACCCATGTCAGAACCAATTCCAGGGCTGCGTCGTACCGCTCTTCCTCACTGAGCTGGTCATGTGCAGCCAGACACGTCAGCGTGCTTTCTATCAGCGAGCCCTGCTCACGGTAACCCTCAGGCAGGCGTTGAATGGTGACATTGCCTTTTTCACTCTTTTCTTCGAGCCCGATGATGTAGAGCAACTCCTTATAGAAGGCATCGTTCATATCATTAGGGTCAAGGCGACGCTTGCCAAGAAGGAAATAGGGAGACAGCAACTTGCAAGTCGTGGACAGTCGCTGATTGCTCATCTTGTCCCAGTCTTTCAAAGAGAAGTAGATGCATGCCATCTTGTCCGTCAAACCTTCATTGCTGATTTCCTGCGACACGTAGGCATAGAAGTCTTTGGTTGTCTCTTTGTATAACTTAGCTTCATTAGGCTTGACCTTTCTGTATTCCTGTATAAACTTTCTTGAAGTAAAAAGCCTGCGGAACATGGTCTCTTCGAACACATACCAGTCGTAGCCATTAGAGGCTATCAAATACCGTATGGCATTGTTGTGATGATTGTCCTGCAGTTCAGTCAGATAATAGAGTATCAGTTCGTGGAGTGCCTTGCGGTTCAGATCGTCTTCCGTCAGCATTTCACCTTTCTCCGCAGGCTTCTTCATCTCTATCAGCACTACAGGTGATGACGATGTGGTATTGTCCTCGAAGATGTTCAAGTCCGTATTGACATCTTGTCTCCGAGCAATCTTGTTCTTGCCTTTGTAGAAGGTGTCTTCCAACAGAGCCTTTACGTTGTCCTCGTAGTTTGATTCAGGATCATTGTCGGGCTTGGGTGGCAAATGGTTTGAGAGAGCTTCCTTGAATTTCTCCAGAAGATCCTTCTCCACGGGTATCTCGCGGAGTTTCTTCTCTTTCAGAAATTCTGATGGACTATATATCGTTGCCATAACTTGTATATTTGGCTACAAAATTACACATTCTTTCCGAGAATGAGGCCATTCTGGGCAGAAAAAACACATTATTTAATAAACGTGTAGCAATGCAATTTGCCGCTGGCGCTCTTTTTGCCGCATTGAGCCGTTCAGTATTTATACCCATGCTCCTTGCAATAGTCGATGGCAGGCTGGAAGCACTGAAACGTAGCCTTGTGGATCCACTTCAGGCCCTTGCGCTCGTCCTTGGGAACGCCCGTGCCAGTCATCAGAAACCAGCCTGTGGCAAACTGTGCCTGGGCGTCGCCGCCGTTGGCAGCTAACTCATACCAGAAGACGCACTCCTCCAGATTCTTCTCCACGCCGTCGCCGTTCCAATAGGCAGCTCCCACATTCTTCTGGCTGAGGGTGTGGCCTTGGAAAGCGGCCTCGCGATACCAGAGGAAGGCTTTGTGATGATCCTGCTCCGTGCCGTTGCCTAGATAGTAGGCGTTGGCCACGTTGACCTGCGACTGCATGTCGCCCTTGTCGGCAGCTTTCATGTACCACCGGAAGGCCTGGCCTGCGTCCTGCTCCACGCCCTTGCCATGGTAATAGCACTCTCCGACGTTGAAGCAGCCATAGACATCGCCCAGCTGCGCTGCCTTCATATACCACTCGAAAGCCGTCTCCAGACTGGCCTTTACGCCGGAGCCACGCTCATAGCAGACCCCAAGGTTGTTCATTGCCTTGGCGTCGCCGGCGTATGCCTTCTCACGGTAGTCGTCAGCTCTGTTTCGTTCTTTTGGCATGTTTCTTCTTTCTTCTAATTGGGTCACGATATTACGGCTGACGGCATCGCTTATACTTCCCCTTGACGATCTCGTAGGAGTTTCGGGTAAGCTCCTTCAACAGTTCGTCAGGTGCTGTCGCGGGATTGATGCCTATCCAGTGCTTGGGCGATTCGTTGTACGGATTGCCGACACACTCATGCTGCGCTTTCAAGTCGTCGATGCGTTCCGGCTGACATTTCAGCGAGACAACCGAGAAATCATTGCAGTCGAAGAACGAGAACATGTGTCCTGACACGTAGAACACCAGAACACCCTCTCCGCTCTTAAACTTCTGGAACGGCAGTTTTTCTTCTATGTCATTGCCCAACGACAGGCAATAGTCGCGATAGTCCTCTATGTTCATGTAGCATTGACAAATTGGAGCTGACTTTTGTATAGTCAGCTGTGGTCTTCATCTTCATCTTTTGCTTCTTCTTTGCCATGTCGATTTGATGTAAGATGGTGCAAAGGTACGAAATCTCAGGCAATTCCCGCAGATTTTTTAGTAATTTTGCACAAAAACAGGGAATACCTCATGCTACGCCGGGACCCTCCATCGCCCTGCCGTTCTCTTTCAGTAAGAGACAGTTTTTCCCTGATTGTTGCAAATAATCCCAAAGATATTTTCTCGTTTCGCTGAAAATTCGTAATTTTGCAACTGCATCTGCCCCATGAGGCTGTGATGTCATCTGAGGGTGACAGAGCCACGGGGCGGACACTACATATTGGAAAAGCGACACTTGACGCTTTGTTTTTGGTGACTTGAACGTCGGAAATTCAAATCCCAATCAGAGACAAATGCAGAGGTGACGCCTACGGGTGTGTATATACGCAGCCGGAGTGTGCCGTGGACTAACCATGCCATTACAGGCACACTTTTGGGTGCATTTTGTATATACTCCAGCGTGGGTATCTATTCTGTTCGTTCTATTGGGATGGCTTCCGACGGCCAAAGTTACAACGAGCAGGTGTAGATACCCCGTTTTTCGTTATGTAGGTATCAATGGAGTAAGAAACAGTCTGACTTGGGTGTTTGTCAGAGCAAAATAGAAAGGCAAGGCAATTAAGAGTAACTGGCAAACATAGAACACGAGATTCATTTCACTTCTGGTGACATAGAACTGGGAAACTAACTTACGCAGAAGCAGAAACGAGAATGACCTCGCACGGAGAACGGCGTGGGGGATTCGTTATGCTTTCATTCTGCAGCGTTTCCAGTCGCTTATGTCACAAGCATGACCGCCCCTGCGCTTCTCAATGAAACGCAGGGGCTTTTTGGTTGCTGCGACAACATACATGGCGAGAGCTTATCAGAAGAATCAACCTCAGCAGCTGGACTTGTTTCAGCTACAGGCAGAGTACCCCAATGAAATCATCAGGAATCCAAATCAGGGAATCAATCAGTATGATTTGGACCTGTCCAAGAATGTCCTCATCTGCAATGTCAAGAAAGACAATATGGAGCACTTCCTTGATGGAACGGCCAAGATATATTACACGGGGAAAAGATTCCCATCGACAGTAGCACTCAACAAGCTCTATTACTTTATCCCCTACATCGGAAAGCAGTGCGACCTGGATTACTGGGGAGTAAGAGACTTGTATCTGATAAAGATTGCAAGAGTGGGTTCACGAAGAGAGGGAGAACTGGATAATGATCCCAATGACCTCCGCCTTGTTTTCGAATTGCAGTTTGTTAAGCAGCTTTTCCCTGAATACAAACAACATAGGTTTCAAATCTGGGATACGTTTACAGACACAAGTTTGGGCCAATTACTGGATGACCAGAAAAAGAAAGCGATTCCATTACGACAGCAGTTGACATATATTAGTCTTTTCAGTTGTGCTGGTATTGGCTGTTATGGATTTAAGCAAGAGAAATTTGATTGCGTCGCAACGGTAGAACTGATAGAACGCCGTCTGAATGTACAGAAGTACAACCACAAGTGTCGCTATGACAGCGGATATATCTGTGGCGACCTGACGTTGCAAGAAACTCATGATAGGGTGTTCCACGAGATAGATATGTGGAAGCAGAGAGAGCGGATGACAGAACTGGATGTGATGATAGCTACGCCGCCCTGTCAGGGAATGTCCGTTGCTAATCACAAGAAAGGAGATGAACTAAAAAGAAACTCGCTGGTGGTTGAATCTATCAAATTTATTCAGCAGGTCAAGCCCCGCTTCTTTGTGTTTGAGAATGTGCCAGCTTTCTTGAAGTCCATCTGTACGGATACTGACGGTGTTGACAGGTTGATAAAAGACGCTATTGAGTTGGACTTGGCAGGTGACTATAACATAGCTGCCAGGGTTATCAACTTCAAAGACTATGGCAATCCGAGCAGCAGAACGAGAACCTTGGTGATAGGAGTGAGGAAAGACCAGAAGGAGATTGCGCCGCTTGAACTGTTCCCAGACCGACAGGAAGAGCAGACTCTACGACAAACAATCGGACATCTTCCCCATCTGCAAACGATGGGCGAGATATGGGATCAAGACATCTACCACGCTTTCCGTCCATACGCTCCACAGATGGAAAGATGGATAGAGAACATCACCGAGGGGCAGTCGGCTTTTGACAATGAAGACAGAAGCCGCATCCCTCACCATGAGAAAGATGGAGAAATCATCTACAACCAGCGTAAAAATGGTGATAAGTACACACGCCAGTATTGGGATAAAGTGCCGCCATGTGTTCATACCCGTAATGACATCTTAGCCAGTCAGAACACTGTTCACCCTACAGACAATCGGGTTTTCTCCATCCGCGAGGTAATGCTGATGATGTCCGTTCCACAGGAGTTTGAATGGAATGCGATACCATATTCTCAACTGAATGCACTTCCACTTGACGAGAAACAAAAGTACCTGAAGAAAGAAGATGTCAATATCCGTCAGAGCCTAGGTGAAGCCGTGCCTACTATCATTTTCCGACAGATTGCACACAAGATTAGAACTAAGGTGACTGAAACTGTTTTGAGCGAACAAGAGATAGCGGGCATCATAGACAAAAATGGCCTGGCTGACTCTGCTACTCTACTGAAGTATGTCAAGAAAAACAAGAAGCTTGGCTTTGTTCGTTTGGCAAAAATTGCCGAATATGCAAACAGCGTGAGAGAGGAGACAGCCGCCTATTATACGGGGCAGGATATTTGTTACGCCGTAGTTAAAAACCTGCCAGACTATCCTGATTCGAAAGTGCTACATATCCTCGAACCAGCCACGGGTGTTGGAAACTTTCTGCCGTCGTTGTTCATGAAATATGCAAACGTCGCAGAACTCCATATTGATGTCATCGACATTAACCCAGAAAGTATTGCCCTGCTTCAGCAGATTCTCCAGTCGATTCCAATTCCTAAGAATGTGCGGCTGAACTTCATCAATAAGGATACGCTATTACAGAGATTCCCCAAAAGGTATGACATCGTTGTTGGCAATCCTCCATACATGAAGGTGAAGGACAAGCATCTGCTCAAACTCTACAAGCAGTTGGTAAAGAACACAGACACCAGCAACATTTTCTCTTTCTTTATCGAGAAGGCATTGGAACTTGGTGATGTCGTTTCGCTGATAGTCCCAAAGAGTCTGATTAATGCACCAGAGTTTGACAAGACTCGTCAGTTGATGAACGAATATCCGATAACTCATATCGTTGACTTCGGAGAAAAGGGTTTCAAAGGAGTGAAGATTGAGACGATAGCCTTTACCATCAACAAGAAAGACGAGAGCGGGATTACGAAAGTGGAATCCTACATAACGAATGGCGTTGAAGTGAAACTGCAGTCATACATTACTGACCCTGCCTTCCCTTATTGGCTGATTTATCGAAATAGTGACTTCGATGAAGCTGCCAACAAAATGCGCTTCGGTATCTTCAAGGCTTTCAGAGACCGTACCCTCACCAAATCCAACACGTCTCAACAAGGAGCCATTCGAGTACTGAAGTCACGCAATATCGGTAGTAACGAGATCATCGATATCGAGGGCTATGACACATACATTGATGACATCAGCGTCCTGGAAGTAGGAAAATATCTGAATCACACAGAATGTGTATTGGTGCCCAATCTGACATATTATCCTCGTGCTTGCTTTATGCCACATAATTGCATTGCTGATGGCTCTGTCGCAATCCTTACTGCCATTGACGGCGAGGCGGTGACTGAAGAAGATTTGGCTTATTATGCCACTGATGAATTTAGCAAGTTCTACAGTATTGCCCGTAATCGAGGTACTCGCTCTCTGAATATCGACAACAACTCCGTATTTTTCTTTGGTAAACTAAAAAGAACATGATAGATACAATAACTAAATTCCTGAATCAGTACGATTTGGATGTCCGTAAAAGCCACGATGCTCGTTTTATGGACCAGAAGTGTACACCAGATGTGGTGTGCTTCATTGCCGACTGCCTGATAAATCTCAATCCTGAGGGCGAGTTTATCGTGCAGGACGTGTGGGATATGCAGTACTTCATCAAGAATGCCTCTGCCATTTTCTGCAAGCCAAGCCCGAAGAATGAAACAGCAAAGCATGAATACGACAAGTTCATTCAGCAACCACTGCGCATGCTGTCATACGCCCATGTACTTGACATTGAGAAGCGAGGAAACATCAACTACTATCGCATTGCTAACGAAGAAATCTTGGAATACATTGCAACGAAAGAACGTAATGCCTACAACTTCCTTTACGCCTATATTGTAAAAGTCTTGGGTGATAGTGGTATTTTGAAATACTTTGAGCAATTCCGAGATGCTTGCCAAAAAGACACTGTGAGTCAGCTTGACTATAAAGAACTAAAAGACAGATATACTCGATTCATCATTGGTAACACCGCCATAAATGGCGAGGTGGAAGTGGCTCGTATCTTCACGAAAGTCATTAATGTCTATTCCGCTGAGAATGATATTCAAGGGACAGCGATGGGTCGGTTATCCAAGGATATTATTGCCTTTTCCGATTTGATGTATAATCGCAAGAATTGGCGAGACATAGACAAGGCTAAGTCGCAAACTCGACAGGAAGCAGCAACTGAGGCTGATGTCAAACAGCAGGAAGCTTACGATGCATATCAAGTTAGCAAAGCAATGAATTTGTTGCGCAAGATACAGCTGGAGAGTGAGGTGAGAGACCAATATGCAAATGGAGAAGCGACACAAGTACACCACATTTTCCCAAAATCACAGTTCCCAGAGATTGCGCATTATCTTGAGAACCTGATTAAACTGACAGCTACTCAGCATTATACGAAAGCTCATCCAAATAACCATACCCAAATAACAAACAGGGACTATCAGTTAGTCTGTCTGTTGGCAAAGTCACAAAATATCGAGCAGTCGCTGAAGACTTTTGGCGACAAATACTATAGAAAGGAATCGTTCATCTATGTCATCAACACAGGGCTTCATACAGAGTTAAGCCAAAAGCTTTCTTTTGCAGATATTCGTAAACAGTTACGCATCCTATATAACGCAGCATAGTATGTATAAATCGTATTTCGGAAGAACTGGACAAGTTTGTTTCTCTGGGCCAGAGGAGTATTACGAGCTTCTATACTATTTAGCAAAATCTGACGGTTCTACATCTCTGACTTGGGAGAAAAACGAAGAATAGGGCGCGTGGGGAAGTGAAGGACGTAGATGTTTCCATACAAGACGACTCCCACCAGCAGGGAATTTATTTGATAAGGGCACAGACATAATGCAGGCAATAAGGTGTGTAAGAACTCTCACTCCAGCCATGAGCAGACGGCAGGGGAGGAGTACATTAATAGTGTTACCCGATAGCAATTAACTTGTTGTCGGGTAAATTGTATCTGACGGGATGGACAAAACTGATGGCCTTACCGTCATAGGCGGCAGAGGTGTCGATGCCTCGCCGCTGGAACTCATCGATGAGGGCACGGTCGTGATAGGCTCGCATAGATGACCACGCACGGCTTTGAACCTGCTGATTGAACGTGTTAACTAACTAAATACTGCAAATATGTTGTAACTTTTGATATGCTAACCGCTCATCACCATTCGCCAGATAGATAATGCCGCAATAGGTAAAACCATGCTTGCTTAGGTTGTGCTGCATGATATGGTTGTCCCGGTGGGTGTCTATGCGGATGTTCGGGTCAAGTGAGAAACGGAAGTCCATGATTCTCATAGACGGCCCACCTCGCTACGATAGGAAGGGGCTACGTCCGCTATGAAAGTGACCGTATCTTCTCCGCCATCTGCTTACCAGCATTATAGGCTTTCTGCAAGTCTTCTTCCCAATGCTCTTCACGATACTGACGCTTCGCCTCTTCTGAAAAGCCGCCAAGTTCAAAGCGGTCGTAATTCTTCACCTGATAAGTGTTGTAGGCTATCAGGTGCTCAGGCTCACCAAGAGCCCCCTTAATGCAGTATTCCATTGATCCATAGCCATTACTGTTATTTCTGTCAGGCAGCCCGTTCATTGTTTCTATCAACACCACAGGCATCTTCTTCGGAGCCGACAGGCTATAGTCGTTGTATGAAAGCCAAGGAAATGCCAAACGCTCCAGGAAGGTACGCATTTGGCCAGTTACGTCACCAAAGTAAATCGGTGATCCCAGCGCCAGGCCATCAGCTTGGGCGATTTCCTCCAAGACTGGAGTCAGAGCGTCCTTAAATTTGCACACATTGGAAGCCTTGCCCTTTATCTTACAGGCCATGCACGACATACAGCCCTTGTAGTCCATACCATAAAGGCGTACAGTCTTTACTTCAATGTCACCACTAACAGAGTTTGCGCCATCAGCAAATTTCTGTAGCATCGAGGCCGTGTTGAAATTCTTTCGGGGGCCTCCGTCAATAATCACTATCTTCTTCATAATCATATATGTTTAGTCAAGCATATTAACTAATATCTTATTTAATCAACAGGCAAAGGTACTCATTTTTGCCCGATTTTTCGTAATTTTGCCCTCATTATTAGGAATGTTTATGAAGAAAGGTGCATTTTTCCGCTGACCCGATAATTGGGCAAAAAGAGGAGTTACGATTTCTCGTAACTCTCTCATCTCTAATGCGCTTCAGGATGGCCTGAACCAACGACCCCCTGATTAACAGTTCCACTTGAACCGATATTTTGTGATAGTTCATTTTTGCTATATTTCTGTGTCTGAGTTACTTGCATGAAGATTGGCTTTTGCTGTGATAGCCTAAAATAGCCTATAATTATAGGGTCATTGTACACCATTTGTTCACACCTTTGTATTATTTCTTCAAAGAACTCTGTTGTTTCATAGCGAGTAATCTCACTTCTGCAATGCCAATAATCAAAAAAAAAAAGTTGTTTTTAGTACTGCGAGTTTTTTCCAAAGTTGCAAGTTTTTGGCGATTTTGGAAAAAAACTCAGTCTGATTTCTTTTTCTCTGAGATTGAAGAGGGGGCTTGGCATAGAGGTATTCCAGGCAACAGCGATGGAGGCATAAGGCTCTATAAAATTGTGCGTAAATCAGCGGAATCTATAACATTTCGGTAGATTCCGCTGGTTTGAGTATATTTTTGCATTCTTATGCTAAAGGAACAAGTCTTCTAAGCACACTTCATTTTGTATTTCCTTGGAATAGGCATTGTGTGCTAGACCATCGGTTGTGACCATGATATTATGCACGGCTTTTGGGGTCTTGGATGCCTCTTTAAAGATATTCTTCCTGTTGTTCAAGTCCTCTTGGTAAGATTCCGAAATAGTAAACTTACCCTCATGGTACTTCATCTCGCAGAGGTCGATAATGCCGTCACTACGGTCTATCAATAAGTCAACCTGGGCACCCTCCTTCTTCCTCTTACCTTTTGCCACTGCAGGTTCTTCATCCTTCTTCTTGGGAATGTATCGCCATGCGTATTCCTCTGTCAGAATTCCGCTAATGCCTAGTTTTTGTTTTATCTGGTCAATATGCCAGAGACAGACGCGCTCGAAGGCACGGCCACACCAGTCGTAATATCTGGGAGTTCCCTCCGTTGCCTGCCAGAAATTTATGCCGTGCCGTTTTCCATGGATATATTCATAATAGAAGAGTGTGTAATGGTCGATAAGTTGAAAAATCTCATCCTTTGTTCGTTTGCCAATGACGGAGTAGCCGCGGATGAAACCACACCATTCCAGATCGTTCAATAGGTCTGTCAGTTTTCCATTATCTTCCAATCCTCCTTCCTCAATAAGTTTCAGTCTAGTCATACCCTCTTTCTTTCCTGCCAAAAGGCTGATTATTTTGATGTATGGCTCTGGTTTCTTAAAGAGTGCTGCATAGAGCATACTAAACTCATCATACATATCTCCCTCCTTAGAGAAAATCAGACGGTCAACCTCTTGCGAGAGACTGGCTCCCTTTTGCAGCAGACTCCAATAGTAGGGAACTCCACCGAATATCATATATCCGTTCAGTATCTGCTTGCGTGTCATCTCGATACCGCGAGATGCCATCAACTCTTCGCACAGACGGAGAGAGAAAGGCTTCAGGGCTATTCTATGAGTGAGCCTGTTATGCAGTCCACCCTTATTCTTGATAATCTTCTTGACCATCCAAGATGTAGCACTGCCGCACACTACGAATACGATGTCCTTTCTGGCCGATGCCCATCCGTTCCAGAACGATTCCAGTTCAGAAAGGAAACCAGAACGAGGGGCATCCATCCAGGGCAATTCATCAAGGAAGATGATTTTTTTACCTTCTGGCTGTAAAGTGATAAATCGCTTCAATTCAGAGAATGCGACTATCCAATTGGAGAATACTGGCGGCATATCCGTCAGCCCATGCTCCTTCAGTGCCATGCGGAAACGAGCCAGCTGCTTCCTGGCTGGGGTTTTAGCCGCTCCAGTGAACTGGAAAGTGAAATGATAGTCGTATGACTCTCTTATCAGGAAAGTCTTGCCAATACGGCGACGGCCATAGACCGCTATAAACTGAGAATACTCATCAGTAAGCGCGGCTTGCAGTATTTTTCTTTCGTTGTCTCTTCCTATCAGCATAATCTAAGAATTTTGGTGCAAAGATAATATAAAATGTGCTCAAACCAGCGGAATCTGCCATTATTTTTAAGATTCCGCTGGTTTACGCACAATTTTTGGTGTTTTGATGCTCAAACATTTTGAAAACAGAGGCCATCCATCAGCAGTGTAGTCACTGCAGTCTTTGTTTCCATTATTTTAGCACAAGCGAGCAGAATTTACATAATATGTGTATTGTTTCTTTTGATGTACTCTTACTTATTAAGAAATAGTTTCCAGCCCAATGATAGACGCTATCAGCGTCGTAAGAAAGAAGGGAGGAATCCGCGAGATTGATAATCTCGTGGAGGGAACCTGAGCCAGAACGTAGCTGGCTCACGGAAGATGAAAACACCTACAAGCACAGCACCTACGGCACCAAAGCCCGTCCATACGGGATAGGCCGTACCTATTGGCAGTGTCTGCGTGGCCTTTGCCAGTAGTATGGCACTTAAAACGTAGAATACGGAAAAACCGCTAATCCATGTCCAACACTCGTAGCCTGTCATGCCTTTGGCTCGTCCGAGACAAAAAGTGAAACCAACTTCGCACAGCCCTGCGAAAATCAAGATAATCCAGTTCATATTCATTATGCCCCTTTGGCTTACGCCGCATCCCCGTTTTGCGGGGATTGCTCAAACCTTCTAAGGCGCTGCAAAGGTACTCATTTTTATTCGGAAAAAGGCTGACGAGGGGAAAATCCTATTGATGTTTAGGGAAAAACACCCTCCACTTTAGGATTTATCCTTTGCAAATAAGCCGAAAAATGCCGTACTTTGCACCGTGATTAAGAAACAAATGTCGAACTTTTAAAGTATAAGGAGATTTGAATATGAAGATGATGAATAAAGTGATTGCAGCAGCCATGATGATGGCTATCACAGCAATGCCAGCAATGGCAGGTAATAAGCACCACAAAAACTACGACAAGAAGACAACTGTCGTAGTAGTAACCAACAACCCCAGAGGTTCGCATTTCGACAGGGTGGACAAAAGGACTTCCCATTTCGATAACCACAGGCACCATGCCTACCGTCCAGTGGTTAAGACCTGTACGTTCAGAGTCAGCCGTCACGCTGCCCACCACCATGCAGTGGCCAAGGCAGAACGCATCCACGGCGTAATAGGAGCCTACTGGAACCCTCGCACTCACGAAATGACTGTCCGCTATGATGCCCGCGTGACATCAGCCCGTCACATCATGCACTTAGTGGCTTAGATGCCATACAATATATACTCAAAAGAAGTCCCGGCTTGCACAAAAGCAGGTCGGGACTTCAACTTATGCGGTTAATCAATGTCCGTTACGAGACCTCAATGGCCTTTGTAACTTTCTCCTTCGGCTCGGTTTTCGGCATGGTGATGGTCAGGATGCCGTCCTCCACCTTGGCAGAGATCTTGTCGCGAACCACATCGTCAGGCAGCACGTAGTTCTGCTCATAGTTCGAGTAACTGAACTCACGGCGCAAGTAGTGACGATGACTGTCCTCATGCTTGTGTTCCTGCTTGTTCTCGATGGCGATGGTGAGGTTGCCGTCGTCATTGATGCCTACGCGGCAATATTCTTTCTTGATGCCAGGGGCTGCAAGCTCCATCGTGTAGGCCTTCTCACTCTCCTTGACATTGACTGCGGGTGCTGTACTGTTGGCACGAGGCATGAAATCAGTGTTAAAGAAATCATCAAACATCGTTGGGAACCAACCATTGCTTTTCATTAATCCATTCAACATAATCATTACCTCCTAATTATACTTTTAAAGTTTAACTTGTTTGTTTTTGACCTTTCGGTCGAGTCTGCTTTCGCTCGGAAGATTCAAAGCGGGCTTTGATCTTCTCTCGCTTAATCGCAGCCTTGATTGCCTCGGCTTTCGCTTTAGCTTTCACTAACAGATAAGCAAAGTACGTGCCTACAGAATGAATCCGTGCCAGAATGACAATCACGAAAGTCAATCTGGCACGGAATTTAAACTCGGTTAAACTATGCTGACAATTTATTAAACTCGTTTAAATATTGGCGATTATACCACTTCTTTTCCAAAAGGTGAAAGAGCCAGCTTTGCAAGTCGGAAGTGCATCTTTCCGAATGGGATGCCGATGATGGTGATCATCAGTATTAGGCCTGCGATGAAATACTCCAAGGCTATATGCAAGCCTCCGAATACGACCCAGATGATGTTTCCTAACGTCTTCATTGATTTGATTTCCTTTTAAAAGTTTCTATCTGTTAGACGCATGAAAAACAAGAAAAGTTCTTGCTTAGGCAAGCGGCAAAGCCGAGCGGCATCATTCTTCTTTTGTTAATTTGTAAATTGCCCACGTAGGAAGGATGACCAATAGCAGCGAAGCAATCTCGACAAAGATATACGAGTCAAAATAATCAACCAATGTCTGGAACTTCAGAACTCCATCTATAAGAAAGACCAAAAGGCCAAACCAACAGATAAAGAAGATGGTTGCGTAATTGATTTTTCTTTTCTTTAATTTCATTTGATGATTCCACTAAATTGGAATTTAATGCAATAACGATGATGCCAATAGGCACAAGCAAGAAATGCTTAGAATAACCATAATGACATACGACAATCTGTTGTCACAGACCTTGGACTTGCCTGTCCGATGCATGGGAATATGATAGCCTGCAGCACCCAAGCCTCCGATGGCTACTATAACAGATAGTATGTCACCTGCCTGATTTCCCAAATACACAGGAACAATGCCTGCAAGTGACAAACCAATCAGCACTAATGACGTAATGAGCCAAAAACTATAACTTCCTTTATAGATAAAGTCC
>JAFUEP010000037.1 GCA_017470345.1 Prevotella sp.
CAAACATTTTCTCCATATTTTTCATCCCCCCACGGGCCCGCCGCCCCGCCCGTCCAGCCCCTTCGCGCACATGGTGCCGTTCGCACCTATATATAATAAGGTGGAGGAGAACAAGGGACGCGCCGGCGAGCTGGAGAAGCTCTATCCCGTGCTGGAGCACAAGTCGAAGTACCGCCCGTACGACGAATCGCGCATCCTGCGCAAGGAGAAGGGGGCCCTCTACGTCCACTTCCCGCTCGACAAGATCGACCTGCGTTATAACTTCCGCGACAACGACTGGCGCCTGGACCGCATCATCGACATCACGCGCCAGATCACGGCCGACACGACGTCGTCGGTGGAGAAGATCCAGATCATTGGTATGGCCTCCGTCGAGGGTACCGTGCCCCACAACCACTGGCTGGCCCAGAACCGCGGCAAGGCGCTGAAGGACTACGTGCGCCGCGAGGTGCCCACGGTGACCGAGGACATGTTCGAGGTCATCGACGGCGGTGAGGCCTGGACGGAGTTCCGCGACCAGATCAACGACGTGCGCCTGCTGAAGCAGGGCCAGAAGATGGACGCCAAGCAGCTGGGCGTCGACGCCTACGACCTGGCGCTGACCGATGCCGACCTGTCGCAGATCACGATGGAGGAGCTCGACCAGGTGCTCGACATCATCGACAACGAGAAGAATCTCGACCGCCGCGAGCAGCGCCTGCGCGCCATCAAGGGCGGCCAGACCTACCGCTTCCTGCTGCGCACCCTGCTGGCCGACCAGCGTAACTCGGGTTACCTGCGCGTCTACTGGGACTACGTGCCCGACGAGATTGCCCGCCTGATCAACCGTGCCGTCGAGCTCATGCGCCAGGACAAGTACCAGGAGGCCTACGACATCCTCTCCATGCCCCGCGTGCAGGCCGACCACCGCTCGTGGAACGCCCTCGGCTGCTGCCACTATATGCTCGGCCGTGAAGACGAGGGCATCCGCTGGTTCCATAAGGCTGACCAGGACGGCAACGCCGACGCCCGCAAGAACCTCGAGCAGCTGGAGGAGAAGTGAGAGTTGAAGATTGAAAATTGAAGATTGAAGATTGAAAATTGAAGATTGAAGATTCGTCAACAGACAACAACATATAGAGAACAAACATTTTTAGTATTAATTTTTTATTCACTTTTAAATTTCAAAACAAATGAGAAAGTATCTAGTTTTTGGAATGATGGGTGCCCTCGCACTCACATTCACCGCTTGCACCGAGTCTGACGATGCAGTGGCCCTCAATCCTACCTACAATGCTCAGAAGGGTGAGGTGACCGCTACCTTCGCCTTCAACGTCGCCGGTGGTGTTGCCACCCGTATGACGTCGGCCACCGTTCAGGCTACTGACGCAGAGACGTTCCGCGGCATGCAGGACGCCAAGCTGATTGCTATCACTAACGGCACTGATGGCAAAGTCCTGACCGACGGCACCAGCAAGGACGGAAAGGTTTTCGACCTTGGTATGATCCTGAACAAGGGCGAAGTTGACTGGGCTGACAAGAGCCACCGTGTGCTCGAGCTCGCACTGCCCGTGGGAACCAACAAGCTGCTGTTCTACAGCCGCGCCTTCCGTGACGGTAACGCTGAGGGTCTTGGCGTGATCAACGGTGAGCCCGGTGCAGAGAAGTCGGGCGTCTTCAACCCGACGGCTGACCTCAGCACTGTCGCCTTCAATCTCACCCGTCGTCTTGATGCCGACAAGGAGCAGATCATGAAGAACACCGAGGAGCTGATTGCCGGCGTGCTGACCAACATCATCCGCGGTGGTGCTACCTCTTTCGACTTCTGGTACCCCACAACTAAGCCTCAGTATGCATCCGCTACCGGTTATGTTGACATGACCGATGCTCAGATTGCAGCTGCAACTGTTGCCAACGTGACGAATCCTGAGCCCACCATCCAGGCTACTCAGGTTGACATGCTGACCGATGCCCTCGGCAACGTCTACTATCACTTCATTGGCGTTGAGCAGACTTGGAAAGACTATGGTATTGAGTACAGCAAGCTGGCTGACGACGATGAGGCTACCGTGGCTGACCTCGTTCCCCTGGAGGAAATCCTCGGCAATGCCTACTATCAGTTCTGCAAGATCGATGAGGGTGCTGCCCGTGCCGGTTCCGGTGCCTCTATCGCCCGTATGATCACCGACCTCTGGACCGTCACCAGCAAGGTTAGCAATGCCGAACCCACCAGTGTCCGTGAGACTGTCGCCAAGGAGGTTGCTACTCAGATCGAGACCCTCTTCAGCAGCTACTTCAAGGCTCTGCCCACCGATGGCTCCCTGACCGAATGGCTTACTGCTGATCAGGTGAAGACCGCTATGAGCTACACCGAGGAAGTGGTCAGCGACCTCAACAAGTTCCCCACTGTCGACCTGGCTCTGCCTATGGGTGCTGCCCAGCTGCTGATTGCTGATGCCTTCACCACCGGCGATGCTGAGTTCAGCTATGACAGTTCGAAGATTAAGTTCTATCTGGCCGATCCTACGGCTGACCAGACCACCAGCGTCGAGAAGTTCATGTATCCTTCTGAGCTGATGTACTTCGGCAACAGCCCCATCCGTGTCAACGACAACACCATTCTTGAGCCCGACTATCCCAATGGCGTCGCCAACTGGGATGTGGCTGACTGGGGTAATGGCTGGAGCCAGAGCACCGCTGCTGCACACGTGCTGTCGACCACCCGCTCGGTGGCTATGACCCACGAGGTCAACTATGGTAATGCTCTGCTCGCTACCACTCTGACCATCGCCAACACCGATCTGAAGGACAATCGCAATCACTTCTATCCCGAGGAGGAGAACGCCACCATCGGCAAGGCCTTCCAGGTCACTGGTGTGCTCATCGGCGGTCAGCCTGGTACGGTTGACTGGCAGTACCTGCCTGTCGACGGTGCTACGTTTGACAATGTCGTCTACGACCGTCAGATGAATGGTGAGTTGAAGCTTAACGCTGCTGGTACCACCCCAGCTAACTACACCATGGTGTTCGACAACTACAACAAGACTCTTGCTGATAACGAACAGTCGGCCGTCTATGTCGCTCTTGAGCTGGTCAACAACAACGCTACCGACTTCTGGGGTGACCACAACCTCATCCGTGCCGGTGGTACCTTCTACCTCGTCGGTAAGCTCGATCCCGCTGCCGCTGCTGGTGTGACCGCTCCCACATGGCCCGCTAACACTGACAAGTTCCGCAGCACGCCTCCTTACGATGCTGACGGCAAGACCAAGCAGATCAACCGCGTGTTCATCCAGGACTTCATGACCAAGGCTAACTTCACCATCGGCGAAGAGTCGCTGCAGAACGCCTTCGTCACCGTGCCCGACCTCCGCTCCTCAGAGATTTCGCTCGGTCTGAGCGTCGACCTCAAGTGGGAGTCTGGCTATCAGTTCGAGGTGGACATCCAGAAGCACTAATCTGTAGACATCTTTAACGGATCATAACCCTTAACAGAGCAGGGGCGCGGCAAGCGCCCGCGCCCCTGCTTTCAACAACAAACCAACAAGAACCCCGACAGGGGGGAGCGCTGACCGGGCTCCGAGAAAGGCCCGACAACCCCAAACGAATCCATAAAAACAGAGAACGAATGAAACGCATTAGTATGACCATCAGACAACGTTCGACACAGATGCTCACCGGGATATGCCTCGCCGCAGGCGTCTTCCTCACTGCCTGCGGCGTCATCGACGACGACCTCTCAGACTGTGAGAAAGACCTCCATATCAACTACCACGTGGCGGTACAGACAAACCTGAGCGACCAGGTGCAGACCGTGCTCCGCGACCGTCAGGAGACGGCCGTGGCCCAACTGGTGGAAGACTCGCTGGCCGACTTCTTCCGTCCCTATGCCTACGACGCCGGCCTCTCGTTCTATAACGCCACGGGTCTGGCCCACGATGAGACCCAACAGATGAACGCGCAGCACGCCACCTTCGACGTGACGCTCAAGCCCGGCGTCTACCGCCACCTCGCCCTCGCCAACATGGCGCGTGAGGGACGAGTCGTGGCCCAGCAGACCACTGACGCCGCCACCTGCCGCCTGGCACAGACGGGCGCTGACAACCAGGAAGGCCACAGCTCCAGCCTCTTCACCGCCCGCAAGGACATCGACGCCCAGGGCACCGGCGAGGCCACGGCCGACGTCACCTTCTACATGACCAACTGCGCCAGCGTCCTCGTCATCCGTACCGACACCATTAAGTATAACGACATACGCGTGGAGAGCTGCGACTTCGCCGACGGCTTCACCGTCGACGACAGCGTCTTCACCTACGCCTCCAACCCCATCATCGCAGACCACCGCATGCGCACCGGCGTACCCGCACAGCGTGAGGTGTTCTATGCCAAGACGTTCCCCTCGCACGACACCGCCGCTGCTGCACATGCCCGCAGCCGTGCCGACGACCACCAGATGGGGGCCGACGACGCTGAGCGCGTCTGGCGCAAGGTGGCCTACGTGACCATGCCCGACGGCTCCATCACCCGCACCGTCATCAACGTGCGCACACCGCTGCAGGCCAGCAAGGCCTACATCATCTACGGCATCATGGCCTCCGACGGCTCCATCCACTCCTACAACGTCGAGGTCGGCACCTCGGTGACGCTCAACTGGAAGGAAGGACTCATTTTCTAAGTGAGAAGTGAGAAGTGAGAAGTGAGAGGCAGCAAAACTAACGTCTAAACTCCTAAACTCCCAAACTCCTAAACTCCCAATAAAAAGAAAACAATATATATATTATATATGAAAAAGAAACAATCACTGTATATCGCATCACTGACGGGCGTGCTCGCACTTTGCGCCGCCTGCTCCGACGACGACTCGTGGGGCGACGCTCAGCTGCAGCAGATCAGCACACGGCTGACCTTCTCGCTGCCCCAGCGCATCGTGGGCACCATGCCCGCTGCTGACAGCACCGCAGAGGCACAGACCCGCATGACCGACTATGTGGTGCAGACCAGCGAGGACGCCAGCGACTTCCGCGGACTCGACGACATCCGTCTGCTATGCTTCGACGCCGCACCCAAGGCCGGCGCACGCAGCCGCAGCGGCCTGTCGCTCACCGGCGGCCGTGAGATCAGCGACTACACGTCGCCCATCGCCGACTTCTCCAAGGTCTATCAGGTAGAGGTGCCCCTCGGCACCACACACATGGCTTTCTATGCCAAGGCGAAGGACGACGGCAGCGACCCCGCACACAACGGCTCGCTCAGCGCTGACGGCCTCGACGGCACCACCGTCGCCCTCGACGACGTCACCTTCGCACCCGTCGCCATCTGCACCAGCGAGGCCGACCAGGGTGGCAGCGCCGCCGGACAGGCCCTCGTCCGTCTGCTCAACGACCTCGCCGCCACGACCGGTCCCGAGGCAGCCCCCGACGACCGCTGGTCGACGGCCGCCGATGAGTTCCTCGTCGAGACGTGGCGCGGACTGACCGAGCTCAAGACGCTTTCCTCGGCTAACGTCGAGCGCGTCCTTGGCACCATCCACCACCTCGTCAGCACCATCCCCAACGAATTCCCCGGCCAGCAGCTCGGCCAGGCCATTGCCGCCCGCATCGCAGCCGCCTGTGCCACGACGCCCGCCGCCGGCGATGAGGTCATCGTCCTCAGCGACCAGTATCAGGGCTTCCCCGCCGACCTCGGCCTGCCCGAGGGTGCCGCCCGCATCGAGTGGGACGCCGCCAGCCGCCGTTTCGTCACCCCCAAGGCGCAGGTCTACGGCAAGGGCCTCGACATCCCCGCCATGTCTGACTATGTCTATCCCGCCAGCCTGCAGTATCTGGCCCTCTCGCCCATCGTCGCCAGCGACTCGCTGGCACTGCCCGGCGATCCCCTTGCCGACGATGCCAACACCGTCTACACCTCGTGGCAGCAGCTCCTCGACGACTGCTATGCCGACGGCTACGACCGTGTCAAGGAGTCCACGCAGTCCGTCGCCATGGTCGACCAGGTGCAGTATGCCGTCGGACGCCTCGACAGCCGCGTCATCATGGAGAGCCGCTTCCTCTACGACGCCTACGGACGCTCCATCGACGCCATGAAGGGCTTCACCCTCACCGGATGCCTCATCGCTGGACAGCGCCCCGTCGGCTACGACTTCCAGCCCATCGCCACTTCGACCGACGACTACGTCATCTACGACACCGACCTGCAGGGCGGTCCCCAGCAGGTCAGCTACACCGACTGGACGAAGTATAACCACACCCTCGGCCTGCCCACGTCGGCCGACGCCAACGTCCTCATGGCCCTCCAGCTGCGCAACGACGGACCCGAGTTCCAGGGTGCCGACGGACGCATCGCCACCGGCGCCACCTTCTATCTCGTGGCCGACCTCGTGCCCCGCACCGCCGCCAACTACCAGTCGAACACCCTCGACCGCGTCTTCATCAGCGACCACATCACCACCGTCTCGCTCAGCATCATGAAGGGCAGCGCCGACGTCAACGGCGACGGCAAGCCCGACACCGACCGCAACAACGACGGCAAGCCCGACGTCTACGTCTTCGATCCTGTCACAGGTCAGCCCACCGGCATCGACGCCGACGGCGACGGCACGCCCGAGCCCACCTACGACGTCAACGGCGACGGCACGCCCGACACGTTCATCGCCAGCGACACCGACAGCGACGGTAAGCCCGACACCTTCGGATGGGACACCGACGGCGACGGCACCATCGACAAGCCCGTGCAGCCCGCCGACGACGACTCGTGGCCCGACACGCCCACCACGGCCTCCGGCCTCGCCACCGCCACCTACGGCATCCCCACGCTCGTCGAGCAGCGCCAGCAGCGCACCTTCGGTCTGAGCGTCGACCTCAACTGGAGCCGCGGACACATCTTCGATATCGAGTTCTGACAATCACGCATTCGTCATGAACGACAACATATAAATCATTAATTAATATTAACTCAATCCATTTCAAAAAACAATGAAGAAAATGAAGAATTTCGCCTTCGTAGCAGCAGTGCTGCTCGCTGGCACAGCAGGCTTCACCGCCTGCTCATCCGACAACGAGGAGGTGCTCAGCCCCAACGTCGTCTTCGATGAGATGGGTAACAAGGGCGTCAAGCCTGAGTTCGCCATCTCCATTCCCCGCTCGGTCGTCAGCCGTATGAGCAACGAGGTGACGCAGAAAGCTGGCAACTCCGCAGTCTTCCGTGGCATGGAGCAGATCCAGCTTGTGCCGTTCAACGATGCAATTACCAAGGATCTCGCCAAGTCGTCGGACGTCATCAATCTGGAGAACATCACTGCCCTGCAGGAGGTCGGTACGCTCAACTACAAGGTCTATGCTGACAAGTTCGTCCCCGTGGGCACCAGCAACTTCCTCTTCTATGGCAAGGCTATCGACAAGCCCGAGACCGCTGCTGACAAGTTCAAGTATGGCGTGCTCACCGCTGCCAACCTGGGCAAGGACTTCACCACGCCCGCTGCCGTTCAGTTTGGTCTCGAGCGCATCAACGCCGACAAGGAAGCCATCGCTGGCGACGCTACCGGCCAGGCCATCATCAACCTGCTCAACGCCATTGCTTCTGTCGAGGGTTGGGCTACCACTGAGAATGATAACCTGAAGGATCTCTACAAGAAGTTCACCAGCCTGACAGTTGCTGCTTCTTATCAGGTAGCCATCGTGCTGAGCGACCTCTACTATGCCGCTGCTCATGTCGACATGGAGGATGCTGCCTATGGTCTGTCGAAGGCTATCCGCGAAGAGATTGCCAAGGCCGGCACGCCCAAGAGCAACCAGCCCATGGCACTCAAGGCCGAGTACGATGGTTTCCCCGCCAACCTCAATCTGCCTGACGGCGCTGCCCGCATCAAGTGGAACGGCACGAAGTTTGAGGATGCCACCGCTACCTATGGTGAGAACAAGGCCGACCTGACCCAGTATGCTTATCCTGCTGCCCTGTGGTACTATGCCAACACCCCCATCAAGGCTTCTGACGACATCGAGTCGACGGAGTATGACACTCAGGCCAGCTGGGACAAGGTCATCGGCACTGTCTATGGCGCTGCCGGTGCTGTGGTCACCGACAACACCCAGTCTGTCGCCCTCGTCAACCCCGCCCAGTATGCTGTTGGCCGCCTCGAGGTGACCGTCAAGCTCGGTGAGGAAGGTAAGACCGATTTCTTCGATCACGATGGTAAGAAGATGGACGTCTCCAAGGGCTTCACCCTCAAGGGCATCCTCATCGGCGGCCAGTGCGGTGTCGGCTACGACTTCACCACCCTCGGCAATGAGAACCTGACCATCTACGACTGCGATGTGGCTGCTGGCACCCTCGTCAGCACCGAGAAGGCTTCTACAGAAAACCAGACCCTGGCCCTCGAGACCAAGGCTGACCTGCCCGTTAACATCGCTCTCGAGCTCGTCAACAACGGCGATGAGTTCGTCGGTCGTGACGGTGGCATCATCCCTGCCGGCGCTACCTTCTATCTGGCAGCTAAGCTCGATCCCGCTCAGGCCAACAACTACAAGGCCGGTGAGCTCGACAAGGTCTTCATGCAGGACCACGTGACCAAGGTGACTGTCACCATCAAGAATGGTACGGAAGGCACGACCGATGACGACGGCCCTGGCGGTGGCGGTCCTACCGTCCCCGACCTCAGCAGCCCCAACATTGAGCTCGGCACGTCTGTCGACCTCGAGTGGCAGGAGGGTCTGATTTTCGAGCCCGCCATCTAATCTGAACATATCACATCATTGAGAGCAAGAAGGTAAAAAAGCATCATGGTAAGAATTTTAAAGACAAGAAAACAAGTTATGAAGAAGCTGAAAATGACATATCGTACGATTGAACAACTGATGACCGGCAGCAGCCCGTCACCCAGTGCAGCCTCGCCGTCAGCAAGGTTCCTACCACTCTGCTTTTTTACCTCCATGCTCGCTTTCACAGCCTGCTCCACCGAGGAGGAGATGCAGCCCGTCAACGGCATCGTCAACCTGCAGGCCACGCAGCTCGCCCTCACCGTCAACGGTCAGGGCACGCAGCAGACCCGCATGACCGACGACATCGTCCAGGAAGGCGCCGACGCCGACCTGAACAAGTTCCGTGGCATCAGTGAGCTCCACCTCATTCCTTTCTCTATCCGCGTCGCTGACGGTGAGGCCCTCGGGGCCGAACCCGTCACCGCCGACCGCCAGCGCTTCGGCGCCGAGCTCGTCGATCCGCGCAGCGGCATCGGTGCCAAGAACACCGACCTGGCCGTCAACACCAACGCCAAGGTCTACTTCGACGTGATGATCCCCGTCGGAACCAATGCCTTCCTCTGCTATGCACAGGCAACGGCAGCTGAGACCACGGGCCAGACCAAACAGCAGTCGAAGCACCAGAACGGCGTGCTTAACATCCAGAACACCTATGCCCAGACACCCGGCGCTGCCGACGGCATCACCTTCAGTCTGGAGCCTATCACCACCACGGCCGACGCCCAGAGCGCCGGCGAGAAACTCACCACCTTCCTTAACACCATGTACGACGCCGCTGCTGCCGACTGGGCTAACGTGCCCCTGCTCAGCGGATCCAAGGAAGCCCTCATGGCCCTCAACGCCGGCTCGTCAGCCGACGTGCAGGAATTTGTCACCCGTCTCTACAACTCCCTGGCCTTCGCCAAGGATCAGGAGAAGGTGAAGGACGTGCTCAAGGTCATCACCGACAACACCAACGTCGAGACCGGCGTCTTCACCAACACCGACCTCGCAGGCTATCCTGCCAACATCGGGCTGCCCGACGGCGCAGCCTACATCACGTGGGTCACCACCGCAACCACCGAACATCCTTATGGCCACTATGAGGTGGCTACCGACAAGAGCAACACCGGCGCACTGAACGTCGATGTAGCCACATACACCTATCCCGCATCACTCTGGTATCGTGCCAACAGCCGCATCCACACCAGCACCCTCAAGGTAGCCGGCGACACGCCCGATGCCATCCATAACACCGTCAAGGGCTATTTCACCTCGCCTGAGTCGTGGGACCAGACCGAGACCAACGTCCTCAACCAGACCGTCGGCACCGACGCGCTCTTCACCCCGCAGGGCATCGTCAGCGTCGACCCCCGCACCACCATCGTCGCCGTCACCAACCCGCTGCAGTACGCCGTGGCACGTCTTGACGCCAAGGTGGCCCTCAGCACCGCCATCACGGCCGAGGAGGGTAAGTACTACCTCGAGGACAACAAGAAGAAGATCGAGGTCGTCGACGGCACCACCTTCCCCGTCCGCGGCATCCTCATCGCCGGACAGAACAACGTCGACTGGCAGTTCCAGCCCGTGACGGCTCCGACGTCCAGCACCATCTATGATAACCAGCTGTCCACCAGTGGCTACTGCGTGAAGACCGTCTCCGCCGAGACCGACACCGAGATGGCCCTCCGCACCCTCGTCCTCGAGACCGTCAAGGACGCCACCGTCACCATCGCCCTTGAGCTCGTCAACCAGTCGGGCCAGGACATCGTCACCGGTGCCGACGACCGCATCGTGCCTCCCGGCTGCAAGTTCTACCTCATCGGACAGCTTGACCCCAACGCCACCACCGGCGTCACCGCCCCTGCCGCCGCACATGGCAAGGTCTTCCGTCAGGACCAGGTGACCACCGTCACCTTCCGCATCGCAGACCTCAAGCAGGCCTACAACGTCATCCCCGACCTGACCAACCCGCAGCTCGAGTTCTCCCTCGGCGTCACCGACTGGAAGCTCTCCACACCCGTCGGCATCGAGTTGGACTAATGTGTTGAAAATAAAAATAAATACAAGATATGAAACATTACCTAGTGAATAAAGCTGTAAGGAAGACCAAGGCCCTCCTGCCGTGGTCGCTCCTGACGCTTGTCCCTTTCATGATGGGCTCCTGCTCAGAGTATGAAGGCGATCCGGAATCCTATCAGACGGTTCCCCTCACCTTCTATCTTCAGGCAACGGGCGAGCAGACCACCACACGTGCCTATGAAGGCGGCGTGGCCAATCTGGACGGCGAGGGCACGATCCACAGCCTGCAGATATGGCTCTTCGACAGCACCGACAAGAACGTGCTCGTGGCCTACACCAGCACCTATGCCGACGATGGCACTGACGGCTTGAAGTCGAACAACGACCTCAAGAAGGTGACGCTCGACATCCCCAAGTATATCATCACGCAGAAGCGCAATGTCGACCTCTACGCCATTGCCAATGCCGAGAGCGCCGGACTGTCTCTCTCACAGACAGCCACCGTCGCCACCCTCGACGGGGCCCTGATGGACGGCGACTTCTTCAAGCCCACGTATGTCACCGGGACGATGGACTTCACCACCTCCATCCCCGCCACCGGCCTTCCCTACGCCTACGTGGAGAAGGGCTGGAATATCCTGAACGAGGCACAGACCGACCTGCGCACCGACCTCGAGACCGTCCGCATGACGCGTGCCGTCTCAAAGATCCGCTTCGCCTTTGCCCGCAGCAACGACATGGAGGGCGTGGAGGTCACGGGTATCCAGATCGACGGCAACATGGTTCCCATCAGCCAGAAGCTCTTCCCCGTCGACAAGGCCACCTCGGCAGCCAGCTATGAGGGCGACTACTGGGGCGACCTCCTGCCGAACCTCACGACGGCCGACGGCTACTTCGAGTCTGCCATGGTCTGGGGCTCGTCCAGCACGACGTCCACGACGATCGCTCCGCTGCTGACCACCGCTCAGCTGGCCAAGTTTGAGCATCCGGAGAACATGACGTGGGAGAACTACACGTTCACCTCGACCGACGCCAAGGACCGCGCCCAGGAGTACGACAACTTCATCACCTCGCAGGTGACCAGCGTCAACACGAAGGACTACCGCACCTACCTCCGCGAGAGCGACAAGGCCGTGACCGGCAGGATCTACTACCGCTTCAACCAGCTCAACACCGACGGCTCTGTCAAGGCCTACGGCACACCCCTCGTCAAGGAGTTCACACTCGCCGCTGCCGGCGACTTCGTCCGTAACCACTCGGCCATCGTCTATTGCTACTTCAAGGAGCACCGCCTCGAGGTCAAGCCCATTGTCCAGAAGTGGGACTGGGAGGCCGCCAACCAGCTGGACTTCGCCTCTCAGGGACCCATCGAGATCGGTATCTTCGGTGATGCCGGTAACCAGTCGTACAAGGTGTACAACCCGACGCCGCTTGCTGGCGACTACCCCTCCAACATCAACTGGAACAACGCCTACGTCGGCATCTACTACGGCATCATGGAAGATCAGGACGAAGAGCAGCTCATCGGACAGCCCCTCTATTCACCTATGCTCCACCTGAGGACCACCTTCAGCTCTGACTTGACGCTCTATAGCTCCAACCCGGACTTTGGGTTCGTCACCGTCACCATCGACGAGCACGGCCACCGCACCTACAATCCGACCCACCGCAACGGCGACAACACCCCGCTGACGTTCGTCACCATCCCCAAGTCGACCGACGGCGAGACGATCACCAACACCTATTTCTTCGTCGTACCGAAGACTCAGTTGCCCGACATCGCCGACCCGAACAACATGGTGGACTACCGCGCCACGCGTCTCTACCTGCTCGATGAGAACAACTATAAGCAGCCCATCAACCCGAGCTTCATGCCCGGTCCCAACAACGTGGAGATCTGGTTCTACTACATGAACTCGCTGGATGCTTACCACGCTTTACACGATTATGAAAATTAATAGTCACTCGGATATGAAAACGCTCAGATATACATCTTTCGCAACCGTCATGGCAGCGCTGCTCGCAGGAGGCACGATGACCTCCTGCAGCACCGAGGACCTGCTGATGCCTGACTATCCATACGCCACCGGCAGCCTGGAACTGTCGCCCAGGATCCTCGGGATGAGCCAGGGTAGCACGCGTGCCGTCGACGAGAACGAGATTACCAAGGTGATCACCGACCTACACGAGGACTATATGGGCCAGAAGCTCGACGTCTTCGTCGTCGGTAACGGCACGAGCAATGCCACGTTCTTCAACCGCTACAGCATACCCGCTGCGCCCGTCAATGAGCAGTACTACCTGTTGGAGCGCAACTGGAAGCACGTGCAGCAGGCTGAGGTCAACAACCAGCAGTACGTCGTCGGCGACCCGTATAAGCTCTATGCACTGGTCAACTACGAGGGACCGGCCATCACCACCCTCGACGAGCTGAAGCAGGCCACCGTCGGCTACCGCAACAGCGGCGACGACACCTACGCCCTGACCAACGACATCTTCAAGTGGTACAACCCGAGCGACCCCAGCGGCTCGCGCTTCAACGGCTGGACCAACCAGAAGCTCTTCGCCATGGATGGCTCTACCGAGTTCACCTTCGCCGCCACCGACGACAACAAGCAGATCGATGTCGACATGAAGCGTGCCACCGCCAAGATCGTCCTCGACCTCAAGATGGATCCCGAGTTCCTCAAGAAGCTGATCCGTGAGGAGACCGACGCCAGCGACAACACCGTGCAGTTCATCACGGCCGGCAACCCCCGTTTCCGTCCCGTCGGCTTCAACTACCACGCCTATGCCGTGGGCGACATCGAGGGCCGTGAGGCGCTGGAGCCCGTCTCCTATATCGCGCCCAACATGTATAACGTGCTGCCGACGAACGTCACCGACGACACCGAGGTCACCGACCCCAAGCGTGAATATCAGCTCAACACCTACTGCTACCCCTTCTCGTGGAGCGACAACGAGCTGGAGAAGACGCCGACCATCGTCGTCTCCTTCGGTATCAACTCTAAGGGCAACACCGAGTACTACTACTACACCATTCCCATCACCCAGAAGTCGGTGAAGGAGCTCAAGCGCAACTACGTCTATCATATCGACGCCACCATCACGGGCTTCGGTGCCAAGCAGGAGACCGACCAGACAGAGGAGGTCCTCAACCTCAAGTACGACGTCATCGACTGGGCAGAGTATGAGCAGGAGATCTCTATCGTCGACGTGGTCAATGATGTCGAGTTCCTCATGGTCGACCCCATCGAGGAAAAGATGTTCGGTGCCAACCCCGATCCTGCCGTCATCCACTACTATGCTGCCATGGGTGCTCCCGTCAAGTGGGCCATCCAGGAGGTCTACTATTATAACAGCAACAACCAAAAGGTCACTTATAAGACCAACGCGAACTTCTGGAGCGGCGCCACGCTCGCTGCCGGACAGGGATCCACCTTCACCGTCAGCTCCGACGTGCTCGCAAACCACGCCGTGAAGTTCATCAAGATCCGCGTATGGCTCGACAGCGATAATGATGGCACCTTCGACAACGGAGAGAAATATCAGGACGTCGTCGTCAAGCACTTCCCCCTGCAGAGCATACAAAATATCTCTGGCTTGTGGTCTACCCGCTATAATAGATATAGATATGATAATGCTGCGAATAAAACTACGACCATTAATACCATAGAGTATTCCTATGATCCTGTTGATGATGGCTGGGATACATATTCTACGGGGACAAGTAATAATAGAGCAAATAATCCTCCCGATGGTCTTGGATGGACATATGTTAATGGAACCGGCTGGCGTAGATATTACAGAAATGTAACAAAAGAGGTCGCCAATGTAACTGGTTATACGAGTAATACGTCTAATTCTGGAAATCATTGGATTTTTGCAGATACTCATGTCGGTTCTTATACT
Source organism: Prevotella sp. (assembly GCA_017470345.1). Classification (GTDB taxonomy): domain Bacteria; phylum Bacteroidota; class Bacteroidia; order Bacteroidales; family Bacteroidaceae; genus Prevotella. The sequence goes on from JAFUEP010000037.1 coordinate 14,646, forward strand.
GGAGGTAATAACAGTGTGTTTGAACCTCATATCTACTATAACAATTATAATAACAATGGAGCTGGACAAGTATATTATTTGACTTCTAATCAAGGAGAACGTGGCGATGCTACGGGAACAGGCCATATCAACAACCATATGTACGTTATCCAAATAACGGAAGCAAGCAACACCTATACAATTGGAAGTCCTATTTTGAATGATAATTATCTATCAAATAATAATGTGGTTGCGCCAGCCTTTATGATTGCATCACAATTAGGTGTCACCTCTACAACTGGCACTGCGACAACTGCAGCAACCCATTGTAGCCAGTATATGGAAGTTGGATTAGATGGAAAACGTTATGTTGGTTGGCGACTTCCTACAGCAGCCGAAATCAATGTAATCGTTGAGTACCAATCAAGTGGATGGGATACTATTGATAGAGTTTTGAGAGGAAGGTATTATTGGACTTTGGCAGGGACAAGAAGCGACCAGATACTGAACTATAGTAGTGGTGGTACTGATTCTTACTATATCCGATGTGTACGTGAACTTACTCCTGAGGAAGTCGTTGAGTTAAACAACAAGAGTAAATAATGCTATTTGTATGAGATACATAAATCACATATGGACCCTATTCGCTGGCGTGCTGTTGCTGACGGCATGCCAGAGCGAGGAGATTATCAATGATGAGCCGGCAGTGGCAACGTCATTGGAGGGCACGATGCCCGTCCACCTGACCTTCAGCATCCCTGAGGCCGAGTTGGTGACGACGCGCGGCAGCATGGTGAGCGGTAAGGAGGTAGCCATCAGCGACATCAAGATGCTCTGCTTCAACAACACGGGCAACTTCCTGGGCCTCTACGAAGCCACTGTCAACCAGGTGACCGACTTTACGGGCACGATCGACGGCGAGGTGGATGCCAACACGTGCAGCGTCCACTTCATCGCCAACCATCCCGACCTGGTCGTGTCGCAGTCGGCTAACTACCTGCGCGAGATGATTGACGTCATCAAGGACAAGGCGCTCTCCATCAGCTACAATGATGTAGACCACATCACCTACTGGACCTACCATGAGGAGGCCACCGCCGCACAAATGGCCGCCTTCCTGAACCCGGCAGAGTCGGGGGTGGAGCAGACCATCCACTTCGTTCGCGACCGCGTGAAGTTCCAGGCCATGCCCTTGACCCAGGAGGTCTTGGAGGCAAGCGGCATCCAGTCGGTGGAATGGATGGTGACCAACGGCCTGAGCAAGGGCTATGTCATCCCTTGGCGCACGTTCGAGAGCACCACGACCAACTTCAAAGGCCTTGACCTCAATGAAGCCTTCTTCGATGCCGACAACATCAAGATTACGCCCTACGAGAAGCTCGACCGCAGCCGCTATAACCCCGCCGCTACCGACGAGAGCCTCTTCGAGCCGTTTGTGGAAGGCAGCAGCCTCTTCACCTTCGAGGACTACAACAACGGCACCTATAATGGCACGAACAGCGAGCCGATGGCCCGAGTGAAACTCATCTTCAAGGTGACCTTCACGAACAACCCCTCGCAGCCCAAGTATCATGTCATCAAGGTCATGGACGAGGAGATGGCGCCGTTCCTCCTGAAGCGTAACCACTGCTTCCGCGTCAATATCCTCAACCTGCGCGAGACGCGAAGCGCCCTCAGCAGCTTCGAGGAAGCCCTCAACACCGACCAGTTCTCGAACGACCAGTTTGCCAATGTCGCAGACGTCATCCCGAGCGTCTCCGAACAGGTCAGCACCTTGACCATCATCGGCGGTACGACGAAGGAGGTGAACAGCGGCAACACCACGCTCGGAGCCGACGGCAAGCCGCGCTATACCTTCGAATTCGAGTTTACCGGTAGGACTGCTCAACTCTCCGACTTCCAGTTCTCGGGCTTGGAAGCCAGCTTTGGCCAGGTCGTCAACACGACCTATAACTCCTCTACGGGCCGAGGCACCGTGACCGTGGAGCTGGCACAGTCCATCCCCGACATAGGCGCTACGCCCCTCCGTGGCCGTCTGCGCGTCTTCGAGAAGAATTCTAAGCTCTATCGCTTCGTGTTGCTCTACGCCGTCAACGGCTTCACCTATCCGCAGAACAGGACACCGTCCATGACGTATTCGCAGAATGTCACAATCTCAGGCACGTCAACGCGCATCTACGACCTGTCGTTCACCATTCCCGCTGCCTATCCCGAGGGCCTCTACCCTGTGACGGTGGTCATCGGCAGCCGCACGCTGACACCGTGGAGCGACGTGTCGGCCACAACGCAGAGCGGATCGTTCGAGGTGGCCGTCGAGAGCACCGGCGCCAGCGGATGGAACTATCCCGCCAGCACCAGTACGACTAATGCCAATCTCTGGAAACTGAACGGCAACACGTGGAACTACGTCTACAAGTACAAGATCGACCAGAAGCCGCTCAATGATGACGGCACCGACTACAGCACTGAGGACAAGACCTACCACATCTACCTGCGAGACAACCGCACGGCTATCAATGCAGGTACCAACGTAAACGTAGGCCTCTACTTCGAGGTGCAGAACTTCGGCAGCAAGAGCCAGTATCAGATTTATGGTCTGGATAATCCGCTGACTTCTGAGGCCGTGAACCCATAATCACTTTTAGCAAACGAAGGCATGCCGGCCAGGATCGCTGATTCTGCCGGCTGCTTTCGCATACAGAAGTGACGAAAAGAAAAGCCCGCTGTGAAGCGCGCCCCAATTATTTTAGTTTTGTGTAATGGCAACACAAACATGCGACGGACCCCCGCCAGCTCCTGCCCCAGGCAGACCGGCGGAGGCCGCCTTTTTGTCAAAAGAACTTTCTCAGTAAACTGTCTTTCATCGTTACTGGTACATACTTGAAATGTTAAATAGTAGTAATGTTGATACGATTTTTTTAACTTATTTGGTTAATCGTAGTAATTAATTGCACATATAATTTATGGATAATTCGTGTTCAATTCGTGGATATTCATGTTAAAACATAAAACACGAATGATCATGAATTAAACACGAATGATCATGAATTAACACGAATGATCATGAATTAAACACGAATGATCATGAATTAACATGAATGATTCAAAAATATATAACTATTTATATTCTTCTACGTTTATTATTATGTCCATTCGTGGAATAAATGATGCCAATTATGGTAATTTGTTTCCATAAGTCCGCGTCTCTGGGCTGGCGCCCGAAGATACTTGCACTCGGAAATGAAAAGAAAAACAAGTTTTCCTTTTGCATTTCACTCGTTTTTTCGTATCTTTGCAGACGAGAAAAACGAAATGATTATGATGAAGACTCAAAAGAGTATATCCGTATCTTGCAGAGCCATGCCGACGAGTTGCAGTCTCGGTTTGGTATCACGGCTATGCGATTGTTTGGGTCGGTGGCCCGTGGAGAGCATCATGATGGCAGCGATGTGGACATCTTTGTGGCTATGCCACCAAAATTCTATAATCATGTAGCAGCAGCACAATATCTGGAAGAATAGCTTGGCTGTAACGTTGACCTTATCCAGGATCATGCGCGCATCCGGCCTTTCTTCAGAAAACAAATCGAAGAGTATGGAATCAATATCATACCAGCAACTGCTGATAGTGAAAGACTTGCTCCAGCAAATTCATGAGGCAATCAGCCAACTGGAGGCATGGAATGCGAGCTTTTATTTATGAATAATTCGTGGTCAATTCGCGGACATTCATGTTAAAACATAAAAACACGAATGATCATGAATTAACACGAATGATCATGAATTAACACGAATGATCATGAATTAACACGAATGATCATGAATTAACACGAATGATCATGAATTAACACGAATGATCATGAATTAAACACGAATGATTATGAATTAAACACGAATGATCATGAATTAACACGAATGATCATGAATTAAACACGAATGATCATGAATTAACATGAATGATTCAAAAAAAAATAACTATTTATATTCTTCTACGTTTATTATTATGTCCATTCGTGGAATAAATTATGCCAATTATGGTAATTTGTTTCCATAAAGTCCGTGACTCTTGCTGGCGCCCGAAGATACTCTCGCCCGAAAAATAATCAAATATATTTGTTTTTTTGCTCGCTTATTCGTAACTCTGGGCTGGCGCCCGAAGATACTCTCGCCCGAAAAATAATCAAATATATTTGGTTTTTTGCTCGCTTATTCGTAACTTTGCGGTCTGAATGATGAAGAAATATGTGAAGGACCTGAGGGTCAGGGCCGTGGAACGGCTGCACGAGCGTTATGTGCTGCTGCGGCTGAGCGGCGATGAGGGGCTGCCGGAGATGCGCCCTGGACAATTTGTGGAGGTGCGCGTGGACGACGCACCTCACACGTTTCTGCGTCGTCCGATATCGATATGCTTTGTAGACCGCGAGGCGGACGAGCTGTGGCTGCTAGTGGCCTGCGTCGGCGAGGGCACACGGCGGATGGCCCTGCTCCGCGAGGGCGACCGCCTGAACTGCATGCTGCCGCTGGGCAACGGCTGGAGCCTCGGCGACGACCGCTCGTCGGTGGGGGAGGGGAGAAGGAGGCTGCTGGTCGGCGGTGGCGTCGGCGTGGCGCCGCTGCTCTTCCTCGGGGCGGAGCTGCGGCGACGGGGCACCGACGTGACGTTCCTGCTGGGGGCGCGGTCGGCGAAGGACCTGCTGCTGATGAGCGAGTTTGAGCGCTATGGGCGGGTGCTGGTGACGACGGAGGACGGCTCGCAGGGCGAGCGTGGCTTCGTGACGCAGCACTCGGTGCTCGGCCGTGAGCGCTTCGATATGATACAGTGCTGCGGTCCGACGCCGATGATGAAGGCCGTGGCGCGCTATGCACGGCAGACGGCGACGCCCTGCGAGGTGTCGCTGGAGAACCTGATGGCCTGCGGGCTGGGGGCCTGCCTGTGCTGCGTGGAGAAGGTTTATCTGAGCGGCAATGCCGCTCAGCACCGGACGGGAGGGGAACCCCTCCACCGACCTCTCACTGAAGGAGAGGGGGGAAAGGATGGCGAGGTCGCTAATGTTTGCGTGTGTAAGGAAGGTCCGGTGTTTAATATAGAGCGACTGCTATGGCAAGATTGAACGTTGAGATAGGGGGACTGAAGCTGAAGAACCCCGTGATGACGGCCTCGGGCACGTTTGGCTACGGGCTGGAGTTTCAGGATTTTGTCGACCTGGAGGACCTGGGCGGCATCATCGTGAAGGGCACGACGCTGCATCCCCGCGAGGGCAACGACTACCCGCGCATGGCGGAAACGCCGATGGGGATGCTCAACTGCGTGGGGCTGCAGAACAAGGGTGTCGACTACTTCTGCGAGCATATCTATCCGCAGCTGAAGGACATCGACACGCAGTTTGTGGTCAACGTGAGCGGCTCGTCGCCGGAGGATTATGCGGAGTGCGCCGCACGCATCGACCGGCTGGAGCGCATCAGGGCCATCGAGCTCAACATCTCATGCCCGAACGTGAAGCATGGCGGCATGGCCTTCGGCACGACGTGCGAGGGGGCCGAGAGCGTCGTCAGGGCGGTGCGCGAGCGCTATTCGAAGACGCTCATCGTCAAGCTGTCGCCCAACGTGACGAGCATTGCCGACATCGCGCGGGCCGTCGAGGCGGCAGGGGCCGACGCCGTCAGCCTGATCAACACGCTGATGGGCACGGCCGTCGACATCGAGCGGCGCCGCCGCGTGCTCAGCATCGGCACGGGCGGGCTGTCTGGTCCCGCTGTGAAGCCCGTGGCGCTGCGCATGGTACTCGATGTGCGCAAGGCCGTGCGGATCCCCATCATCGGTCTGGGCGGCATCATGACGGCCCAGGACGCCCTGGAGTTCATCATGTGCGGTGCGACGGCCATCGAGGTTGGCACGGCCAATTTCATCGACCCGGCGGTGACGGTGAAGATCCGCGACGGCATCAACGCCTGGCTCGACAGCCACGGCGTCAGCGATGTCCGGGAGATCGTCGGGGCGATTGAGTGAGATTTTTTTCCGGATTTTTCGGAATAACGTTATTTCGGAATCTCGTTATAACGGAATCTCGGAATAACGTTATAACGAAATCCCGGAATAACTGAATCTCGGAATAACGAAATCCCGGAATAACTGAATCTCGGAATAACGAAATCTCGGAATAACGAAAGCAAAAAAGGAAATTAATAATAAGCGAAAAAAGATATGAAAACTACTACTAAGACAATGATTCTGGGGCTGATGATGCTCGTGGGCAGTATTGGCGCCATGGCACAGCAGCTGGCCTTTCCCGGCGCACAGGGCTGGGGCCGCTTCGCCACGGGCGGCCGTACGGGAAGCGTCTACCACGTGACTAACCTGAACGACTCGGGCACGGGCTCGCTGCGCGACGCCGTCAGCCAGCCGAACCGCATCGTCGTCTTCGACGTCAGCGGCGTCATCCGCATCTCGTCGCGCATCGTCTTTGCCAAGAACCTCTACGTGGCTGGTCAGACGGCTCCGGGCGAGGGCGTCACGGTCTATGGCGACGGCGTGTCGTTCTCGGGTGCCGACAACATCATCGTGCGCTACATGCGCTTCCGCATGGGTGCCGTGGGCACTAAGGACAAGGACTGTGCGGGCATCGCCAACGGTCAGAACATGATCTTCGACCACTGCTCGTTTGCGTGGGGCCAGGACGAGAACTTCTCCATCAACTGGGACAACAAGGGCACGGCCCCGAAGAACATCACGCTGCAGAACTCCATCGTCGGCCAGGGCCTGATGACCCACTCGGCCGGCGGACTGATGCAGGCCGACAGCATCACGCTCTATCGCCTGCTGCTCGTCGACAACTCTACGCGAAATTTCAAGGTGAAGGGCATCAACCAGTATGCCAACAACCTGGTCTATAACTGGAAGAATGCGGCCTACAACATGGGCGGCGACTCGGAGGGCACGTCGTATGCCAACATCGAGTCGAACCTCTTCATCAACGGTCCGGCCGTGGGCGGCAACTGTCTGACGGGTGGCAACCAGAACTTCCACTTCTACGGCGCCGACAACTGGCAGGACCAGAACCGCGACGGCATCTTCAACCCGCAGGAGTTCACGAGCGACGGCGGCGGCGACCGCCAGGCCCAGCCATACAACTACCCCGAGCTGGAGAAGTGGGCCGCCACCGACCTGGTGGAGAAGCTGCTGCCCGACGTGGGCGCATCGCTGCCTTACCGCGACCTGGCCGACTGCTACATGGTCGACGAGGTGCTGTCGTTCGGCAAGCAGGGCCGGCTGATCACCAACGAGAACGAGCTGCCCATCGGCGTGCCCACGCAGTGGAGCTGGTTTAAGGGCACGAAGGCCCAGGACAGCGACGGCGACGGCATGCCCGACTGGTGGGAGACGGCCAACGGCTGCGACCCTCAGAAGAACGACGCCATGACGCTCGACGCCAACGGCTATGCAAACATCGAGAACTACATCAACAGCCTGACGAAGGCCGACCGCGAGTTCTATCTCAGGGCACCGCTCAACGTACAGCTGACGGCGTCGACCACTAACTCGCTGACGCTCTCGTGGTATGACTTCACGGACAATGAGGAGGGCTTCATCGTCGAGATGAAGCAGGGCGACACGTTCGTCGAGGTGGGGCGCACGCCCGACTCTCAGTTCTCAATACTCAGTTCTCAGTTCCCCCTGGAGCCCGGCCGGGCCTACGTGGTGCGTGTCTGTGCCTACAAGGGTGACGACAAGAGCGACTATACGTCAGAGGTGACCGTCAAGACACGGCCCGAGCAGGTCGACATCATCGACTGCGAGACGTTCACGGGCACCGGCGACGGCGAGTGGCTCATCAACCCGCTCGACGACGAGACGATCACACTGACGGAGCCGACGGAGAAGACGGCTGTCGTCGTCAACAGCGACGCCCACGTCACGCTCGGCGGCACGGGCTACGTCTGCGGTCCGGCCTCGATGAACAAGACGGGCAAGGGCACGTTCACTGTAGCCAGCGACCAGCACTACGAGGGTGCCACCGTGCTGCACGACGGCACCTTTGAATTCGCTACGTTGAAGAACGGCGGCGAGCCCAGCGGCCTGGGCATGAGCCAGGAGTTCGCCCAGAACTGGGTGATGGACGGCGGCATCTATAAGTACACCGGTGCGACGACGACTACCAACCGCTCGGCCCGCCTCTACAGCGACACCGAGTTCAACATCGCCGACAAGAGCGCTGTGGTGACGATGAACGGCGCCATTGAGGGTCAGGGCGACCTGATCGTCGACGGCGAGGGCACCATGAGCGTCAACAACACGGGCTTCTTCAAGTACGACGGCGACCTCGTCCTGCGGGGCGGCACCGTGAAGCTTAACACGAAGGACGTCAGCTCGGCCGGCATCGGCTCGGCCTCGCGCCTCGTCCTGGCCGGCGGACGTCTGACCACCGTGGGCAAGAACGAGTCGAGCGTCGGCTACAGCTTCCCCATCGTGGCCGAGGCCGGCACGACGTCGACCGTCGAGTTCGACCTGTGGAACACCAACAAATGCACCGTCACGGGCACGGGCACCCTGGAGTGGGGCGTCACCTACCTGCGCGAATACATCGAGGGCAACTGGGACAATTTCACCGGACAGCTCGTCATCAAGCCCTTCGGCAACAACGGCAGCAACCGTCAGTTTGCCATCCGCAACGGCGCGGGCATCCGCAATGCCACCATCATGCTCAAGAGCGGCACGGCCATCAACGGCGCCAAGAACGAGTCGACCTACTATCTGGGCGGTCTCTCGGGCGAGGTCGGCTCGAAGCTGTCGGGCTTCAACGTCAAGCAGAAAGGCTCCGGCACGTGGATCGTTGGCGGTGCCAACACCGACGAGGAGTTCCGCGGCACGATCGACAACAACGACCAGGCCGGCTCGCACCCCGGCACTACCAACATCGAGAAGCAGGGTACGGGCGACTGGCGACTGACGGGCAACAACGTCTACAGCGGCACGACCATCGTCAGCCAGGGCGCGCTCATCGTCAACGGCCGCCACACGGGCACGGGCAACGTCACCGTCCGCACCAATGCCACACTGGCTGGCACAGGCCAGCTGGCCGGCAACGTGACCGTCAACACGGGCGCCACGCTGCAGGCCGGCGACACGCTCGTCAACGGCAACGGCCTGACCTTCGGCGGTGCGCTCAAGATGAACGGCACGAGCCGTCTCGTCGTCCTGGCCGACCGCACCCGCAGCAACACGCTGACCCTGCGGGGCCAGACGACCATCTCGACGCAGTCGACGCTCCGACTCGACTTCGAGGAGTCGCCCTACGACAAGACTGAATACCTGATCTTCAACATCGAGGGAACCACCATCACCGGACAGTTTGCCGCCATTGAGCCCGCCACGCCCGGCGAGGGCCAGACGTGGGACACGTCGCGCCTCTACACCGAGGGCGTCATCACCGTCGTGGGCGGTGAGACGAACCCTGACACGGGCGAGACCCCTGGTCCGCAGCCCGGCGAGATGAAGACGGCCCTGCTGGCCTGGGGCAACATGATTAACAAGTCGTACGACAACTCGGAATATAAGAACATGATGGTGGGTGCCGAGAACGACGAGGCACAGGGCTTCTCCCTCGTCATCACGGGCAACCTTCAGAAGTCGTACTCCAGCGCCGGCACGCCCAAGCTGCCCGTCGAGTACAAGGGCGAGATCATCGAGCGCACGGCCATCAAGCTGTCGAACGGTGCCCAGAACACGATCTTCATGCCCGAGGGTGCACGTGCCACGAAGATGACCATCTACAGCGTCACAGGCACCAACGCCAGCAACCGCGAGAGCTACTGGAAGGAAGTGGCCGGCGTCGCCTATACGCCCGCAACGACCACCGTGCTCGACCTCGACGCCCCGCGCTCGAATCCGAACAAGGTGACGTTCGAACTGAGCGACGTGCCCGAACGGGTGACGTTCACCAACACGGGCGAGCAGCAGTGCGTCATCATCTATCTGGAGTATTATATCGGCGGTGAGGCCGATGGCATCGAGAGCGTCAGCAACACCAGCGCCAAGGCCGTCCGCACGGAATTCTTCACACCCTCGGGCGAGCGCATCACGCAGCCCCGCCCCGGCATGCTCTACATCGTCCGCTCCGTCGACGCCACGGGCCGGATGACGAGCCGTAAGGTCGTCTTCTGAACCTTATGAAACCGAACAGTCCTCTCCCGCCATGGGGTGGGGGATGATGACCGAAAATGCCTGACCTCACGGCCAGGCATTTTTCATCAGAAAAACTTATATAATAATACACGTACTACATGAAAACGTAGCGAGAGAGTCGGCACACGTGAGGGCGCATCACTCTGACGAATGAGTGTCCACAAGGTCTGAATGTCATTGATCGCCTCGGCACGCTTACATCGAGCGTGTGTCGGCATTTTCTCTTCACCGAGGCAGGTCTTCTGACTTCGTTCCCATCGGCCGTCTCCTTCCCGCCCGTAATGTGTTCAGAAGGGCAGTGGATTCTGTTTGTTTTTTGACGGCTAATGCTTAAAGGAACTCACAGCTGCGGGACAGTCGGAGATTCTCACTCACATTCCCTATTGATCGCGGCTAAGCGAACCTCAGTGGTGCTTTCTTGTCGTTAGCGGGTGCAAAGTTACGAAGAAAAGTTGAAACGGCCAAACATTCCGAGCAGTTTCTTCACGTAGGGACGCTCCCAGTCGCGCTCGTGGTAGCGCCGGCGGTCGTAGAGCAGCAGGTCGAGGTCGATGCGGACGATGCCCTCGCGGCGGTCCTCGGCCGTGCGCCCCATGTCGGCCTCGATGCGCTTGAGGGCGGCCTCGAGGTCGTCGGCGCTGAGGGCGGTGTCGGCCTCGACCAGCTGGTTGAGGTAGAGGTCGGGCCGTGTGGTGCGGATGGGCTCGGTCCAGATGGCTTCGGTGTAGCGCCGTGGGGTGATGAGGTCGCCGAGTCGTCGGCGGGCCTCGGCGATGTTGGCCTTCTGACCGCAGTTGGAGGCCAGCGATATGATGATCTTGTGGAGCGTCATTGTGGAGCGTTTATGATGAACGGATGTGCAAAATTAGTAAAAACTTGGCATAAACGTAACGTTTTCTGAGATTTTTTTCGTACCTTTGCGCCAAATGGAAGAGACGCACCATATTTCGGCTTATCGGCAGTCGCTGCGCGAGAAGATTCTCGACAAGGCGATGGAGGCCTTCGCCGCCCATGGCATCAAGGCGGTGAAGATGGACGACATCGCCCAGAGCCTGGGCATCTCGAAGCGCACGCTCTATGAGATCTATGAGAACAAGGAGGTGCTGCTCTACGAGGGGCTGAAGAAGGTGAAGGCCCAGCAGGAGCGCGAACTGACGGCCATCGTGGCCCAGAGCGGCAGCGTCATGGACGTGCTGCTCTACGTCTATCGGCGCCGTGTCGAGGAGTTCAGCGCCGTCAATCCCGCCTTCTATGCCGACATGGCGCGCTATCCGCAGCTCATCGAATATCTTGAGGCCGACAAGGAGCGCCATCGTCAGCGCATGCTGGCCTTCCTCAGGCGTGGTGTCGACGAGGGCTACTTCCGCGGCGACATCGACTATGTGCTGACGATGAAGGCCTTCGAAGGGGTCTCCAACCTGGTCATGACGCAGCAGCTCTACCGCACCTATTCGATGCGCGATCTGTTCATCAACGTCTTCTTCGTCCTGCTTCGCGGCATTTGCACGAAGCGCGGCGTCGACGTGATCGACCAGATCAATCAGTAAGTGTATCCTTAGTTGAAGAAGTTCCACGAGATGCCCAGCTGCAGGCTGGAGCGGTCGATGGGGTAGTGGGGCGTCAGGAATGCCTGGCGGCTGAACGAGGTGCCCATGGCGTTGGTCATCATGACGAAGAAGCGGGCATGCTTCAGGTGCAGGTTGGCATAGACGTCGATGAAGGGGAAGTTGCCCAGCTCCATGCGCGTGTCGGCATTCTGCTGCACGCCGAACTGGTTGAGCTGCGGACAGAAGTCGGGAGCCGCATACTTGGTGAAGTAGGTGGCGGCGGCGCCCAGCTCCACCTTCAGTACATGGGCCACCATGAAGTCGAGGTAGAGGTTGGAGAAGATGTTCAGCTTCGGCAGCGGCAGCACGTCCTTCGCGCTCGACGACTGGTAGGTCACGGTGTTGTCCCAGTGGAGCGGTCCCAGTCGGAGGCGCTGGTCTATCTGCGCGGTGAGGATGTTGATGTTGCCGCTGTGCTGCATCATCTGTGCGGAGAGCTGCTTGTGCGTCTCGCCGTCGATGGTGTAGTCCATTCCCAGGTAGGTGTAGTTCTGAATCTCCTCGACGGCCACGCGCAGTCGCGTCTTCGTCTTGTTGAAGCTGAAGTCGCCCTCGATGCGCGTGCGCATCTCCTTGCTCAGGTGGGGGTCCCACCAGAAGTGCTTCCCGTGGTAGTGGCGCTGGGTGAACGTGGGGTTCAGCCGGTAGAAGTAGCCGCGGGCGGCCAGCCGCACCGTGTCGCCCAGCAGACGGAAGTTGAGGTCGGCGCGGCCGTCCAGCTTCAGCTGTCCCAGATCTTCGCCCGCCACCCATGTCTCGGCCGTCACGTCGTAGTGGAAGGTGCGTCCCTGCTGTCGGATCAGCTGTCCGCCCAGGCTGACGTTGTGCTCCGTCAGCCGGTTCATGTAGGCCGTCGTTCCCTCGTCGTCCACCCATGGCAGTTCGAAGCGCCGCAGCTCATGCGAGGCAAAGACCTTGAGGCCAGAAGGCACGTAGCGGTTGAAGCCCTCGAGCAGGGCCACGGCCACCGTGTTGCGCAGGGCGAAGTGGCGTGTGGGGTCGTAGATGGAGTCGCCCGAGTAGGTGCCCCGCAGGGTGCTGAAGTAAGTGTCGGCGTAGAGCCCCGTGGGCGAGTCGTAGGCCTGGTAGATGCGCTCCTGGTTGGTCAGCTCGAGGGTGTGGATGAAACTGGTGACGGGCACGAACTCGCGCTTCATCGTCTGCTCTATCGAGTCCTCACGGGCTGCGAGGGCCTGCAGGCTGTCGGCCTCGGCCTTTGAGCTGACGGTGATGCGGGTGGCGTCGGCCGCTGTCGAGTCCTTCGGCATCGCCGTGGGCATGTCGCCCGCTATCTCCGCATCGTCGGGCCGGCCCTTAATGATGGGCTCCGGCTCCAGGTCGCCCTTGTCGGCCTTCTCGCGCTCCTTGGCGCTCTCCATGGCAAACTGCCGGGCACGCAGCTCCTCCTCAGTCATCTTCACCTTGCGGTAGAAGCCGAGGGCATAGCGGTGGGTGAGGAAGAGCCGCTGCTGATTGTGGCGGTTCCAGTTGCGGTCCAGCACGACGGGTATCTCGCTGTCCTGATAGCTCTCCGTATAGATCTCCGGGTGCACGAAGTACTGGTCGTCCGAGATGCCGCAGTTCTCCGTCGCCTTCTGGTGGTTCAGCGTCACCAGGGCGTGCATCTGATACTGGTCGCCCCTGTACGAGGCATAGAGGTTGGTGTTGAAGTGCGAGTTATTCTGATTCTGGAAGTAGCCGCGGGCGTAGAGGTAGTCCAGGTCGAAACCGACGCCCAGCCGCTTGCCGAAGTTGGCGGCGAAGCGGGCGTCGATGTGGTCCTTGCCGTTGGTCTTGTCGCCGCAGTTGTTGTAGGTCAGGTTGGTGACGGGCGACAGCGTGTTCGTGAACTGCCACTGGTCGGGCTCGCTCAGCACCTGGCTGTAGACGTCGGCCAGCGCGAACTGCGACGGCAGCGGTCTGTTGGCGAAGATGCGCGACAGGCGGGCCGAGTAGTTGTTGCCCACGGTGTTGTATTCGCCCGTCGGGCCGATGCCCATCGTCGTGTGGGGGAAGAGGTGTGGCAGCGTGTCAGGCTCCGTCCGCGTGATGTCGCCGAAGCGGCGGTCGACGGTCCATACGTAGAGTCCCCGCGGGATGATCTTCTTCTTGTTCTTCGTCGTGTCGTTGTTGTGGGGATTGAAGTTCTGGTTGCGCCGCGTGACGTTGCCCGACGCGTCAATCTGGTTGAAGTCCTGGGCACGCACCATCGTGGGCGCACCGAGTGCGACCAGCAGCAGGAGCAGCAGCGGGCGTAGCGTCGTTGTCGTCATGCGTCAGATCTTTAGGATGCGCAGCGTCAGCTCCACGAACTTGAACAGCGAGGCGACGACGAGGATCCACTTCGCCACCTCGTGGTCCCACTTATAATAGCACAGCAGGCCAGCTACGGCGCCCACCATGAAGACGACGTTGAGCCAGAAGCGCAGCACGCGCGTGCGGCTCGAGTCGCGGAATGGCTCCAGGTTGTGGCGCTTCTTGTGGGGTATCTGCTCGTTCAGTTGTTCTTCCATCGTCGGTGAGGGCTTAGCTTATTTGGTCAGGGCCTCGCTGAACTTGCGGAACAGGTAGTCCTTGCGGTCGATCGTCTTCTGGCGGAACTTGCCGCTGACGCGTGCCAGCTTCGTCTGCTTCTTGTTCAGTCCGTACTTGTCGTTGATCCATTCCTCGGCCTTGTAGGTCTGAGCCTCGCGCTCCTCGTCGTAGATGTAGATGATGCGCGTCATCTGCAGGCGCACGCGGCCGTCCTCGCAGTCGGCCACGAGATGATAGAGCAGGCGCGTGCGGTCGAGCACCAGCGCCGTCGACTTGAACACGAGCCACTCCTGAAGGCTGGCCACCACCTGGCCCTTCTCGGCGTCCTCGATGGCCACGCGGCTCTGCTCCTTCACCTGCTCGGGAGCCTTCACCAGGTCGTGCATCAGCTTCACGACGGCGTCGTAGAGCTGTGCCTTCGTCTTGCCCGGGGCGTTGATGGTCGTCTCGAAGACGACGCGGCCGTCCACCTCGGGCACGGCTCCCGCCAGATACTTCGGGTTCATCTTCGGGTCTGTAATTGTCGTCTCCGTCTGTTCCCAGGCGTTGCTCTGTGCCGTGGCTGCCAGCGGCAGCATCATCAGCAGTGCTATCACGATTCGTTTCATCTTTTCCTTATTATTTATTGTAAAACCGTGCAAAGTTACGAAGTTATTCCGAAATACACAACTTTTTTCCAAACATTAACGCATCCGAAGAAAGCCGAAGAACTATTTTCAAGCCGTGAAAATATATTTCCAAGCCATGAAAATCTATTTTCAAGCCTTGAAAATAAATTTCCAAGCCTTGAAAATAGCTTCGTCGATTTCGCCGTCACGCTTTCGCCCATCCCGCCGCATGATAGTTGTGCAGCTATTTCCAATTATTTTTTCGCAGTTTTTTTTACTCCAGTGCGCTTTATTCCATTGATTTTTTGTACTTTTGTAGCGCACAAGTAGGAGGCGACGTGTCCCACGTCGCATCAATCTGCTGGATTGCGACGTGAGACACGTCGCCTCCTACTGCAACACGGCATAATAGAAGCAAAATAGTAATCGGGAGCAATGGGTATGAAGACAGATAGTCAGATGGCAGAAGCAGCAGCGAAGTTCGCTGCACGTTGGGAAGGCAGGGGCTATGAGAGAGGCGAGTCGCAGCCTTTCTGGATTGACTTGCTGAGCCATGTCTTTGGCGTTGAGACACCTACAGATGGATTCATACGCTTCGAAGAGCATCATAAGGTGGATGAATCGAACTTCGTTGACGGACGCATCCCTTCCACCCGTGTGCTCATCGAGCAGAAGTCGCTGGGCAAAGACCTGCGGGCACCTATCCGTCAGAGCGACGGAGCGCTGCTCAATCCATTCCAGCAGGCTCGCCGCTATGTGGTAGGGCTGCCTGTCTCGGAGCATCCCCGCTGGATAGTGACCTGCAACTTCTCCGAGTTTCTGGTCTATGACATGGAGCAGCCCAACGGTGAGCCGGAGCAGATTATGCTGAAGGACTTGGGCAGGGAATACTACCGGCTGAAGTTCCTCGTTGATGCCAAGAACGAACATATATCGAAGGAGATGCAGGTGTCGATGCAGGCAGGTGAGATTGTCGGCAAGATATATGACGCCTTGCTGAAACAATACGATGACAATTCGCCCGAAGCCCTCCGCTGGCTCAACATTCTCTGTGTGCGCATCGTGTTCTGCTTGTATGCCGAAGATGCAGAGATATTCACGCACGACCAGTTTCACGATTTCCTTACGACATACGAAGCCAAGGACATGCGTAGGGCATTACGTGATTTGTTTGAAGTTCTGAATACTCCACAAGAGAAGCGCAGTAAATATCTGCAAGACGACTTGAAAGCATTCCCCTATACTAATGGCGGGCTGTTTGCTGAGGAAATCGAGATACCGCAGTTCACTGAAGCGCTGAAGCAGACGCTGCTACAGAATGCGTCGCTCGACTTCGACTGGAGCGAGATTTCGCCAACCATCTTCGGAGCCGTGTTTGAATCGACGCTCAATCCTGAGACACGTCGCAGCGGCGGCATGCACTACACCTCGATAGAGAACATTCATAAGGTCATCGACCCGCTCTTCCTGAATGACCTGCGCCGTGAGCTTGACGAGATCCTGGAGGAGAAAGTGGAGCGCCAGCGCCAGCGCAAACTCGGCGAGTATCAGTCGAAACTCTCGTCGCTGACCTTCCTTGACCCGGCTTGCGGCTCGGGCAACTTCCTGACGGAGACTTACCTCTCGCTGCGCCGGCTTGAGAACGAGGCCATCCGTGAAATGTATCACGGACAGATGATGTTGGGTGCCTTCGTCAACCCCGTCAAGGTGAGCATTCAGCAGTTCTACGGCATCGAGATCAACGATTTCGCCGTCACCGTGGCCACCACCGCCCTGTGGATTTCCGAAGCGCAGATGCTTCGTGAGACGGAGAAGATAGTCCATCAGGAAATTGACTTCCTGCCGTTGAAGAGCTATACCAATATCAGAGAAGGTAATGCCTTAAGAATGGACTGGTTAGGAGGCGACGTGTCCCACGTCGCAACAGAGGACGCCTCGTCCCACGTCGCCTCCGGCCAAGCTGCTGATTGCGACGTGAGACACGTCGCCTCCTTGCAGTTTATGGAGCGTCACAAATACATTCGAATAACAGGCAATAAACTGCCTCATTGGCATCAGAACAGTAAAGTTCAGTTCGTGACCTTCAGATTGGCTGACTCTCTGCCGCAGGCACGATTGGCCGAACTCTCTGAATTCAAGAACCAATGGTTGTCCGCCCATCCTGAGCCTTGGACCAAGCAGACGGAAGAGGAATACAATCACATTATCAGAAATAAAATAGACAAATGGCTCGACAACAACTATGGGAATTGCCTGTTGCAAAACGAAGCTGTCAGGCAGATTGTCATTGACAGTCTGCTCTTCAACAATGGCAAGAGTTATTGGCTCCATAGTTTTGTCATCATGCCAAACCACGTCCACCTGTTGATTTCACCTATCGGCGACATCACAATCAATGAGTCTGTTGGCAACGTCAAGAAATTCACGGCTCATTCCATCAACAGGTTGTTAGGACGACAGGGAGAAGTGTGGCAACGCGAAATTTTCGACCGCATGGTACGCGATCAGCAGAATTATGAAGCCTACGAGAGATATATCTATGACAATCCCAGCCATCTGCCTATTGGCACCTACTCCATAGGAGGCGACGTGTCTCACGTCGCAACAGAGGACGTCGCGTCTCACGTCGCCTCCGGCAATGCTGATGGTTGCGACGTGAGACACGTCGCCTCCTACAATGCTGGTGATTGCGACGTGAGACACGTCGCCTCCTATGATTACATCATCGGCAACCCGCCATTTATTGGCGCCCGCCAGATGGACAGCGAACAAAAACAGGATGTCCTCAGCATTTTTGGAGAAAAGTGGAAGAATGTCGGCAATCTTGACTACGTCTGCTGCTGGTATAAGAAAGCCTTCGATGCCATGAAGATAGGCAATCCCAAGGTGGCTTTTGTTTCTACTAACAGCATCTGTCAGGGCGAACAAGTGGCTAATCTCTGGCAACCGCTTATGGAGCGTGGCTTGCATATAGACTTTGCTCACCGCACCTTCCGCTGGGACAGCGAATCCTCCACAAAAGCACAAGTGCATTGTGTGATTGTGGGCTTTAGCAAACAAGATCGTCAGTTGCGACGTGAGACACGTCGCCTCCTAAACGGCAAAGACGAAGAGTGCTTGTTATTCGACAATGACAAAGTGATAAAAGTCAACCACATCAATGCCTATCTGACTGCCGCACCCGATATCTTTATTTGGAGCCGACCGAAGCCGATATGTGATGTACCGCTGATAAGTATGGGTAACCAGCCTATAGATGGTGGTAACTATCTTTTTGACAAAGATGAGATGGAGGATTTCGTCAAAGAAGAGCCTTTGTCTGCTGCATATTTCCATCCTTATTACGGAGCCCTTGAATTTATCAACCGCAAGCCCCGATATTGCTTATGGCTCGGAAACTGTACGCCTGCTGAATTACGCAATATGCCACATTGTATGAAACGCATTGAGGCTGTACGCGAAGTAAGATTATCAAGCAAAAGACCTTCTACGCTTAAACTTGCAGACAGACCGACACGTTTCCAAACAGAGAACTTCCCGACGGAAGATTATATCGTCATCCCAGAGGTTTCATCAGAGAAACGCCGTTATATTCCGATGGGGATTATGACCCCAAATGATATTTGTAGCAACAAACTGCGCATTATGCCTAACGTGTCACGTTATCATTTCGGTATACTTCAGTCAAATGTTCACATGGCTTGGATGCGAGCTGTTGCAGGTCGCTTAGAAATGCGATATGACTATAGCATCAACATCGTCTATAACAATTTCCCTTGGCCTACACCTACGGACGAACAGAGGGCAAAGATAGAGCAGACGGCTCAAGCTATTCTTGATGCCCGCGCTCTCTATCCCGACTCATCACTCGCTGACCTATACGACGAACTGACAATGCCCCCAGAACTGCGCAAAGCCCATCAAGAGAATGATCGTGCCGTCATGCAGGCATACGGTTTCCCTGTCAAGAGCACTTTCACGGAAAGCCATTGCGTTGCAGAACTATTCAGGCTATATAATGAGATAACTAAGTAATATGCAAAAAAATATTGGTACAATTTGGCTGCCTCAGTAGGAGGCGACGTGTCCTCACGTCGCACTTGCCGCAGGTGTCACGTGAGGACACGTGACCTCCTAAATCTTACGGTCACTAAACAATCTTGACGTCCGGGTGGCTACTTCAGTTCTATCTCGGCCTGCAGGCGGATAATCTCGTCGCGATACTGTGCGGCCTGAAGGAAGTCCATCTTCTTGGCGGCCTCCTTCAAGCGGCGGGTGGTCTCGGCGATGAGCTTCTCGATCTGCGGACGTGTCTACACTTCCAATTCACGTAACAGGTCGTTCAGAATGTACGTGTCGCTCTGAAGTTGCAGCCCACTGTCTGGATTGGTCAGCAAGGCGTAGGTATGCGAATTATAGAGGAGGTCAAGCGCACGCTCGGTGTCAACGTTGAGGCGGTCGGCCAGCAGGGTGGCTATACGTCCGGTCTTTCGCCAAAGTACTTGGTCTCTCATGGTTGACCTCCTTTCTCTGATACGGGTTCTGAAGAAATGAATCGTAGGCAACGATCAGCAATGGTCTGATTTATTCTCCTCCTTCCCTTTTTTCCCAATTCTTCAATGCTTCTTGCACGTTCCACACCACGCCATCAATGCTTTCGGTGTGCAGCGTGTCGTAGCAGTCGAAGAGCAGCCGGCGCACCAGATTGTGATGCTTCAGCCGGTTAAACAGTTCTGTGGTTGTTATACCCATGCGCTGTGCTGTTGCTCCGATGGCAAGCGTGGCAAATTGAGTCTGCAGTATCGTCGTTGTCATATTCTCTGTTGTGAAGAAACTGTCATACAGCTGCAAAAGTAGAAAAAATATCTGATATTCACAAATTTATGAACTATTATTTGCAGGAAAAGGAATCATGCCCTGCTACTTCAGCTCTATCTCGGCCTGCAGGCGGATAATCTCGTCGCGATACTGGGCGGCCTGAAGGAAGTCCATCTTCTTGGCGGCCTCCTTCATGCGGCGGGTGGTCTCGGCGATGAGCTTCTCGATCTGCGGACGCGTCATGTGCTCGATGATGGGGTCGGCGGCGGTGTCGAGCTGCGGGTTCGCAGCATACTGCGAGCCGAGGAGCTCGCGGACGTCGGGCGGCGTGTCCTTGGTGAGCGTGCCGTGGAGGGCCTTGACGATCTGTGTGGGTGTGATGCCGTGCTCTTCGTTGTAGCGCAGCTGCTTGAGGCGTCGGCGGTTGGTCTCGTCGATGGTGAGCTGCATGGAGGCGGTGATGGAGTCGGCATACATGATGACGCGGCCGTTGACGTTGCGGGCGGCGCGGCCGGCGGTCTGCGTGAGCGAGCGGTGGGAACGGAGGAATCCCTCCTTGTCGGCGTCGAGGATGGCGACGAGCGACACCTCGGGCAGATCGAGGCCCTCGCGGAGGAGGTTGACGCCTACGAGGACGTCGTAGACGCCCTGGCGCAGCTTCTCGAGGATCTGGACGCGGTCGAGGGTGGCCACGTCGCTGTGTATGTAGGCGGTCTGGACGCCGTGGTTCAGCAGATATTCGCTGAGCTCCTCGGCCATGCGCTTGGTCAGCGTGGTGACGAGGGTGCGCTCGTGGCGCTCGATGCGCTGGCGGATCTCCTCGAGGAGGTCGTCGATCTGATGCTCGGAGGGGCGCACCTCGATCTCCGGGTCGAGGAGGCCCGTTGGGCGGATGACCTGCTCGACGACGACGCCCTCGGCCTCCTGCAGCTCGAAGTCGGCGGGGGTGGCTGAGACGTAGATGCGCTGGTGGGTGTGCTCCTGGAACTCGTCGAACGTCAGGGGTCGGTTGTCGAAGGCGGCAGGCAGCCGGAAGCCATATTCCACGAGGTTAGTCTTGCGGGCGCGGTCGCCGCCGTACATGGCGCCGATCTGGGGGACGGAGACGTGGCTCTCGTCGACGACGAGGAGGAAGTCGTCAGGGAAGTAGTCGAGCAGACAGTAGGGGCGCTCGCCGGGGTGGCGGCCGTCGAAGTAGCGCGAGTAGTTCTCGATGCCGGAGCAGTGGCCCAGCTCCTTGATCATCTCCATGTCGTACTCGACGCGCTCCTTGATGCGCTGTGCCTTGAGCTCGTCGCCCAGGTCCTCGAAGAACTGCACCTGTCGGACGAGGTCGTCCTGGATGTCGTGGATGGCGCGTTCGGTCTGTTCCTGGGTGGTCATGAAGAGGTTGGCGGGGTAGAGGCGGTAGTCGGCATAGCGGCCCATGGGCAGGAGCGTGACGGGGTCGAGCTCCTCGAGCTGGTCGATCTCGTCGTCCCAGAAGGTGACGCGCAGGATCTTCTCGGCGTAGGCCACGTAGATGTCGACGGTGTCGCCCTTGACGCGGAAGTTGCCACGCTCGAGGGCGAGGTCGTTGCGGACGTAGAGCGACTGCACCAATTTTCTTAACAAAACGTTGCGGTCGATGTGCTGGCCCTGGCGCATCTCGATGACGTTCTCGGACAGGGCATTGGGGCTGCCCATGCCGTAGATGCAGGAGACGGACGAGACAACGATGACGTCGCGACGTCCTGACAATAAGGAAGATACGGCTGCGAGGCGCAGACGGTCGATCTCCTCGTTGATGGCGAGGTCCTTCTCGATGTAGGTGTCGGTGTGGGGGAGGTAGGCCTCAGGCTGGTAGTAGTCATAATAACTGACATAATACTCGACGGCGTTGTCGGGGAAGAAGCCGCGCATCTCCTCGTAGAGCTGAGCGGCGAGCGTCTTGTTGTGGCTGAGGATGAGTGTGGGGCGGGCGACGTTCTGGATGACGTTGGCGATGGTGAAGGTCTTGCCGGAGCCCGTGACGCCGAGGAGCACCTGTGCGCGGTCGCCCCTCAGGACGCCGTCGGTGAGCTGTCGGATGGCCTCGGGCTGGTCGCCCGTGGGATGGTATTTTGAGGTTAGTTTGAAGTCCATATCGGGTGCAAAATTACGAATTTCTGTCGTAATAAACGTTATAAATGCGAAAAATCATTTGAAAAGCTTGCTTTTTCGGCTGAAAATGAGTAATTTTGCAGGCTAAAATACGCGAGCAATGAAGAAAACCGTACTTTATATGGGTTGCCTGATGCTGCTGCTGACGGGCTGCGCAGGCGAATTCAACAAGGTCTACAAGTCGACCGACATGGACTATCGCTACGAGTATGCCAAGCAGGCGTTTGCCGAGGGCAAGTATACGCGGGCGGTGGGGCTGCTGGAGAGTCTGATCACGGCCAAGAAGGGCCGCGAGGACGCAGAGGAGTCGCTCTACATGCTGGGCATGGCCGAATACATGAGCCACGACTACGAGTCGGCGTCGGCTACGTTCAAGAAATACCACCAGACCTACCCGAAGGGCATCTATGCCGAGCAGGCCTCGTTCTACACGGGTCAGGCCCTCTATGAGGGCGCGCCGGAGCCCCGCCTGGACCAGACGCCCACGATAGGCGCCATCAATGCCTATCAGCAGTTCATGGACTTCTATCCTGACTCGCGCCTTCGTCAGCAGGCCCAGCAGCGACTCTTCGAACTGCAGGACAAGCTGGTGCAGAAGGAGTTGCTGTCGGCCCAGCTCTACTACAACCTGGGCGGATACTTCGGCAACATCAACTCGAACAACGAGAGCAACTATATCTCATCGATCATCACGGCGCAGAACGCGCTGAAGAGCTACCCCTACTCAAAGTGGCGCGAGGACTTCTCGCTGATCATCATGAAGAGCAAGTTCGAACTGGCCGAGAACTCGAGCGAGGACAAGCGCCTGGAGCGCTATCGCGACGCTGAGGATGAGGCCTACGGATTCCTGAACGAATATCCGGAATCGAAGAACTGCGAACTGGCCAACAAGTTCATCGCCAAGTGCAAGAAGGTGGCGGGAGAGAAGTGATGAGTGATGAGTGAAGAGTGAAGAGTGATGAGTGAAGAGTGAAGAATTTGCTGCCGCCATTTTTTTGAAATAGAAAGAAAACATCAATAACGAGAATAGAAAAAATATGGATTACAAGAAGTCAAAGGCTCCGGTGAACACCGTGACGCGCAACATCATGGACCTGTGCGAAGAGACGGGCAACATCTACGAGAGTGTGGCCATCATCGCTAAACGTGCTAACCAGATCTCCGTGCAGATCAAGGAAGACCTGTCGAAGAAACTGGCTGAGTTTGCCAGCTACAACGACTCGCTCGAGGAGGTGTTCGAGAACCGCGAGCAGATCGAGATCTCGCGCTACTACGAGAAGCTGCCGAAACCCACGCTGCTCGCCACTCAGGAGTTCATCGAGGGCAAGGTGTACTATCGCGACCCCGCCAAGGACAATCTGACCGTTGCTGCAGAGGTATGATACAGAGGATTCAGACTGTCTATCTCTTCATCGCCTTCGTCGTGCTGGCCGTCTGTGCCGCGTGCGACCAGACGTTCGGATTCCTGTGCGGATGGACGGCGGCCCTGTCGGTGCTGACGCTGGCCGACGTGTTCCTCTACAAGAAGCGCACGCGCCAGGCCATGTTCTGTCTGGTACTAATGGGGCTGGCCCTGGTCTACTATGTGGCCCTGGCGGTCTATAACCACCGCATGGGCGGCGCCCTCGTGCTGACGTGGCCCATGGTGCTGCCTGCCGTGGCCATCGTGCTGCTGTTCATGGCCCGCAAGCGGATCCTCAAGGACGAAAAGCTGGTGCGTTCGCTTGACCGCATCAGATGAATTGAGAATTGAGAATTGTGAATTGAGAATTATGGAGATTAAGACCGCCGAGTTTACGCTGTCATCACCGATGGTGAGCATGTGTCCTAAGGACACGAAGCCGGAGTATGCCTTCATTGGCCGTTCGAACGTGGGCAAGTCGAGCCTGATCAATATGCTTTGCCGCAACAAACGGCTGGCCAAGACATCGGCCACGCCGGGCAAGACGCTGCTCATCAACCACTTCATCATCAACCGCGAGTGGTATCTGGTCGACCTGCCCGGCTACGGATTTGCCAAGCGGTCGAAGTCGGAGGTGCAACGCCTCGACCAGATGATCCGCGGCTACCTGCTGGAGCGCGAACAGCTGGTCAACGTCTTCGTGCTCGTCGACGTCAGGCTGGAGCCACAGGCCATTGACCTGGAGTTCATCAATTGGCTCGGCGTGTCGAGCATCCCCTTTGCCATCATCTTCACGAAGGCTGACAAGCTGTCGACACTCAAGGTGCGCCAGAACGTCGAGGCCTACAAGACGAAGATGCTCGAGACGTGGGAGGAGATGCCGCCTTACTTCATCACGTCGGCCGAAAAACAGGACGGTCGCGACGACGTGCTCGGATATATTGAGCAGATAAACAAAGGGCTGCTGGATGGCTAAGGAGATACCTTGTCTCGACGTACAGAACCTGACCAAGTCGTTCGGGTCGCTGGTGCTCTTTGGGGGCATCAGCTTTTCTATTGCCGAGGGACAGAAGGTGGGACTCATTGCCAAGAACGGCACGGGCAAGTCGACGCTGCTGTCGCTGCTGTCGGGCAAGGACGGCTATGACAGCGGCTCCATCATCTTCAGGCGCGACCTGCGCGTGGGCATGCTGGAGCAGTCGCCACGCTTCGACCCCGAGGAGAGCGTCCTCGATGCTTGCTTCAACCATAAGGGCGATCCCGACAAGGTGCTGAAGGCCAAGCAGATTCTCACACAGCTGAAGATTCGCGACCTCAGCCAGCCCATGGGGCAGCTGAGCGGCGGACAGCAGAAGCGGGTGGCGCTGGCCAACGTGCTGATCACGGAGCCCGACATGCTCATCCTCGACGAGCCCACCAACCACCTCGACCTGGAGATGATCGAGTGGCTCGAGGGCTTCCTGAACCGCGGCAACAAGACGTTGCTCATGGTCACCCACGACCGCTATTTCCTCGACCGCGTCTGCACGGTCATCCTCGAGATTGACGACCGCACCATCTATACCTATCGCGGCAACTACGCCTACTATCTGGAGAAACGGCAGGAGCGCATTGACAACCGACGTGCCGAGATAGCACGGGCCAACAACCTGTATCGCACGGAGCTGGAGTGGATGCGACGCATGCCGCAGGCACGCGGCCACAAGGCCAAGTATCGCGAGGACGCCTTCTATGAGCTGGAGCGCGTGGCCAAGGCCCGCATTGAGGAAAGGGCCGTCAGGCTGAAGGCATCGAACGTCTATATCGGCAGTAAGATCTTCGAGTGCCAGTATATCTCGAAGGCCTTCGCGGACGACGTGGTCATCATGAAGGACTTCTACTACAACTTTGCCCGCTTCGAGAAGATGGGCATCGTGGGGAACAACGGCACAGGCAAGTCGACC
The DNA here is from genome assembly GCA_017470345.1 of Prevotella sp. Taxonomy (GTDB): domain Bacteria; phylum Bacteroidota; class Bacteroidia; order Bacteroidales; family Bacteroidaceae; genus Prevotella. Next base: position 39,859 of record JAFUEP010000037.1, read on the forward strand.
TTCCTCAAGATGCTGCTCGGCGAGATGCAGCCCGACGAGGGCCACATCGTCGTCGGCGACACCGTACGCTTCGGCTACTTCTCGCAGGAGGGCCTGAAGTTCGACGAACAGCAGAAAGTCATCGACGTGGTGCGCGACATCGCCGAATACGTCGACCTGGGACAGGGCCGTCATCTCTCGGCCAGCCAGTTCCTGCAGCACTTCCTCTTCACGCCGGAGCAGCAGCACAACTACGTCTACAAGCTCTCGGGTGGTGAGCGCCGCAAGCTCTACCTGTGCACGGTGCTGATGCGCCAGCCTAACTTCCTCGTGCTCGACGAGCCGACCAACGACCTCGACATCGTCACGCTGCAGATCCTGGAGGAATACCTGCAGGACTTCCCTGGATGTGTCATCGTCGTCAGCCACGACCGCTACTTTATGGACAAGGTGGTCGACCACCTGCTCGTCTTCCGTGGTCATGGCGAGATCAAGGACTTCCCCGGCAACTATACGCAATACCGGGAATGGCTGACGCTGCAGCCCAATGCGGGCGCCGCAGCTGACGGCGACAAGGTGGTGTCGCAGCCGAAGAAAGACTATCACCACGACGAGCGCCGGCGCATGACGTTCAAGGAGCGGCGTGAGTTTGAGCAGCTCGAGAAGGACATCGCAGCCCTGGAGGCTGAGAAGAAGGAGATTGAGGAGGCGCTCTGCGGAGGCACCACCTCGGTCGACGAGATCAACCGGCTGAGCAAGCGCTTGGCCGTCGTGAACGACGAGCTCGACGAGAAATCGATGCGATGGCTGGAGCTGGGGGAGATTGAGAGTTGAGAAGTGAGAAGTGAGAATTGTGAATTGAGAATTGTGAGGTATGGTGCAGCAATATCCA
>JAFUEP010000047.1 GCA_017470345.1 Prevotella sp.
AACATCGGACAGAAACTGGCACTCTATCCCACACCAGCTACGGTGGTAGGAACCGTTGGAGAAGGAGGGAAAGTAAACTGGCTGTTGGTGGCTCATGTCGGCATCGTTAGCCACTCAAAAATGCTGCTGAGCATCCACTCTTCACACCATAGCATCAAGGCCGTCGACGAGACCAAGCGCCTGTCAGTGAACATCATCGACGAGCAGTTTCTGGCTGCTGCCGACTATACGGGAACTGTGAGCGGGGCGAAGACGGATAAGTCGGGCGTGCTGCCTTATCATCTGGGCGAGGCTGGTATGCCTGTCATCGAAAAGTCGCCGCTGGTAATGGAGTGCGAGGTCATCGACACTTACGAGATAGACGGCTTCAAGAACTATATCTGCACCATCCTCAACACCTACGTTGAAGAGACCATGCTCGACGAGAAGGGCAAGCCTGACTACGAGAAACTGAAGCCCGTGCTCTTCGAAATGCCAACCTATAAATACCTGCGCACAGGCGGCATCATTGGCGACTGCGTGAAAATGGGCAAGGCGTATGGCGAGACATTGAGGAAGAATGGGTGAAATAAAAGAAGAATGAACATGAAACATTTCTTATTACTAATGGCGGCGGGGCTGATGCTCGCGGGCTGCACGGACAAGAATCAAATTAAAACAGAAGAGAATATGACAACATTGAATTTAACACAGGAGTGGGACAAGAAGTTCCCGAAGAGTGACAAGGTGGAGCATCGGAAGGCGACGTTCCACAACAGGTATGGTATCGAACTGGCGGCGGATATGTACACGCCGAAAGGGGCTGAGGGCAGGTTGGCGGCCATCGCCGTGAGCGGGCCTTTCGGCGCCGTGAAGGAGCAGTCGAGCGGACTCTATGCGCAGCACATGGCGGAGCGGGGATTCCTGACCATCGCCTTCGACCCGTCGTTTACGGGCGAGAGCGGCGGCGAGCCCCGTCGCATGGCTTCGCCCGACATCAACACCGAGGACTTCCTCGCGGCTGTCGATTTCCTCTCTAACCTCGACAACGTTGATCCTGAGCGCATCGGCATCATCGGCATCTGCGGTTTCGGCGGCATGGCCGTCAACGCCGCAGCCATCGACCCGCGCATAAAAGCTACCGTCGCCGCCACGATGTACGACATGAGCAAGGTGAACGTGGAGGGCTATTACAAGAGCGAGGATACGCAGGCCCAGCGCATGGAGAAACGCCGCGCCATCGCCGCCCAGCGCACCGAGGACTACAAGAACGGTACTTACAAACGGGCCGGTGGCGTCATCGACCCGCTGCCCGAGGATGTGCCGCAGTTCGTGAAGGACTATCATGCCTACTACAAATGCCCTCGCGGCTACCACGAGCGCAGCGGCAACTCGACCGACGGCTGGAACGTCATCGGCACGCAGTCGTTCCTCAACCAGCCCCTATTGGCTTGGGCACACGAGATTGAGTCCCCCGTGCTGCTCATCCACGGCGAGAAGGCCCACAGCCGCTACTTCAGCGAGTACGCCTTCGAGCGTATGACGGGCA
>JAFUEP010000038.1 GCA_017470345.1 Prevotella sp.
ATCCTCGTGGCAATGGTTAGAGATCGAGTAAAATACAACCCCGATAACGTGTATAGAAAGAGTAATGAGGTGAGCTTAGCTCCTCAAGTGTTAAATATATAGTTAAATATCAATCAATATTTGGAATTTAGCATAGAATGCGGTTCTTTGCCGAAGCAAAGCGAGCGGAGCTCGAGCGCTCCTGATCCGTTTTTTGATGATGGTAATAGTTTCCATATTCAATTATTTTTTTCTGTTTATTCGTTTTATGATGCCGGAGCTGACACCAGTCATGCGGGGGAACAGCCCCGAGCCTGTCCCTTTCGATGACAAAGATACGGATTATTATTCATTCGGCCAAATCTTTTGCAAGGAAAAACTGCGAACCAGAGGAGGCATGAGCGGGGATCGCCCCATGTCTCGCCTATCGAGGTTTGAAATGGGCGGAAAAATGTCGTTCCTTTGCCGACGCAAAAAAAAGTGAAAAATGAAAAATGAAAGATGAAAGATATGATTAGCTTTGACACTAGTCATTAAGCGGGAAGTCTATTCATATCTTTCACTTTTCATCTTTCATCTCTTTAGTGTCTGATGCGGAAGGTATAGGGGAAGCGCTCGGGCTCGCCAGCAGGGTCGGGCTGATGCTCGGTGGGCATGCGGAGCTGGCGGTGACGGGTGGGAGCACCCATGACGACGAGGAAGAGCCGGGAGAGGGGCTCCTTCGACTTGAGGCGCGCATCCTGCGGCTGGCCATAGACGGAGCGGCCGTCGGGTGTGATGCCGACGAGGGCCCAGCGGAGGTTCTGGCCTTTCACCTGAACACTCAGGCGGCGGTCGGCGGGCAGGGGGATGATGTTGAAGCCGTAGGCCTCGGGGACGTTCTGCGGGCGGAGCCATCCGCCACGGAGGGTGTCGAGGGGCGTCTGCCAGGTGCAGGCGTAGGGTCGCGTCTCCTGGTGGGCATGACGGAAATCGAGGTTGACGAGGTGCTGATAGCCCTGCAGCATCTCGTCGCAGAACTGGCTCTGGGTGAGGCCGTGCATGCGCTGGTAGGTCATGACGGGGTCTTCGCCGCGTCGCCCCTGACGGAAGAGCTCGGCGATGACGCCACGGCCGTGGAGGTCGGCCCACCACTGGAGGACGTAGGGCGAGTGATAGATATTCTCAAGATGGAGGAAGGCCTTGTGGGTGAGCTGTCGGAAGGCCTCGAAGTGATAGTTCTCGTCGCGCAGCCACCAGGGGTTGACCTGCCAGAGCATCCACTGCGAGGCCATCTCGAAGAAGCCGGTGCCGCCCCATGCCTCGCCCTGTCCGTCAGCAACGATCTGCGACTGGAACGAGTGGCCCAACTCGTGGGCCATGCAGTTCATCGTGCGGTCCTGGATGCGGTTGGGTGCCACCCAGAGGGCGCCGATGGTGTCGTCGTAGGTGCCACCGTAGGCTGTGCCGTCGAGGGAGTACATCACCATGACCATCATCTTGTAGCGGTCGGCTTTACTTGGTTGTGTAGAGTGGAGAGTAGTATCAAGTGTAGAGTGTAGAGTGTAGAGTGTAGAGTTTGCTGCCGCCGTCCCTTTTGTGGAAGAAGGAGTGGCGGTAGCAAACTCTACATTCTCCACTCTCCACTCTACATTCTTGTCATTCTCCACTCTACACTCTCCATTCTTAATGAATTCGAGGGAGTCGCGGAAGAAGTCGTAGAAGCGCTGCACGCGGTCGGTGAGCACAGAGAGGTTGAAGGCCATGGGGTGGCCGTCGAGCTGTGGCGGACTCTGCAGGTCGTTGCCGAATCCCCGCTCCCACATGAAGATGAGGTCGCGGGTCTCGACGCTGCGGCGGAAGGACCACTGCGAGGTGTCGCTCTCGAGGTCCATGCCCCGCAGGTCCTCAGGGATGTATATCTGCTTCTGCGCTGCCGCCTGCAAGCCACAGCCAATGGTCAGTGCCAGTAAAAAAAATAGTCGTTTCATTATCTTAACTCTCAGTTCTTGCGTCCCTTCGGTAGCAAGCGACCAAAGGTCGAGCGCTCAGTTCTCAGTTCTCAACTCTCAGTTCTCAACTCTCAAGTACCAGTTCTTCGTGTCGCTGAGCTTATGCAGGAGCTCAGGGTCGAGAGAGCCCTTGCGGCTGGCCACACGACGGGCCAGATAGGACGCGTCGGCGCGACGGAGGGCCACACGCATGAGGTCGTAAAAGCGATAGCCCTCGAAGGCGAGCTCGAGCGCCTCCTCGTCGACGATGAGGTCCTCGACCTGCTCTATCTGGCTGGTCAGGTCGCCATCGGCCTCGGGGAAGAGGTAGGCGGGGTTCTGAGCCGAGAAGCCGCTGCCGCGCGAGTGGATGCCCATGGTGTTCTCCGTGGCCTGTCCGGCGCTGGTCTCGAGGATGTACTGCGTGTTGGGGAAGTTGAACGTGCGGAGCCATGCCTCGTCGGCAGGATAGTAGGGCAGCACCTCGGTCTCCATGACGCTGTTGTTGACGCCCTGCTTCAGGATCTGGAAGGCGAAGCGGGGGAATCCGGCGCGGTTGAGGGCCTCGGCCAAGCGCAGATAGACGGCGGCGCGGCGGAGGATATGGACGTTGCGCGTCTGATACTTAGAGAAGACGGCGTAGTGATCGATGCGCTTTCCGTCCTGGCGGATGAGCAGGTCAGAGCCGGTGGCCTCGGCATAAGCGGCTTGCAGCCGCAGGTCGCCCGTCAGCTCCGCCTTGAGTCCTTCGGGGGCGAGGATGTATTCGCCGCCGCTGGTGAACTGGCAATACTTCTGGGCAGCGGAGAGGCTGCGGATGGCCTGCGAGGGCTGGAGGCTGGACTGATACTCATTGTTCTCGGTCGTGTTGAACAGGTCGCGCAGCTGGCTGTAGTTGCCTTCCGAGGGGATGCTGTCGCCGGGAATCATGGTGATGAGCTCGCCGTTCTGCATGTTGACCTCGCTTTGGAACATGACGCTCCACGAGTCTTGGGTCGACATCCAGCGCGAGTCGTTGTTCATGAAGCGGACGGCGTTGGTCGTGAGCGGATAGGCCGAGTTGGTGCCGCCGCGCGTGGCGATGTAGCGGTAGTAGCTCTCGGCTGCCTGGCGATACTGTCCCGACCAGAGGTAGAGGTCGCCCAGGAGGACATAGACGGGATAGTAGAACAGCTTGGAGTCGGTGTTGCGGATGGAGGCATAGCCGGGCGTCTCGACGTTGGCGTAGGGCGTGAGGTCGGCGATGAAGTAGCGGCACACCTCGCTGAGGTCGGCCATGGGGAAGTCGCGCTCGGAGTCGGCCTGGCTGAGGACGGGCTCGGTGATGAAGGGCACGCGGCCGTAGTTGAGCACCAGCTGCAGATAGGTCCATGCGCGGAAGGCCTTGACGGCGGCATACTCCTTGCGGAAGATGAGCTCGTGGCGGTTATCGCGCAGCGCAGTGTCGGCACGGGCGATGAAGAAGTTGCAGTTGTTGATGACGGCGTAGTAGTCGCGCGGCCGGTTGTACTGGTTGTCGGCCGTGACGCTGAAGTTAGCCATCTGGCGCAGGTCGGCCGACGCGTGGTCGGTCAGGTCGACGAGGTCGGCGCGCACCTCGCCGAGCAGGATGGTGCGGTCGGCCAGCACCTGCATCTTGTTCATGATGCCGGCCATGGCCCATAGCGTGTCGGCATCGCTGTCGAGGGCGTGGTCCTCGGCGTAGATATACTGGTCGGAGTCCTCATAGAGGAAGTCGCTGCAGGCGGTCAGCATCGCCCCCATGACGCAGGAGGCGAGCCCGGCAAAAAGATATTGATATGCTTTGGTAATCATAATTCTCAATTCTCAGTTCTCAATTCTCAATTTAGACTACAGGTTGATCTTCACGCCGGCCACGAGCGAGCGGCTCTGACCGAGACGGCCCAGGTCGATGCCCTGGCCGATGACGCTGCCAGTCATGGCGAACTCGGGATCGCTGCCCAGATAGCGCGAGAAGGTCAGCAGGTTGTTGGCCTGCACCCAGAACTGGAAGCCCTGCAGGAAGGTGGTGTGGAGAGGCAGCGTATAGGAGAGGGTGACGGTCTTGAGCCTCAGGTAGGAGCCGTCCTCGATCCACCGGTCGCTGAAGCGGGCGTTGCCCATGGGGTCCTGGAAGGTGGCGCGTGGCACGTCGGTCAACTGTCCCTCGGTCTGCCAGCGGCGTGTGAGCGTCGTGGTCTGGTTCATGAATCGGCTGCCTGCCTCGAGCTGCGAGCGCAGATAGTTGTAGACGTCGTTGCCCAGCGAGTAGTTCAGGTTGACGTCGAGTCGGAAGCGCTTGTAGGCCATCGTGGTGAAGATGTTGCCATAGATGTCGGGGTTGGGGTTGCCGATCTGTACGCGGTCGGCGGCAGTAATCTGGTGATCGCCGTCGAGGTCGGCAAAGTGGATGTCGCCGGCCGAGAAGCTGAGGTGGTCGATGCCGTTGGCCGCGAGGAGATAGAGCCCGGCGTCGGCGGCCTCCTCGGACGTGGCGAAGACGCCGAGCGAGCGGTAGCCATAGAACATGTTGGCGGGCTGGCCCACCTCGGTGCGGATGGTGGCGCCGTAGAGGGTGTTCTCGATGGCCTGCTGACCGCCGGAGAGCTTGGTGACGCGGTTGACGTAGTGGCCCACGCTGGCGCCCAGCTCCCACTGGAAGTCCTTCAGGGCGAGCACCTTGGCCGTGGCGCTGACGTCGAAGCCCTCGTTGCGCATGGCACCGCCGTTGGCCCAGTTGCGCTCCAGTCCGGTGACGTAGCGGAGCGACTGATACATGAGCAGGTTGTCGGTGGTGCTGCGGAAGTAGTTGAAGCGCACGTTGAGCCGGTTTTGGACGAAATTGCCTTCGAAGCCGGCACTGAGGCGCCGCGTCGTCTCCCACTTCAGGCGGGTGTTGCCGATGTTGGCGAACGAGAGGCCCGAGACGTCCTCGAGGAAGTTGTTGGAGCTGAAGTAGCTGCGGGCGGCGTTGTAGTCGAGGTCGTCGTTGCCGCTGACGTCATAACCGGCATTCAGCCGCAGGTAGTCGATGCCGCGGACGTCGGCAAACCATGGCTCATTGGTCACGACCCATGCGGCCTGGACGCCGCCGAAGATGCCCCAGGGCACCTCGAAGAGCTTCACGGCGCCCGAAGCATCGGGCCCGAAGCGCGAGGAGGTCTCGGCGGTCAGGTTGGCCTGCAGGTAGTAGCGCTGCAGATAGTCGTAGCTGGCCTGGGCGTACCAGGCGATGTTCTTCCACTTGTCGCTGTTGCCCGAGGTCTGGGCGTGGTCGAGGCTGGAGCTGATGGCCGGCATCTTGTCGCTGCTGGTGTTGTAGCCCAGCTGCGAGCTGAGGGTGTAGCTCTCCCAGTTGAAGCGGGCGCCGCCGAAGACGCGGACGGCGTGGCCGGCGTAGCGGTTCTGCCAGTCGAGGCGCGTGTCGCTCATGACGGAGTTCTGCTTGCCGGCCATGGAGCGCACCTCGTTCTCGCAGTAGGCATTGACGCTGGAGACATAGTAGGCGGGGACGCCGTTCAGGGGGATGTAGAACTTCTCGTTGGTGTTGACCAGGTTGTAGCTGAAGTGCTCAGAGAGCGTGAGGTGAGGATTGAACCGATACTTCGGGATGACGGTGAGGTTGATCATCGAGTTCTCAAAGCGGTTCTTGTTCTCGGCGTCGCCATACTCATTGACGGCCAGGGGGTTGGCCAGCTTGTAGTTGTAGTTGGTGTAGTCGGCCAGGGCCTCGTCGAGATAGCTCTCGTCACTGACGTCGATGTAGTTGTCGGAGATGCGGCCGCCGGCAAAGGTGTAGGGGCTGAGCATAGGGCTCTTGGCGTAGGCCAGGAAGGCGGCAGAGGTGGGTGTGCCCTCGGTATAGTCAGCCGGGGCTCCGTCGTTGCGCAGGTTGCGCTTCTGGTTGGCAAAGGAGGCGTCGAACCGCATGAGGAAGCGCTGCGTCAGCCGGATGTCGGAGTTGAAGCGGATGTTGAGCCGGTTCATGCTGTTCTGGCGCAGCGTGCTCTGGTTGGTGACGTAGCCGAGCGACAGGTTGTAGTCGGCCACGTCGTCGCCGCCCTCCACGTTGATGTTGTAGTTCTGGGTGACGGCCGTGCGGTAGACGTGGTCCTTCCAGTCGGTGTCGTTGTGATACTGAGGATAATAATAGTAGGCGGGATCCTCGTTGAGGAACTTGAAGTCCTTGATGGTGGTGCGGGTGGTCTGCAGCAGGTCGGAGGCATAGCTCTTGTATTGCGTGGCATCCATGACGTCGAGGAATTTGGGCTCGAGGGTGATGCCGGCCGAGAGGCTGGCGGTGATGCGGGTGGCCATGCTGTGGTTGCGGCGGGTGTTGATGAGGATGACGCCGTTGGCACCGCGGGCGCCGTAGAGGGCGGTGCCGTTGCGGAGGACGTCGACGCTCTCGATGTCGGCCGGGCTGATGTTGCTCAGGATGTCGTTGTAGAAGCCATCGTGGAGCGTCGAGCGGCCATACTGCTGGTCGAAGATGACGCCGTCGACGACGATGAGGGGCTGGGCGTTGGCATAGAGCGAGCCCAGTCCGTTCATGAACATCACACTGCCCACGCCGGGCGTGCCGTTGCGACTGACGGTGTGGACGCTGGCGCCGAGACGCTTCTGGATCTCCTCCTCGATGGTCACGGCATTGGAGAAGCGAAAGTCGGAGGCCGACTCGCTGGCCGTCACATTGGTCGTCGCGTCGTAGTCGGGGGTGAAGGCGGCAGGAAAGAGCACGATGTCGGGCTGCTGCTCATGGGCCGACAGTCCGGTCCGGGTCAGGTTGAACTCAGGAGCGGAGACCTGGAGCGACGTGGCGAAGAGGGGCACGCGCAGCTCGTAGCTGCCGTCGTCCTCCGACAGGGTGCTGTAGCCTTCCACCTCGGCCACACGGACCATGACGCCCGAGAGGGGCGTCTTCGTCGTGGCATCGAGCACGCGGCCGCTGACCATTCGCGTGGGATATTGCTTGCGGGGCTTCTCGGCCCGCTCGCGCTTGGGAGCTTCTGACAGTTCGCCGTCCTCATCCTGGGCTGATAGGGGAGCAGCCTGGAGCATGAGGGAGACAAGTGCGAAGATGAAATATCTGTTCATAATTGCTTGCAGTGGTTATCTTGAGATGACATGTTATTCGGCTTCTCTGTGGGGCCTGACGATGAGGCAGTCGAGACGCAGGGTGCTGGAGTGGGTCGACGTCTGGTTGGTCCGCACGTTAGAGCGGATGGCCACCTTGACGGCTGCGTCGGCCAGACCGTAGGAGCAGGTCGGGAAGGTGTAGTTGCTGACCAGCTGGACGGTGTCGACGACGTCAGGACGGGTCGTGAGGTCCTTGTTGTAGATGCGGCGGGCCTCGCGGCCGTTCTGGTCGCTCCAGTAGAGGGTGGTGCGGACGATGTTGGGCCGGGTGGTCTCGGCCACGGCGAGCGTGTCGTAGGCCGTGGCAGGGACGAAGACGGCATAGATGTCATAGCCGACGTTCGACAGGATGTTGGGAATCTTGTACTGCACGGTCACCTGAGCCGTGGCAGGGTCGGGCTGCACCTCGACAAACGTGTTTCCGGAGACCTTGCCATAGAACGGATTGGTCGAGACGACCTCGCGCACCACGAGGGGCTCGACGGCATTGATGATGGTGTCCTGCGACTGGATGGCCTCGGCCTCGACCTTCACCGTCTGCAGGAAGGTCTCGTACTTCGAGATGCGGAAGTCACGGGCCTTGAGGACATGGCCGTTGCTGCAGACGATGTCGTCGGTGCCATAGAACACGCCGCCGGCGTCGAAGGGCCGGAAATAAGTGTAATAGGGATAGTCGTTGCCCATCAGGGCGCGCACCAGCGACGAGGGGGCACTGGTCGACACGGCGGAGTCGCGGAAGGCAACGTCGGGATTGGTGGTTCGGCTGAAGATGGTGCCGCCAATGATGGCCTGACGGGTGCCGACGCGGAACATGGAGTCGCGGCGGGCCACGTTGTTGGGATAGTTGAAGTAGGGCTCATACTCCGCCAGCAGCCGGCTCCACTCGTCGTTGGTGGGGCAGACCATCCAGTAGGTGCTGTCCTCAGAGTCAATGAGGCCAAAGGATTCGAGCAGGGGATTGATGAGCACCGACACGGAGTCGAGGTAGACGGTCTGGCCGTCGACAATCTCGCCGGGGACGCTCTTCGTCTCGTCGAACTCATAGACGCTGTAGGCATTGAGGAACTGATAGACGCTGTCGAGCTCGCTATCGTGACCAAGATACTCAAAGACATTAGGGAAATAGTCGAGTTTGCGGTCGATGGTGAACAGCAGGCCGTTGTCGTAGAGGGCATTCGAGGAGAGCAGCTGCCGATTGCCCAGATGCGTGTGGGTGAGCACCTCATACTTGTTGTTCATCATTGTGATGGAGTCGAGTGTGAGCGACGACACGGGATGGCGATAGAGCGCGATGTGGTTCTGCAGGAACTGTCGCACGACGGTGTTGTCGTTCGGACGGGTGCCGGCTGACTGCTGACGCTTGAACTCGGCTATCAGACTGTCGGCCTCGGCAGCCGAGAAGGTGGCGTCGGTGGGTGCAAAGACCGAATAGGTCTGGCTGCCATCAAGCACGACGTCGTAGCCACAAGCCTTGACGACGCTGGCAAAATGGGTCAGGTCGCTCTGTGAGGAGATTGCCTGCCAGAGCGTGCCGTCGTTGACGGCGCTGGCGTCGTAGTGCTCGTTCCATTCGTCGGAGCATCCGGCGAGGGCCATGCCTGCCAGAAGGGCTGCGCTGATATGTTTAATATATTTGTAAATCATATAAAAACTATAAACTATGAACTATGAACTATGAACTATGGACTGTTTACAGCATGCTTTCCATCTTGCCCTCGTCGGTCACGCCGTAGACGCTCTTGGGCACCAGTTCCAGATAGTCGAGCATGAACTCATTGTCGTTGCCCTGCTTGGTGGAGACGCAACGGATGCGCAGGTAGTGGTCCTCGTCGGGATTGATGTGGGTGGTGCAGATGACCATGCGGATGGTGTGAGGCTGGGTGGCAAAGACGACCTGGGTCGTGCCGCCCTGCGGGGCATAGTGATAGCCGCCGGCCGCACCGCGATAGTAGCCCTTGTTCTTCAAGACCTTCTGGTCGGTGGCCAGGTCGGTGAGCGACATGCTGTTGTAGTCGGCCTTCCAGTCGGCGCCGAGGATGGAGGCGTCGCTGAGCTGCTTGGTCATGTCGAGCGGGATGCCCTGCGGCTTGTCGTCGAAGTAGAACTGGGCGACGCCGCGGGTGCCCTCGGCAGCGAAGCCTAAGCGGATCTGCCATTCGCCCTCATAGGGCACGGGGGGCAGCTTGAACGTGGCGTCGAAGTCGCCGAAGAGGTTCATCTCGTCGCCCTCGTAGCTGTCGTACCAGTCGTGGGGCCGGCGATAGACGAAGTGGCAGCCCTCGTTGAGGGTGACGCCCTTCAGATAGCCGTTGGGGAAGTAGTAGTTGCGACCGTACTTGCCCGTCTCGTCGTACTCGGGATCCTGCTGCTTCATGCCGCCGTTGCGCTCGTTGAGGCGGATGTCGTTGGTCATCAGCTCAGGGAAGATGGTGGAGAAGTCCATGCGGATGCGGTCGTTGTCGACGATGTCGCGGGTGGTGAGGTCGAAGGCCAGGATGTCGTCGACGTAGAAGTAGCGCCCGTTCAGTGCATCCTGCTTATAGTCGGTCTCGACGTTGGCGAAGATGCGGGTGCCCACGACGTTGAAGTCGTCGTCGTAGCGGCGGTTGATGTAGCGCTGGCCCAAGATGCTGGGGCCGGCCCACTTGCGGACGGTCAGCCGCTCGAACTTCATCATCGTGTGGGGCAGCATCGTCTCGTACCAGTCGACGGGATTCATCACCGTGGTCAGGATGCCCACGTCCTTATAGGGCGTCAGGTAGTTCCAGCCCTTGACGTCGCGCGTCAGCACATGATAGGCCAGGAAGCGGAAGAGCGGATTCTTCGGATGCTTGATGTGTGCAAAGTCGTGATACTCGGCATCCTTGTCCTCGGGGTAGACGGCATCATATATTTTGCAGGCCTTGTCGTAGAGCCCGCGGACGGTGGTGATGCCATATTTCTCGCGCAGCAGCGAGTCGGTCGGCACGAAGAGGGTGTAGCCGGTGCGTTTCTCGTCGGGTGGCGAGGCCGTCTCCCGGTTCACGTGCGAGATGTACTTCCAGTGCTGCTCATAGGCAGTGGGGTCCCAGGTGGGGTCCTTATACTGATAGAACGAGTCGGCCAGCCCCGTCTGCACGTAGGCATCGACGTAGAGCGAGATGTTCGGGTTCTGCTTCATCACGTCGAGAATCATGCGGTTGCTGCTCTCGAGCACCTCGGTGATGGGCTGCATGATGCCGTTCTCGACGGAGTCGTCCTGCAGGGCGAAGATGATGTGTGAGGTGCCGTTGAGGAAGACCACGGCGTTCTGCTCCTCGTCAACGCCATGGCTGACCTCGATGTAGCGGCGGTTCATGTTGGCCGTCGACAGCACGCCGTCGTCCATGTCGGCCGTGGTGTACATGTTCTTCACCAGATGTGTGCGGGCCAGGGTGTCGCAGTCGGCGACGCTCAGCTCGCTGACTGACGACAGGCCGCGCTTGGCCAGGTAGTTACGTACGGCCTCGTTGGTCGGCGGGAAACAGGTGTAGGCTCCGTAGGCCGCAAGCAGTTCCATCATGCCGGCCCGCTCGAGGATGGCCGTGAACTCGCTGAACTGCTCATGCCCATAGAGGTATTCGCTCATCATCTGCCCCTTGAACGTATAGAAGTTCGAGGAGTCGGGCTCGTCGGAGCAGGACGAAAGGGCCATCGCGAAGCCATAGCACACGGAGAGTGCCAGGAGGAAATATTTCATCGGCTTGGTATTCATAGATAGTTGTCTCCTTATAGTTATTTTGTTCGTTCAATGCTGCTGTTCTCGCCGCTGCCGAAGGCCGGGTTCTGAACAAGGTTCTTATTCACCTTCACCTCATCGTTATGGTAAGGCCAGAAGATGGACTCCATGCGCGAGAGCTTGCTCGAGAGGGCACCGCTGCCGCTGGAACCCTTGCGCGCCACCATACCCACCAGGTAGTTGGTGTTGCCGTCGCGGAGCGAGCGACGCACCAGGTCGTACCATCGCTTGCCCTCGAACATCAGCTCGCGCTGGCGCTCCTCCATGACGAGGGCCTGCATGAGCGGCTTGGTGGCATAGTTGGCGGCATCCAGGTCCTTGCTGCCCGAGGAGCAGTTGGAGCGCTTGCTGACGGTGTTGACGATGGCAAAGGCCTGATGGAGCAGCGAGTCGGACAGCTCGCGCCCCGAAGCGGTCGTGTCGGCGTCGTTGACCAGCTCGACCAGTGCCTCGGCCTTCATCAGCATGATGTCGGTCAGGCGGTAGAGGATCCAGTTGGCGTGGCAATAGTCCTTGGTGTAGAATCCGCCGTAGGCAGCCATGATGTCAGCCTTCGACAAGTCGACCATGGCCGACTCGCAGGCATATTTGTTGATGCCCGACAGGGTCTTCGAGCCGTTGACGGGCTGCAGGTTCTCATAGTAGCGGGTGTCGTATTTGCTGAGGAAGACGCTGTAGACTTCGTCGGTGACGTCGGTGCAGAGGAAGTCGGCCGGGCGGGCCAGCCCGGGGAAGGTCTCGTCGTTGCCATACCTAGTGCTGACGGCACCGTTGGCCAGCATCTGGTCGTTGTCCTGATAGATGAGTTCGAAGATGCTCTCGCGGCTGTCGCCTTCGCCGAAGATCTCGCCGAAGGCGTTGCCGTAGTAGTTACCCGACGCCATGGCATCGCCGATGAGCGGATAGCCGTCGATCATCTGGTCGTTGCTGCTGATGACACCCGACATCTTGTCGAGCGTCTGCTGATAGTCGGCCGTCTTGGCATCGATGACCATGTCGGCATAGCGGATGGCGTTGGCATAGTCCTGCTTCCATAGATACATGTCGGCCAGCATGGCGTGGATGGCGTCCTGGGTGATGCGGCCGTGCTGATAGCCCGTCTTGGTGAGGGGATACTTCCTGACGGCCTGGCCCTGAATGGCCTCCAAGTCGAGGATCAGACTGTCGAGGACGTCCTTGAAGGGCGTGGCAGGCAGGTCCAGCTGCTGGTTGTCGTCGAGATAGGGCTGCGTGGTGTAGGGCACGTCGCGGAACGTACGTATCAGGTAGAAGTACATCAGGTCGCGGATGGCCGACACCTCGGCCACGGTGGCCTTCAGCTCGCTCTGCGTGTAGTTGGGGTCCTTGCCGGCCACGGTGGGGGCATAGTACAGGACGGTGTTGCAGCGATTAATGATATTATAGAACTCGCCCCACTTGGTGAAGCCGTTGCTGGCGTTGAGATTCTCCTTGAAGATGTTCGACAAGTCGATCTCGTTCTCCACGCCCGTGCCGCCGACGATATTGTCGGAGCGGAACTCGCCCCACACCATCATGCGCTCGACGACGGCCTGCGCCTGCATGCTGGAATAGCATCCGGCGACGATGTTCTCCACGTCGGCCTCCTCGTTCCAGAACTTGTCCAGCACGATGGTCTCCTGCGGGGTGATCTCCAGGAAGTCGGAGCATGAGCAAAGCGCGCCGATGCCGCTGACGAATAATAAACCATGAATAAGGGACAAGCCGTTTATCCACGTCTTACTTCTCTTTATCATCTTGGTAATCATAGTTACTCTTTCTTCAAAAACAGTCTGATTAGAAGTCAACACTCACGCCCAGCGTATAGGACTTGGCACGCGGGGTCTGGCCGCCGTCGACAGCGGCTCCGTAGCCACCGTAGGACACTTCCGGGTCGACACCCTTGTACTTGGTCAGGATGAAGAGGTTGTTGGCACTGGCATAGAAGCTCAGGCGGCTGATGCCCAGCGCTTTCTTGATGACCTTCGGGTCGAACGAGTAGGACAGCTGCATGTAGTTCAGCCGGAGGAACGAGCCGTCCTCGACGAAGCGGTCGCTGATGAGCGTGTTGTAGTTGGTCGAGCTGCCGTACATGGCGCGGGGGATGCTGGTCTGGTCGCCCTCCTTGCGCCATCGGTAGTTGACGGCCTTCGTCTGGTTGTTGTTGCTGATCATGGCCTCGCCGTCGAGCCGGGCCAGGTTGAGGATCTTGTTGCCCACGCGGTAGTTGAACTGCGTGTTGAGCTTCCACCGGGCGTAGTTCAGGGTGAAGCCGAAGCCACCCGTCAGCTTGGGCAGCGAACTGCCTAAGTAGACGATGTCGAGGGCGTTGATGTCGCCGTCGTTGTTGATGTCCTCATAGATGGCGTCGCCCCCGTTGAAGAGGTAGTTCTTGCCGACGCCGTCGTGGGTGTAGTTGTACATCATGTGAACGGGATTGCCCTCGTCGTCGATGATGACGTTGCCGTTCTTGTCGAAGGCAATAGGGGCCGTATGGCCGGCGGCGAGGAAGGCCTCGCGCTCCTGCGGCGTCATGTCCTGGAAGGTATCATACTGGTATTCATAGACGCCCTTGTAGCGGAATCCGTAGATGGCGCCGAAGGGGTTGTGGAGCTGCACGCGCTGCAGCACCTCGCGGTTGCCGAAGTAGAACTCCGAGTTGAGGGCCGAGAGGACGGTCTCGTCCATCGACAGGATCTCGTTCTGGTTGTTGCCGAACGTCATGTTGATGTCGGCGTAGAACTTGCCCTTCTGGAAGATGCGGTTGGTGTTCAGGTTGAGCTCCCAGCCGATGTTGCGCATGGAGCCGACGTTGCGATAGGCCAGTGTGTAGTAGCCCGTGCTCGAGGGGATGCTCACGTCGCGCATCAGCATGTCGCGGCGCGTGGAGTGATACCACTCGGCCTGCAGCGTCAGTTTGTCGTCGAACAGACCCAGGTCGACACCGATGTCGTAGGTCGACGTCGTCTCCCAGCGCAGGTCGGTCAGGCGGATGTTGTCGGGCTGCATGGCGCCCATGTCCAGATAGCGCGTGCCCTGACTGTAGATACTTTCGTAGAGGTAGTCGCGGTCGGGCTGGTTGCCCACCCGGCCCCAGCTGGGACGCAGGGACAGCATCGAGAGCCACTTCTCCGTGCCCTTCATCCAGGGCTCGTCGACGATGTTCCAGCGCAGCGACACGGCGGGGAAGTAGCCCCAGCGGCGCTCGGGACCGAACTTCGTGGTGCCGTCGGCACGCACGGAGAAGTCGAGCATATAGCGGCTCTTGTAGGCGTAGTGCGTCGAGAAGGTGTAGTACATTGATCGCCACTGGCTGAAGTTGGAGCTCATGCCCGTCACCTTGCCGCCGGCAAAGGGCGTGGTGATGCCGCCTGAGGGCAGCTTCGTGGCGTCGGTGCCCTGTCCGTTGGAGCTGCCCGACGTCAGTTCGAAGCGTCCCATGGCCATGAGCGAGTGGTCCTTGTTGGCGAAGTGGGGGATGAACGTCAGCGTCTGCTTGGTGTTGAAGGCGACGCTCTTCGTCGACCCCGTATAGGCATTGTTCACGCCGTTGTTCCACGACACGGTGACCAGCTCCTTGGGATAGAACTTGTCGATATACTCGTTGAAGATGTTCATGTAGACGCGCCCCTGCCAGTTCAGCTGGTGGTGCTCCTCGTCCATGCCCAGCAGGCGGTAGTTCAGCTCGAACTCGGGCGTGATGTCGTAGGTGCGGTCGTCGAACTTGGCCAGATGGGCCGAGGCCACCGGGTTGACGTAGACGCGCTGGTCGTCCTTGAAGACGTCGGGGGCCGACTGCAGCATCGTGTAGTATTTATAGGTGTTCTCGCCCGTCACGGGGTCCTGCTCGTAGATGCTCATGTTGGGCATCTTGTGGTAGGCGATGGCCAGCAGGTCGTCGTAGTTCTTGTTGTTCTTCGTGTAGGTCATCGAGAAGTTGGTCGAGATCTTGATGCGGTCGCTGACGTAGTAGTCGAGGGCCACACGGGTGGAGAATCGGTTGAGCTTCTGCTTGATGACCGAACCCGTCTCGTGGTCGAAGCCGCCCGAGATGCGGAACGTGGCCTTCTCGCCGCCGCCGGTCAGCGAGAGGTAGTGGTTCTGGCGCAGACCCCACTGCGTGACGGCGTCCACCCAGTCGGTGTTGTTGTTATACTGCTCGTATTCGGAGAACGTGGGGTCGTAGTTCAGCTCGCGGATGTTCGAGGCGTTGTCGTTCTGTTCGGGATTGAAGTAGGACTCCTTCAGCAGCATCGTGTAGTCATTGCCGTTGAGCATCTTGTAGCCCTCGGGCTGGTAGGTGCTGGTCAGTCGGAGCGAATAGGTCAGCTTCGGCGTGCCGCGCGAGCCGCGCTTCGTCGTGATCTCGATCACGCCGTTAGCGCCCTGCGAACCGTAGATGGCCGTGGCGGCAGCATCCTTCAGCACCGTGATCGAGGCGATGTCCTCGGGGTTGACGTTCAGCAGCTGTGCGAACTGCTCGTCGTTGGCATTGGTCAGGTCGAAGTTGGTCATGTCCACATTCCACGTGTTGCCGTTGACGACGATGAGCGGGTTCGAGCTGGTCAGCGTGCTGATCGACGAGGCACCGCGCAGTCGCATGGTGGTGCCGGCGCCCAGGTTGCCCGAGACGGCCACGATGTCGAGGCCGGCGATGCGTCCCTGCAGGGCTTCGTCGACGGTCGTCAGGCCCAGGCCCTCAAACTCCTTCATGTCGATGGTCTGCGTGGCGAACGAGATCTCGCGCTCCGGGATGGGCAGTCCGCCGCTGTTCAGCTTCTTCTTGGCCGTGACGGTGACCTCCTTGATCTGCGTCTGCGAGGCGAGCTTGACGTTGAACGTCTCGCGGTTGATGGGCAGCGTCTGCGTACGGCAGCCCACATAGCTGAAGCGCACCTTGTCCTTCGGGTTGCGGATGGCCATGGAGAAGTGGCCGTTGACGTCGGTGACGGTGGCCTCGATGATACGTCCGCTGGCGTCGATCTCGCAGACCGAGGCCCCCATCAGCTCGCCCATCTCGTCGGTGACGGTGCCGTGGATGGCTTTGATTTGTGCGCTTGCAGCGCTAATGAACAACGTAGAATGGATGATGAACAGACTGACGATCCTGATCCATCTGCCTTGTAGTATTGCTTTTGTCTTCATTGCGTAGCTCCTTTATCATTCATTATTAGCGCGCAGCGCGTCGACCTCGTCCTGCCACTTCGTCAGCTGTGCCGACTCGTAGAACAGCGGGCCGTCGATCTGGTGGACCACCAGGTCGGAGGCGTTGTAGAGCTGGGTAGAGTTGACGTTGTTGGCATTCTGGATCCAGTATTCGCGGCCGATGATGTTGTAGTTGTCGCCTTTGACGACCGTGCGGGTGTTGCCCAGCTGGTCGGTGACGGTGAGGCGCTCGTCGTCGGCATTGACGGTGACGCTGAAGAAGCGGTTGTTCAGCGGATTCAGGGTCGACGTCTCATACTTGACGTTCGTGGTCGGCTCGCCGCCGATGAAGACCGAGTTGTCCTGGATGTGATACTTCATGAAGTTGAGGATGCGGTTGGCCACCAGCGTGCGGGCCTGCTTGAGCAGCGAGGCGTTGCCGCCGAACTGCTCGGCCGTCAGGTTCTCATAGTCGCTCCAGTCGGGCAGGATGCCCTCCGCGTGGAGCCGCTCGATCTCGGCATCCGTCGGCACGTAGACCGTGTAGTTGTAGGCATCGAAGAGGCTGCAGTTGTAGTCGGCGCAGGTGAAGCTGCTCATGCGGGCCTTCAGCAGCGTGTTGGCCGAGCCGCCGTTGTAGAGCAGGCTGAAGAAGCGGCTGCAGTCGTCGCGGCCGTTGAGGATGGAGTAGAGCGAGCGGCGGCTGGTGAGTGGCATGGTCTCTTCGACGACGTATGACTTGCCGTTGCCCGTGCGGGTCTGGTCGTAGATGGTCTCCACGGTGATGGGCGTCTCGCTCTCTATCTGATAGCCGCCGGCGAGGGTCATCGCGCCCTCCTGCCCGGCCCGGCCTACCTTGATGACGCTGCCGCCCTTGGTGCGGTAGTAGGTGTGGCCGTCCTCGATGTTGCCGACGATGATCAGGTTGTCCAGCAGGTCGCGCAGGCGGTTCTGCACCTGCGCGTCGCTGGCGTCGTTGAGCGAGGTGGCGCCCTCGATGATCTGGTGGCTGTTCATGTCGTAGTTGTAGCGGTGGGCCCGCACCGTCTTGTAGTCGGTGTCGTAGTAGAACTCATAGAGGATGGTGGTCGAGCTGCCGTACGTGCAGGGGTCGATGTACTGCAGCATGGCCGTGTTGGTGGGGATGATGAAGCTGTAGTAGGAGTCCATCGAGTTGAGGTAAGGCTCAAACTCCAGTTTCTCGATGGCCCAGTAGATGACGTTCATCGTCTGCTCGTTGACCAGTGCCGGGAACGACACCGAGGCATAGGCGGCGGGGGTGAAGACGCGGTTGAGCTGATAGACCACGCCGTTGCAGCCCATGAAGCAGCTGTCGACGTGGGCCGTGGTGATGCCGAGGGGCACCTTCGTCGTGTTGTCGACGATGTTCTTGAACTTCGAGGGCACGGTCTCGGTGAACGAGCGGATGAGGTTGATGTCGAGCATCTTCACCAGCACCTTCATCGGCACGTTCTCCCACGTGCCGTACATGTCCTGCAGCACCCGTCCGTCGTGGTTCCACCAGTCGTCGAGCGCCGCATTGTTGGGCACGAGCATGGCGCCGGCGTCGTAGTGCAGGTCGCGTCCGGCCGTGTTGGTGTACATATACTGGTTCCATCCGGGATCGAAGCTGAGGGTGGCGTCGACGACGTTGCCGTCAGGGTCGGTGTTGAGGGTCGACGTGAAGTATTTCAGCGTGAAGACGGAGTCCTCGTTGTTATACAGACGGTTGTATTCCTTCGTCGCCTCGTCGTCATAATAGGGTGCGCAGAAGCGGTCGATGAGCGATGCGAACCTCGACATGCCGGCATGGTTGTGGATGATCTCGGCCATGTTGTCGGCAGCCGTGGCCAGTCCGTCGACCTTGTGGATATAGCCGTTCTTACAGGTGATGTCGGTCTCGATGAGCTTGCGGCCGTTCACCCACGAGTCGTCGGTCGACTGCGAGGCGCCGTTCGTCAGGACGCTGAGGTCGGCGTCGGTGATGTTGTTTTTGCGCATGAAGACAGGCAGGAAGTGGATCATCGGCTTCGAGGTGTTGTCGCGCAGCAGCACGATGCCCTCACGGTGGTCACGATACTTGTCCCAGAACGGCGTGTTGGGCATGTCGGCAGGATAGGCCCTGGCGATGGAGTCGAACACCGAGGCGGCCGTCTCGCGGCGCATGCACTGGCCCCTGAGGGGCGGGTTGCCGCTGACGTTGCTCAGCAGCTCCACCAGGTAGGCATTGTTCACCATGGCGCTGTTGAGCAGCAGTTTCTTCTGCGCCGTCGTCAGGTCGTCGTAGCGGCTGACGCCCCACGCATTCGAGGCGAAGAAGTTGTTGTAGATGGCATCGTCGGCCGCGAAGAGCGTCTTACTGCCCGTCTGGCTGAGCACTTCCTTCTGGCCCAGGTCGTCGATGAGCCGCAGGGTGTAGCTGAAGTGGCCGTCGTCCTGCAGCCGCTCATAGATGGAGTTGCCCAGCCACGAGGGGTCGTCCATGAGTTCGTCCTTGTCGCACGACGCCGTCAGGGCCGACAGGGCGAGGAGACAGGCAGGAAGGAAGGCATTCATCCGGCCCAAGCCCCTTTTCTGTTGTTTTGTCTTCATATATGACATAAATTCTGTACTGTTATCGTTTGACAGTTATTTTCACGCTCGATGTCTCGCTGCCGTTGAGACCCTGCATGATGTAGATGCCAGGCGCGATGTCCGAAGGGATCAGGTAGTCGCCGTCGCGCATAAAACTCTGCTGGCTGACCAGCTGGCCGGCCTGGTTGTACAGACGCACAGGCACCTGCAGCTGCGAGGCGGCGGCGATGTGCAGGGGCACGCGCTCGCCGCGCCTGACGACCATCCGTCCGGGCGTGATGGTGAAGCGGGCCGACGGCTGGTCAGCCATGAGGGCCTCGCCGATGCCGTTGATGAACTCGGTGTCGCGAATCGTCGAGCGGTAGTTATACCACTTCAGCTGGGCCTTGGCGGGCTGATAGACGCCCTCGCCCATGCGCAGCCGGTAGTCGAAGTGCTTCTTGCGCGTCTCCTCGCCTTTATATATATAATCGGTGTTGCAGACGACGGCGATCACGACGTTGTTGGCCGGCACGGCCTGCAGCTCCATCATGACGTCGCCCTCGCCCTCGACGGGCTGCGAGTAGAATATCTTGCCCTGCTTGGTGCGATAGCAGAGCATGCACACCATGTTCTGTCCCAGCGGTTTGAAGTGCAGGCTGACCATCGTGCCGACGTCGCCCTTGACGTGCAGCGGCACCTGGTTGGCACCGCTCCATCCGGGCGTCGTGCGCCATTCGGGGCGCCACCAGCCGGCGCTGTCGACCTCGTCGCAGCGATACATGTTGGCATAGGGCGTGGCCAGCCAGGGGGCGACCTTCTTCCAGTAGGGGGTCCACTCTTGCTCGACCTTCAGCAGCCAGTTGTCGTCGAGCAGCTTGCGGCAGGCCGTCGACCACTGGCCCACGTCGATCATGGCCTGACGGGCGCGGTATTCGAGGATGAGGCGCCGCATCTGGCTGTCGCCCAGCGAGTCGGCCATGCCGTCGAGCACGCGGTTCTTGCAGTAGCGCCATATCCAGGGGATGGAGCCGCGCCCCAGGATCTCGCTGACGAAGTGGGGGAAGAGCTCACCATACTGCACGCCGCCGAGCATGTTGCGCCAAGTGCATATCTGTCCCGATGCGCCGTACATGTTGACACCCTCGGCCGACGGGCCGCCGAACGTGTCGTCGAGCAGCCAGCCCGAGTAGCACTCGATGGGCATGAACGGCGCAATCATGTTGCCGGCGCTCAGGTAGCCCATGCTCGTGGGCGTCTTGCCGCTCTTGACGAGCTCGGCCTCGCCCTGCAGCCACGTGTTGCCGGCCTCCTGATACCAGGCGGAGTTCTTGCATCCCTCCAGGTCGGCAAAGATGGCGTGGATGCCCTCATGGACGCAGGCGTTCTGCTGGAAGGTCTGGTCGGTGACGGTGTGCTTCCAGTTGGGGTTCGTGTCGTAGGTGAAGGCGGGGTCGAAGCAGGCGATGGGGTAATAGCTGATGTTGACCATCGGCCACGACGAGCCGTTATACCACGTGGCGCCCTGCCATCCGCCCGTGGCATACATGTCGGCATCGTCGCTGTTGAGACCGCTGCCGTAGACGTAGACCGTGCTGTAGTATCCGTTGCGGGCGCGCTTGTCGGGCGGCCATCCCATGACGTCGCGGAAGAAGGCGAAGTCCTCGTTCATCTTGTCGAGCAGGCCCTGCTTGGCCGTCTCAGTGACGTAGGGGTTGGTCGTCGGTCCCCAGGCCACGGCCCACCATCCGTCAGCCTTGTAGCCCTTGATGTTATTGTTTTCGGGCAGCATCCGCGTGGGCGGATCGAGGGCGGGGTATTCGCTGCGATAGTCGTAGGAGAGTGTCGGCGAATAGGCCGGCCACTTATAGGGCACCGTCGGGTCGGCATAGCCGAAGATGCGCAGCTCGCGGATGCCGCAGGCCTTGTCGCTCCGCATGTAGATGCGCAGCCGCTCGGCCGAGAGGTCGACGTCGGTCTTCGACACCTGCTTGTCGTCGGCCGCATTGAGGCCGGGGCCCTGCTGCCACTCGCTGCCGTCCCACCAGGCCACGTAGGCATCGGTGGGCAGGGCCAGGCGTTCGTCGGCGGTGGCCCAATAGACGCGTATCTCGCGGTAGACGTTCTGCTGCGCCCACGTGAGCTCCACGTATTCGTATTGCCCCATGTAGTCGTCGCCGTGATAGCTGCTCCAGTAGTTGCTCTCCGTCGTGCGGTTGTCGCTGACGAGGCTGACGGGGTGGCCCTCGTCGCTGGCCGACGCCTCGATGCTGGTGGCCTTCACCGTCAGGTTGGTCAGCGTCTGGCCCTGGACCGTCTGAGTCAGCAGCATGCTGAGTGCGCCGGCGATGATGGCAGCAAAAGAAGTCAATTTCATAACTGTGGTTAGTTGTAGATATTCTTGTCGTAGGCTGATTTCCTGTCGAAACCCATGCAAAGATACATCTTTTTTTGAGTATCTGCAAGTGAAATTAAGAAAAAATCACAAGAAAAAGGCGGGGGCTTGCAATATCGTCTAAAAGAATGGAAAAATCGTCTAAAACGTCCTGCCAGCTTATATTTTCTCCTTATTTAATTGCCGGTTTTCAGATTTATTTGTATCTTTGCCAACAGTTACGGAACTGACCAAACGAAATTACTGCAAACATTTTAAAACATTATTAACTAACATCCAAACAGTATGATGAAAACTCTACTTAGAAATCTGCTGACCGCAGTGGTATGCCTGCTCGTCGGAACGACAGCTCAGGCACAACAGTTCGATGGCAGCGCTGAGCAGTATCCGACGACGGACTACGCATCATCGCCCATCGCATTCAACCTCACCGAGGTGGCCACGGCCCTCGGCACCGACGCCGCCACGCTGGGCGCAGCCATCGGCGAGTACATCGCAGCCGAGACGCCCGCCACGAGTCTCTTCTTCGTGCAGCAGGCCGACGGCACTGAGAACTCTGACCCCACGGCCGACGCCAACGGCTTCTGGATGGACGCTCAGGGCAACAACGTGGGCTATGGTGAGACAAGTGTCTTCTATGCCAGCCCCGACGTCGACATCGAGGCCGACGAGTTCGCTTTCTACGTGGGCCAGATGCCCGAAGTGATGCAGGCCGGCGACGCCGCCTCGGCCAAGATCGCCCTGAAGTTCAACGACAAGCAGGTCGTCTTCGCCATCACGCTCAACGTCATCGCCAAGCCCGTCTACGACATTCCCGAGCCGGCCACGCTCATCGAGAAGGAGGTCAACGTCGTGGGCGAGAAGGAAGTTGTCGTCGAGCAGTTCCCCCGCGGCGGCTATGACAGCGACGCCGTGAAGGTGGCCCTCGACGACGTCATCGAGAAGCTCGGCCTGCCGACCGTCGGCATCCTGGTCGACGCCATGGATCAGGTGCTCTACGCCCCCGAATACAACACGGCTGACGTCGAGCAGGGCGGCGGCTTGAAGAAGGACACGCTGAGCAACACCTTCACGGCCGGCGCCCCCGGATTCTGGATGCGCCCCGTGCAGAACGAGCAGGGCGAGGAGACGGGCGAATGCGCATCGGCCGGATGGGGCGACGCTGACCGTTTCTTCGCTGAGGCCTTCGGCTTCAATACCGAGACGATGGAGCTGACGTTCAACCTGGGTCAGTATCCCGGCGCCTGCAAGACGAACGACGAATGGTTCAGCTATGTCTATCTCGTCTATGGCGACAAGGCCTACCGCGTGAAGATCACGCTGAAGGTGCTCGAGGTGGAGCAGGGCACGGGCATGGACGCCTACACGAAGGTGGGCCAGGCTGCCGTCACCGTCAAGCAGGAGCCGCGCACGTCGTGGGGCTCGGTGCAGGTCTATCCTGACCTCGAGGCCATCGCCCAGGCACTGGGTTGCGAGGTGTCGGCCATCGGCATGAACGCCCTCGACAACAACGACAACTTCGGACAGACGACAGCCAACAACGGCGGATTCTGGTTCGACGAGGGCGGCCGCGTCGTGGCCTACGGCAACGGTGCCTTCTACATCGAGCCCGCCGAAGCCAACAACTATTCGACGCTCAACGTCGGACAGGTGCCCAGCACCTACACCTACGGCGACCAGTTCACGGCCAGCCTCTACTTCATGAACGGCGAGAACTACTACCAGTACGACGTCACCCTCCTCATCGACGATCCTGATCTTGTGGAACACGGATTCGAGAGCGTCACCACGCGCACCTTCGCCCTGCAGTCGCTGCTCTACAACGGCTATGAGGCCATGGACCTCTGCAGCATCGCCATGGATGAGGTGGAGCAGCTCATCGGCACCGCATCGCCCGTGCTCTACGGTCTGACGCAGGATACCCTCGTGGCCAAGCGCGGCACCTACTCGAAGGACTGGAGCTGCGACCCGAAACCCGGTTTCTGGCTCAACGCCGACGGCCGCGTCTCTGACTGGTACGATGCTAACGCCCGCGTGGGCATCAGCTTCCTCAGCGACGGCACGTTCCGCTTCTTCCAGTACCCCAACCGCAACAGCGTCGGCGAGGTGTTCAGCACACAGCTCTTCCTCGTCAACGAGGCCACTGAGAAGATGGTGACCATCAACATCAACCTGCGCTTCGTCGACTCGGTCGTAGAGAAGGAGATCGTCGGCAACGAGAACCTCGGCATCCCCGTCTCGACGGATGAGATCGACGTCGTGCTCGACCTCAGCAAGCCTGCCGAGGCTCTGGGCGTGACCATCGACGACCTGCTCAGCCCCGACAGCTACTACCTGCGTGGACTCACCGCCGACGGCGTCTACGGCGAGGGCCAGAACGCTGAGAACGGCCTCAGCTTCGACATGGACGGCGGCTACAACGGCTACGGCGACATGTACTTCACCATCGCCCGCAACGGCGACGACGTCGTGCTGACCATGTGCAGCAACAACGAGGTGGCCGACGACTACACGGCCAACGGACAGTTCTGCTTCGAGGTCGGCGACAAGCAGTACGTCTACTACGTCACGTTCATGGCTGAGCCCGTCTACAACGGCATCCAGACTATGAACTATGAACTCAGAACTATGAACTGCTACGACCTGCAGGGCCGCCGCATCGCCCAGCCCACCCGCGGCCTCTACATCATGAACGGCCGGAAGTTCATCGTCAAGTAAGCACTACGCGTCCTAAAAACATAATGGGGGCATGGCTTCACATCGAAGCCATGCCCCCTTTGTTCTTAAGAATCAATTTCAAATGATCGTTCCAAATCATGCGCAGCCGCTCTCAACTGGGTTTGCGGACTGATCCGTTTTATCAATGCGGCAGGGGCTGAAATAAAAAAAGCAGGAGATTTGTCCTGCTTTTCTGCTATTTATCGTTATAATGGCCTCCAACTTGGATGACCAAAACCGCCACAACATCGTCATATATATCATAGATGACTCTGTCATGCCCTGACAGACGTCTTGAATAGGTCACATTATTACCTCCTTTCAGTGGCTCAGGATGACCAGTGCCTGTTCGTGGGTGTTCTTCAAGTTCCGGCAACAAATCACGAAGCTTGTTGAAAGACCTGGGGTTAGATTTCTTCCATTTCTTCAATATCCTTTGAACCTCGGTTGAATAATCAATCCTGTATCTCATAGACTATCCATCCACTGTTGTGCCTCTGAGGCACTGCCAAAACTTCTGGTCTTACCATCCAAGAACTCCTGCCTGGCCTTTTCAGCAACAGACTGGAAGGACATAGAGCCTACATATTCCTGGAAAGACTTCTCTTCATCTTCAATATCATCAGCAACAGGAGTAAGGACAACGTTACCCCGTCGGGTTTTTATATAGACATTCTCACCTTGGTGCGCCATGTCGATATACTTGCCCTGATTAGCCCTGAACTGACTTCCTGTTATTATTGTCATAAATAAAAAATCTTTTGTTTCTGCAAAGATAATCCTTTTATCCCAATTCTCCAAATCATTTTTGGAATTTAACCAAAAGGGGGCTATCGGGAATCCCTATCTTGAGGGGAACATTTAGACTGATTTGTAAATAAATTTCTGAATTATTCGCCTATTCATTACAACTTGTTGATTTTCTGCAAGATAGCTATGCGCCGAAAAAGAAGCGGTGCTTTTCGGGTCGAAAAGGACCGCTTCTTGAGTCGAGAAGCGGTGCTTTTTGGACGAAAAAGGACCGCTTCTCTGTGCCGAGATCTGAATTTGTAAATAAAAAGGACACTTGAAAGATGCGTGGGGTCAGCGGCGGAGGAGGAGGTCGGCGAGGGCGCTGACGTCGGCGGCATTGACGGCGCCGTCGGCGTTGACATCGGCCGGGGCGGCGTAGCTGGAGGGGAGGCCGAGGAGGACGCCGACGAGGGCAGCGAGGTCGGCGATGGTGAGCGTGCCGTCGAGGTTGAGGTCGCCCGCCATGGGTGCGCCGAGGTAGGCCAGCCGGAAATTGTCGAAGCAGACCCAGTCCTGACCGTTCTTCTGGTCGAGCCGCAGGCCGATGGTGAGTGTGCCGCCGGTGACGACGGTGCGAATGGGGACGTTCTCGTAATAGCCGTCGCGGAAGGCGACGGAGGCGCGGCTCTTGCTGTTGGGATAGCGGTAGGTGGTGCCGTCGATGTCGACGCTGAAGTCGGCATAGTCAGCCGGCAGGTCCGCCGACAGCTGGTGCTGCAGATAGGCCTCACGGGCACCGATGTAGTACTTTGCACGGAGCACATCGCCAGCGGCACGCAGCTGCTGGATGAGATAGTCGCTGGTGTTCGACTCGCTGATGCGGTAGTAGCCCTGCACGCGGAGCTCATAGACGCCGTCGGGCACGTCGGTGAAGGTCTGGTGGATGTCGAAGTTGGCGTTCCATGCCTCGGCGCAGTTGTTGCTCGCGTCGGCATTGCGGCACCAGGCGTCGCCGGGCCGCCAGTTCGAGCCGTCGGCGTTCTTCCATGAGTTTTGCTCGCCGTTGTAGCGGTCGAAGCCTTGGTTCTCGATGAGGAAGGTGGCGTCGGCAGGATTCGAAAAAGTGGCGGCGCTGAGGTCCTCGCGCTCCTGCCGTGGGACAAACTGCCACTGGGCGGACCGGCCCTCGGCTGACGGGGCGGCCACGACGATGGTGCCGCCTGACTGGGCCTGCAGGTAGTCGGAGCCGTTCTTCAAGGTATAAATGTTGTTGGCGGCGTCGATGCACTCGAAGGTCCACGCCGTGGGCGTGTTGTCGACATAGACCGTCTCGCCGTTGCCGTCGGCGATGAAGATGCCGCGGCCGATGCCGCCCGTGTTGGTGACGAGCGTCAGCGTGCCGTCGCCGGCGTTGCTGACGGCGATGGGCATGCCGCAAAGGTCGAGCGAGGCGCGCGTGCCCCAGTCGTTCGCGCGGGTGACGTACATGTGGCGCTCAAGGTTGCGGAGGTAGTACTGCCCCGTGGCGGGTGCGCTGGGCACGGCCGTGGCGATGAGGCTGTTCTGCTCGATGATCTTGCTGCAGAGGGCGGCGCCGCTGTGGTCGCCCGAGCCGGCGAAGTCCATCAGCACCCAGCCCGTCGGGCCGGGGTGGGCCGTGATCGTGCTGAGGGCCAGCGCATTGCAGGTCTCGGCGTTGCTGCTGATGTTGGTGTTACTGCTGCTGGAGCCCGTATAGCCCGACGTGTGGTTGATGAACATGCGGCTGGCGCTGCTGTTCGTGCGGGCCTCAGCGAGGATGTTGGCGATGGCCGAGGACTTGGCTGCGGCATCCTCCACCTGATAGTAGTCCTGGACGACGAAGTCGACGCCGCCAGCCGAACGGACGTCGCGCGTGGTGTTGTCGTTCCAGTAGTCGATCTTATAGCCGTCGGCAAAATAGTCGCGGCTGAGGATGAGGATCTTGCCACGGACGTCGCCCAGGCGGAGGTTCGGGCTGAACGGCATCACGTTCGTGAGGCTGCCGACGATGGCGCTCACCTTCGTCTGCCACTCATCGGCATCGCCGTCCTCCTTGCGCATCAGCACGACGGCAAACTCGCTGGGATAGGCCGTCAACCGGCCGCTGAGCGTGGTCAGCGCCTGGCGCAGCGTCAGCTGTGTCGGCAGTATGCCGTGGTTGATCGTGCAGTCGTCGCCGCTGGTCGTCGGGCGGAGGTCGAAGACGCGCACGCCGGCGTCCCACTGGCCCGCCAGATCCTTGTCCTGACACTTCCCATTGACGGCACCGCCTATTGTGCCTACTATGCCCGAGAAACCGTGCCCCGTGGCCGCATTATGCGCTCCCGGCAGCGACATCTGCGCGACGTAGATATTGTCTTTCAGACCGGCCATCCATTGCTTCGGGTCGGCGCTGGCATTCGCCACAAAGCAGGCGATGCAGAGAAAGAAGAAAACGATTCTTTTCATGCGGTTTGTTCCTTTTAAGAAGATACAAAATCTCATCAGGTTTTTATTCGTTTTGCAAGTGAAGGTTAGCTTATTGCTGGCAAAAGTACGAAATAATCATCAAACCGCCAAATATTTTGTAAAAAAAGACGGGCGAACCGCGACAGTTTCCCCAGAACACAAAACCCCACCCGATCTCCCCGAAGGGGATGCCGGGTGGGGTTTTTACTCCCCTCTTTCGGAGGGGTTGGGGGAGGCTCCTGCTTAGTCTTTTCCGAGGATGATGTCGACGAGTTTGGTGACGTCGGTGACCAAGTTAGCACTGCCATAACAATTATAGAATGTCATCTTGCCCCATGTAACTGCTGTTTCCGGTACATTAATAGTCTTCAAATAACCACATCTACAGAATGCTTCCTTTGGAAGTGACTCTAGTCCTGTGAAGTATTGGAACTCATCGAACGAGGTGATGTTCTTATTATAGAACACAGACTGATTCTTTTCGCTGTCGATGAGTGTCGTCACCGCTGCCGCCTCGGCCTTCGAGAGCTCGCCGTCGCGGTCAAACCTCGCTGGGACGGATGCCGAACTGCTTCTGGAAGCACTTGGTGAAGTAGGAGGGATTGTTGAAGCCCACCTTGTAGCACACCTCGTTGACCAGATAGCGGCCCTCGCTGAGCAGGGCGTAGGCCCGCTTGAGACGCACCACCTGTATCATCTCGTTGGGCGTCATGTCGGCCAGGGTCTTGATCTTGGCGAAGAGTCCGCTGCGGCTGATGGCCATCTCCTCGGCCAGGAAGTTGACGTTGAGGTCGGGGTTGGCGAAGTTGGCCTCGATGATGCGGTTCATGCGCTCGAGGAACTCGTTGTCCGTGGGGTTGCTGGCAATCTGCGTGACGGGCACGTCGGGCTTCGACGTGAAGCGCTTCAGCAGTCGCTGCCGCATGTCGAGCATGTTGCGGATGCAGCCCTCGAGGAACTCCACGGAGAAGGGCTTCTCGATGTAGACGTCGGCGCCCACCTCCATGCTCTCCACGCGCGACATGTGGTCGGTCTTGGCCGTGAGCATGATGAAGCTGATGTGGCTCGTGGAGGGGTCCTGCCGCACGCGGCGGCACAGCTCGGCGCCGTCCATGCGCGGCATCATCCAGTCGCTGATGATCAGCTGCACGTCGGCGCCTTGGCGGCTGAGCACGTCGAGGGCCTCGATGCCGTCGGCCGCCGTCAGCACGTTGTAGGTGCTCTGGAAGTTGCCGGCCAGGAAGCTGAGCATGTCGTCGCTGTCGTCGACGATGAGCATCGTGGGGAGGGAGGAGGGTGGAGGGGTGAGGGTGGAAGGTTGAGGTTCTGTTGCGTTGTCGATGGCCTGCTCTACGGGCAGGACGACGGTGAACGTGGAGCCCTGGCCGGGCTCGGAGCTGACGCTGATGGTGCCGTGGTGCTGGTCGACGATGTTCTTGACGATGCTCAGGCCGATGCCCGTGCCGGGCTTGTTGTCCTGTGCTTGGAAGAAAGGCTCGAAGATGCGCTCTCGGTCGGCCTCGCGGATGCCCACGCCGTTGTCGGCGACGACGATGCGGAAGTGGTCGCCGTCAGGTTCGACGGAGCAGGCCAGGCGCACGTCGTCGCGCGTGTATTTGTTGGCATTGGTCAGCAGGTTGCTCACCACCTTGGTGAGGCCCTCATGGTCGACGAAGGCCGTGAAGCGGCGGTCGGGCAGGCTGACCTCGAAGTGCTTGCCGCCCTGCTCGAAGGTCGGGGCGAAGCGATCGCTGACGGCCCGCACGAGGTCATAGATGTTGTGGGGGGCCATGTGCATGACGAGGCTCTGCTGCTCCACCTTGCGGAAGTCGAGCAGCTGGCCGACGAGCTCGAGCAGGCGGTGGGCGTTGCGGTCGATGATGTCGAACTGGCCCGCCATGCTCTCGTCCGTCAGGCGGCCCTTCAGCTTCTCCAGCGGTCCGATGATGAGCGAGACGGGGGTGCGGATCTCGTGGGCAATCATGGTGAAGAAGTTCAGCCGCGCCTCGCGCACCTCGCGCTCCTTGGCCTCGCTGAGCCGCTGCAGCTCGTGCTGATGGCGCCGCTCGGTGCGCTTCAGCCGTGAGCGCACGAACCACCAGAGGGCGGCCACGGCCAGCAGCAGATAGAGTGCACGGGCCCACCACGTCCACCAGAACGGCGGCCTGACGACGATGCGCAGCGTGGCCTCGTCGGGTGTCCAGATGCCGTCGTTGTTGGTGGCCTTGACGCGGAAGGTGTAGGTGCCCGGCGGGATGTTGGTGTAGGTCGCCTTATGCTGGTTGCCCACGTAGTTCCACTCCTTGTCGAAGCCGTCCAGCCGGTAGGCATACTGGTTCTTGTCGGGCGAGCAATAGCTCAGTGCGGCAAAGCTGAGCGAGAACATCTTGCCGTCGCCGTAGGCCATCCGGAGCTCGCGCTGCTGGCCGACGCTCAGCGGCAGTCCGTCGGGTGTCTTCTCCTCGCGGTTGAGGATCTCGAGCGACGTGATGTAGACGGGCGCCATGACGCTGTTGGTCTTGATGGTGTGCGGATAGAACGTGTTGAAGCCGCTCGTCGAGCCGAAGAAGATGCGGCCGTCGGCGGTCATCAGGCCCGCGTTGGGCTGGAACTGCTCGCTGACGAGGCCGTCCTGGCGCGTGAACCGCAGGATGCCGTCGCCCGCCACGTACTTGACGATGCCGCGGTCGGTCGAGAGCCACAGGCCGTCCTGGCCCTCGACGACGCACATGACGGCCTGCGAGGGGATGTCCATGTGGACGAGGGTGAAGCTCGCGGACGCCTCGTCCCACTGCAGCAGACCGTCCTGCGTGGCCACCCAGAGGCGCCCCTCGGCGTCGACGAGCGTGCCGTTCACCTGCGTGTCGGGCAGGCCGTCGTCCTGGCCCGCCTGGTGCTGATAGTGCTGCCACTGGCCGGTGCGCGGGGTGTAGCGCCACAGTCCGCCGCCCTGCGTCGAGAGCCACAGGCGGCCCTGGCGGTCCTCGTCGATGTCGATGGTCAGGGCGCCGATCTGGCGCACCATGCGGAAGCGGTCGGCCGCGGCGTCATAGCGCAGCAGGGCATTGATCGTGGCCACCCAGACGGTGCCCTCATGGTCGCGCATGATGGCATACGAGCTGTAGTCGTTCAGCCCGCGGTCGTGGCCCGTCGGGCCGTAGTGGCGCAGCCGGCCCGTCGTCGTGTTGAGCACGTAGACGCCGTCGGTGTAGGTGCCGATCCACAGGTCGTCGCCGTCGATGCAGAGGGCGTGGACGTTGAGCCGGCTCAGCTCCTGCTGGTGGGCGAACGGCGCGAAGCGACGCTCCGCCGCCACGTAGCAGCTCAGTCCGCCGTCGTCGCTGGCCACCCAGACGCGCCCCTGTCGGTCCTCGCAGAAGCGGCCGATGACGCCCGCCCTGACGGGCTCGAAGCGGCCGGCCACGGGCGACAGATAGTTGACGCCGCCATAGAACGTGCCGATCCATAGGCCGCCCTCGCGGTCCTGGCGGAAGGCATAGGCGAAGCGCTCGGAGTGCGGCGTGCCGCCGTCGGCCGGCAGCAGCCTGTGCCACTCGCCCGTGCGGGTGTTGAGGCTGAGGGGTCCGTCGTCGCAGCCGATGGCGATGCAGTCGGCCGAGAGCTCATAGAGCGTGTGGATGTGATGGCCCACCCTGTCGGTCTCGGGCGAGAGCACGGCCTCGAGGCGGCCGTCGTCAGCGATGCGCAGCAGGCCCTCCTCCCATGAGCCGAGCCAGAGGGTGCCGTCGCCGGTCTGGAGCATGCAGAGCGACTGGTAGGGGCCGTCGTAGCGGAGGCTGACGGGCTCGAACGCATCGCTCACCTTGTTGAGCCGCTGCACGGCCGGGTCGCCCCAGTTGGTCAGCGCCCAAACGCGGTTGTCGCGGTCGACGAAGAGGCAGTTGACGTTGCCGCGTATCTCGCTGAAGGCATAGTGCTTGCTGCGGCCGCTGCGCGCATCGTGGCGCCAGGCTCCCTGACCCAGCGTGCCGACCCACAGCTGGCCGTCGCGGTCGACGGTCAGGCTGGTCACCGCCGTGCTGATCGTCATCGGCAGGCGGCTGATGTGCTGCTGGGCGAAGTCGTAGAAGTAGACGCCGCGCTCCGTGCCGATGTAGAGGCCCTCGTCGGTTGATGTCAGGGCCGAGACGTACTGGCTCGTCTCCAGCTCGGCGATGCGGAAGGTCTGCACCTGCGTGCCGTCGTAGCGGCACAGGCCGTTGTCGGTGCCGAACCAGAGGAATCCGAAGCGGTCCTGCACGATATTGCGCACCGTGTTCGACGGCAGACCGTCGTCCATCGTGATGCGCCGGCAGTTGGTGCTGCCCGTCGTGGCCGCATGGCTGCCCGCCAGGCTGAGGCAGCAGATGGCCGTGAGCGTCATCAGTATCCTTTGAAATATGCTCATGTGTCGCTATTTTTATTATGGGGTCTCTAACTTAATTCACTCATGTAAGTCTCCGTTAATTTCAAACTCCCTGCAAAGATAATTCTTTTCGCGCGAACCGCCAAAAAGATACGGAAAAATCGTAAGAACTGCTCGGTGGCGGGCGGCCCTTGAAGCGCTTTTATGCCAGTGTCAGGAAAATAAAACCGCGGGGCGACGCGTTAATAGTGTATGAAACTAAACATTCTGATTCTACTCTTACTCATGGCTGCTGCCCCCATGTCGGCTGGGCAGCTGAAGACGTGGCCGGCGCCTGAGGGCGTCGGGCTGGCCGACGACTTCGCCGTGCGCGTCCGACTGACCGACGGCGGCGA
Organism: Prevotella sp.; assembly: GCA_017470345.1. Lineage (GTDB taxonomy): Bacteria > Bacteroidota > Bacteroidia > Bacteroidales > Bacteroidaceae > Prevotella. Next base: position 31,616 of record JAFUEP010000038.1, read on the forward strand.
GTGGCAACAAGTGCCCACGCTGGCCTTCAGCGTCGACCGCGTCGAGATGGGGCGCCACAACGTGGAGCGCTCCTCCGTGGCGCAGTTCGACTTCGAGGGCGAGGTGGAGGTCGAGGTGACGAGCCTCAGACAGACCCCTCCCGACCTCCCCGAAGGGGAGGAGTGGGTGCGTATCCGCCCGCTGTCGTACGGCATCGTGCCCAGTGTCTCAGGGCGCACCGTGACGTTCCGCCTCCATCAGCCCCGCTACCTGAGCATCGAGGTGGGGGGCGACATCTATCACAACCTGCAGCTCATGGCCAACCCGATGCAGCCGCGGCTGACGAAGAAGGAGATGAAGTCGCGCCAGACCGTCTACTTCGGACCCGGACTGCACGTCATCGAGGGCGACTCGCTCGTCGTCGGCTCCGGACAGACCGTCTTCATCGACGGCGGCGCCGTCGTCAAGGGATGGCTGGCCGTCGACGATGCCCACGACGTGCGCATCCTGGGCCACGGCATCGTCGACCCCGGGCGCCACGAGGGCATCATGGTGCGGCGCTCGCGACGCGTCGTCATCGACGGCCCCCTGACCACCCAGATTCCCGTCGGGGGCAGCGACAGCGTCACCGTGCGCAACGCCCGCGTCATCAGCAGCTACGGCTGGGGCGACGGCATGAACGTCTTCGCCAGCAGCAATGTCACGTATGAGCACGTCTTCTGCCGCACCAGCGACGACTGCTCCACGATCTACTGCACGCGCAAGGGCTACCGTGGCTCGTGCCGCAACATCCGCGTCAGCGACGCCGTCTACTGGGCCGACGTGGCCCATCCCATCATGATCGGCCTGCACGGCGATGTAGGCGTGGGCGAGACGATCGAGCACGTCGTCTACGACAACATCGACATCCTCGAGAACCCTGAGCCGCAGATTGACTACAAGGGATGCTTCGGCATCAACAACGGCGACAACATCCTCGTCAGCGACGTCACCTTCCAGAACATACGCGTCGAGGCTCTCCGCGACGGCGGCATGCTCTTCAACCTGCGCGTCTGCTGGAACCGCAAGTATTGCAACGCCCCGGGACGCGGCATCCGCGACGTCACCTTCCGCAACATCAGCTACGACGGTCCGCGGCCGCAGCTCTCCCTTATCACCGGCTACAACGAGCAGCGACGCATCAGCGGCATCCGCTTCGAGAACCTCCGCATCAACGGCCGCCTCATCGCCGACGACATGCCCGGCAAGCCCTCATGGTATAAGACGGCCGACTTCGCCGACATCTTCATCGGCGAGCACGTCGACGACGTCACCTTCAGCCGCTGATTAGCGAAGGCTTTGCGGCCCTTCCTTATCATGCAGGCAAGGAGTGCGCAGTTGCTCCCCTCCCCTCTTTAACTTTGCTTTAACTTTGCAGCCTGAATAGAGTGTCCTTACGAACTCTTAAATTATTTAACGTTCAATAAACGGTAAAAAAGAGAAGAAATATCACGGTTTTTCCTTACCTTTGTTGTAAAAAGGAAGGATTAACTGCCGGAGGTCAA